>NZ_JBZDPU010000009.1:0-3253 GCF_058270075.1 Mycobacterium shunyiense | reverse complement strand
AACCTCATCCAACCGAGCACAATCAGCAGCATCAAGCACACCCACAGCCGACAACCGCTGAGCCGAGTCAGCCGTGATCGCCGCCAACATCCGCTGCATACGTTGGATCAAGGTCTCGATCGTGGCCGTGTCGAACACGTCGGTACGGAACTCGACCGATCCGTCGATTCCGGCCGGCACGCCGGCATCGTTGAAGCGTTCAGCCAGCGAGAACACCAGATCCATACGGGCAGTCTGAGTTTCGGCCTCCAGCCGCGTAACACCGACGTCACCCAGCGCCAACGCGGCGGCAGGGTCGCTGTGTTGCCATGGCAGGTTTTGCCAGGTCAGCATGACCTGCACGAGTGGGTGATGGGTCAGGCTCCGGGTCGGATTGAGCCGATCCACCAGAACCTCGAACGGCACGTCCTGATGCTCGAACGCCGCCAAGCTACGCTGCCGCACCTGCCCCAACAGGTCTGCGACCGTGGGGTCCCCGGCCAGGTCCACGCGCAGCACCAAAGTGTTGACGAAGAAACCCACCAACTCGTCGAGTGCGGGCTCGCCGCGGCCGGCAGACGCTATGCCCACGGCCACATCGGTGCTTGCGCTCAGCTGAGCCATCAATGCCGCCAGAGCTGCCTGGACCACCATGAAGCTCGTCGCGCCGTGCTCGCGAGCGACCCGGGCGATCTGTTGCTGTAGTTCGGCAGGCCACTCCACCGCCACGCTGGAACCCTGGTAATCGGCCACCGGCGGATACGGCCGGTCAGTCGGTAGCTCCAACCGATCGGGGAGGTCGGCCAGCCCGTCCTCCCAGTACTTCAGCTGCCCGGCGATCACGCTGTCGGCGTCGGATACCGAGCCCAGCCACTCCTGTTGCCACAACGTGAAATCGGCATACTGCACCGGCAGGGGCTCCCAATCCGGGGCCTGCCCGTCGCACCGGTTGGCGTAGGCAGTCGCCAGATCCACCACGAGCGGGGTGACCGACCAGCCGTCGGCGGCGATATGGTGAACCACCGCCGCGAGGACGTGCTCGTTCTCGCTGATGCGGAAAAGTGTTGCTTTGATCGGGATTTCACTCGTGAGGTCGAAACTGTGGCGGGCCGCCGCACCGATCTCCTCGTCGAGCCGGGCCGCCTGCCATCCGGAGGCATCGACGATTTCCCATCCCAGGTCAGCCTGCTCGACGCCCAGAACCACCTGCTGGGGTACCCCGTCAACCGAGATGAACACGGTGCGCAGGCTCTCCTGCCGGCCCACGACGTCTGCCAGTGCAGCGCCCAGGGCATCTTCGTCGAGGTGCCCGCTGAGGCGTAGCGCGACCGCCATGTTGTAGATCGGTGACGGCCCCTGCAGTTGCTCCAGGAACCACAGTCGTTGCTGTGCATACGACAACGGAATGGCCGCCGGACGATGCCGCGCGGTCAGCGGCGGTCGGGCAACACCGTCCTGATGCCGGTCGAGATAGTCGGCCAGCCCGCCGACAGTAGGCGCGTCGAACAGGTAGCGAACCGGCACATCCCGGCCGAGAGCTGACTGTAGACGCGCGCTGACCCGGATGGCGATCAGGGAATCGCCACCTAGGACGAAGAAATCGTCATCGAGCCCGGCCCTGCCGAGCCCGAGCACCTCGGTGAACACCTCGGCGACGATTTTCTCCGTATCGGTCTGAGGAGCCCGGAAGGAGGTGGCGACGAAGGTGGGTTCAGGTAGCGCCTTGCGATCGATCTTGCCCGAGGACGTCAACGGGAACTCGTCGAGCACCACGATCTGGCTCGGCACCATGTACTCGGGTAGCCGCTCGGACAACCACTGTCGGACCGCTGTGACCTTCGAGTTGGTGTGCGGATCATTGGCGTGGCCGCCGCGCTGCCGGGCATCCGAGGCGGGCTGGTAGAGCTCGGTGAGCGCCGGCAGCGCCTCACCGTCGGAAACGGCGATGAAGAGGGCATCCAGGGTGCCGGGTTGGGTGCCCCAGGTGACCGCGACGTGATATCCGGCTGCTTCGCCGAGCCGGTACACCATCTCAGGTGTGACGACGTCCTCGGCGGCGGAGTCGGCGTGGACGAGTGCCTCGGCGAGCGGGAGCCCGGCGCCCAGAGCATGTTCGGTGACCACGTCGGCGATCACGCCGGCGCGGGGAATACCGCTGACCCGCACGGTGGACGGCTGCTGGGCCGTCAACTCGGCGTGCAGTCCGCTCAGACCCGCACAGTCCGTCCACGCCCAGGTCGGGGCGCTGGCCAGCGAGCACACCCGGGCGGGCGACTTGTGGACGATCACGTCGTAGCGGTACCGGCTCAGCTCGTTGTCGGCCTCTCCACGCTTGACCTGGACACCGATGCCGCTCACGGAGGGATGGTCGGCTGCCCAGGTGGTGAAAAACTCCGGGGCGAGGAGCAACTCGTGCTCGCCGAGCATCGCGCGCTGTACCCGTTGCCGGATCTCGTCGGTATCGGTGCCGTTGCGGCTGCGCGCCAAGGCGATACCTGTCTGAAACGCACCTTGCAGGCTGTGATTTCTTACGTCACCGATGAACAGCGTTCCGCCCGGCGCCAGCAGTTCCACGGCCTTGTCGATGACCTCGGCCAGGTATCCGGCACTCGGGAAGTACTGAACCACCGAGTTGATCACCACCATGTCGAACTGGCCCTGTGGCAACGCCTCGGTGATGTGGGCCGGTCGGGTCAACAGATGAACCCGGTCTCCCCACGGCTGGGCGGCCACGGCCCTCTGCAACTTCTGAATGGTCGGCGCGGAAAAGTCTGTGCCCCAATACTCGATGCACTCGGGAGCCAGCTGAGACAACAGCAGGCCCGATCCGACACCCAGCTCGAGCACCCGTTGCGGGCGCATCGACAGAATCCGATCCACGGTGGCCGAGCGCCATTCCTCCATCTCGTGCAGGGGAATCGGATCGTCCGTGTAGCTGCTGTTCCAGCCGCGGAAGTCGTTACCGAACTCGACCTCGTCGAGGTCGGCGTCGTAGAGCTCGTCGTAGATGCCTTGCCACTGGTCGACGACGTCAGCGTCGTAGTCGGCGGTGCTGGTCTGCTCGAGAGCGACGTAGCCGACCAGATGGTCGACGCCGGTGCTACCCCGATGCACGGCGGCGGCCGCGCGGGTGACTTGCGGGCAGGCCAGCAGGGTGTTCTCGATCTCGCCCAGTTCCAGGCGCTGGCCACGCAGCTTGACCTGAGCGTCCGCGCGTCCGAGGTATTCCAGGCTGCCCGATTCGGTCCAGCGCACCAGGTCACCGGTGCGGTAC
>NZ_JBZDPU010000008.1:0-418177 GCF_058270075.1 Mycobacterium shunyiense | reverse complement strand
GGGGGCACCGCCGCATTAACCCCGACACCAAGGCTGCTTGACGACCTACGGTCCTGGGATGTCTAGTCGTCCACGTCCCGCAATCAGTCCGAGCGCCACACATGGCCGACGGCCGTTACTACGGCCGCGGCGACAAGACCAACCGAGTGCTCTCTAACACCGAGGTCGTGCGGCTCCTGGACCGGCGCCTGGCGGACCGCCGCGATCTGCGAACTGAGGCCCGCTCGGTCCGTACCGAGCTCGTAGACGATGCGCCTCTGCTGGTCGTGCTGGCCGATCCACTCGGCGCACCGGAAGACATGCTCGTCTCCCTCACCGAAACAGCACAGTGGCAAGAGCCAGTGCTCCAGCTCGTCCACTCGGTCACAGGTCCTGAGCAGCACAAATACGCACCCACACTGGCTCGGGCGAGTGGCTTCGCTCGGCGGCCCGGTGGCGTGGCATTGACCACCGGCATGCACAACGGGCAGCGCTTCGCCGGTAGCGATTCGGCCGCCGAGATCGTGCTCCAAGAGTTCCGGTCGGCTCATACTGGCGTCTGAACGCGCTGTGACGGCACTGTCGTTTCAAGGTCGCGTCTTCCCTCCTCCACCTGACGCCACCGTCGTCTTCGAAGACTTGATCATCGGGAGTGTCAGCTTGCTTGCCCGCCTGGCCGCTGCGGTATCGCATCGCTGGGGATACACAGGCAGTTGGCGATTCGCCCTCTCTATGAACGGTCTTCGCGCTTCGAGATCATGGATCATCGCCGACCGCAGCTTCGGAGACACAGGGCCGATCTACACAGACGACATCTATGAGCGGGCAACTGAAGCCTCACTAAACGACCTCGACGAAAACCCCGACCAGGTAGTGGCAGCACTCACCGCACCGCTCCTTCGAAGCCTCGGCAGCTATCCGGCCTGGGAAACCCGCCTCAAACAAGAAGCCTAAGAGGGGACCATGGAACTCACTGAGGCTCAGTGGCAAACGGCCATTCGCCACGCCACTGCTGCGAACTTCCCCGGCCCGGGTATCAGAATCGCCCCCAACGTCGTCTTGCTGACGCTCGCCGCTCTTATCGGGGACCTCGACCAGATCACGGCATCCCATACCGAGTACACAATGGAGGGTCCGTCAACCTGGCGGACCTGGGCGTTCACGAGGTCTGGGCTGGCATATCTCGAGGCGACGTTCGATGCCGAGAGCTACGACGCAATCGAAGATCGGCGGCGCCGACAACCCCGGACTGTCTCGAAGCCGCCCGACGAGCCCAAGACGCTGACCAGTCGAATGCTGCCGCTGCGCACCGCGTCTGCCTTCGCCGTGACGCGGGTGTACCACCATTCGGGAGTCGGACCGATCGGCGGCTACTACGAAGACTTCACGCCACTGGAAATCGAGATCTGCTTCGGCCGGTCATCGGTGAACGTCGGTATCGAGACCATCTTTGACGACCAAGCCAAACGAGAGCGCTGGGAGGAGTTTATCTTCGCTGCACGCCAGGCAGTCATCACGGGAGGAGCGGAATGAGGATTTTCATCAGCAGCGTCCGGCGTGGGTTAGAAGAGGAGCGCGACGCCCTGCCGGGATTGATCTCGGCGATCGGTCACACTCCGGTGCGCTTTGAGGACTTCACCGCAAAAACGGCGCCAAGCCGGGAAGCCTGCCTGGCGGGAGTCGAAAGCTCCGATGTCTACGTGCTGTTGGTCGGGCCTCACTACGGCCATGTCTTCCAGGACACCGGGCAATCCGCGACCCACGACGAATGGATCGCGGCTACGGCCGCGGGGATGCCCCGAGTTGTCTACCGCAAGGCTGACATCGAGCTGGATACTGACCAAGCCGCCTTCATGGCGGGGGTCGAGGACTACGCCGCCGGGGTGTTCCGCGACAGCTTCACGTCGACAGCCGACCTCCTGACCAAGGTCGCGTCCAAGATCCGCGAACTCGTTGAAACCGGTAGCCCTCTCGCGTTCGTACCAATTGCCGAAGCCCCGGTTCTTCAGTGGCGCAACGAATTTGCGCTGGGCGATCGGGGGCAGCAGTTTTCGCGGTCTACGCTTGAAGTCCATGTGATGCCGTCGCCGGCCGCTCCGATATCGGCGCGGGCACTGGCTGACTTGGGAGATGCGTTGGCTGGACGTATGCGCCGCAGCGGTCTGGTTGATGAGCACGCAGGTTTGGACACACGCACTGTCCAGGATGCGATCTATTTGCTGCTTGGTGATGATCCTCCTGCCGGGTGGAATTCCGCCGCTGAGGGACGGACGCTCGGACTGCGCATTGGCAACAGTGGTCAAGTGTCTGTGTGGGCGTCGTTGCCCCGTGACGGGCTCGGCGCGGTTGTCGATCCCGATCAGTTGCCGATACAGATCGCCGGGATGCTGCGGTTGATCGGTCACACCCAGGCAGTCTCGTCGCCTCAAGTTGCGATCGCCGTAGGTGTCGAGCCAGTCAGTACGTTGTCGATCCGCAAGGTGTCTGACATGCCAAGGAGTTCGGCACAACTTCTGAAGATGTCCGATCGGCCACTGCGAGTTGAGCCGGACGAGTTGGTGACGGTAGCCGCGCTGGATGCTGGCGCTCCGGAGGTCGGGGTCATACTGACCCGCCGTGTCATCGAGGCGTTCCACCAGCATCGGTAATCGGCGCACACCGACTCGCCCCACATCGTGAGCCTTTCCGTCACAGCTCCCATCGGTTCGCCCGCCCAGGGCAACCCTCGGGGATCCTGGCACTCCTTCTGAAGTTCCGCCAGCTGTGGCATGATCTCGGCGATCGGTAGGCCGTGAACCATCCCTGAGCGCGGGAAACGGATAGCTCTTCCAGGCATTCTCAAGAATGACGTTTGGACCGTCACTATGCAGACGCGCATCGTGAAGAGGAAAAGCGTTTACGACAGGATGGTCATTAAGCCTCTCAAGGAGACGGTCTTCGATTGCAGCGCCATGCATCACTCAGGCCTCCAGATCTAGAGCACCGATCTCCGCCACAGGCACGTCACGCAGACTATCCGCCGTCAGGTTGGCACACGAGGTAGGCCACGCAGCTGCGGTGAACAAGCTCGCAGCCCTATACAGAAGTCAGAACCGCTTACCAACCGGGGCGAACAACCTGGGAATCACCCCCATCGTTCGGTAGTACCGCGCTGCCGTGAGCATCTTGATCAATCACGTGGAGAGAGCACTCGAGTGACGACCTCATCCGACACTTCGAGGAGCCGAAATAGGTGACCACGCACAACGCGCTCAAAGATGTCAGCCGCCTCGGACAACGCTTGCCGGTCATACGTCCTGTTGCCGTGCGAAAGATCGTTCCGAACAATCCGGATCGCATCCAACGTCGAAGTGACAGTGGGATTTTCCGATCGGGCTGACGTCACCAATGCGCCATCAGCTAACTCCGACTCTAGATCGATCGGCAGCGACTGAAGCATCTCTCGCAGCACCGAATCAACCCCCATCGGAGGACGCTTTGACAGGTGCTTCTTGACGAACTTGAAGACCGCACCCTCGAGCTGATCCTTACAACGAGCCAACATCGAAATCACGCTCACTCGCGAAGCTGGAATGCCGCTCCTCGGACCGCTTTTCAGTTCCGTGCAGGCCTTCCAGAGCTTGGACGAGCAACAAGAACCGCGCCCGCGGGTGTTGGCTCCGACCCACGGCGGTGATGTCGTATGTATTCAGGATGGGATTCTCGGCGGCTCGGAGCTCCTGCCATTTGCGAAACAGTCTCAGGAGTGACTCGCCGTCCGGCGCGAGTCGGATCGCTGAGACATCTTTGTCCTTAAGCGAGTTCGACGACGTGTACGGAGTTTGGGTGACGGACGCGTTGAACACTTGGAACTGCCGTCGTGTATCACCTTCGATGACTGGAGAACACGTCAGATGGTTGATGTCTACTCGTCGTCCCGTCGCGGCAGCGATCAGGCCACGGAGAGGCCATGCCCACTGAGTCAGGAACTCGGCGAGAGGCACTGGCTGGGACAACTCCACTGAAACAACAGGGCTGAACGCCAGGCCGAAGCTGTGAAATCCTCCAACATCTGCCGAAATATTGTAGTGGAGAGACACTTCCGCGTTGTCATCGCGCCACTCCTGGAGACTGCTCTTATCGAAGGTGGCGGCGAACTGCGGCTTGTCCTGTTCGTAGATGCTGCCTTGGGGAAAGATGATCTCTTCGATCGGGCTCTTGCCCGCGAACGCTTCAAGGTAGGGCACTTGGATGCTGCCCGAATCAACAAGCACGGGACCGCTCCGAGGGGCACCGTGGCCGACGAGTGCTGCCCACGCATCAAAGTAAGCGTTTCCTCCCTTAAATGAACTGAAGCCCTCACGTGGATGTTCGCCGAAGACCGTCAAGTGGGCGTCGAGCAGCACCACGTCCAGATTCCCGTTCATTTCGCCGTAGACCAGCGGATAATCGAAGTGTTGAGGAAATCCAGCTCCACGTGATCCCGCAGTAATGGTCCAACTAACTGGAGCAGTGCCAAAAACCGTCCCCACAGGCTGACGCGATCCCTGCAGTTCAACCTCCCCAGATACATCCCACGTTTCAGGATCAGGCGGCTTCGACAGAGTCCACGTAGTTCGGTGTGTTCCTGTCTCAATGAGTCCGGTCAACGCTCCCCCAACCATGCCCCTCCGATCTCACGCAGCAATCTGTTGCACGCAGCATAGGAGAAACCATGTCGATAATTGACAGCGACGTTGACATTCGGTTCGTAGACCAGTGAAGTATGCGGATCCGAGAACGACAGGCAGGCCGACCGCCCGGTATCCGACGAGCGTTATAAGAATCCGCTCTTGGTGTTGCCGAGTCCGGGCAGCAGCCCAACCCCGATATTCTGTGCACAGTCGGCGACCCTGCTGCGCGACAGCAATGAACAACCAGGTCTGGGCGATCGGTAGCACGATCGCCGCCTCATCGGGGTTGAGGAACGTTGTAAACACCCCGTACTGCGGGGGTCGCGACGTTGAGTTCAGGGGACTTGACAGACTACTGCGATGGCGCGCATGAACTCACCAATAGGCGTCAGCAGTTATTCAGCTGTCGCGGACAAGTTGAAATTGGCTGACGCACTGTCGGCGCTACGCTCCAACGATCTTCTACCGCCGCGGCCCGACGACAAGGTGGGTGGAGCAGTCGGAGAGCGTTTTGTGCGCGCCATCGAGCATTCGCTCATTAGTGGTCGGTACGAACCGGAGACCTCCGTCACTGTCCCCGTGGCGAAGCCGAAATATTCGACACGGCCGGCGGCACTGATGAATCTCATTGACCGAGTTGTGTATGAAGCACTCGCCGAGCCGTTGCGGTCTCGGATT
The DNA here is from genome assembly GCF_058270075.1 of Mycobacterium shunyiense. Classification (NCBI taxonomy): domain Bacteria; kingdom Bacillati; phylum Actinomycetota; class Actinomycetes; order Mycobacteriales; family Mycobacteriaceae; genus Mycobacterium; species Mycobacterium shunyiense. The sequence continues at coordinate 412,868 of NZ_JBZDPU010000008.1, read as the reverse complement.
GAGCGGGGGCTCGTATCGGAAGGGGTGGTCTTCTGGCCACGCGGTTTCGAGGCAAGTAAACGTTGGCCCGATTTCGAGGCAATGCCAGCACATGGAGACGACTACATCGTCCGCGCCGACGTCACCGGATTCTATGAATCTATCGACCATGCCGTCCTCCATGACATTCTCGTCAGGCTGACCGGCAGGGTCGATGTAGTTGGGGCGCTGATCGATTTTCTTGGCCAAGTGATGGGGTCTCCTCGCGGATTGCCGCAAGGCACCGCAACGAGTGACGTGTTGGCCACGGCTTACCTCAGCGTTGTCGATGCGGAGATGCTCAGGAACGGTTTCGATTACCGACGGCACGGCGATGACTTCCGGATCGCCGTTGCTACGCACGACGACGGGCGCCGGGCAATTCACCTGTTAGAGAGGCAACTTCGTTCGGTGAGATTGCTCATCAACGCCGACAAATCCCGAGTTCTTCATCGCGATACGTACAACGCTCAACTTGGGGCCGTCGAAACGACCCGCAAGGAGTACACGGCAAGATCTTGAAGGAACGCAAAGAGGCTCTGCGGGACGCTCCGGACGACGAGATTGAGCGACTTGTCGAGGAAGCCGACCTGGGCGTGGAGACGTTGTGGGCCCTTTTCTATCACCGCACGATGAGCTTGGAGCAGCTCGCCGAGCAACTGAGCACCCATCTTCAACCTGACCAGGTCACTGTCGCCGTGGGATCGTTTACAGAAGCGATGAGCCGGTGACGTGTTCGGCTTCGTCGGCGCCGGGCACCAGCTCGTTGCCGTCGTCGTCGACGATCTTGGCCGAGATGCCGGGCAGCGGCGTCATCGCCGATCCGGGCTTGGTCGCGGTGACACCGGGCAGCGGGGAGATCATGATGGCCCCGGTCTCGGTCTGCCACCAGGTGTCCACGATCGGAGTCTTGTTGGCGCCGATGACTTCCCGGTACCAGCGCCAGGCCTCGGGGTTGATCGGCTCGCCGACCGAACCCAGCAGCCGCAGACTGGACAGGTTGTGCTCGGCCGGGATCTGGCGGCCCAGCTTCATGAACGTGCGGATCAGCGTGGGAGCGGTGTAATAGATTGTGACGCCGTACTTTTCGATGATCTCGAAGTGGCGGTGCTCAGTGGGCGAGGTGGGCGTGCCCTCGTAGACCACCTGGGTGGCGCCGTTGGCCAGCGGCCCGTAGGTGATGTAGGTGTGCCCGGTGACCCAGCCGATGTCGGCGGTGCACCAGTACACGTCGGTCTCGGGCTTGAGGTCGAAGACGTTGTAGTGGGTGTAGGCGGCCTGGGTGAGGTAGCCCCCCGAGGTGTGCACGATGCCCTTGGGCTTGCCTGTGGTGCCCGAGGTGTACAGCAGGAACAGCGGCTGCTCGGAGTCGAAGGCTTCCGGCGTGTGCTCCGGGGAGGCGACGTCGACGGTCTCGTGCCACCACAGGTCGCGTCCGTCGGTCCAGTTCACGTCGATTCCCGTGCGGCGGACCACCAGGACGTGCTCGACCGACGGCTGATCGGAGACGGCCTCATCCACGGCGTCCTTGAGCGAGGCGGCCTTGCCGCGCCGGTACTGGCCGTCGGTGGTGATGACGAGCTTGGCCGCAGCGTCCTCGACGCGTGCCTTGAGCGCACTGGCGGAGAAGCCCGCGAAGACGACACTGTGCATGGCACCCAGCCGGGCGCAGGCCAGCATCGCCACGATCGCCTCGGGCACCATCGGCATGTAGATGGCGACGCGGTCGCCGGCGGTCAGGCCGAGCGCGGTCAGCGCATTGGCGGCCTTGCTGACCTCGTCCTTGAGCTGTGCGTAGGTGATGTCGCGGGCATGGGCAGGATCGGGGCCGACCGGTTCCCCCACCCAGTGGATCGCGACCCGGTCGCCGTTGCCCGCCTCGACGTGGCGGTCGACGCAGTTGTAGGCGACGTTGAGCTTGCCGCCCACGAACCACTTCGCGAACGGTGCCTCCGACCAGTCGAGCACCTCGCTGAACGGGGTCTGCCAGCTCAGCCGGTTGGCCTGGGCGGCCCAGAACGCCAGCCGGTCTTTCTCGGCCTCTGCGTACAACTCGCCCGTCGCGTTGGCGTTGACCGCGAAATCGGCAGGCGGCGCAAAACTGGACTGCTCCTCAGCCACACTGTCCGCGCCGCTCATGGGTGAATCCATTGCGTGTCACCTCTATTTCATCGTGGCGGCTGGCACCATGCGTCATCGAGACCGGCGGCTTATCAACCGGCACGCGTGACATGGTGCTGGTTTGAGCCGCCGGAAACACCCACCGCTGGGGGGAATTCGCTCCTCCGACCCGGGGATTGATTCCCCGAACGGAAGGTATTGATGCGCTCAGGGCTCAGGGCTGCCTTAGACCGCGACGAGCACCGAGCGATCGAGGCTGTTCTCCGACCAGACTCCGATTCTCGTGAAGCCGCAATCCTGCATGATCGCCAGATAGTCGGGCCGGTGATACCACTGATTGATGACGTCGAGGTTGTTGATCGCCAACGCCGGGTTGATGGCGATGGTCTGGGCCACGCGTCCACGAAACCCCGCGTTGGCCGCCCGAACTTGTGGTGTCGACCCGTCCGACCCGGTGTCACCGTCGAGGGATCTGTTGTTGAGGACGTCGAGGGTGTGCCAGTGGGCGGCTTCCAGGAGGCGCGGATCTACGGTGATGTTGTTGGCGCAGCCGGCTTGCCGTTGGACGGTGTAGACGTTGGCGACAACACTGCTGTTGAGGCGTCGGTTATCTGCTGCCGCACCGGGTGCATGCAGCACGGCGGTCACAGTGAGCACGCCGCATTGGGCCAGGATGGCTAGCCGCCGGGCATTGATTGTCATTTCACCTCGCCAGGTCGATAGCCGGCCGCTGAATTCCGCAGCTGCCAGATCAATTCGGGGCACAGCTCGTTGACGGCTTGCGTCACCAGATAGGACGCGTGGAATTCGTCGTTGGTGTTGAAGTCACGATCGATGTCGCCGACAAGTTGGCTATAGGCAATTCCGGCTGCCACTTTCGAACAGATGTCGTGCCCATAGGCCAGGGCAGCGTCAGGGCCGGCGAAGTTGTAGCCAGGGCGCACGGTGACGTTGACCAAGTACACGAAATCGTCGGCGGCGGCACGTGGCGCTGCCGTTGTCGCTGTCGCCGCGCCCATCGCAGCGGCGATCAATACGAACGCTGTTGCCCGGTTCAGATCGGGGTGAAATCGGAAACGAGCCATCGGTCACCCACTTTGTCCATCGTCACCCTGACAGTCGAGGCTGTCGCGGTCGGCGGATCTGCGCCCACGATCGTCGTTTGGTTCACGAAGACCATGACCACCGCGCGCTTGGCGGTCGCCGAAACCACCGAGGCTGCAGGCACTGTCGCCACCGCGGAGATCTGCTTCTGCTGGGCGCCCGGTATCACGACATCGTGGGTCAGCGCGTTGTAGGAATCCTTGAACGCCCCGGTGAGTCCTTCGCCTGCTGCCTCCAGATCCTTCTGAACGGTATCGGGCTTGTAAGACAACATCTTGATCGTGCTATCGGTAGCGGCGGGCACAGCGCTGACGGTGGCAGCCTGCGCGGCGCGCAGCGAACTGTCTTTCCACAGCAGATAACCCGCGCATGCGGCCAGGCCGACGATGAGGACCGGAACGATTCCGTAGGTCAACCACATGACCGATCGTCGAGATGTGCTCGTGGGGTGTTCCTCGGCCATGGCTGGTTCCGAGGCCGCTGCGGACGCAGGTTCGTCGGCGTCGCCACGGGTTTCGTCGGGGAGCTCCATCCGCGCGTGTCCTAGGAGATCATCGCCGGCATCGATATCGGCAACGGATTCGGACGTTTCTTTGGTCTTGAGGCGGGTGCTCATGCCACAAACCCCACATTCGTCACCTTCGCGACGTCGCCGACCTTCTGGACATCGATGCGCATCCGCCACAACCTCGGACGCTGTTCAGCCGCAACGATATTCGAGGTTTTCACCGACACTGCGACCAGCACTCTGGCCGAATCGCCGGACACAGATTCAATTCCGGCTTCGGTCACCGTTCCCTGCGTCTTGGACTGGGTCTTTTTCACTACTTCCTCAAATGCCGGTGCCCGTTGCTCGAAGTCGTCGTAGAACGTTCCGATCGACCCGTCCAGTACTCGCTGAATGTCAGCTTCGACATGCGCGAAGTCCATGGTGGTCAGGTTCAACGCGCCCTGACGACCTGCCTGCAGGAACATGTCGTTGAGCCGCTGTGTCTGCTCGGATCGGTGGGTGTGCCAACCGAGCCAGCCCGTCAGTCCACCGATGACTACGAGGGTGAGCACTCCCACCAGCAGAGTGCCACGCACTCCCCTGCCACGACGTGCGGCCCGGGACCGAAAGCCGTTGTGGACCTTGAGATCGCTGCCGGCGTAGTCGGCGGCGATCTCAGCTACTTCGTCGCTGGCGGGGTCAGCATCGACTGCCATGTTTGCTCCTTTGATCCGTTGTCAGCCAAATCGGCCTGGGTGTACACCCGACCGTCGGGGCCCAGATAGGTGCCTGTCGCCGGGTCGTAGCGGGCTACCGCTATCGGCACCGGCTCGCCCTCAGCAGGTGCAACCGGCAGGCCCTGCCCGGGTCCCAGATCGGGGATGGGCTGCCCCGACAAGGTTGCGTTGGGGTCGCCCTTCCAGTTGAAGCCGTCATTGAGGGGCACGAAATTCTCTTCGCTCTCACAGATCTTCACTGTCGGCGCGCGTTTACCCGACACCGTTTCACACGGCAGGTTGCGGGCACTGCGAACGTTGAACACTGAATCCTGCGGGGTGCGACAGTACAGATCACCTGCGGGCCGCTCTGGAGCATCCTGGAACGACGGCGGCCGGCGTTGCTGAGCCGGCAAGAATCCTGTAGTGCACGGTGGCGGCAGGTTGATGTTGGTGTTGAAGGCCAGATAGAGGCCCTTGTGCGCCTTGTCTTTAATGTCACGGTTGGCCAGGGTTGGCGCCTGCAGTTGAGCGATGCCTTGCGGCAGCAGGACAAGAATTTGCTCGATGCCTGGCTGGTAGGTGAGGGCTACCTGGTTGATACTCACCAAGTTAGCCAGCAAGACCGGCAAATTCGGTTGCAGCCGCTCCAGCAATCGGCGGGCTTCTGCGGCTGCCGGCGCTCCGTGCTCGATGAGACCGGCAACATCGCCATTGTGTTGTCTGAGCTGATTGGTGACCGAGGCCAGGTTCGCCGCCCACGCGTCGATCGAGTCGGCGGTGCGGGTTTGCGAGTTGGAGACCGGCTGCCACTGGTCGATCAAGGTGGTCAGTGAGTCCAGGTTCTTCCTGGCATCGGAGGCCAGCGCAGTCGATCCCCGAACCAGCCGCGAGATCTCTGGACCGAGACCTCCTACGGCCGCATACGATTCGTCGATCGCCGTCTTGAGATTGTCGTGCGGAATGGCCTGCAGCCCTGTGTTGGCGGCGTCGAGCAGGCTGTTGATGTCAGGTGGGATGAAAGCGTCTTTGGCCGCAATCACATCCCCGTCCTTGAGCGCTGGGGCTGCGGCGTCGCGCGGCAACAACTCGACGTACTGTTCGCCGATCGCCGATTGGCTGTGCACTTCGGCGCGCAGATCAGACGGGATGTCGACACCCGATTTCAGTGTCAATACAGCCTGAACTTCGCCGTTCTCGGTGAGGCGCACAGATTTCACGCGACCGACCTCGGTCCCGCGGTAGGTGACGTTACCGGTCGGATACAGTCCACCGGTCGAGTCCAGATTGAGAGTGACGGTGTACTGACCGATCCCGAAGAGGTGCGCTGGCAGCCTCATGTATCCGAAAATCATGATGGTGCCGAACACCACGGCAATCACAACGAAGATGGCCAGCTGGATTTTGGTTCTCCGGTGAATCATGTCAGCGCCCCTGATCCCAGCGGTAAGGAGCCACGAGCGGATTGACCGCGGTATAGGGGCTGGGGAGCTGACCGATGGTTCGGCCCCATTGCATTTCGAGCTCGGTCAGGTTGCCTTCCCAGCGGGTGCCGGTGAAGAACCCGGCATCGATTCGGCTCAATGTGAGGTCCACAATCGCAGTCATGTTGGCGTAGTCACCTCGGAACCATTTCTCCACCGTCTCGTTCGGGAACGGATAGGTGGCCAGCATTGACAGCGAACGCGTCATGTTGGGGCCCGCGTTGGCCAGCGATTCCAGCACCGGGCCGAGGTTGTTGAATTCTCGGACCAGCGATTCCTTGGTTTGCCTCGTCGAATCAGCCGCCAGCGCACTGAACTTGCCGAGCTGATCCAGTGCTGCGATCAAGTTGTGTCGCTGGTCTTTCAGCAGCTGCAGAGCGTCGGGAATGGTGCGCACGGCCTTGTCGAAGACGGGTTGCTGGGATGCGAATTTGCCCGTCAGGCTGTTGAGTTTATCGGTGGCCTCGATGATGTCGCCTGTCTGCTCATTGGTTTTCGCCACGAACGTCTCGAGCTGGTTGATGAGATCTCTCAGATCGGCCTCACGGCCACGCAGCGCGGTACTCAGCGCCGTGGTGATGTCTTGCATCTGGCCCAGGCCACCGCCATTGAGAAGCATCGACACCGCGGCCAGTGTCTGCTCGGTGGTGGGGTAGGCAGCCGAGCTGGCCAACGGAATCAACGAGCCCTGGTGCAACCGTCCCTGCGACGCAGCACCGACCGGCGGCGCCAGCTCGACGTGCAACGACCCCAGCAGGCTGGTTTGGCCGATCGTGGCGGTGGCGTTGGCCGGAAGGTTCACTTCGCGGTTGAGGCGCAGCGTCAAAAGTGCGTGCCAGTCTTGACGCTCGACCTTGGTAACGGTGCCTACCGTGACATCTGCGACCCGAACCCGCGAATTCGGCTGCAAATTGGTGATATCGGGCATTTGAACCTGGATGTCGAAAGCACCCGGCCCGCCGCCTTCTGTTCCCGGGAGCGACACCGAGTTCAGGCCGCGCCAATTGCCACAGCCAGCGACACTGAGCATCAACGTTGCGGCACCAACCGCACCTCCGACCAGTCGTTTCATCGCCATCGTCGAGGTCATCAGCCACGCGGCGCTGCTGGTCATGATCCCGCCCCCGTGGGAATTATCAGGCCGGGCAGCCCGGCGGCGGGATCGATGCTGTCGGGTGGCGCTGCTTCGGCGGGCAGGGGTGCCGGTTCTGGACCGGACTCCGCAGCCGGAGAAGGCGGAATGTAGTCCGGCCGCAGCCAATCCTCGCTGTAGGTGATCTCATTCGGTCGCGCCTGAGCGCCGACGAAGGCGTTCTCGCCGAACGGCGGAAAGTTGAATTGGCGGTTTTTGACGATGGGCGCCAGGTACTGCACACACAACTTCGCCGATTGCTCGGCTCCCAGCCGAGACGCCGCTTCGACTGCGCCACAGATGAACGAGATCGGGTCAGAGAAGTTGTTGATCGCCAATGCACCGGTCAGTGAGCCGCTCGCAGGCTCGTAGATGTTGCTGAAGTTGGCCAGGGTGGTGGGAAATATGTGTAGTGACTGTTTGATGTCGTCGAGACTTTGCACCAGCGCCGTGCTGATCGACGCCAAGGTGTCCGACGTCGTTCCCACGGCGTCACGGTTCTCGGATACGAAGCTTTTCACATCGATAGCCAACGCACTCAGGTCAGCAATCACCTGCCCCACCTCGTCGGGACTGTCGGCGAGCAGTGCGCTCACGGCCGCCAGGTTGCGGTTGAGCGTCGACAGCACGTCGGTGCTGTCCTGCAGCGCCGAGACTAAAGTGGCGAGGTTGGTCAGGGTGGAGAAGACGTCATCCTTGTGATCACTGAGCATGGTCACCGTCTTGGACAACTTCACCATCGCGTCACGGATGTTTGCGCCTTCACCTCGTAGGTTGTCCGCGGCAGTGTTGATGAAGTTGCCCAGCGCACTGGTGCCGCCGGGCCTCTGGGGCTGCAGCGTGCGGGTCAGCTTCTCCAACTGCACTCGAAAGTCGTCCCAGCTCACCGGAACTGCGGTCCGCTCGATCGGTACGACGGCGCCATCGGGCAGTTGGGGGCCGGATTCATAGGGCGGGGTCAGCTGGATCGCCCGGCCGGTCACCAGTTGCGGTGAGAGGATCGCGGCGGTGACATCTGCTGGGACCTTGTACTGGGTGTCCACCCAAAACGTCACCTTGGCGCGTTCGGGTTGCGGTTCGATCTGCTTGACCTTGCCGACCGGCACGCCCAGGATCAGCACGTCGTCCCCGACGAACAATCCGTTGCTGTTCTCGAAGTAGGCGGTAACGGTGGTGCGGGCAGCTGGGCCGTTCATCCGGAATACGAAGAGGACTCCGGCCGTCAAGACGACCACCAGCCCGGTCGCCAGCGCTAGTTGCTTTTTACTGATCCTCATTGTCCTTCACCTGCTGGAGGGGGATTTGTGGGCTCACCGGGCGCGGGTACGAAGACCGGGCTCGGTGTCGGCTCCGGTGTAGATTCCAGCCCGGGGATTGGCGGCGCCGGGGGTCCCGGCGGTGGGCCGCCGGGCTCAGGTGCCGGGGCAGGCTCCCGGTACGGGTACCGCGGATCACCGGGCTTTCCGGTGATCGCATCGGGCAGATTCAGACGCGGCTCTCCCCCTTGTCCGGTGCGCGGGAACGGCACCGGCAACGCCGGGGTGCCCGGCTGCCCTACCGGCGGGTCAGCGAGCTGGGACGGAAGTAGCGTCGCAGGGTCTAGGCCGAGGTCGGAGAACGCCGCATCGATGAACGGCTGCGAGATCTGGCCGGGAATCAGATTGGGAATGTACGCCTTGAAAAACGGGCCCGAGCCCACCGATTCCCCCAGCGACAACGCGTACTTGTTGAGAAGCTTGACGGCCTCTTTCAGTCGCTCCTTGCGATTGTCGATGATCGTGAGTACGCCGTTGAGCTTCTCGAGCATCGGGCGCAGCTGTTGGCGGTTATCGGCGATGAACCCTCTCAGCTGCGTTGCAGCCATGCTGATGTCCTGCGACACCCGGTCAAGCGCATCGCTTTGAGTGCGTAACTCGGCGAGCAACGCGTTGCTGTCGTGCACAAGGCCAACGACCTGATCACTGCGGTTGGCCAGGACGGCGGTAGCCTTACGCGCGTTGGTGAGCAGGTTGCGCAACGCGACGTCACGTTTGTTGATCGTCTCGGAAAGCCGTGCCACGCCGGCCACGGCGACCTTGACGTCGGGCGGGGTGCCGGCGAAGGTCTGCGCCATGGTGTCGAGTGCGGCCGAGAGGTTGTCGGTGTCGAGCCCTTCGACCGTGGTGGCCAAGTCACCCAGCGCATCGGGCAGCTGATATGGCGAGGTTGTGCGCTCCAGCGGAATGGCCTCGTGCAGTTGGCCGTTGCCACGGGGAAGGACGTCGATCACCTTAGTTCCAAGAAGGCTCTTCACCTTGATCGCCGCTTCGCTCTGCTCGCCGAGCCGAATTGCGCTGTCGACGGTGAAATCGACCATGACCTTGCTGCCGTCGAGGGTGATCCGATTCACCTTGCCGACAGCGAAACCCGAAACTCGTACGGTGGCACCGGTGTTCAGTCCACCAGCATCGGCGAAGTAGGCCGAGTAATCCTTTGTCCGAGTGAGCATCGGCAGCTTGTCGAAGTTCAGCGCTGCCAGCGCGATCACAATCGTGATGGCCATTCCGACCAAACCAATGGTGTGTGGGTTTCGTTCTGAGAATGACTTCATTTCGGCGCGCACCGTCCGCTCACCTGTTCGACAAGTTTCACGTAGACGGGTTGTCCACCTTTGCCGTTGAGCTTCAAGATGAGGTCACAGAGGTAGAAACTGAAGTAGTCGCCGTACATGGCCTGCCTGCCAAGCACCCGGTACTTGTCGGGAAGGGTGTTCAGGAGGTTGTCGAGATACTCGTGATCGGCGACCGCGATGCCGGCGGCTCGGTCGGTCTGTGCGATCATGTTTTGAAGCGCTGGACGGGATTGGGACATCAGATCAGCAATCTCGGTGGCCGCAATGTCGCTGTGCGCGAGGGCGTTGGTGATGTCGGTTCGATGCGCAGACAGCCCCTCCACCAGCCTCGACACCGAATCCACCGCCTTGTCGAACTGGTCGCTTTGGCCACCGAGAGAACCCAGAAGCACGTTAAGGTTGGTGACCACCTCGCCGATAAGCTGGTCGCGGTCGGCCAGCGTGGAGGTCATCGCCGCCGTCTGGTTCAGGAATGACCCGATGGCGGCGCCTTGTCCCTGGAACACATGGACCAGCTGAGTGCTCAACGCGTTGACTTGATCGGGGTCCAACGCCTTGAACAGCGGCCTGAATCCACCGATCAATTCGTCGAGGTCGAGAGCGGGTTGGGTGCGCTCCACCGGAATCGTCGCGCCGGCGGCCAGTGCCTGGCCCGGTCCGTCGCCCTGCTGGAGCTCCAGGTAACGACCACCGATCAAGTTGTCGTACCGGATCACTGCGGTGCTCGCCGTGGTCAGGGCCACCGAGTCCTCGGTGGAGAAGTCGACGAGCACCTTGGCGTCGCTGTCGATCGAAACACCCTGAACCTGGCCGACTTCCACGCCGGCGATCCGTACGAAATCTCCCTTCTTCAGCCCGCTGATGTCGGTGAACTGTGCGGTGTATTGCTTGCGCTCACCGAACCTCAGGTCGGCGAAGATTGAGAACAGGGCGAACACACCGACAGCGCATACGGTCAGGAAGGCGGTAACGCGTATCAGGGTGGCGAGCACTTCTTTGTTCACGATTCGGCTCCTGTCGGGGTCGGCGGGCCATCACTGAGTTGGCGTCATGATGGCGGGTGCGGGCGGAACGAAGGGCTCCGCACCAGGCGGCGGATTGTTCGGGTCAGGTGGTAACTGATCCGAGGGCGGTGGTGCCGGCGGCAGACCGGGCCACAGTGGCGTCCCGTCGTCGGCGTACAGGTCGGCACCGTAGGCCGGTGCACCGGGGTATGGGACCGGACCGGGAGCCGGACCACCTCCGAGGTTGCGGACAACGGGTGGTTGCGGGATTCCGCGAGTGACCGGGAAATAGTTCGCCCAGCCGGGGAATCCGATGCCGGGGTTCGGCCGGATGTCCATACCGGTACCCCAACCTGTGTTCGTCACTAGCTGTCGTACCGGGTAGTTCTTCGCGACGTCAGGCAGCGAACCGCAGCCCGGAGTTCCGCCAGGGCCGCCCTTGGCGCCGACGATCGGCAGGTTGTCTGGGAAGATGTACGGGTCGTTGCCCAGCAGCAGCCCGATGTCGAAGATCCCCGAGCGGCCGTTGCCGCCGAACGCATCGGTAAGTCCGTTCTGCATGAGAAACACCGATCCGTTGAGCAGGCAGGTGTACTCAGGTTGGTACTTCATCAGTAGATCCGACGTGGGAGCGAAGCCATTGACCGCATCGACCAGGTTTTTGGCGTTGGGGGCCAACAGGTCCACACCGGCCTTGCCGAAGCCGATGACGTTGAGCAGCAACGCGTCAAGCTGTGCACGCTGGGCGGTGATCGTCTCGGCGGTGGTGGTGCCGGCGTCGAGGATCGTGACGATGTCGTCGGCGGCGTGGTCGTAGGTCGCGCTGAGGTCGCCCATTGCCTTCCAGTCCTGGCGGATCACTTCCTGGCGCGGGTTGATGGCCGCCAGAACTTCATTGGAATCGGTGATCGCCTGTCCGATCCGCTCTCCTTGACCGCGAAACCCCTGAGACAGTGCCGAAAGAACCGCGTTCAGCTTGGCCGGATCGACCATTTTCAGAACGTCGGTCAGATTCTCGAAGACCGTGTTGACCTCGGTGCTGACGTTGCGTGAGTGCAGCACCGCACCGGCGGCCAGTCGCTGACTGGCGGGGTCGTCCGGGTAGCTCAGATCAACGTACTTCGCGCCGAAAGCCGTTGTCGCGGTGATTCTCGCGTCGACATTTGCCGGGATGAACTTGATCTGATCGGGAGCGATCTCCAGCTGAAGGCTCACCGCGGAGGCTCCGCCGTGGATGGCGCTGACGCGGCCCACCTCGACGCCCTGCAGTTTCACTTTCGCGCCGGTTTCCATCACCAGACCGGCGCGGTCTGACATCAGTGTCACCGGGACGAAGGTGCGGAAAGTGCCGGCGAACAACGAGCCTGTCGTGAAAAAGAAAACGCCGAGTGCGACGACGAGGATCAGTGTCCACCAGGCTGGCCTGATCCGGGCATCGCTAGGTCCTGACTGCATACGTTCACCCCGCCAAATGGAAGTTGCCGGACTGGCCGTACAGCGCCAGCGAGATCATCACCACGACGACGGCGGCCACGATCAACGAGGTCCGCACCGCGCGGCCGACGGCTTCCCCGACACCGGCGGGGCCACCGGAGGCGGTAAACCCGTAGTAGGTGTGCACCAACATGATCACTACCGTGATCGCCACGGACTGGCCGAACGACCACAACAGATCGGTCGTGTTGAGGAACGTATTGAAATAGTGGTCGTAGACACCGGAGCCCTGTCCGTAGATCACCGTGGTCCCCAGCCGCGACGAAACGAATGACATGATGACCGCGACGCAGTACAGCGGGATCACGACGATGACCCCGGCAGCCACCCGCGTGGAGGCCAGGTAGGTGACGCTGCGAATACCGATGACTTCCAGTGCGTCGATTTCCTCGTTGATGCGCATCGCGCCCAGCTGGGCAGTCGCGCCGGCGCCGATCGTGGCCGATAGTGCCACCGCGGTGGTGCCCGGCGCGATAAGCCTCACGTTGAAGAATGCTGAAGCAAACCCAGTCAGCGCTTCCACGCCCACCGACGCGAATTGGTTGTAGCCCTGGACTGCGACCAGTGCGCCGGTGGTGGTGGTCAAGAACCCGACGATGACCACCGTGCCGCCGACAACGGCCAACGCGCCCGCACCCAGCCCCATCGTGGCGATGAGCCGGATGAGCTCGGGGCGGTAGTTCATCACCGCGTCGCCGATCGAAGCAATCGCGCGGGCGTAGAACTGCGTCTGCACGCCAATGTCATTCCAGGCCGCGCTGATTCGCCCAATGCGACGACTCACTCGCGGAAACCTTTGTCGTACTACAGAACTCATTCCCCCACCTCAGACCACAGTGATCTTCACACCGACTGCCGTGGCGATGACATTGATTGCGAACAGTGCCATGAAGGTAAACACGACTGTTTCGTTTACCGCGTTGCCGACACCGGCCGGACCGCCCCCAACAGAAATGCCCTTGTAGCAGGCGATCAGACCAGCTGACAGCCCGAACAACGCGGCTTTGGCCAGAGCCACAGCCACATCGGCACCGTGTGTCAGCACTGTCAAGCCGGCCACAAACGAGCCGGGAGGCACATGCTGGATAAAAACCGCGAAGGTGAACCCGCCTGCCAACCCCACCATGATCACCGTTGCCGACAATGCGAGCGCCACCGTCGTCGCGGCCAGCACACGCGGCACTACCAAAGCTTGGATGGGATCGATACCCATCACCCGCATGGCATCAAGTTCCTCGCGAATTGTTCTGGCGCCCAGATCAGCGCACATCGCCGTGGAACCGGCCCCAGCAACCACCAGCACCGTCACGATCGGGCCGATTTGGCTCACCGTGCCGATCGCCGCGCCGGTTCCGGAGAAGTCGGCGGCCCCAAACTCGATCAGCAAGATGTTGAAGGTGAAGACCAGCAGCACGGTGTAGGGGATCGTCAACATCAGAGCCGGGGCTAGCGACACCCGAGCCACAAACCATGTTTGGTCCAAATACTCCCGCCACGCGAACGGCGGCCGGAAGATCATTACGAACACATCGAGGGTCATCGCGAAGAAACCGCCGAGCGCTCCGACGGGCTTAGCAGCGGGCCCCAGCGCGTTCACTGTGCTTCTCGACAGTGCGAGGCAGCGGGCCACGGTAAGTCAGCATTAATCTGGCGATGAACCTTGCTCGGCGGCCCGTCGCTTCGCCGTACGGCATACGCGCTGCACATAAACAGGAACCCTTCGTTGGGAAGCACGCCGAGAATGTATGGCACAGATCACTGCGGTTTCCCCTCCTCGCAGGAGGAGATGAATCCCCCCATCGGGGCACAACCACCGAGGCGTGCAACAAACCTGAGTTACATTGACGGCCGAGTTAGTTATTTGTGGTGCACTTATATGAAGTGCTACGCCGACGCGGATCCCCCTTGGGCCTCCGAAACATGACGAACTACATCGCGCGATCCCCTCCTGGGAAGCGCACGCCGGCAATGGCTGCGCACCCATTGCCGCCGCACATAGGCATAGACCCGAAACACATTCAGCGGGTGGCCGATCCCGCTACCATCGCAACGGCAAGCTGCCGACGGCCGCAACCACTCCCGATTGGTATTCGATAATCGAATTGGGTACGACTTCGAAATCGGGAATCCGTGACAGCCATTCACGCATTGTCGTCGTGATTTCATGGCGTGCGAGATAAGTGCCAGCACATTGATGTATACCAAAGCCGAAGGCGATATGCTCTGGCTTCTCACGCCGTAGGTCTACATCCATCGGGCACTTGGTGATAGTGGGATCCAAGCCCGACATCAAGGTCGGAATCAGAACGATATCGTTCTTACGAAGGGTCACGCCATCGACCTCGATATCCTCCGTGACGAGCCGTCCAGTGGTTACCAGCCCGTACCGGCGAAGCAATTCTTCTGCAGCCGAATCAATAAGATCGGGATTATCGATCAGAAGTTTCCGGTCAGAGGGGTTCTCCGCTAAATGCTGCAGCATGAAGCTCAAAAAGTTGACCACTGTATCCAATCCGGCAACCAACATCATAGCTACCACACGGTGGCACTCATCCTGGGTGAGCGGCCGACCGTCCACCGTGCTGGTTGCGAGAATGCTGATGGCGTCGCCGCCAGGGTTCTTGCGTCGTTCGTTAATGACGGGATCGATATAGTTCACGAACTGTTCCATGGCCTCGGCCACCGACATTGTGCCGTCAGGACGCGTCACCTGATCCGCGATACGTTTAAGTTTCGGTGCGTCCGAACTGGGTAGATCAATCAGCTTGAGAAACACCTCGATCGGAAATATTGTCGCGTAATCTCTGGTGAAATCACATTCCCGCTGCGGAACGAGTGATTCGATAATATCAACGGCGATACGGTCAATATCCGCCTCGATGCGACGCACAACGGGCGTACCAACCGCGGCGTTGAAAACCTTTCTAAATGGGCGGTGTAGGGGGGGGTCCATTGATGCCGGTATCAAATTAGACTGTTCCCCCCTTTCCCGGGGGACAAATATGCATTCGCTAGAAAATTGCGCAGGATCTTTGAGGACGAGCTTGAGAAGTTCGCCATTTGTTGTTATCCAATGGCCGCCGTTCCGTGGCGTCCAGACAACACCATGTTTATTTTCAAGCAATCGCGTGTAGGCCGATTGGAATTTGCCGGCCTCGTAACCTGTCGGTGCATACGTATCAAAGTAAACGTCAAAATCGACAACACGGTCTGGGGGAACGTTGTCCGGCAGGGTCAAGGTATCGTTCTGGATGGTGGTCATTTCATTCCCTTTCTGATCTTCGGCATCCGTATGGTTCTGTTAAGGTGAGTCACCACTGCTCCGGTGCGACACGAACAATGAGTGACGCTATGTCGTCGCGCATTACTAATTGACAACCCAGCCTACTGTTCGGTAACACCTCAGATGCCGCATCGTGCAGCATTTCGTCTTCGAGAGCGCTTCGCAAAGGCATCATTTGGGCACCCTCCTCCAGATACACATGACAAGTCGCACAGGATGCACTCCCACCACAGTCCCCAATAATTGAATCGATGCCGTGGGCTACTGCGGCTTTCATGATTGAGGTGCCGGCGGGGACGTCAACTGTTTCCGTCTCCCCATCTGGGCAGATGAATGTAACCTTGGTCATGATGAATACTCCATTTCGTACGGCATGTCGCTGCTATATCGACGCCGTGTCAATGATCCGACGCTTTCCAGCTTGAAAGGAAGCAGGATCATTGATCGCGTCCACTCCAATTACTCGTCCGTTGCGTCGGTACTCGACGGCAAACGAACCGCCTGAAATATCGCCCATTATGGAGGTGTCATCAAATCCTTCGGATAGACCGGCGATCTTCAGACTATGGGCATATTGGTTGGACCAGAACCATGGCACACCCCAGCTTTTTTGGCTTCCATTCGTCAACGTTATTGCTGCTCTGCGTGCAGTCTCAACTGCATTCGACACGGATTCGATTCGAACGTGTCGATTGTAAATTGGGTTCCAGAATTGAACGCAATCGCCAACGGCAAGGATTCGCGGATCACTCGTTGTCATGGTGTCATCGACAACAACCCCACGTTCGAGTTTCAGGCCGGCTTTCTTCGCGAGGTCAAAGTTGGGTTCGAGACCTATTCCCACAACCAGATGGTCGATTCTATGTGAGCGGCCGTCGGATGTCTTCACGCTCTCAATTTCCCCGCTGGTTGTCAGGTCCAGACTATCTATTGTCGTCGAAGTAAGTATCGTGACACCATGCGCGGCATGCTGCTCTTGAAAGAATGCCGAAACCGTGGGCGTAGTCACTCTGGCCAGAATGCGGTCGGCAGATTCTACCAGAATAACGCGCGATCCGATCTTCGTAGCGGCGGCCGCCACTTCGAGTCCAATGTATCCCCCGCCGAGAATCATCAGAGTATCGTCGGTTTTCAGTGCGTTTCGCAGTCGCTCGCAATCCGCGAGGTTTCTGAGTGCGTGGACGTTCGGTGGACGCTTATCGAGTGTTTTGATCAATGGCATTTCACGTGGATTTCCCCCCACTGCGAGAATAAGGTGATCGTACGATATTCGGTCACGGCTGTCTGTGACCACGCTTTGACCACTCGCGTCAATATCCACCACGCGGCTTCCCAGGCGAAGGTCGATGCCCTTCTTGTCATACAAATGTGCAGCCCTTAGGGGGGTTGCGTCAGGAGCCGCGCCAGCGACTAGCATTTCTTTCGACAACGGTGGCCGGTGATACGGAACATCCGGCTCGGCACTTATTAGAAGGATTTCCCCACGCCAGCCGCCACTTCGAGATGCGAATGCGCACTCTACGCCGGCAGTGCCGGCGCCGACGATCACTAGGCAGCCGGCAAGACTGTCTAGTTCATCTGTACTCACTTGGACATCCTTCTCTCCCTTAACTCTGGACTTTCCACTAGAAGCCGAGCTAATTAGTTAATGCACGAACTGAAGATCGAAGATCATCGATAAAAATTTGGGGCTGCTCGAACGCCAAGAAATGGCCGCCTCGCTGGACAACGCCATATCGTCGTAGATCCGTGAACCGGGTTCTAATCTCCCGTTCTGAGAACATGAAGACATCTTTAGCTCTCGTGTACGTGGAGGGTATGCCGATTGTCGGCATATTGATAAGGATCGAATTGAATGATTCGAAGTATAAACGCGCAGATGATGCTCCGGCGCGGTTTAGCCAATACAACATAATATTGTCGAGGAGTTCGTCTCGACTGAGTACCTCACCCATATCTTTGTCATAATCGACCCACGAGGAGAATTTATCTAGGATCCAGGCAGCTTGGCCTACTGGCGAGTCGTCGAGCGCGTAGCCCACGGCTTGGGGTCTGGTTGATTGCTGCGCCGAGTAACCGTGACCCGACTCAAAGTAGGAGGCATTATGCCTGTGGAAGGCTTCTTCTTCCGCATTTGGTTCGAAATCAAAGCCCATGGGATCGGCCGAGGCTAGGTTCAAGGCCAAGCCCTGAATGTGTGAAGCGGTTGGAAGTTGCGCCGCCGCCATGCACACGTGTGCACCCCAATCGGTGCCGTTCATGATGTATTGCTTGTAGCCGAGACGTCGCATCAGAGTGTCCCACGCCTGTGCGATCCGCTCAATGGTCCACCCTGCCTCGGCCGGCTTTCCACTAAAACCGAATCCAGGAAGCGAAGGCACGACGACGCTCATCGCATCTTCGGCTGATCCGCCGAACGAAGTTGGATTGCGCAATGGTTCGATGACCTTTAGATACTCTACAAATGAACCAGGCCAACCGTGCGTCATGATGACCGGTACCGCTGCGGGATGCGGGGACGGCGCATGAATGAAGTGGACATCCACGGAATCGATAGTCGTGACGAAATGATCGAACTGGCTCAGTCGCTTTTCGCGAGCACGCCAATCGTACGAGTTGGCCCAGTAGTCGGTGATCTCCTTCATCCAACCGAGTGGAACGCCTTGTGACCAATCTCCCGCGGTCTCGGCAGATGGCCATCGGGTTGCCAGCAACCTGGCTCTGAGCTCGTCTAGTTCCGAGTCGTGGATGTCCATTTCAAAAGGGCGAATTGGGTTGACTTCAAGCATGACAAGCTCTTTCTGTGGGGGTATCCCGGAAATACACTGGCGCGCCGGCGAAGATGCGGATGCGTCGGGTAGGTGCAAGTGCGAGCCTCACGGCCACGGGCTTAAGCAGGTGAGACACGTCGTCAAGAAGTGAAGGTGAATTGAGCCTTGTAAATTTCGTACGGCAAGGCATCGAGGATCTCCTCGAGTTGTTTCTGGGAGTTGAGGTCGTTCCAGGAGAATTTGGTCAGGCCACGTTCCATGTCGAGGTGTCCTTTGACCGCGCCATCCATCGTCGCTTGGAAGTCGCCTCGGGCCTGTCCGCCGCGCCAGTTCTCGTCCGCCCATGCGATCCCGGACCCAGTGAGTGTCTGCTCCTTGGCCCAGAATTCCATCCCTGGAAAGTCTTCGAAGATTGCACCGTTGTATGCCCGGATGATGTTCAGCCGGCCTTGGAGGCGAACCGACCGCGATGCGTCGCCGAGATAGCGGTAGGCCTGTGGGATGTATTCTTCGGCGGAGACGAACGCCACGTCGGCGCCGAGCGGCATGATCTCGCGAACCGCTGCGGGGACGTTTTCCTGGGATGGGTCGATGACGCGGTCCACACCGAGCGACCTCGCGAAGTCCTGCCGGATCTTGACGGGTTCGACCACCGCGATCTTGCCCAGTCCGGACGCCGCAGCCCATTGGAGTGCGCTACCCGCGTAATCATCGAGCCCGAAGAAGACGACGTTGTCGCCCGTGGTGATCCCTGAGTGACGCATGTGCCGGGTGCCGACGGAGAAGGGTTCGATATTCGCGGTGCCCGAGACACTCAGTTCCGAGGGAACCGTACGCCACCGATACGCCGGCGCGGCAAAGAGATCCGCGAATAGCCCGAAGGGCTGGCCCGCAGGGCCATTGAAGCAGGCCCGGCGAAGGCCCCCGTTGCACAGGTCGCAGCAACCGCATCCGAGAGTGGGGTCGTAGACGGCGTTGTCGCCGACCGACCAGCCGTCGACATTCGATCCGACCGCTTGCACGACACCGACGCCCTCGTGTCCGAGAATGCACCCTGCGAGCTCGCGTCCCCACAGACCGTGGTACATGTGCAGTTCCGAGAAACAGAAGGACACCGCCAACGGTCGAACTAGAACGTCTTCCGGCCCTACCGTGGGTTCGTGGATGCTCTCGATGGTCACCTGTTTAGGTCCCCGGAAGATCATGGCTTTCATATGATTTCTTTCTCCTGTCGTTCCGGTGTTGTGTGGTTTGGCGAACCGGCACCGTTGTCTTCGGTGATGAGCTCCGCTCCGATCCAAGCCAGGGCCTGGGTCGGGGCGTTGTTGTTGCCGGAGGGCATAGCGGGAAACACGGAGGCATCGATGACCCGCAGCCCGGTGGTACCGCGGACCCGAAGGCGGTCGTCGACGACATCGTCATCATTGGGGCCGATCGCACAGGTGCCGAGCGTGTGGTAGCCGGTGGCACCGTTATTGACGGCGTAGTCTGCGATGTCGGCTTCGGTGACGAGCGTGGGGCCGGGGACGACTTCGTCCTCGATGTAATCGGCGAACGGCTTTGTAGCGGCGATCTCGCGGGCTTTGGTCACCGCCTTGGCCATCATCTGCCGGTCGTGCTCGGTGGCAAGAAAGTTCGGGATGATCCTAGGTTTGTCGGTGACCGCGGGGCCGGTGATGTGGATGGACCCAGTGCTTGTCGGGAACATAGGGAAGGTGAGAAACATTCCCCCAGAGAACTTGTCCACCATCATCCGCCCCGTGGTGGGGTCGACTCCCGAAGTCGAAATGGGCGTGAAGAAACTTTGGGTATCCGGTTCTGGTGAGGCGGAGTCGGATCGGTACATGGCGATGAGGTTGTAGCCGCCGTATGAAATGACGCCTTGGCGAGTGAAGAGGTACTTTGCACCGGTCCAAAGTTGCTTGACTACATCGTTGATCTGGTGGTTGAAGCCAGTTTTTCCCTTCAGCCGGTACTGGAACAGGATGCCGCGATGCTCGTGTAGGTTCTCGCCTACCTTCGGGCTCTCGACGCGCACGGGTACCCCGGCGGCACGGAGCACCTCGGGGGCGCCGATGCCGCTGCGTTCCAGGAGCAAAGGACTTTCCAGCGAGCCCGCACAGACGAGCACTTCCTTGTTCGCCCTGAAGGAGACAGTTCGGCCTTTGCTGTTCGCCTCGACACCCGAGGCCCGGGTCCCGGTGAGCGTGATCCGCGAAACTTCGGTGTGGTTCACCACGGTTACGTTCTTGCGACGGCGTGCACTGCGCAGGAAGGCGTGCGCGGCACTCACTCGCGTTCCGCGCTTGATGTTCGACGTGACGTAACCGACGCGGTCGTCCCCTGTGCTGTTCACGTCGTCGGTATGGGTGATCGCAAGCCGGCCGAGCGACATGATGAGTGCGTCGCTGACGACTTCGCAGGGCTTGGCGATAGTGATGTCGACCGGTCCTGACCCTCCCCGCAGGGTGTTCCCTCCGAGTTCGTGCTTCTCCAGCGCTCGGAATGCCTCGAGGAAGCGCTGCCAGTTCCAGCCCTTGTTGCCCGCTTTTTCCCACGCGTCGTACGCGTGAGCCCACCCTCGGTTCCAGACCATGCCATTGACTGTTGTCGAACCACCGATGATGCTCCCGCGATGCCAGGTATCGATCTTGCCGTCGCCGTAGGGCTCGGTCTGGAAGAGCTTCGCGTACTTGGGGTTATTCATTGTGAAGTAGAAGCCCTTGGGCACCATATGGATTGGATGACGGTCGGGCCCGCCTGCTTCGATAACGAGTACGGAATTTCCAGGGTCGCGGCTGAGCCGCTCGGCCAGCACTGATCCTGCCGCGCCGCTACCTATGATGATGTAGTCAAAATGGTTCATTCTCTGTCCCTCGGGGAACGCATTTTGGGTGCGTGCATCCTGTGCAATCCGTTGTTTACTTGGATGTGACCGAATGCGATGGGCGGGGCAGGCACTCACTGCCCCAGGGCGTCGGGTCAGCGTGGCAGGAACTGCCGCGCGATTTCCGTTACCTCGTCGAAGGTGACGACCTCGGCTGGGTCGAGTTTGGTGATCTTGGGTACCGACGCCTCGTAGAGATTCTCGCCGATCAGTTTGCCGTGGTGGTCATAGTCCCAGAACATGCACAGTGGCCGCGTGACTGCGTAACTGGCGGCGGGGTCGTCGACCTCGGTGCCAAGCTCGATCAGCTTGGCTCCCGTTATCGTGAGCTTGAGCCAGTTGTATGCGGCAAATCCCCAGTCTGCCACTGCCAAACGATCGTCGGCCATGGTGATGACACCGTCGTTGAGTCGGCCATAGAAACCACGCACGGCCTCCGACCCGTCGATGACGACCGCCTCGGCAGCGCCGTCCAGTCGTGCCCGGTACACCGGCTTCTCGATCGTCAGTTCGGTCGAGAGGAGTCCATCGATATTGCCCGAGAGTTCGTGTGCGGCGTGGTGGAGGTAGTTGTACAGGATGCCCTTGTGACGAGCGTCCTGTGCGGCATCGGCTGCCTTCTGGATGTTGGTCAGCCACTCTTGGGTCTCTTGCAAGAACTTCTTCATCGCTCTCCTCCTTTGGGAGTTGGCTTGGGCTTGGGAGTTGACTTGGGCGGTCAGAGCACCCGCTGGATACAACGCGGCGCGCCAGTAATGACCAAGTGAGCTAAAATTCTACATTAAGCATAATGTGATTAGTAGCACATTCCCTACAGCTGAGTCAAGATACCGCACTGCGACGAGGGGCGACTTACTTACTGCACAGTTGTGCAAAACTGACCTTGAAGATCGGTGGTGAACAGGTTGGCAAACGGAGAAACGGTGATGTGGCACGAACAGGTCGATCCCAGTAGGGAAGCCGAAAGCCGGGGCCTGCTCGGCCAGAAGG
Source organism: Mycobacterium shunyiense (assembly GCF_058270075.1). Taxonomy (NCBI): domain Bacteria; kingdom Bacillati; phylum Actinomycetota; class Actinomycetes; order Mycobacteriales; family Mycobacteriaceae; genus Mycobacterium; species Mycobacterium shunyiense. The sequence continues at coordinate 390,763 of NZ_JBZDPU010000008.1, read as the reverse complement.
TGCTGCGGCCGAGGCAGCAGGTCGAAGACCAGATCGCCCATGCGATCCTGTCGGGCCAACTCAGCGGTGGCGATCGCCTCCCGTCGGAGTCGGAACTGACGCGTCAGTTCGGCGTGAGCCGAAATACCGTGCGCGAAGCGCTGAGGAGCCTCAGCACCCAGGGCTTGATCACCAAGGTCCCCGGCCAGGGGGGCGGGAGCTTCGTCCGCAATATCGATACGGAGTCCCTGGGTCAATCAGTGTCAGATTCGTTGCACAGCCTGCTCAGTCTGGGGCGAATCGACTTCGCGGAGCTGTCTCTGGTGCGACAGCATCTCGAAGTCCCAGCTGTACGGGGAGCGTCGGTCAATCGTAGGGAGGACGATCTAGCTCGCTTGGTCGAAATCATGGGTCGACAAAGAGCGGCGTCCGTCGACGATCCGCAGGTGTCCGAACTTGACTCGCAGTTCCATACGACAATCGCCGATGCCTCCGGGAATCGTGTGCTTGCTGCATTGATCAGAGCGCTGCACAAGCACACCGAACCCGTGCGGTATCTCGATATGTCTCCAGAGGTAGGTCGGACGGGGGTACGTCAGCATCAGGCGATTCTCGACGCTATTGCTGATCGTGACCCCGATGCGGGGGAGCGGGCCATCATCGAGCATCTGAGTTTCTTGCGTGAGCACATCATCGCTCACCAACGGCAAGCACAAGAGCGGCAGTTACCGGGCGAGCACATCACCGTCGACAACCGTGGCACCCAACCTCGATGACGGGCGCCGTATTTTCACGGCTTTCAGGCCGCCGGCGTTCGACGTCGTTTCGGTTGTCCGCGTCGACCGGATTGAAGGCCGGCACTGGCCGTTAGTCGCGTGGTACCACCAACCCCGCCTTCTCTCGGTCCCACGTGGCCTCGGTTACACCAGCGGCGCGCAGCGCGTACTTCTGTACCTTGCCGGTAGGAGTGCGGGGAAGGTCATCGACGATCTCGACGTAGCGCGGAACGGCGTAGTATGGCATTTTGTCGAGGCACCACTGGAACAACTCGTCTGGCCGCACCGCAGTCCCGCTGATCGGGACGACACAAATCTTCACTTCGTCCTCACTGAGATCCGATGTCACCGCATGTGCGGCGACATCGTGGACGGCTGGATGTGTCTGCACGGTCATCTCGACCTCCATGCTTGAGATGTTCTCGCCGTGCCTGCGTATGTAGTCCTTTTTGCGATCGGCGAACCACAGAAAGCCGTCCCCGTTCATGTAACCGCAGTCGCCGGTGTGGAACCACAGGTTTCGAAAGGCCTCGACGGTAGCTTCGGGACGCTGCCAGTAGCCGTCGAACATGATGCCTGGGAGTAGTGGCCGGACGACAATCTCCCCGACCGCGCCCGGGGGAAGTTCGTTGTCGTCGTTGTCGAAGATTCTGACATCGAAATACTCGTTGCGGCGTCCTGACGATCCTGCCGGCGGGGGCGGCCCGTCGTTGTAGCGGTAGCTGGTGACCGCAAATGCCTCGGTCATCGAATACCGTTGTGAACCTGCCATTTCTACTCCGAATCGTGACCGGAAGATCTGCTGGGTATCACCTGGCCACGGCTGTCCGGCGACATAGCGTAATTGGCCGCGGCAGGCGAGCGAGTCCGGTGTGTCGGGCGCTTTGGCGATCAGCGGGATCATTCCGCCGAGCAGACTGGTGCTGCGGGCTTGACTGCGGCGGATGTCGCGCCAGAACCCGGACAGGCTGAAGCGGGGAGCGATGGTGATCTTCGATTTGACCCCGACCGTCGAAAGCACGTTGATCACCGCGGCGTTGAGGTGGAATAACGGCAGGCAAGTGTACGAGGGCTCGGTGGGCTGGCGACGGCTGACTTCCAGCTCTTGACGGGCGATGTGAATTGCATAGCTGTGGCTGATCATGCAGCCTTTCGAGACGCCTGTCGTTCCGCTGGTATAGATAATCGCGGTGAGATCTCGGGGGGTGTTCGGGTCCTCTAGCGGCGCATCGGAATGCTCTAGAAGTCGATCTACGGTGACCGTAGTGCCGGGCAGACCGGGGTGCTGTTCGGCGCCGACGAGGACTACGTGTTCGAGGCTCGGAATTCGGGCGCACAGCGGTGTCAGACGATCCGCATAGTGGGCCTCGATGAGCAGTACTTTCGCCTGTGAGTCGTCGAGAATGTGCCGAAGAAACTCACTTTTGAGCGAGGTGTTCACCGGAACATTTATGGCGCCGGTCTTATTGGCCGCGACCCACCCCGCGACGGCATAGATGGTGTTGTCGAGCATCGTCGCAACCGTGTCGCCCGGTTCGACGCCCAGTTGACTGAGGCCACGCGAGAGTCTGTTGGTCAGCCGGTCGAATTCACCGTAGGTGTAGCTCTCCCCCTCGGTGAAATCGAGGAATATCTGCTCGCTTGCTTCCTTGGCGGCCTCGGCGATCCATTGCGTAACCGTTGTCGGCACCGCGTGATCTATTGACGTGCTAGCGGTCACTGATTGTTCCTTTCGGTGTTGGTCCGGTGGACCAGAGACGGCCGGGGTAATGCCGGCACTGACAGATACTCGCTACCGCGGCAGTCCGGTTCGGATCGCACTATCACTGCGGAGACATTGAGGGCGTGATCGTCGGCGGCGCAGTGTGTTTTCGAATTTCCTGGGGTGTCGGCCTTCCCTAGTGCTGAGCCATGCGAACGTCGAGTCGAGCCAGCGCTCGGTTCGTCAGGAGCTTTTCCCATTGTCGATCGGGACCGGTCGGTGCGACCGGAGGGAACTCGGAGAGGAAGAAGCGCAGGGCTGACGCCATCTCGACGCGGGCCAGCGGGGCACCGAGGCAGTGATGCATGCCCCAGCCGAACCCGAGGTGCTGGTTCGGCTTGCGATCAATGTCGAGCCGGTCAGGATCTGGGAACTGGCGGGGATCTCGGTTTGCCGCGGCCAGCACGAGGAAGACGCGGTCGCCAGGCCGTATCGTCTTGCCGTGCAGGTCGAACTCCTCGGCTGCCCAACGAATAGCGATGCGGGCGTGTCCTTCGAAACGCATGAATTCCTCGAGAGCTGTAGGCAGCAGACTGTGGTCCGCCTGCAGCCTTCGATGCAACTCGGGTTTATCCAGGAGGTGGTTGATCGCGTTCGCCGTCGAACACGCCGTGGTTCGGTAGCCGGCAAAAATCATCAGGATGCAGGTAGCGATGATCTCTTTGCGGGTGAGCCGGTCTCCGTCCGCCTCGGCCGCCAGCAGTGAGCCGACCACATCAGTGTGGTCCCCGTCGTAGTTGTTCAGCACTTCGGCGATGTGGTCTGCCATGTTGGACACCCCCCGGTGGATCTTCTTGTTGCGGTCGGGGTCGTCGACAGCTCCACCCATGAACAGCGACAGATCCGTCGTCCACGCGTCGATCAGGTGACTGTCCAGATCTGCGAGGTGCACCATGCGAGCCATCACCGTGGCCGGCAGCGGACGCGCATACTCGGACACCAGGTCGACCGTCTCACCCCGGCGCAGCTTGGTCACTACGTTGTCAGCGAGTGTTTTGGTGATCTCTTCCACGCCGTCAGCCTGTTTGGCTACCACGGCCGGGGTGAACCCCACCTGGACGATCTTGCGTAAACGCGTGTGCTGCGGCGGATCGCGGAAAGGCAAGAACGATTCCATCAGTGAGAACGTATCCTGGAACAGCACCTTCTCTTCGGCGTTGAGTCGGCGCTCGATGTAGGGCTGGATCCGGTCCACTGACAGCCGGGGATCGCGGAGTCCCGTCTTGACGTCGTCGTAGCGAGTGATGAACCAGGCCCGGTGTCGGGCGTTCCAGTGAACCGGGTCCTGTTCTCGCAATTCGTTGAAGTATGGAAACGGGTCCTGGTTGATCTCCGGGTCGAGCACGGAGACCGTAGCCTGGTTGATCATCAATTTGTCGGCCTTTCATCTGGGAAGCTCGGGCTATGCAGGGTCGTGGCCCTCGCAAGTTGGAGCAGCTCGCGTACGTCGGCGCATCCGCGTAGAGCGTCATTGAGATGGGTGCAGGTCGCAGCCCCACGGAACTGCTTGCTCACGTGCGCGCGTAGGTCTGCCAATGCCACACCTTCGATCCGGCCCGCACTACCAGCCGCGACCGGACACTCCATCCACGGCAGCACCAGCGGTGTGGCGGCGCAGCGGCGGACAACGGGTACGGGATGGTCGTCGATCTCGAGTGAGATGCGATATTCGTGAATCACGGTCTCCACTCCGTCGGCCCGCACGTGCGAATCGCGGAACAGCACGTCAGCGGTGCATGGCTGGCCTGGATGAACATCGATGCGGCGTGCTCGCCGCATCGCATGTACAGGCAACGATTCCATTTGGTGCCAACCGTCCGGATCAGCCGTTTCCAGAGGCGGCACCTCCGGTCCGGTGACTAACGGAGGCGCCCCGGACACCGCGACCTCGATGAGGATCGTTCCGCCCGTGACGTACCCCGCGCAGACGTCCGACGCCATACTCGGGCGGCCGGGTGGAATCGAGGGGGAACGACCGAGGCTATGTTCTTGTGCCCGGTGGGCAAGACCGGATATCAAAGTCACGCCCGGAAGATCATCGAGCAGTGCGTATAACCGGTTATCCGAGGCGGCCAGATCCGCAGCAACCTCGCCGAGTTTGTGGCGAAATCCGGAACTGACCCGGGCATCGAGAAGCTCCTTGAGTTCAGGGTGGGCGGGCTCGGTGGTCAGGCTGGTCAGTGTCCAGTCGCGATGGAAAGCGATCACCGCACGGCACGAGGACTCAAAGGACGGTCCTGTCGCTCCACTTTCATCGGTGATCAGGTCGCGCGACCTCGCCCGTACAACCAGTGATCCGTCCACCCCGTCCGGTCGGAGCAAGTCGAGTGAGGCGGTCCGCCGTACCGAACCCGGCGGACGTGGCGGTGTGCCCTGCGTCGGTCGATGAAGGCCGTGCCGCGGATGCAGGGCGAACGACATGTTGGTGACCTCACCTTCCCTCGATCTGCCACTAGCGTTTCGTTGCCTGCAATTGTAGGATATTACACAGGTTGTTCAATCAGTTATCTCGAAACCTTCACAGGAAGAGTTTCAGGCACCCACGGAACGTGAGTTTGGAGACATGCATGACGACACTTCTCCCGCCCCTGCCGGAGCTCGACGTCGACAACATCGCGTTCTGGACAGGCGGCCGTGAAGGTGAGCTCTTGATCAACAGGTGCGACACCTGTGAGTTGTGGATACACCCGCCGGTGCCGAGTTGTCATCGGTGCGGAGGCGATGATGTCACGCCCCGCCCGGTATCCGGCGCTGGTTCCCTGCTGACCTACACGGTCAACCACCAACCATGGCTCCCGGGCATGGCCGTGCCCTATGTCCTGGCCGTCGTTGAATTGGCCGAGCAGAAGAATCTCCGACTTATGAGCCGACTGATCGATTGCGCCCCAGAGCGCGTTTCCGTCGGCATGCGAGTGCGGGTCACCTTCGAGTGCCGCGAGGATGTCTGGCTCCCATTGTTCCGGCCGGAGGTAACCCGATGAAACCCGTTGCTGCGGTTACCGGTGCCGCACTCAGCCAGGTGGGTCGGCGCCTCGGACGCTCCCCTATCGCGCTCACCGTTGAAGCGACCCGTCGTGCTGTGCGCGACGCTGGCCTGGAACTATCCGATATCGACGGGATCGCGACTTACCCTGGCGCGGGCGGAAAGCCGTTTCCCGGGCACAATGGGGCGTCTATCGCCGAACTTCGGCATGCGTTGGGCCTGAAGGTCTCCTGGTTCTGCGGAGCAGGAGAGACTCCCGGACAGCTTGGCGCGATGTTCGAGGCGGTTGGTGCGATCGCTGCGGGCCTAGCCGACAATGTGCTGGTCTACCGCTCGTTATGGGAATCCTCGGCGCAGACGCCGCACCGCCGCGCGAGCGTCGCCGGCACCGATGGTAGACGAGCCAGCGGAGTCCATCAGTGGACCGCGCCCTTCGGTGCCATGTCAGCGGTGAATATGAGCGCGATGTTCGCGATGCGTCACTTCCACCAATACGGAACCACCCGCGAACAACTCGCACAGATTGCTCTCAACGGCCGCGCCAACGCGGCTCGAACCGAATATGGTGTGTATCAGGACCCGTTGACGCTCGACGATTATCTGTCGGCCAGGGTCATCTCTTCACCGTTGTGTCTTTACGACTGCGATGCACCTATCGATGGGGCCGCAGCGGTGGTTGTGTCCCGGGCCTCGGTCGCACGGCAACTGCGGCGGGATCCGCTCTATATCGAATCACTCGGTAGCGCGCTTCACGGATCAGGTTATTGGGACCAGTTCGACGATCTAACGAGCATGGCCGCGCGGGATGCCTGCGAGATGCTCTGGAAGCTTTCGGATTTCACACCCGGAGATGTCGATGTTGCTGAGCTTTACGACGGCTTCAGCATTTTCACATTGATCTGGCTAGAAGCATTCGGGTTCTGCGGCAAGGGTGAAGCCGGGAAGTTCGTCGAGGGCGGCAAGCGAATCGCGGTGGACGAAGGGGAGCTGCCGCTGAATACCGGAGGCGGTCAACTGTCCGGCGGTCGACTGCATGGGTACGGCTTGCTGTACCAAGCCTGCCGACAACTGTGGGGTGAGGCTGGAGGCACCCAGGTAGGCGGAGACCCCAGGGTCGCTGTCGTCGGCGTTGGTGGAGGACCGCTGGGTGGGGCCGTGCTGCTGGCGAAGGCATGAACGGACGCACTACCCACCGGCAAGAACAACCGCAACGCGCCAGGCGGCGCGAGCAGTGAAGGAGGACAGCACCATGAAACTGCGATACATCGAAGATAGCGGAGAAGAACACGTCGTCGAGGCCGATCCCGAGGCGACGGTAATGTCCACCGCGGTCAGCAACGGCATTCCCGGCATCGATGCGCAATGTGGGGGCTCCCTGTCCTGCGCGAGCTGCCATGTATACGTCGAATCCCCGTGGCGTGAAAAGCTTCCACCGGCCAGTGCCGAAGAGTTGGAGATGCTCGAGTCCGCTGCCGCAGAGATCCGCCCAGCCAGTAGGCTTTCCTGCCAGCTCGAGATGTGTCCCGAACTCGACGGGTTGACCGTCCGCCTTCCGGAGACGCAATGGTGACTGACGGAATCCTGGTGGTCGGGGCTTCGCATGCTGGTGTCGAGCTCGCAGCGTCACTTCGAGTGAACGGGCATCGTGGGCCGGTCACTGTAGTGGGGTCCGCGCCGGACGCTCCATATCAGCGGCCCCCCCTGTCGAAGGCGTTCCTCAAGGGGCAGATCGGCGCGAATGCTCTCGCCCTGCGTACTCCACAGTTCTACCGCGACCAGCACATCACTGTTGTCCCGGGCACTCATATTGTGGACGTTGACCTGGATCGGGGATGTGCACGGACAGACGCCGGCGCCGAGTTCGGGTTTGAACGTCTCGCGCTGACCACTGGGGCGCGGGTGCGTCGAGCACCGGTGCCGGGCGCAGATCTACCGGGAGTGTGTTACCTACACACTCTCGATGACGCCCGGCTACTGATGGGCTGCCTTCCGAAGGCGAACCGAGTCGTCATCATCGGTGGCGGGTTCATCGGACTGGAAGCCGCATCCATTGCCCGCGACTGGGCATCCACGGTGGTCGTCGTGGAAGCCCAGGACCGGCTGGCCGCGCGAGCTGTTGATCCCATCGTCTCAGGTTTCCTCCTCGATGCTCACCGACGCCGGGGGACGGAAATTCGGCTGAACCGGACGGTGACCGAGATCGAAGGCTCGGCAGAGAACGTCAGCGGAGTACTGCTCGACGACGGTACACGGGTGCCGGCCGATCTCGTGCTGATCGGGATCGGTGTACAGCCACGCATTGAACTCGCCGAACTGCTCGGTCTCGAAGTTCGGCAGCAGGCGATCGTGGTCGACCGGTTCCAACGGACGAGCGATCCCCGAGTCGTCGCTGCCGGCGACTGCACCCTCGCGCCGAACCCCCTGCAACCCGAGCAATACGTCCGACTCGAGTCCGTGCAGAACGCGGTGGACCAAGCTCGAGCGGCGGCGGCCACCCTGGTGGGAAAAGCTGAACCCTACAGCGCCGTCCCGTGGTTCTGGTCCGATCAAGGCAACCTCAAGCTCCAAATGGCGGGCCTCAGTGACGGATTCGACGACGTCGTCGTTCGTGGGTCTCAAACCGAGGAATGCTTTTCTGCCCTGTACTACTGCGCCGGGCGGTTGATTGCGGGCACCTCGGTCAACCGGGCGCCGGACTACCTCGCAGTCCGGAAGGCATTGTCGACCGGTTCCACGATCAGCCCAGATCGTGCCGCCGACACAGATGTTTCGCTAAAGCACTTGATCGAACCGTGAGAGATAGTCGCCCCTTTCGGGTCGACCAGCAGAACCTCACTTGATGATTCAACAACCAAGTCCCGTTTTCGTAAAGGATGGCGATGACCACGAAGGTCGAGCATGCAGGTCCCTTGTACGGACTACGGGTGGTCGATATGACCACTTCGTATGCCGGTCCCACGGCGGCCATGTACCTCGCAGATCTCGGTGCCACGGTAATCAAAATTGAGCGCCCTGAAGGTGGTGACGACGCCCGTAGTTGGGGCCCGCCGTTCGTCGAAGGCACCTCAGCGTGGTTTGCCTCAGCGAACCGTAATAAGCAATCACTGGCACTGGACCTGCGGACGCAAGCAGGCCGGAATGTGCTGCTGCGATTGCTCGATAGCGCAGACGTATTCCTTCAAAATATGAACCCCAGCAAGCTGATTCGGATGGGCATCGACGCAGACACACTACGGTCCCGGAACCCGCGCTTGGTCTATTGCGCCATCTCCGGGTTCGGTTTGAACGGACCGGACAGCACTCTTCCAGGCTACGACCTTGTGGCCCAGGCACGCTCCGGCCTGATGTCGGTTACCGGAGAAAAGAACCGTAGCCCGCAACGGGTTTCGACAGCCCTGTCGGATGTGGTGACTGGGATGTGTGCTGCGATCGCGATCAATGCGGCGCTGGTTCGCCAAGCGCGCACCGGTGAAGGAGAGATGATAGATGTCTCCTTGCTCGACACCGACCTGGCGCTGATGGCTCCGCGAATCGCGGCCTACCTCGCCGGCGAACCCGAACCCTCACCCAGCGGCGGCACCGACTCAGTGCTTGCGGTGTACCAGCCATTCCAGACGGCCGACCGGAACATCGTCGTGGCAATCGGTAACGATACGATGTGGCAGCGCTTCTGCGCCGCGGTCGGACTTCCTGCGCTCGCCGCAGACCCTCGTTATGCCGACAACGCCGGCCGCCGTGAGCACCGAGCAGCGATCACCGCAACCATCGCCAATCGGTTGCTGAGTCGACCGGCTGCCGCATGGATCCGAATACTTGAGGACGCTGATGTGCCGGTCGCACCGGTTCAATCCCTATCTGAGGTCGTCAAGGATCCACAAGTTCTGGCCCGAGGATCACTGATGCCGGTGCCCGATTCCACGGGCGATTTGATGACAGTGCACAGCCCATTCCGACTGGCCTCGGTAGTTGAACCGCGCAACGAGCGGTTCCCGGGCCTCGGTGCCAACTCTCGCGAGGTGCTTCTCGCGCTCGGCTACAGCAACGACGAGGTGACCTCCCTCGTCGCCAGTGGCGCGGTGGGCGAACCGGTTGCGGTCGTTCATGAGGAGGGTGCTTCGTGAGTGAGCTGCACATCGACCGCATCGGTGCCGTCACGGCACTGACGATCAATCGGCCCAAGGCGTTCAACGCGCTCAACGGTATGCTCATTGCTTCGCTGGTGGAAGCGGTGACCCAAGCGGCCGACGATCCCGCCTGTCGAGCGGTTGTCATCATCGGCAGCGGCGAAAAAGCGTTCAGCGCCGGCGCCGATCTGAAAGAGCTCGCCGACATGGGTTCCGACCGGGCGCATGAGGTGATGGCTGCGGGCCAATGTGCCTTCCGGACCATTGAACAGGCGCCGATCCCGATCGTTGCCGCTGTCAATGGCATCGCCCTCGGAGGCGGCTTTGAACTGGTGCTCGCTTCAACATTCCCGGTGCTGTCGACCAACGCTTCGTTCGGCCTGCCCGAGTCCGGACTCGGATTGATCCCCGGGTACGGGGGCACCCAGCGATTGCCCCGCGCGGTGGGACAGCAGGCTGCGGCCCATCTGATGCTCACCGGAGCCCGCCTCGACGCCGAGCGTGCCTACGCCCTGGGGCTGACCCCGATACCTCCTGTTTCTCCTGGCGAGTTGATGCCGACTGCGGTAGGTGTGGCCGAAAGAATTGCAGCGCAAGGTCCGAATGCGGTTCGCTCGATCCTGCACGTTCTTGAGCTGAGCCGCGACGCAACCCTCGACACCGGTCTCGCAGCCGAGACCGGTCTGGCGGCATTGGCTGTGGCCGGCGCGGAGTCTTCCGAAGGAATCAGCGCCTTCCTCGAACGCCGGCCCGCGAAGTTCTCGACCGCGGAGGTACCCCGATGAGTATCCAACCGCTCGAAATCGACACCGACCCACAGGCGTACCTGGCACTACACGCCCTGCTCGACGAACCGGCGGCAGACGCTTTGCTCACCGACCGTGATCGTGAGATCCGCGCATGTACCCGCGACATCGTCGCGCGCGAAATCGCCCCCCGCGCAGCGGGACTGGACAGCACACACGAATTCGCTCACGAAGGCATCCAGACGCTCGCCGCAGCTGGGCTATGCGGTCTCATCTTCCCCGAACATCTCGGCGGTACCGACGACACAACCGTGGCGTATGCCGTTGCTATGGAAGAGATCACAGCCGGTTGTGCCGCGACCAGCCTGGTCTTCATGACCCAGATGCACGCGGCGTACCCGATCCTGCTCGCCGGCAGCGACGAACTGCAGCGCCGCTATATTCCGGGCCTGCTCGACGGCTCCCGCTACGGGGCACTCGGCATCACCGAACCGGAGGCCGGCTCCGACATGTCGAGCTTGACGACAACCGCCACCCCTGCCGAGGAGGTTTGGTCGTTGAGCGGACAGAAGACGTTCATCACGACCGGTGATCGCGCCGACGTGATCATCTGCTTCGCCACTGTCGACCGGACTCGTGGACGCGACGGCATCACCGCTTTCGTCGTCGAGGGCAACTGGGATGGCGTCGAACGCGGTCAGCCGTTCCACAAGATGGGAATGCACGGGTCGAGCACCGCCGAACTGTTCTTCGACCAGGTCGCGGTCCCGCGGACAAACCTCCTCGGCGACGAGGGCCGCGGATGGTCGATCGTGATGAGCGCGGTCGTCAAGTCCAGGATCAGTGCCGCCGCCCAGGGCGTCGGTCTCGCTCGCGCCGCGTACGCCCGAACACTGGCCGCATTGACCCGGCTGTACGACAACCGACTGTCCGACGAGCACACCTTCGCGCTCGCCGACCTGCGCGGAAAAATTCTGCAAAGCAGGTTGCTGCTGCAGGCAGTCGCCCGCCAGGTCGACACCGACCCGAAGATCACCCCGGGGCAAATCGGTGTGATGAAGCAGTCCTGCACCGATCTGGGCTTTCAGGCCTCGCTTGAGGCCGCCCGCATCCTCGGCCCCTACGGCGATCTCACCGACCTCGGCGTCGAGCGTTGCCTGCGCGACGCCAAAGTCACTCAGATCTACGACGGCACCAACGAAATCCAGCGGCTGCTCATCGGCCGCGAGATCACCGGCGCGATGAAGGAGCTGGCATGACATCACTGCACGGAAATGTCGCGATTGTCACCGGCGCCGGCCGCGGACTCGGCCGGTCGATGGCAAAGGCGTTGGCCGACGCAGGCGCATCGGTCACCGTGGCATCCCGTACAGCAACCGAGCTCGACAGCTTTGTCGACGACGTGAAGTCGGAAGGTGGACAGGCACTGGCTTGTCCGACCGACATCACCGACGAGAATTCGGTGCAGCAGATGGTCAACGCGACGATCGAGACGTTCGGCCGGGTAGACATCCTGGTCAACAACTCCGGCATCGTCGCCTCAACCCCGCTTATCGAACAGTCCTCGGACGAGTGGGACCGAGTGATCGCGACGAATCTGCGCGGCACCTACTTGGCTACCCGCGCTGTGGGCCGCCACATGATCGCCCAGGGCGCGGGCAAAGTTGTGAACATCGCTTCAAACTTCGCCCTGCAGGGAGTGGCGAATCACGCGGCGTATTCGGCGTCGAAGGCCGGGGTGATCGCATTCACCCGCTCGATGGCGATCGAATGGTCCGGTAACGGCATCCAAGTCAACGCCATCGCGCCCGGATACTTCGCCACGACATTGAATGCAGAATTACGCGACGACCCGGACGCCATGGCAAAGGTGGTGCGAGCCATCCCTGCCCGCAGAATGGGTGCGCCCGATGAACTCAAGCCGTGGCTGCTGCTCCTGGCAAGCAGCGCTTCACATTTCATGACCGGCGAAGTCATCGTCATCGACGGCGGCCAGAGCGTCCGCTGACAACCGATTCAGGAGATCCAGTGAGCAACACCAGTATGACCGTCGCCGTCCTCGGTGCCGGCACGATGGGCTCGGGAATCGCGACCGTTATGGCCCGTGCAGGCCACCGGACGATTCTCTTCGACATCAATGAAGCGAACCTGCAGCGCGGAATAGACACGGTGCATGGGTTTTTCGACAAAAGCGTGAAGCTGGGCAAGCTCGACGCCACCTCTGGTCAGGCCGCCAAGGATGCCCTCTCGGGCACCACCGACCTTGCCGACCTTGCCCCATGCCACGTAGTTGTCGAGGCCGTGTTCGAGGATAAGGCGTTGAAGAAGAGCCTTTTCGGTCAACTCGACGACATCGTGTCCGAATCCACGCTTTTCCATACCAACACCTCCACTCTGTCGGTGACGGGTATCGCGTCCGGGTCGCGGCTGCCGGAGCGTGTTGTCGGCACTCACTACTGCAACCCGGCACCGCTGATGAAGCTTGTCGAGATCGCCGACGGGCGGCACACCGCGGGCTGGGTACACGAGGCGACCGTCGAGTTCTTGACCGGTCTCGGCAAGACCGGCGTGGTCACCATGGACCGGCCTGGCTTCATCGTCAACCGTTTCCTCATCCCATGGGAAAACTCCTGCATTCGCGCTCTCGAAGCCAAGGTCGCGACCAAAGAGGAAATCGATACCGCGGTACTCGGATCGCTGGGTCATCCGATGGGACCATTTCGCCTGCTCGACATCGTCGGAATGGATATTCACCAGCAGGTCGCGACGCGCCTCTACGAGCAGTTGCGTGACCCGAAGTTTTTCCCGCCGCCAATGGTCGCGCGCATGGTTGCCGCTGGTGACCTCGGACGCAAGACGGGACGTGGCTTCTACGAGTACGACGACACCCGCCTCTTCGGATCCTGAGGATTAGTTATGAATGAGTCCACCACAGACTTCGCAACAATAGGCCTCCTGGGCTTCGGCACCATGGGCACCGGTATCGCCCACGTCCTCGCCACTTCGGGGCGCAACGTAGTCGTTCTCGAAACCGACGGTGAACGCTTCGACGCTGGATTCGCCACGGTCGGGACGTTTCTCGCCGGCGAGATCGCACGCGGCAAGCTCAATGCTGCTGACAAGGACATCGTGCTGGGTCGGATCACCGCTGCCACCACCGTCGCTCAGCTGTCCTCAGTCGACGCCGTTCTTGAGGCCGTCACCGAGAATGTCGGGACGAAAAAGGCGCTGCTGACCGAGGTAGCCGAGACGGTCGACGAGCAGACCCCGGTTCTGACGAACACCTCGGCGTTATCGGTCACAGATCTCGCGGCGATTTTGTCGAACCCGGGCCGCGTGGCCGGCTTGAAATTCTCCAACCCGGCGCCGCTGACACGAACGGTCGAGGTCGTCTCGGCGCTACAAACCGACGAAGGCCTCGTCGACCGACTGGTCGCATTTGTCGGCACTCTCGGCGACAAAGTCCCGGTGGTAGTCGCCGACCGTCCAGGCTTTCTGGTCAATGCGTTGCTCCTGCCCTACCTCAATGATGTCATCCAGGAGTTCGATGACGGACTGGCCACCGCAGACGATATCGACGTCGCGCTCGAACTGGGCCTGGGCTACGAAACTGGTCCGTTGCGCATGCTCGACAGGATCGGCCTCGACGTCCATCTTCACTCCACTGAAGCGGCGTACACCGCAACTGCGGACCCCAGATACGCCCCGCCGCCCCTGCTGCGCCGAATGGTGGCAGCCGGGCGGCTCGGCGATAAGAACGGCCACGGATTCCGCACCGAACAGCCCACCGACAGGAGCAAGTGACATGACGTACGACGACATTCTCGCAACCATCGACGGTCCGGTCCTCACCATCACCCTCAACCGACCCGACGCCGGCAACAAGTTCCGGCACCAAACCTGTCTGGAACTGTTCGACGCGCTGCAGAAGTTCCGCCTCGACCCACAGCTGCGGGCCGCGGTACTAACCGGCGCCGGTGAGAAGTTTTTCTGCATCGGTGGCGAACACGACCCCATTACCTCCCTTGACCAGTCGCAGGTGCTGCCGATCATCGATGTCTACCAGGCGATCGACACCATCCCCAAGCCGATCATCGCCGCCGTCAACGGCTTCGCAGTCGGCGGCGGCAACGTTCTGCACAACGTCTGTGACCTGACAATCGCAGCGGAGGACGCGGTCTTCCGGCAGGTCGGTCCCTTGGTGGGCAGCTTCGACGCCGGCTACGGCAGCTGGTACCTCGAGGACACCATCGGCCGGAAGCGCGCCAAGGAGATGTGGTACCTGAATAACAAGTACACCGCAGCGCAGGCCCGCGAGATCGGCCTGGTCAACGACGTCGTTCCGGCCGACGAGCTCCAGGCGCACGCCGCCAAGGTCGCCCAGGAAATCGCCACCCGCAGCCCGCTCGCAATAGCGGGCATGAAAGGGGCATTCTCGGCACGGCACAACGGCGTCTCCGGTCAGGCGAGGATGGCCCACGACCAGCAGCTCACTCTATATCTGCGCACCCAGGAGGCCCACGAGGCCAGTGCCGCTTTTGGAGAACGCCGCCAGCCTGACCCCGAAAGTTTCTGGTCATGAGCTGGTCCAATGGCTGGTGGGGTCCCGTTATCGACGGAGACGACAACGATGTGCGGACCATGCTCGACAAGTTCGTCGCCGCACACGAATCCGTCCTCGAGGATGAACCCGCGGTGGTGGCTGGACTGATCGTCGAGCTCGCCGAACTCGGGATCTGGACCGTGGGCACCGCAGAATCCACGGGCGGCGGAGGGGCTGAGCGCAGCCTCACCGTCGCCGTACTCGAGCGGCTCGGCCGCGCCTGGCCCGCCTTGGGATGGGCGTCGGCGCAGGCACATGCCGCCGTCGATGTCCTCGCCGGTGATCACCGCTTGGCCGACCTCGCCACGTTGATCCATGCTGGTCGGGCTGCGGTCGCGGTTGTCGACGCCACCTCGGCCCACGTACGTCTGACATGGAACGGTGACACACTGACCGGCTCCATCGACCGCGTGGACGCCGCCGCAGAGAATCCTCACCTCCTGGTGCTGGACGGTGACGATGCTGCCGTGCTGGTCGTGCCCACTGCAGCGGAGGCCACGCCGCTGCGCCGTACCGGACTAGGCGGCGCCTTCACTCGGTCGCTCGACGTCCAGGCCAGCAGGGATGAGATCCATGAGCTGGCGGCAGTCGACGTCCCCGCGGCTCGGGCACGATTACGGCTCGGAGCCGCCGCGGTTGCCGCCGGTGTCGCCGGGGCGTCCGCCGATGATGCCGCGCGCTACGCATCCAGCCGAAGGCAATTCGGTGCGCCGCTCACCGCCATTCCCGCCGTGCGGCAGTCCCTTCTCGGCCAGGCCACTCGCTCCGTGACCACATTAGGTGCAGTGCTGGCCGTCGCCGACGACCCCGTGCAGACCTTCGCTGTCGCCCGTGAGTCGTGCGATAGCGCGATCGATGTGGCCGCCGCAGCCCTGCAGTCCCACGGCGGCTACGGGTATCTCGCCGAGTACGGCGCCGAGCGCCGCCTGCGCGACGCGGTCTCACTGCGTGCTGCGACCGACACCTGGAGCGCCGCCATCACCACCGCTCGCACGCTCGTGGGTCTCGCGTCGGCGTCCACCTTATTCCGAATGGAGGCGTCATGACGACACCGATGCACCCACCACTGTCGGACGTCCTCGACGGGCAGTACACGGCGATCGATGACGAGACCGCCGCAGCGTGGCGGGCTGCGGGTTGGTGGGAAGGTCGATCGATCCGATCGTTGCTTACCGAAGCAGCCCACACCCACCCGGACCGGGTTGCCCTTGTCGGGCGCCGCACTGACGGCGAGCGCATCACTCGCACCTACCGGGAATTCGATCGCAACGCCCATCACGCCGCCAGCGTGTTCGCCTCACTGGGAGTCAGAGCCGGTGACGCGGTCGCATTAATGCTGCCGAACTGGGTCGAATACCCCGAGATGGTGTTCGGTATCAACGAAATCGGTGCTATTTACACGGGTATCCCGGTCGGCTACGGGGAAAAGCAGGCCGCTGCGATTCTGCGCCGCAGCAGGGCCAAGGTGCTGGTGATTCTCAGCCGTTGGCGCAAAAACGACAATCTCGAACTTGCCCGGGCACTTCGGGTCGAGGTACCGACCCTGGAGCACGTTCTTGTCGTTGACGACGACACCTCCGACCTGCGCGAAGGTGAATCGTTGTGGTCCAGCCACGCCGAGACTCCGATGAGGGAGTTTCCTGACCCGGACCCGAGTCGGGTCTGCTATCTCGGCTTCACTTCCGGTACCACCGGCGAGCCGAAGGGTGCGATGCACAGCCACGACACCCTCATCTACGCGATCCGCGGGCAAGCGGATCACCTCGGACCGGAAATCTTCGGCGACCCCATGGTGCAACTCGTCGCTTCCCCACTCGGCCACCACACCGGATTCGTCTGGGGCATCCTATTCACGGTCTCCCTAGCCGGTACCGCAATCCATGTGGACCGGTGGAAACCCGCCTGGGGTGCAGAGGTGATCCGCGACGAGGGGGTCACCACCTTTTTCGGCGCCCCGACCTTTCTCCAGGACATGCTGCGTACCGACCTGGCTGGCGACCCGAACTCGACATTGAAGTGTCTAGTTATCGCAGGTTCGTCCGTGCCGCGAAATCTGCCCGTACAGGCTCAGGAGGCGCTCGGCGCCTATATCTGTCCAGCCTGGGGAATGACAGAGTGCAGCATCATGATCTCCTGCACCCCAAGGGAATCCACCGCCATTCAGCGCACCGACGGCTCCGTCTTCGCCGGATCGGCGGTCCGGGTCGTCGACGTCGACGGCCACGACGTGCCTACCGGCAATGTCGGGGATCTGCTCATACGGGGGCCGGCCATCATCTATGGCTACTATGACCGGCCCGACGCAACTGTGGATTCGTACCTTCCAGGCCTGTGGTTCAAGACCGGGGACCGCGCGAGCGTCGACGAGCACGGCTGGGTGTCATTGCGTGGCCGCGCCAAGGACATCATCATCCGCGGCGGTGAGAACATCCCGGTCACCGACGTCGAGTCGGTAATTTTTGACCATCCCGACGTGGCAAACGCCGCCGTCGTCGGGTTTCCGGATGAGAGACTCGGAGAGCGCGTCTGTGCCGCGCTGGTCGTCAAGGCTGGTCGGTCAGAGTTGACAGTGGAGACGCTCGGCGAGTTCCTGCTCTCGAAAGGGCTGTCCAGGCACTACCTCCCCGAACGAGTTGTCAACCTGCCCGAATTGCCGATGACCCCGAGCGGGAAGGTTCAAAAATTCAAACTGCGGGAGATGGTCCAGTGAGTCACCGCGAACTGCCGCTCGCCGGAGTTAAGGTCCTGGACCTGTCCACGCTGCTGCCTGGTCCGCTCGCCACGCTGATGTTGGCGGACGCAGGCGCCGACGTGATCAAACTCGAGCGACCCGGACGCGGTGACGAAATGCGCACGTATGAGCCAAAGTTCGGTGAGTCCAGTGCAAACTATGCCGTTCTCAACCGTGGCAAGAGGGCCTATGCGGTCGACTTCAAGGAACGCGCTCAGCTGAACCGAGTCCTGGAGCTCGCTGCCGAAGCCGACGTAGTGATGGAGCAGTTTCGGCCGGGGGTGGCCGACCGGCTCGGCCTCGGTTACGAGGCCATAAAGGCGGTCAGTCCACGAGTGGTGTATTGCTCGATAACCGGGTACGGCCCCGCTGGAAGTCGTGCTGCACGCGCGGGACACGACCTCAACTACCTGGCAGAGTCCGGGTTGCTCGGGGTGGTGACGGACTCGTCCGGAGCGCCCTCACTGCCAGTGACGGTGCTGGCTGACATCGCGGGCGGAACCTATCCAGCGGTGGTCAACATCCTCCTCGCACTTCGCCAGGCTGAACGCACCGGGGAAGGCTGTCATATCCAAGTGTCGATGACACACAACCTGCAGATCCTCGGGTACGGCTACTTCGCCACCCACCAGGCGGCCGGCGCTTGGCCGCGGCCCGGTGCCGAACAGTTGACCGGTGGAAGTCCCCGCTACCAAATCTATCCGACCTCGGATGGCCGTCACATCGCCTGCGCCAGCCTCGAGCAGAAGTTCTGGGACCGGCTCGTCGACCTGGTCGGTCTGGAAGAGAAGTTCCATGACGAGGTGGGGCAGGAGCAGTCGGTTATCGCAGCCCTGGCAAGGGTTTTCGCGTCCCAGACAGCGGACTACTGGCGAGACCTGCTAGATGGTGAAGACGTCTGCACCGTGGTAGTTGCCACCTGGGACGAGGCGGTGAGCGCAGGTCTGGTCGACATCGCCGGACCGGATCGCGTAGCTGCACCCGACCTCCAGACGTCGTTCGCGACCTTCTCCAGCCCGATTGACCCGGCATTGCGCAGGGACGGAGGCACGGTGCCATACCCCACCCTCGTCTCGCTGCCCGACGGCTCACCCTGGGCCTGAATCCCTGCTACTCGAAAGGAAGTCAGATGCGCGCTGCGCTTGTCAAGGAATTCGGCCCCCCGTCCACCCTGGTGATCGAGGAGGTCCCAAATCTGGTGGCGGGCCCCGGAGAAGTCGTGATAGAGGTTGGTGCAGTCAGCATCAACTTCCCGGACATTCTCGTCGTCGCGGGCACTTACCAGAACCTTCCACCGCGTCCGTTCAGCCCGGGAAAGGAAGCAGCAGGCCGTGTCATCGCGGTCGGCGAGGGCGTCGACCGCATTGCTGTCGGCCAGCGGGTGCTGGGCCTCGTCGAATACGGTGGCTACGCCGAGCAGTTGGTCGTGCCCGAAGACCTCGTGATGGAGCTACCGGACAGCCTTGGTTACGAGCAGGCGGCAGCCGTCGGACTGGTCTACTTCACCGCCCACTTCGGGCTCATACGACGTGGACAGCTGAGGTCTGGTGAGACGGTCCTCGTCACCGGCGCAGGCGGCGGGGTGGGGTCGGCCGGTGTGCAATTGGCGAAAGCATATGGGGCCAGGGTTATCGCCCTCGCGGCGGACGAAGCCAAGGGCGAACTCGCCCGACGCCAAGGCGCCGATGTCGTCCTCACCTCGACCTCGGACAGGGTGCGTGACGACCTTCTCGCGACGACCGACGGCAAGGGCGTCGATGTTGTACTCGAAACGCTCGGTGGCGATTTCCTCACCCAGATCCTCCGCGCGACCGCCTGGGAAGGACGGATCGTCATTGTTGGTTTCGCCTCCGGCGGGCAGAACTTGATCAAGCCCGGGCATCTTCTCGTCAAGAATATCAGCGTGGTCGGTCTGCAGAGTAGCGACTACCGCGACCGCGACCCTGCCCTGATGCGGTCGACGATGTCCACGATTTTCGAGCTGTCCGTACAGGGCAAGCTGGACGCATCCATCGACACCGTCTTCCCCCTCGACAAGGTCGGTGACGCCCTGCAGTACGTCAAAGACGGCAAGGTCAAGGGCAAGGTCGTCGTCATCACCGGACTCGGTTGATGGGCCGATGGTTCAAGGATCTGACGGTTGGCCCAACCGGTAGATCCTTTCGAGAGCGCTCGGGACCCGCAACCGAGTGCGAGCACGGGTCTTCTGTTCATGGCTCCGAACTGGTTACGCCCGAGGGACCGGTGACTTCGTCCGGGATAAGGGTACGACGCAAGGCGAAGAGACCTCGAACACAGAGAAAGTCCATCGGACGGCCACTCGCCGCCGGGTGCTCAGCACCTTCGATTATCGACTCATCGCCGACGGACATCAGGTGGGAATCGGGCCCCGACTGTATCGGCCCGGTACCCGCTGTCGCCCTCGAAATCATCTCGTTCCGAATGGAGAATCAATGAACCTGCCCGCAATGGTCGGTGTATACGGTGGCGGCCGAATGGGCGCGGGGATCGCCCACGCGATGTTGCTCGCCGGCGCTTCGGTGACAATGATCGACGCCGACGAAACATTGGCCGCCGCGGCGGCCGAGCGTGTCCGCGCGAGCCTGCAGAAGGCTGCAGAGAGGGGGACGCTCACCGAGTCGTTGGAACAGATCCAGCGGCGGTTGACTGTCGCTTCAGACTCCGCGGCACTCGCCGGGTGCGAACTGGTAGTGGAGGCAGTTCCCGAGATCGTCCAGCTCAAGGCCATGGTGTTGGCGCGCATCGAACAGGTCGTCCCGGAGGCCGTCCTTGCCACCAATACCAGTTCCCTGTCGGTAGGCCGATTGGCTTCCGGTCTCGCTCGGCCCGAGCGATTCCTCGGTCTTCACTTTTTCAACCCGGTCCCGGCCAGCGAGCTGGTGGAAATCGTAGCGGGCGCGGAAACCTCGCCTGAACTCGTCGCCGATGCCCAGACGTGGGTACAGGCGCTCGGCAAAACGGCTATCACAGTCACTGACTCGCCTGGATTCGCGTCGTCGCGGCTGGGGGTGGCTATTGCGCTTGAGGCCATGCGGATGCTCGAGGACGGGGTTGCCTCAGCGGAGGACATCGATAATGCCATGACGCTGGGGTACAAGCACCCTATGGGCCCGTTACGCACAACGGATGTGGTGGGTCTCGATGTACGGCTGGCAATCGCTGAGCATCTAGCACGTGAAGTGGGCGATCGATTCGAACCCCCTGTGATTCTCCGGGAGAAAGTCGCAGCCGGCGATCTGGGCCGAAAGGCTGGCCGCGGCTTTTACAGTTGGTAGTCGCTCAGAATCGACTGAAGACACCCGGCAGTCGGACCTTGTCCATTATTTTCTGACGTCTCGGCAGGGTTGTGGGGGGGGTCGCCCGTGAGGACCTTCGGCCGCACCACATAAATGCTGAGAGGCCTACTGAAAGCGGGAATATGCAATTACTACTCATCCGTCATGCCTTGCCCGAACACCTCGTCGTCAACGATGGGTACGCTGATCCCTCCTTGACCGTGGAAGGACACGAGCAGGCAGTGCGACTTCAAGCCGCACTGAGCCCTTACCCCATCCATCGCATCTTCGCGAGTCCACAACGACGGGCCCAACAAACCGTCGCTCCCATTGCTGCGGTCCGTGGTATTGATGTTGAGATACTCGACGGCCTTGCGGAGTACGACTACGTCCAGAACTATTATGTTCCCATTCACGAAGCCGCCACATCGCAGCCTGATATATACACTGCGATCCTCGCCGGCGAACTTCCAGACTTTGTCGACGTTAACGCATTCAAGGACCGGGTACTCTGCACGATCAACTATATCGTTGATATCTGTGACCACAGTGATACCTGCGTGGTTGCCGCGCATGGTGGCGTTATCAACGCTCTGCTGGCCTACGAAATCGGGGCAGGTCGGCCAATGCCTTTTCGGCTCGACTACGTGTCGATTAGTCGGGTATTGATCTCCCGGTCCGGGCACCGACGCATTGCATCGATTAATGAGACCGGACATGTGCGCGACATCTTGGATGTCTGATCGATCAGTCAGGGATTGGGCGGATCGCGGGTCCATTACTCGCGCATAAGCAGGAATCCTTCGTCGGGAAGTACGCCGAGAATGTATGGCGCAGACCACTGCGTTCCCCTCCTTGCAGGAGATGCAACCCCCACCTGGGCACAACCCCGCCTCGGCACGTGACAACTCGCGATGCATTGACGACCGAGTTAGTTATTTGTGGTTCACTTATGTGAAGTGATATGCCCAGCCCAGCCACGATGCATAATGAGTGGACATGCACTAGGAGGTGTACTCATCGTCGTTGACTCACGCCCCGGCGCAGCGGGGGTCAGAACGCGCGATCCCGACCGCAAGAACCGCATTCTGCTGGCGGCCTCAGATCTGATCGGGCGCAAAGGCTTTCACGCGGTTTCGATTGCTGACATCGGCAACGCAGCCGGAATCACCGGATCCGGCGTCTATCGCCACTTCGAGAGCAAATCGGCGATCCTGGTCGCCCTGTTCGACCGGGTGATCGACGATCTGATCGCCGAGGAGCAGCGCCTCCTCGACAACACCGTCGAGCTGCCCCACTGGAGGAGCTGATCGACGGCCAGGTCGAGTTCGTGGTCGGAGATCGTCAACTAGCGCAGGTCTATTACAACGAGATCAACAACCTGCCCGACGAGGACCGCCGGCGGTTGCGCCGAAAGCAGCGGCTGTACCTGGAGGAGTGGGTACATCTGGTCAACGAGCTGCGCGAGGACTTGGACGACACCGAAGCACGGGTCGTCGTGCACGCGGCCATCGGCGCCATTCAATCACCGCTGTTTCACAACATGGGTCTGGCCGATGACCGGCTGCGGGTTCTGCTGACCGACTCAGCTCGCGCCATCTTGAGCACCAGCCGCGCCGGCGCAGCGCGCCTGTGACGGCGCCTCGCTCGTGCACCCCCTAATGAGAGTGCATGTCCTCCCGCGGGGGATATGAGACACACATCACCGTGGATAGCGTCCTTCTTACAGGGCGGCACCTGGGCACCTCAGTGCTCACCGTCGCCGCGTCGAGACAGGAGCACACATGGGCCGAATGACCACCGAGGTGATGACACATGACGTCAGCCTGCTGTGGCAGAACACCGTTAACGAGATAGTCCCGCGCGCCGCTCCGCCGGCAGGCGGACCGGCGAGGTCGCGCGTGAGGCCGCCCAGTTGCAGGAGGCAGTGCGCCGAGCACGGTCTTGAGCTGACCGGGGCATCGGCAGTTCTTGGGCTGGTTAGTTCTTGTAGACCTTCACGACGACCTGTTGGTCTCTCTTGACGGTGGTTCCAGGGGCGGGCTCGATTCCGACAGCGGTCCAGTCAGTAGCGCGGTCCACGACACTGTATTTCGGGTTCGCAGACGAGAGGCTGACTTCGGTGACGCCGAGGGCTTCTAGGTCTTTGCGGACGTTTTCGGCGTTGCGACCGGCAACTTCGGGGATGGTGATGCCTGGGAGCGAAGGCGTCATCGATGTGACCGTGCGTCCTGCGTGTATTTGCGTCACCGTGATGATCTTGGGGCCCTCGTCGTTCAGGTTTGCGCAGCCTACGAGGTTTGCGGAGGTCAAGGCGATAATAAGCACACCTAAAAGACGCATGGCTGGAGATTAACGACGTCACCGTGAATTTGCTAGAAGTTCTTGGCCCTATGTGAGCTACATCATGGCTCTCGATGGGGAGAATGGGAGCAGCCGTCCGTTGGAACGCTCCATCGCCAATACGGGCGGCCGGTCGCATCGTGGTGCGCGACAGTGTCAGCCAGGAACTGGATTGCACGGAACCGCAATAGGTTTCGTAGGGTTCGCTGATAGTCGATTTATCGCCACCTGGCGTCTCCGCGACACCGGGGATGCCCACGCACTAAGGGAGGCGGTCCAGAATCGACAGCAGCCCGAGGACTGCCCCACCGGACGCTCCCCCGTGCTCCTCGACGTCGTCGTAGGCGGGTCCGGAGCAGTGCGCGGGGTGAACTTCAACCGGAAGGGCGCTACCCGACTCATCCTGCGATCATCGCGCAACGCCATCACAGGCGGGCATACGACCCGACAAACTCGATGGTCGGCTGGCCCGCGCCATGGCGCCACAAGCCAAGCGATACTGCTGGGTGCTTACTTAGGTTAGGCATAGCTCTTGTAGGACAGGTAACGTCCAGCTACTGTTCAGCCGACTCACAGAAACGGCCGCCTCACGGCCGTCTGGCGCTTACCTCAGGGAGAAACCGTGCAAACACCGCTCCACGCCGACTTGACGGGTTACGAACCTGGGTCGCCACCATCGCCTTCTCGCCCGAGAAAGCTCATCGTCGCGGGCGTGGCCGTGGCAAGTGCGGGCATCCTGACGGCCACGCCGACGCTGGCCACACCAACCATGCCCGAGGTTCGCGTGGCGCCCGTCGATCTCTCGGCATTCCAGAACCCGCTCGAGGTGTGGGGGGACGTTCTCACCGGACCCGCCGGCTTGCTCTACCAACTAGAGAAGCTGAACTCAGGGGTCACGACCGCATCGGGCAAACTCACGGCCGCACTGGGCGATCCAGCCGTCCAGGCTCAGTTCACCAACGTCTTCGCCAACTTAACCGACCCGCAACGCATCCAAACGACACTGGCCGCTCTGCCCGGGTTCGGGGATCGCCTCAGCACAGCAGGCGCCGGGCTGGCCGTGCAAATGCAGGAGGCGTTGACAGCACTCCCCGGCGTCCTGGAGCTTTCGGCCGGCCTCCTCGCGCAGGGAAAGTTCCTCGAGGCTTTCGGCGAGGTCAACTTGTGGTTCTTGACGGCCGGCTTGTCCGACTTCCGGGGCTCGCTTCTGGACGCATTCCGGGTTCCCGGCGACTTCCTGGACTCCGTAGGCCTCGAACCACTCGCCCGCATCCTCGGCACGACATGGATGGACCAGTACTACGACCCCAACGTCATCGGCGGCTCCCTACCACCAGGAGAGGGACGAACCGGCTACGGACCCGGCCTGCTGTCCCGCGGTGTGATCGGTAACCTCGGCCGGGCATTGCTGGCGCCACAGGTCACCGCGATCTTCCAAACCGTGGAGATCATGGACCGGGTGGGAACCGCGCTACAGGCCAGCGAATTCGACACCGCTGTCAGCGAATTGATCAACGCGCCGGCCAAGATCACCAACGCATTCCTCAACGGATACGTACCCGCGTTCGTCGGCGATCCCGACGGCCCCTTCCCGCCCGGCCCCGGCCAGAGCTTCCCCGGTGTCTTCTCCGACACCGGACCCGTCGACTTCTTCTTCCGCCAGGTGCCAGAGCAGATCGCTACCTCCCTGCGGCTTGAGCGGCCAGCAGCGCCGGCACCGATCGGCGGCCTCGACTCCGATGCGGTCGCCACTCTGGTGTCGGCAACGGACTCCAACATCAAACGGGACCTCGTCACCGTCACACTCGAAACCGAGCCCTCCGAGCACGCAACGACACACGTTCCCTCGCCGCAGAGCACCCTGGCGGATTCGCCTCGCGTATCAGCCAAAGTCGCCTCATCCGACACCCAGCACCAGACCGGCGAGACGAACTCACCCACCGCCGGCGGCGCGGGCGTCGAAGATGCCGCGGACGAGGTCAGCAAGCCGACGAGCGCCCCGAAGCCGCTCACAGGCAAGGAGCGCACCGCGCTTGCTCGCGAAAGAGTCACCGAACAGCGGCAGGAGACTGCCACGAGCGCACGTACGACCCTCGACCGGGTGCGCTCCAATGTCAGAAAGGGCCTTGGCATTTCGGACCGGTCCGAGAACACCGCCTCGAACAGCGATGCCGGACAAGCCTCGACCCGGGCCGATTCGGGCTCAAAGACGAAGTCCGTATCCAAACCCAAGACCAAGCGCGAGAGCAAACGCCAGTCCAAAGACAAGTCCAGCAACTAGGGGTACTGACCACGGACGTTAGGTACGGCGTGGCGTGGTGACATAACGAAGACCTCCGGGTGAAGTGCGAGCTGTCTAGGAACGCACCAACTCACTTCGGAGGTCTTCGTGTCCCACCGCAATGCCGCGTTGTCTGAAACCGGTCGTCTGCGCCTGGCCCGTTGCGTGGTTGAGGATGGCTGGTCGCTGCGCCGAGCAGCCGAACGGTTCCAAGTCGCGGTGAGTACAGCCGCACGCTGGGCCGGCCGGTACCGCGAACTGGGCGAAGCGGACCGCAGGGATGAAACGGAAGCGTCGGCGGCCCCCAATAGTGCAGCCAACTGTTGCGGGTCATGAGGTTGTCGACGGCAGCTGACCGTTTCTGACTTGACCTTGACCCCAGGATTATCGACCTCAAGTCGGTAGAACCACCGCGCCCCGAGCAGGCTGGCCGACGAGCTTGACGAGGCTATCGGCGAATCGATGGCCAAGGCGACACGAGTCGTCGACACCTCATTTTTCACCCCGACGGAAGCTCGTCTCCCATATCTGGGGTGTCTTGCAGGCTGCAGGATTCACAGGTGGATCAGTGCTGGACTTGGGTTGTGGATCAGGAAACTTCCTCACGCATGCGCCCACGGATCTGGCTATAGCGCTGACCGGGGGTTGAGGCCGACCCGACCTCAGCGCAAATCGCTCGTGCGCTGCAACCGGCCGCGAACATCATCACCGGCGACCTGCAGACGGTGTCGCTGCCGCGCAAGCACCGAGCGGCTGAGCAACTCACTTCCGGATTGATGCGCTGGGTTCAGTGCCAGTCCCAGACGGACATGTCGTTGGGCGGGTAGTTCTGGCAGACGTCGGTGGTGTTGGCCGCGACGCCCTTGTTGTTGAAGAACAGCTTAGCCCAGTTCGGCCAGCGCCACGACATGTTCTCGAAGAACGCGTTGGTGGCCATGTTCTCGGAGTACTGGCGGCGACCGGCGTAGTCCATGGAGAAGAACCAGTGGATCCGGTCCTGGGCGCCCTGCTGATCGGCGACCGGCTTGTTGTTGTAGTCGATCATGTAGCGCTCGTAGTACACCGGCTCGACGTCGCGGGCGGCGGCCATGATCTGTTCGGCCGTGCACGGGGTCTTCAGGATCCGGTTGGGGATCGGGTAATCGTCGGTCGCATCCGCCGAGGCGATGCCGGCCCCGGCCAGCGCGCCGGCGACAGTGCAGGCGGCCAGGCCGGTGCGGATCAGGTTACTGACACTCTTGCGGTTCGACATGTTGCTCCAAAGTCGTTCAGTGCGCGGCTTGTTCGTAGACGAAGCGCTGATCGGGGCAGTAGTAGTTGATGGCGGTGCCCAGGAACTGCCACGACTGAGCGTCGGTGCTGTCCTTGGCCAGTTGCTTTTTCACGAACCCGACCGAGTCCTGAGCATTGTGGTCGACGCCGTTGTGCAACCGCTTGCACATGAGCTTGCCGATCCAGGCGTTGTAGTCCTTCTGCCCGTAGATCCCGAAGGTGTGCAACTCGTTGGCGAACTCCGTGTCCGGATCGGCATGGGCCGGCGCCGAGAGCGCGAGACTGGTTGCCGCACAGAACGACAGGGCGATCAGCATACGTTTCATCAGACCAGGGCCTCCTCGGGTTCGCGCTGAATGGGCTTCGGCCAGGGCTGCGGCACCGGACGCTGGCGGACGCGTTGCGGCCACCAGAACCAGCGCCCGAGCAGCGTGGCAATGGACGGCGTCATCAACCCGCGGATGACGAAGGTGTCGAACATCAAGCCAATGGCGATGGTGGTGCCGACCTGGCCGATGACGATCAGACTGCTGACCGACATCGATGCCATGGTGAAAGCGAACACCAGTCCTGCGGCGGTGACCACTGGGCCGCTGCCGCCCATGGCGCGAATGGTGCCGGTCTTCAACCCGGCGTGGATCTCCTCCTTCATTCGCGATACCAGCAGCAGGTTGTAGTCCGCGCCCACGGCCACCAGCACGATCACCGACATCGGCATCACCATCCAGTGCAACGGGATGCCGACGATGTGCTGCCAGAGCACCACCGAGAACCCGAATGCGGTGGCCAGGCTGAGTACCACGGTGCCGACGATGACGACTGCGGCGACAAGGGCTCGGGTGATGAGCATCATGATGACGAGGATCAACAGAAGCGCAGCCGTTACCGCGATGAGCAGGTCGTAATCGGCTCCGAACTGCATGTCGTTGTACGTCGCTGCGCTACCGCCGACAAAGACCGAGGCGCCCTCCAGTGGCGTCCCCTTGATCGCTGCAGCCGCGGCGGCCTTGAGAGGCTCGGTACGGGACGTGCCTTCCGGTGTCAACGGATCGCCTTGGTGAATGATGGTGAACCGAACAGCGTGCCCATCCGGTGACATCATCAACTTCATACCACGCTGGAAATCGGCGTTGCCGAAGGCTTCCGGAGGCAGGTAGAACGAGTCGTCGTTCAGCGCCTTATCGAATGCCTCTCCCATCGCCGTGCTGTCTTCCTGCTGGGCCATGGTCTGGTCTTGCTGCGCCTTCTGAACCTGATACTGGTTGAGCATCATCTGCTTCTGGTTCTTCATGGACTGGATCATCGCCGGCATGATGGCGGTCATCTGCAGCGTCAGATCGGACATCCGGTGCATGTCCGGCACCATGTTCTGGAAATCGTCGGACATGGTCGCGATGCCATCGAGGGCGTCGAAGATCGAACGCAGCGACCAGCACACGGGGATGTTGAAACAGTGCGGCTCCCAGTAGAGGTAATTGCGGATCGGCCGGAAGAAATCCTCGAAATCAGCCATGTGATCGCGCATTTCCTGGATGGTCATCGAAGTGTTGTCCATCTTGCTGGCCAACCCTTTTGTGGTCTCAGCCAGTTCCGTGGTGATCGCGTGCATTTTCTCCATCGAGTCGATGGTGTTCTGCATCTCGGCGGCCTGGGCCAGTATGTTGCCGATCATGCTCTGCTGGTAATCGTTCGTCATGACCTGGCCGGCATTGCCCTGACTGATCATGTACGGGATCGTCGAATGTTCGATCGGCTTGCCATCGGGCCGGGTGATGGTCTGCACCTGGGCGATTCCGTCGACCCGCGCAAGCGCCTTGGCGATCTTGTCGATCACCAGGAAGTCGGCCGGATTTCGCATGTCATGGTCGGTCTCGACCATCAGCAGATCCGGGTTCATCCGGGACTCGGAGAAGTGCCGGATCGCGGCCGCGTAACCGACGTTCGCCGGAACATCATCGGGCAGATAGATGCGGTCGTTGTAGGTCGTCTTATAGCCCGGCAGCGCGAGCAGGCCAACCATGCATGCCGCGAGCGCGACGACCAGGAATGCACCGGGCCAGCGGACCGTTGCGGTTCCGACCCGACGCCACCCCCGGGCCTTCGTCTTGTTCTTGGGCTCCAGCACATTGCCGAAGCGACTGGCCAGCGAGATGAGCGCGCAACCGAACGTCAGTGCCACCGCAATACCGACCACCATGCCGACGGCTATGGGGGTGCCCATCGTCTGGAAGTAGGGCAGCCGGGTGAAGTTCAGGCAGAAGGTGGCTCCCGCGATGGTCAGGCCGGAGGCCAGAACCACGTGCGCGGTCCCATGGAACATGGTGTAGTACGCCGATTCTCGGTCCTCACCGGATCGGCGCGCCTCGTGATATCGCCCGAGCAGGAATATCCCGTAGTCGGTCACCGCGGCGATGGCCAGGGTTACGACCATGTTGGTGGCGAAGGTCGTCAGGCCAAATACATTGTGGTAGCCCAAGAATGCCACCACTCCGCGCACGGCCATCAACCCGGTGATGACCAACCCGAACATCAAGGCTGTCGTAATGACGGACCGGTAGATCACCAACAGCAAGACGATGATGACGCCAAAAGTGACGAATTCGATCAGCTTCATGCTCTTGTCACCGACGTGGCTCTGATCGGAGCTCGTCGCCGCCGCACCCGTCACGTAGGCCTTGACCCCCGCCGGTGCCGGATTCTTTGCGACAATGTCGCGCACGGACTCCACCGACTCATTGGCCAGTGATTCGCCTTGATCACCGGCGATGTAGACCTGGGCGTAGGAGGCCTTGCCGTCGACGCTCTGGGCCCCCGCCGAGGTGAATGAATCTCCCCACAGATCCTGGACATGCTGCACGTGTTTAGTGTCCGCGCGCAAGTCACGGACCAATTGGTCGTAGAAGTCGTGGGCCTCGGCGCCCAACTTCTGCTCACCCTCGAGGACGACCATGATCGAACTACTGGTGTTGTACTCCTCGAACGTGGTGCCGACGCGTTTAGTCGCGATCATCGACGGCGCATCGCTGGGAGTCATCGACACCGAACGCATCTTGCCCACCACTTCGAGCTGCGGCACGGCGACGTTGAGCGCGACGATGATAGCGATCCAGCCCAGGATGATCGGCACCGCGAACGTCCGTATGAACCGTGGGAGCCAGGCGCGCGCCCGATGACGGGGGGCCGGAATGGCATCGGTCGGCGGATCGAACACTGGTGCGCTCATGCGGACTTCACCAAGCAGTAGGTTTGGGCATTCACACCCGTAGCTGTCCTTTCATCCTTGACCTCGTCATCGACGGTGACCCGGCAAGAAATGGTGTCGCCGTCGGTTTGGGCAATGATGTTGGGCGCCACCGATGGCGCCGTTGTTGACAATGTCAAGGTCCACGGCAGTTCCACGGTTCCGGTGCGCTGAGGGTTTCCGTCAAGATCCTTGTAATTGATCACGGCCGTTTCACCGGAGCCGAAGATCTCGTAGGTCACCACCTTGGGAACGAACTTCTCCGCGGTGTCCGCGCCGATCGGCGTCACCAGGACAGGATTCGCACCGAACGCCGACCGCAGCTGCGACACGGCGAGAGCACCCACTATCACAGCAACCACGATCGCGACGGGGAGCCAGATGCGCATGAACATCTTTGTCATCGCTGCCGCCCGAGGTGGTCGACCGCGACATGCGGCCATGTTCTCCTCCGAGTGAGTGCGCTCGATCGGCGCTGCCGCGCGGTGACTGCGGTCAAGGTAGGGACTCCCAACGTTCGAGGGTTCGCGACGAGCCGGGTAGGGGCAGCCTGCGCCATCCAGGAATTGAAGCTAACCTATTAAGTGGACAAGTTCAATCCACTTATGATGCCGATCACTTAAGCTGAGAGATATGACCGAGGAAACCCACCGTGCTCTGCGTAAGGACGCAGAGCGCAATCGGCAGCGTGTGCTCGCCGCTGCGCGCAAACTGTTCGCCGAAAAGGGCCTTGAGGCGACGCTCAACGACGTGGCACATCACACAGGAGTCGGCGTGGGCACGGTCTACCGGCGGTTCGCCACGAAAGAAGAGTTGCTGGATGCGGTCTTTGAGGACGGCATCGACCAGGTCGTCGCGCTCGCGGAATCCGCACTACAGGAACAGAATTCGTGGGATGGGTTCGTGCGGTTCGTAGAGCAGAGCTGTGAACTGACCGCGACCGATCGAGGGCTCCGCGAGATGCTCTACAGCAAGGCCTACGGCGGGCACCGGGTCGAGTGTTCGCGACTGAGGCTATCCCAGCCGGTCTCAAGACTCGTCGAGCGGGCACGCGAGGACGGTTATCTGCGGCTCGATGTCGCACCTACGGATGTACCAATCTTGAGCCTGCTGGCCGGAACGGTCAGCGAATGGGCGGGCCACGTTGAACCGGAACTGTGGCGCCGCTACGTGGCCATCCTTTTGGATGGCATGCGCCACCGCAGCGACCAAATGCCCATAGCGGTGAGCGCCCTGGACGAAGACGCGCTCGATATCGCGATGTGCAGCTGGGAGCCCGCCGGGCCGCCCCGCTGACCGTCGCGAGGCGGTGGCCGGAGGTTTCGGAAACGCTTGCGCGGGCACAATATCGACGTGGCTATCAACGGTGACTCAGACCCGGGCTCGGATCCGTTGTTCTGCGGTGTCGAGCTGGCCCGGCGCAATCGAGAAGGCCGAGGCGGACCTGATCGCGGCGGCGACACACGCCGCCGGCCGAACCAATCATGGCCCGGCCATTGAACGAATCAAAGCTGCGGTTTCACGGCGCCACAATGGGACTACCGAGGACGTGCGTCTCGTCGCCGCAGGCCCTATTCCTCGCACCACCAGCGGCAAGCTTGATACCAGTAAAGAAAGTTCTCACATCGCAGGTCAGCGGCGGTTTCTACAGGGAATCGCTTGGCGGTTGGCGGTGGACGGAGGGCGAAGTGCAGCGACCGGCGCGGACGGGAGCGCCAGCGGACGGGAGCACAGGGAGCGAAGCGAAGCCCGCAGGTAGCCGCCGGATGATGGGGACTCGGGGTCTGGACGCTCAGGAGGACTGCGGTGCAGACGCTGCGGTGTTGGGGTGGGGCTCGTAGGCTGGCCGGTATGAGCGGGGCGGAGCAGCGGGCACGGCGGGAAGCTGAGGCACGGCTGGCTGGGCAGCCTGGGCGGTTGGCGCATGTGCGTGGGGTGGCTGCTGCGGCCGAGCGATTGGAGCGACACTTCGATGGCGAGGCTGGGCAGTGTTTGGTGGCGTCGGCGTGGCTGCATGACATCGGCTACGCGCCCTCGGTGCGCCGGAGCGGTTTTCATCCCCTTGACGGTGCGGTGTTCGCCCGGTCAGCTGGCTTTGGCGAGCTGGTCGCATCGTTGGTGGCGTTCCACACCGGCGCGCATTTGGAGGCGTCCGAGCGGGGTGTCTCCGGGCTGTCGGCGTTCAGCGAACCACCCTGTGATGTTCTGGATGCGTTGACATTTTGCGATTTGACGACCGGACCCGACGGGTCGCCGGTGTCGGCCGAGGACCGTCTTGACGAGGTATTGGCGCGGTACGGGCCGCAGGATCCGGTGCACCGGGCGGTGGATGCAGGCCGCGAAGAGCTGTTGGCTGCGGTGGGGCGGGTGCGCGACTGGCTCTGACCGGTGCGGGTCCAGGTCAGCCCAGGTAGGGGGTGTCGCGGTGCTGGAGGTAGTGCTCGATGCGCAGCCGCATCGATGGGTGTATATCCAGGCCGGCGATGTCGTCGGGATCGGTCCAGGCGATGTCGGTGCTTTCCTCGTCGATCGCCAGAGTGCCGCCGAGCACCTTGGTCGTGAACAACAAGGAGAATTGTTGGCGGACTTCACCATCGGTGAACGCCACGACGTGGCCCGGGTTGGTGTAGACACCAACGAGCCCGGTGATCTCGACGTCGAGCCCGGTTTCTTCTTTGACTTCTCTTACGGCGGTGTCGGAGATGGTTTCGCCGATGTCGTGTCCGCCGCCCGGTAGCGCCCACAGGGTGTTGTCGCGGCGTTTGATCAGCAGGATTCGTCCTTGTTCGTCGGTGACGATCGCCGAGGCGGACGGGACGACGCTGTTGGGTGAGGGGGCGTTGGGGGCGTTGTAGTAGTCGGTGCGCATCGAGAGTGTCAGCCTTTCAGGGTCAGGGGTGTGGCGTTGTCCCAGACCTGGGTGAAGGCCTGTTCGAGGGTGGCCCAGAGTCTGGGTTCGTGGTGGCGCGATAGCACGAGGACGGGGTTGTTGCGCCCGGGTGAGCCGTAGATGTGGAAGTTGACGATCATGGCGTCATCAACGCGGAAGATCGACGTGTATAGCGTCGTGTTGTGGGTGCGGATGTGCAGTCCCGGGGTGTCGGCGTGTGGGGTGAGCAGTTCGACTGAGGTGCGGCAGCGGGCAATGACGGCCTCGCCGATGCCTTCCTCCTGACCGCGCAGGATCATGGTGGTGGTGTCGGGGTTACCGACGAGGAATCGCACCGCCACGCCGCGGGCGGCGGCGTCGAGCAGGGTGTCGAGGAATCCGTCGAGGGTGTCGAACAGGAACGTGGCGGCCAGGACGAGGATGTCGATGCTGGTGGTGGCGTCAGCGAAATGCTGCTGCCACGCGGTGATCGGCAGCTGGGTTCGGCTGGCGTACAGGGTCGCGGTGAACGGCCCACTGTTGGGTGACATGGTCGCCAGTGCGCTTGCCGCGGAGGATGGGTACTGGTTGGGCCACAAATCGTGCGGGGTGCAGCCGAGCAGCGTGGCGGCGCGCCGCGCGTTGTCCTCGCGGATGTTGTAGTCGATGTTGGCCAGCCAGCGGCGCACCGTCTTGACATCCACGCCCATCGCGGTGGCGAATCGCTGCGGGGACAGTCCCTTGGCTTGCAGCCGCTGTATAAGGCGATTGTTGGGGATCGCGGCTGCGTCGGCTTGGTCGTGATCGTCCATCGTCTCAGCGCACATCTTTCGGTGTCGTCTACGTCTATGGCCAGCGCGTGGCTTCCAGTTTGCCATGCGATCGTCGCGCGTCGGTGGCAGTAGTTGCCTCCAGATGTCGGTAGGTATGTCGGTGCCATGTCCAAAATGTCCGCAGCGATGTCGGCAATGCCGCTAGATGTCCCTGGCTAGGTCCGCGGTGTCCACGTGAACTGAGTTCAGCGCCTGACCGCCGCATTCATTTCACGAGAGGACATACAGGACAATGCGTTTGAGAATCGATACGTCAGGGACACGGTTCATCGTCACCCGTGCTGCCGAGCCGCGGTTGAACTTCGAGACCGGCAGCCCGAAAGTCGACACCGCCACCGGGATTCCGCTCTTCGCAGAATTCACCTGCCCGTCGGTCGCCGTCAGGGCGGCGGGTGGCGCGCTATCTGGCCAAATACGTCACCAAATCCCTGATCGACCTCGGAATCAGCGCCCGCCGCCTCTCCACCGAAGCCATCAGCGACCTGGATGTGTCCGAGCATGTGCGGACCCTCCTGACCACCATCAGCGACCTCGCAGACCAAGGACTCAGCGAGATCAGACGGTGGCTGCACACTCTGGGATTCCGCGGCCACATCGCCAGCAAATCGCGCCGCTACTCCACCACCATGACCGCCCTACGTGAACGCCGCGCCACCTGGACCCGCGAACAACACGCCAAAAGTGCCGCACAACAACCTAGTTCAAGCTTGCGTCACGACTCCAATCGCGCTGTCGCCGAGGACGATCTGGCCGCGTGGGAGTTCGACCGCGCCGGCCATACCAGCTTCGGTGAGCGCACCCTGATTATCAGTGCCGCGCTGCGGCGCATCCAGCAGCGCCATACCGCCCGCGAGGCACGACAACCACCAAACCGTGACACTCCTATCGAGGTGCCCGATGGCTAGCCCCCAGACCGAGGCCACCGGGCAGCAACGCGAAAAGTCTTATAGTCATGACGAATTCACGGTGTGGCTTGTCCGATCCTGTGAGCGGCAACAACTACCGGTCACCATCACCAACCCTGCTGTTCTTGCCGATATCGCCACCCTGCTGCGCTGAGCAGCGAGCCGATACATCCGAGCGCACGGAGAAGCCTCAACGTCTGCGTTGTCCCTCTCTTGGGCATAAGCCCAATTTCGTTGGCTGACAACTGATATCAAGGGCCGCGTCGCGGGCGGCTAACCGCGGAGCGCATGCAGGCAGCAACTCAGAGTGACCGACCGTCGACGGAACCTCGGATCGGCCACGAGGGAGACCCGAGAAACGCACAACCGTGACTAGCCTGGTTCCTGGGCGTAGGTCCGATGGTCGAACGTACTACGGACGCCCGCGAGCGCAGCTTGCGCAGCCTCAATAGACACCTCATAAGTCGACTCTGCGGCGCGCAGTTCTTTCGAGAGCTTCCGCTGCATGTCGACATCTTCAAGTAGGGGCACCACGATGGAGTTTACGTGGTCGGTGGTCAACTCAATCAGACCTGTGCTGCCGGTATATAGCCGCTGGATCTGCTCCTGCCCGAAACCGGCACGCAGGTAGTCAGCGAGGTAGAACGGGTCAATCACCTCGGGGTCCACACGCATGATCGTCACGTGGGAGTCTGCCACCGCGGGAGTGCCCTCTCCCCAAACAGCACACTTACCGAGTGTCCCAGTGCCAGTGGAGCTCAGCAGTACGTCACCGGGTTCGAGGTGACAGCTCAACGGTATGTCCTCGTAAGCCTGCTTCTCGATCCAGTCCGCCCCCTCAAGGGTCACGGTGCCGTACCGGGTGATGCAGCTGCCCGCCTTGACAACGACCGCGTAACCGTCGTCGGCATCCACGTAGGCCGATGCCGACGGGCTCTTTCCCCGCATAGTGGTGATCGTGTTGAGATGCGCGACCAACTGCGCATTATCGGAGGCGATGAGGTCACTGGTTCGGCAGCGCACCTCCGGTTCCCAGTACTTGCGATCCCATCGCCGTGTGGCGTCGGCCGCTACTTCTGTCGATGGCACATCAAATACACGCCACGAGGGCCCCTCGCGGAATGGACCGGCTCCGTGGTTGTCGAACTCCGCCGCAAGCGAGTCCCGAACCGCGGCAAAGTCGAAACCACGAATCAGCTCACCGGTCCCGTGGTAGCCGAGATTGTCGACTACGCCGAAGGCAATCGGGTACGTGCTCAACAGATCTATGTCGGCGCTCTCCTTCTTGCGCAGCAGAAGGATACTGCTGCGTACGCTGATCTTGTTTGGCTTAAATGTCACGTCAGGTAGTTGGATCACGGCCAGGAGATCAGCATGCTGCATCACCCACAGTCGCAGCCCCACTCCCGACTCCGTGTTCAACAGCCCGTCGTCGATCACGGTGCAGATGAGACCGCCAGGCTTGGTCGCCATCACCATACGTTGCAGAAAAAGGTGCTGCCCACGTCCATTCGGGGGACGGGATATCTGCTCGCCTGCGCGGGCGAGAGGGAGTCGCGTTCTGTTGTTCCAAACGGTGGATTGGTGAGGATGAAGTCGTACTCTCCGCCAGCATCCATCGGCCACACCTTCGCGGTGGGCAGCACTGAGTTCTCGCACACGATGTTGGTGTGGCCGTCGCCAGCGACCACCATGTTCATCTTCGCAGAGGCTGCGACCCCTTCATTCGCGTCACAGCCATGGAACACCTCCGCTTTTAGTCGCGCCCTGAGCTTGTCTGCGGTCGCCCTGGTCACTTTCCTCCGAGCGAGCATGCCATCGATCTGCGCCAACCCTGAGTTCAGGGCATAGACCAGGAACCCTCCCGTGCCACAGGCCGGGTCCAACACCCTCACGTCGTCCCCAACCCGCAGCGCGGCAACGATAGCGTCGCGCCCGATGAGGTCCGTCATCAGATCGATCACAGGCCGCGGCGTGAAGTATTGTCCGAGCTTCTTACCCTTGAGAGTGGCACGAACGAAGTACTCGAAGGCGGTGCCCTTCACATCGTGGTCACTGTCGGTGAACGACACCTTCGACAACTCTCGAACGATGTACTGATAGGTCGCTGGTTGGCGGAGGTGGAGGTCCTCGGCGAGCACATCACCAAAACCCATGCGCCGGATCGCGGTCAACATTTGATCAACAGCATGCTTGACCTGATCTGCTCGCGTGTCCGCGTGTTCAGCCAGCTCCCAGAACCGGTATGAGTACGGCAGCGAGAAACCTTCGGAGCTGTCAGCTTTCTCCTCCAACAGCTTCAGGAACAACAGCTTCGAAAAATCCGCGAACGCTGTCTCCTCGTTCTTCTCGATGTTACGAATCTTGTTGTGGCACCTGGAGAACAGATCGTTGAGTTTGGGAAGCGGCAGTGAAGGGCGAAAGGGTAGCGACTCGTCGCCGTCGCCCAACGGTACGTCGACCGCCCGCTTGTTGCGTCGCAGCGCGGCCACTGCGCCCTTGACCTGATCCTTGCTTGGGATCTTGTCTGCGAGCTTGCCGTTCCACCGTAGCGGGTCACCCGTGACGGTGTTAAAGGCCTGCACAACTTCGCCGTTAGTCACCACTACAAATGGGGCTTGGACCGACCGACCGTAGGACAATGCTTGCTTGGCGTCTGCCTGGGTCAGCCGCTTACCGTTCTTTTTCGCTTCAATCACAAAAAGCGGCCGCTTGTTGCCGCAGTTGACCAAGAGATCGACGTACCCTTTGGTGTAACGCTCAAGGTCCTGCACCGGCGTTTCGAAGTCGATGTCGGTCTCGGGATCGTAGCCTCGGCGCCGTAGGTAGGGCAGAATCCGTTTTATGACCGTCTCGGTCTCCGTGCGCACGCTAGTCATGGCACGACGAGGTCAGGCGGGCGGTCATGACGTTGATGGTATCGACCAGGCACCGTTGCATCCTCATAGACCCGCCGACGGTGACCAATGGCTCATCTAGTGTGCTGTCTTCGCTCTGGACGCAATTCACCTGCACCCAAGCTGGGGATATTCGAGGGCTCATCTGCCTGCCGGCTATCCTAGGTTCAGGTCGTGGCGAGCGGTGAGGGATGGCGACCGCCCACACAAGTTCCGAACAACCAGCCTGTGGGATTGCCCGGGGTTCAGTTGACTCGGGGGTATGTTCTGGGTCGCGGTTACGACTAGTTAGTAGACCCGTTCGAACTCTATCGGGGCGAGCCTGCCGAAAGTGTGCGTTACCGGCGCCGTCGGTGGTATGTCCGCTCAATCAAGTCACTATCGCCCGGCCTATTTCGGCTCCGGGGCAAGCTTCGCCGGTTGAGCACGTTGCATTGTAGAAGGCGAAGAACGACCCCATGGCTTTGCCCCGGACGGACCAACGATCCGTGTAATCCGTTGTGCAACATTGCTTAGACGATCTTTTGTGACCTGAATTGACTACCCCTGTCGGGTTGAACGGTGGTCACTCCAGGAGAACGCAGGGCCACGGCATGATCGAGGCCGGCCACCTCAAGCGAGGACGTCATTCGCGGGTCAACCGAAGAACCAATAGTCCTGTACACGTCCTTGATGGCGCACAGGTGGGGTTGCGCTCGTCGGTGTGGTGTTGGGGGATATCGGCCAGCCACTCCTAGTTTGTGGCCTGCGTGCTGCACGAGGTCGTCGTGCAGCGGTGAGCCGGATGGCCGGTTCAGCCCACGTTTCTTGGTGAGGACCGACCAGAATGCGCTGCTGGAGCACAACCGCGCCACAGTTCTCTCCGACGGCATCCCCCAACGGCATTCTGATCTGAATCGCCTCAGAGATTCCGGAGAACCCAGGATACATCAGAGTCTCCGGACATGCCGGGGGTACCCGCGACTCCTCACCGCAGTTCCCGCCGAGAGATGACCCCACCTTGATCCCGTTGCCCCTATATCCGCCAGTGGGGTTGGACGCGATTGATATCGAGGCTGCGGGAGCCGGGAGTGCCGGGAGCGATCACGGCGTGATCAAGCACTGATTTCACAATCGCTTGCTGGCGGTCGATGTCGAGGTCATCCCACTCGCCTCGTAGTACGGCGCCGGTTCCCACCAAGTCCATCACCGAGCCCGTGTCGGTGGCCTTCGCGATGTCGCGCCGGGTCTGGGCGATGCGGTCGGTGATGGGGTCGCGGGCAGCGATCCATTCCCGTGCCGACACCGCCCCCTCCGCATAGAGTCCGGCCAGCTCGTCAAGACGCGCCTGATCAGCCTCCAACTGGGCAGCCAACGCGGCGACGTCACGATCCACGCTGGACCGAAGCTCATCAGGTCGATACCAGCGTGTCCGCGTCAGACCGGATGGCGGCGGCGATCGCGTCCGCTGCGTCAGCGATGAGTGCCGCCTGTCCCGACGAGACCATCTCGACGATTTCGCGGAACTCTTCGTCCCCTTCCGCGAGGCCGGACTCTTCATCGTCTCTATCCAAGCCACCAACATCGGTCGGGAAGGTATCGGGGTTAATACCGGCCGACGTGGCGATGAGCTCTCCGTCCTCTCCGATGAAATACACGAGTTCAACGGTAAGGATTTGCCAGTCAGGCGCAGTCTCACGGTGACGGTCGATAACTGCCCGATAGTCTTGCCGCGCATAGGCTTTCGCTGCTACGTCATCCTCGTCGAGGCCGCATTCCATCCCAAGCGTCGCGGCGGCTGCCAGGGCGGCAGCTTCGTCGCGGTAGGCCCACAGATCCAGACGCCGCGATCCGCTGTAGCCGCGGTGCGCCATCGTCCAGATCCCCGGCCCGCGCGCCCACTCACGCACCCGCTCGTTCGCCGGCCCCGAAACGCGCTCTGAGACGATCACACTGTTGATATAGGCAGCTCCTGCGGTCATTGACGTCGAGTCAACCGCCACGGTGTCACCAGCGTCGAGGTAGCCCGCATCACGCAGAGCGGCATCAAGAAGTTCGACGTAGGAGCAGCCGATCTCCATCGCTGCGGCAGTCAGGTTTTCTTTCGTTGGGAGGGAACGCAATTCGCCGACGCGCCATTGCCGCAGGGACTGGCGACTAATGCCGATGCGCTCAGCCAGCCCGCTCACGCTCGCGCTGTGACGCCGCAAATACTCATCGATCAGCCGGCCAAGATGAGTTGTTGAAGGGAAGGCCATGACTGCCATTGTGAACCATCACATCGGATACTGACAACTATCAGTTTCCATATTCGGAAGGCGCTACCTGACATAATCTCCATTATCGGCTAAATTCTGGGCTATTCAGTGGCCAGTAATCAGGCTATAATTCGCCAATGCGAACCGTACCGCTCAGTGAAGCCAAGGACAAGCTTTCGGCGCTCGTTGAGGAAGCCGACAGCACTCACGAAGTCATTCAGATCACCCGTCACGGCCGCGTCGCCGCGGTCATCATGTCTGCCGACGATCTGGAGTCCCTGACCGAAACTCTGTACGCGCTAACGACTCCCGGCGTGGTTGACGGTCTGCGCCAGGCCGACGCGGACTACGCCGCCGGCAACACCGTCTCCGGCGACGAGTTGCGACGCCGCTACGGACTCACGTGAGCGATCAGCTCTGGTCGGTTCAATTGTCGCCGGGGTCGATCAGGACGCTGGAGCAGCTGCCGCACAAGGTGGCCGCGGCAATTGCCGAGTTCATCACCAAGACGTTGCCGAGCGACCCGTATGTCATGTCCAAACCGCTGCGGTTCGAGCTGGAAGGCTGGCGGGTAGCGCGCCGGGGCGGTTACCGCGTCACGTTCCGCGCCCTCCCCGATGAGCACGCTCTGTACATCGGCTGGATCGAGCACCGAGCACACGCGCCTATCAACCACGCTAATTCGTCACTGTGACGAAATGATGGCGGGCAGTCATGGGCGTCCCCGATGAGACCAAGGAAGTTCTACGTGGCCACCATTGATCTCAATACGTTTCTGGCCGAGCGCTCTCGCTATCTGGTCGACGCCGCGGCCCGGCGGGCCTCGCGCGTCGACTTCGGCGCCGCTCGAATGCATCACGAGACCACCGACGCCTGGGCGTCGCTGTCGGGGTGCCGTGAGTGGCGGGGACGCATTCGGATGTCTGCCCTTGACGCCCACCCTGGAGCCCCGGAGGCCGAGGTGGGTGTCGTGCAGTTCCTCATCCTCCAAGCCGGTTACGAGAGCCCCGCCGAAACGGCTGCCGCTGTTCGGGGCCCGCGCAGCGACCTTCGCCGAGCTTTTCGACGAGGAATGGTTGGATCCCGAGTTGGACGAAAGCGACGACTTCACCGGCGGGATGCCCATCAGCACCCTGCTGGTGGTGTTGGACGCGGTAGTCGATGACCGGCTTGAAACCGAGTCCGCCCTGCGGGCATGGGCCGTTGCAGAGACCATTCACACCATGCTCCCCACGACGGCGGGGCTAGTGCTGATGCCGGCACTGTCCTCGGCCGCGAGACCACGGCACAGACTGGTGTCATCGGACGCGATCGATCCAGACTGGCCACGGGTGGGTTGCGCATCCGTTCCGGGCCATCCACGCTTCTACGGGCAGGCAACGAGCTACGTGTATCTCGACGACGCTCGGCGCGCCCTTGCGGACGTCCGAAATCAGTCGGTGAGTGTGCACCTGGATCGGTGAGCGCGGCTTTGGGCGCCTCATCAGCGCATGCCCGCACTGGACCGGCCTCCTCTCGACGTCTGGGAGGATTGACGGTGATGGATGACGGACCCCTCCCCCGCCGGCCGGGCCAGGAGAAGGCGACGAAGCCGGAGCAGATCCGCGATGCCGCGATGAAGTGCTTCGCCGAGCATGGCATCGCGGCCACATCACTGCGGGCAATTGCCGAGACAGCCGGGGTGAGCCTGGGCCTCATCCAGCACTACTTCGCCACCAAGAGCCAACTGATCGAGCGCATTGATCGCAATGTGCTGTCCATCTTCGGTGATGCCCTCAACCACGGGGAAGCCGAGGCGGGCGCGACGGACCAGGCCGCCGACGCCGGAACTCGATTCGCCGAGCTGATGTACAGAAACCCCGATGTCATGGACTACATCGGCAGGGCCCTGGCCGAGGGTGGCGCGGTCGGCAGCGTGATCTTCGACGGGCTCTATGCGATCAGCGCTGCACAGGGCGCCAGCTTTTCAGCACAGGGCCTCCTACCTGACGACCTCGATCCCGTGTGGGCGAACCTGTTGCCACTGATTCTGCGGGTCGGCACGATCATGCTGCGACCGCATCTCGAGCGATACGTGGACAGCCCGCTGTATGACCCCGCGCATACGTCACGGTGGGATGCCGCTGCGGCGGGGCTCTCGTAGCCTGGCCTGGAAAATGAGGAGCTGCACGACACGCGCCTCGAGATGTATTCGAGCGGCGCCGAAGTCGACGCGCGAGGCCCGCCGGGCCGCGGCGTCGACCAGATAGCGAGTGCGCTCGGCCAGAAACGCATTAAGGTCAATGGTGGTCACGTAGAGCTTCCTTGGCTGCGCACTGCGGTATAAGTCGTAACAGCCCTCGATCAGCTCTGCGAACACTTCCGCCCGCAGTGGAATCCAGAATATCACCACCAGAACTGCGACCACTGCACCCAGCGGCGCCGCCCACCACGCCAAGGGGCATAGGCCGATGAACACTATAGCCCAGATCGCCACTGCCACTGCGGAATCGAGCGTTCCACGGGCGGTCCCGACTTCTTGCCGAGCCGTGTCGGTCGTCTTCATTGTGTGCGCCGACGACGCCGCCTTGAAGGCCGGTCAGCGTTGTTGTTTCATCGAGTCTTGATTAACGTCAGCGGCATCCGGATGACAAGCGATCTGTTGACGCCGCAGGCTCCGCTGGGTCCGGTGGTGATGACTTCGCCGGACCAAATAGGCGATCCGGGCGTCTGAAATCCCTCCGCATCGGTTGGGTAGAACCGGTAGACTTGTTGGCCTGGGGCTGACGTCCCGTCCGCGCAGCGTTCCCAATCGGGTACCTCGCGCTTGAGGAACCACAGTCCGCTGCTGGTGGCGATGTCGGCACTCCATCCCTGGTCACTATTCACACGGCCAGAGCAGTCCACCGGGGTGTCGCATCTCGAAGTCACCGTCCAGGTACTGGTAACAACCGCTTCGTCGCGGTAAACGTCATTCGTCTTCGCCCACTGCCCGTTCTCGGTCGCGATGAATGTTCCATTCATCGCCGTATCGCCTTCTGCGGAAGCAGGTCCCGCGACCGTGGGAGCAACGCATACGGTCAGCAAGACGAACGCGGTGATGATCGCGAGCAGGCGAGATGTCCGAGATGTCATCGGGGCATCAGCTCTTGCCAGGTGGTGGCCGGTTTCACGAGTTCGGATTGCGTGTAGAGGTGTCCGTCGGGTGCGGCATATCGTCCGGTGGCGGGATCGTATTGGGCCACAGCCACTTCCGGCTCGGCAGTTGGGGTCGAGGATAAGCCAGCGGGCGCGGCCGGGGCAGGACCGGTGACCTCAGGGCCTGCGCCAATAGCAGGGTCTGAGGGGGTCGGCGGCGCTGCGGCAGGCAGTGTGGTCTCGGGCGCAAGTGGGGTGCCCTCGACGGGTGCCTGGATGTTTTGATCGGCGGTGACCCTGTCGTCAGGGGGAATGCCCTGGGAGATCAGGTTCGGATCGAGCGGATAGGGTCCCAATGAGTGCTGGCGTTG
This sequence comes from Mycobacterium shunyiense, assembly GCF_058270075.1. NCBI lineage: Bacteria > Bacillati > Actinomycetota > Actinomycetes > Mycobacteriales > Mycobacteriaceae > Mycobacterium > Mycobacterium shunyiense. The sequence goes on along the minus strand of NZ_JBZDPU010000008.1, from coordinate 347,397 downwards.
AGCCAGCGGTTCGAAAGGGGCGTCGCTGTCGCAAAGTTGTACCGTCGGAGCTCTTTTGCCGGGTTTGCCCATGCAGGGGTAGTTGCGCGCGCCCCGAACGGCGACAGGTGAATCTTGGGGCAACTTGCAGTAGAGCCCATCGGGAGTGTCGATGTCTGACAGGTCTGCCGGCGAACGCCAGGACGAGGGTGGAAGAAATCCGGTGGTGCATGCTGGTGGGTCACCCGCGGTCAGTGCGAAGTCGCCGAGCGGAAATCCGGTGGGGTTGTTGAACCCTGCTACCGACTGCGTGAACGATACATAGGGGGGAAGCAGTACCAGGAGCTGTTGGATCGACGGGTGGTACGTCACCGCGATCTGACCGATTGAGGTCAGGTTCGCCAGCAAGATCGGTAACGTGGGCTTGACTTGATCCAATAGCTTCGACACCTGTTGAGCCGCACCGGGTCCCGCGTCGAGGACTGCGCGCAGTTGCGGATCGTTGGCGACGACCTGGTCGGTAATGCCAGCTGTGCTGCGCGCCCAGAGGCGCAGCGCATCCGCGGAGTGGGCCTGCGCGTCAAGCAGCGGGCCGCTCTGCTCGACCAGCGATCGTGTTTGGCCCGCGACATTGTGCGCGTCGCGCAGAATCGTCGCTGAAGAGTCCAACAGTGAACCGAGATCGTCTCCTGCCCCGTTGAACGCCGTGAATGACTCTTTGAGGAGGTCGCTGAGGCGATCTTTGGGGATGCTCGATACTAGGGCGCTGACCTGATCGAGCATGGGCCCTACCTCTTGGGGTACCGATGTGTCCTGCATAGCGATGACCGAACCATCGCCGAGGTAGGGTGGCGACTGGTTTCGGGGCTGTAGGTCGATGTACTGTTCACCGACGGCGGAAACACTTCGAACCGCAGCGTGTAGGGCTGCGGGGATTGGCGGTGACGCGTCGATCGACAGGGTGGCTTCGGCGCCTTGGTGGGTTGCTCGAACGTCGACGACCTTGCCGACTTGGACGCCGCGGTAGGTGACGTTGCCGAACCGGTACAGGCCGCCGCCGCTGGGCAACTCGACGCGCACCATGATTCGTCCGACGCCCAGCATCGCGGGGGCCTGCAGGTAGCTGATCGCCATCACCGTTATCCCAATGACCGAGGCGATGGTGAACACGATCAACTGAACACGCACCAGACGTGTCAACATCAGTGGCCACCTCCGGGCAGGTCATCGTTGGGTGGATCGGCAGCGCTCGGCGGGTTTGCGTCCGCAGGTTCCGTTGTGGGATAGGGGCCGGCGAAAATGGGCGGCGAAACCCCTTGCGGTGATTGCGATGGCAGTGCGTCTATTGGGGGTGAGATGGGCAGGACCGGACCACCCGCGGGGGGCGTTGGCGAGCCCTGGGACGGCGGCGAATACGGCACCCCCGCCTCCTGCGGCGGAGCCAGGCCGGTCATTAGTGGTGCGTAGGTGTAGTTTTGTGCGGCGGGGTCGCCGGGGGCAGGGGTCAGCGCAGCGTTGGGTTGCCCCCATCGCGTGCCCAGAAACAGTGTGCGTTTGAGCCGCGGCACGGTGAGGTCGAAGGTAGCGAACAGGTTCACGTAGTCGCCCTTCACGCCACGATCGATCAGGTTCTGCGAGTAGGGAAATATCGTTGCCGCTGCCAGCGCGGTATCGAGCTGCGGTCCGACGTCGGCGAGTGCCCGAATGGCGGGTTCGAGGTTCTGCAGGTTGTGCACCAGATCTGCTTGGGTGTCGTTGATCACTCCTGCGGCGGTGTCGCTGAACGTTCCGAGTCGTTCCAGAGCGGTGGTGAGGCGGGGCCGTTGTTTGATCAGCACATCCAACGCCGGTGGAATGTCGTTCAGCGCTCTGGAGATGACGTCGCGCTCGCCGGCGAAGTCTGCCGCAAGACGGTTCATACCCTGCAAGGAGGCGACGATGTTGTCTCGTTGGGCGTCGAGCGTGCCGATGAAGGTGTCGAGGCGCGTAAGCAGCTGGCGCACTTGGTCTTGGCGCCCTGACAGCGCCGCGTTGAAATTGTGGATGACGTCACCGATTTGGCCGAGTCCGCCCCCGTTGACCACGGCCGACAGCGAGGACAGCGTCTCCTCGGTGGAGGGGTAGGTTGAGCTTGCGTTGAGCGCAATCGTGGTTCCGGGCGCCAAGGTTCCTGTTGGCGGCTCGCCGAGCGGGGGGTCCAGGGCGAGGTGCTGGGATCCGAGAACGCTGGTCTGTCCCACCCTGGCGACGGCATTCTGCGGTACCCGGGCGCCATGGTTCAGTGAAATCTCAACCTCGGCGTGCCAACCTTCGACAGTGATTGCCCCGACGCTGCCCACGACGACATCGCCGATAAGTACAGGCGAATTCGACTCCAGGGTTCCCACGTTGGCGATCTGGACGTGATAGGTGTCGGCGTCGGGGCTGCGTCCCACCGCGCCGGGCAGCGCAAGGGAGTTGATCCCGTTGAATCCGCAGCCCGCCGCAACGGCTACGACGCAGAATCCGATGATGGCCAGTCGCAGTGCTGGTTTCGAATCGGTCATGCGGGAGGCGCCTGGTCGCTAGACGGTGCCGTGGCGGTTTGCGGGGCCGAGGGTGCCGCTGGCGTTTCGGCCGGAAGCAGCAGGTCCGAAATGCTGGATGGCACAGAGGGAATCAGACCTGGCGATGCGCCAGGAGGTGCGGTGCCGGGTGCTCGTCCGGTGAACGGCGGCGCCACCGCCGCGGGCTCCGGATTCGGGTTGCCGGCCAGACCGGTGTACGCGGATATGGCCGGCATCTCGGGCGGTGTCGGTGACGGGCCGGGGGCGCCGGGAGCCAGAGCGGGATCGGCGTAGACGATGTTGTCCGGGCTCGCAGACTTCATCAGATAGGGGTTGACCGGGAACGGGATGTGGTTGGCGTTGAGCAGGCGCAGACCCGGGCCGAGGTAATCTGCGCAGAGTTTGGATGTCTCGGGCGCGGTGACGTTTTCCACTGCCCCGATGGCTCCGCAGATAAACTGCAGCGGGTTGGACATGTTGTTGGTGACGATGGAGCCCAACGCACTGCCGGTGTCGGGGTTGTAGATGTTGTAGGCGTTGGCAATCGCATTTGGCGCGACGTGCAAAACGTTCTCGAGGTCGATGCGGTGATCGACGAGGTTCTGCGTCACGTTGGCTAGGCGCTGCACCTGTTCGGAGGTCTGATCGCGTGAGCCGTTGACGAACCGCTGCACCTCGACCACCGCGGAGGACAGATCGGTCAAGGCGGCGTCGAGGTTGTTTCGGTTGTCACTTACGACACTGGTCAACGTGGCGAGTCGGCCTTCGAACTCGACGATCTGGTCTCCGCTGTCGCGTAGCACATTCACGAATGCCTGGAGGTTCTCGATGTTTTCGACGATGTTGCCGCTGCTGTTGGCCAGCAGGCGTCCGACCGACGACATTTCTGAAATGGTGGTTCGCAGTTTCGCACCGTTGCCGTCCATGGCGTCGGCGGCGCTGTCGATGACGCGTCCCACCGCGGTCGTCGAGGTGTCGCCCGTGGGCCCCAGTTCGGTCGCCAGTCGGGTGAGTTGTTCTTTGACCTCGTCCCATTCCACTGGTATGGCGGTTCTTTCGACGGGGATCACGGCTCCGTCAGCCATCACCGGCCCGTCGGAGCGGTAGGCCGGGGTCAGCTGGACGTATCGGGCGGCGACCAAGTTCTGCGCGACGATGACTGCGCGCGCGTCCGCTGGGATGTCGACGTTGTGGGCGATGTCCAACACCATGCGGGCTGTGCTGCCCTCGGGGGTGATCGACTCGATGGTGCCGACCTTTACCCCGGCCACGCGGACCTCGTCTCCGGGGTACACCGAGGTTGCGCTGGTGAAGTACGCGGTGATGGTGTTGTGATGGAACACCGTTTGCCTGATCACGACAGCTGCTCCCCCGCCGAGTAGCACCAACAATACGACCGCGAGAGCCCCTGATAGTCGACGTCGGGTCATCGTGAACCTCCCGGAATGCCGTTGCGGGGAAAGGGAAGCTCAGCTCGCGGCCCGGCATTATCGGGCGGCTGGCCGGCGTCGACTCCGCGACGGAATCCGAACGCGTAGTCCAAGAAGGGCTGCAGGGTCTGTCCAGGGACGAGGTTGGGTAGGTAGGCGTTGTAGTAGAACCCGTTGGCGACGGTTTCGCCTTGAGTGATGAGGTATTTGGATAATCCTGGAAGTGCTTTGGCGATGTTGTCGCGATTTCGCTCCAGCATGGCGGTCACCGAGTTGAGCTTCTGCAAGGTGGGTGCCAGTTCGCTTTCGTTGTCGGCGACCAGCCCTGACAGCTCCCGCGCTACCGCGGAGGTGTTTGCCAGCAGACTGACAATGGCCTCGCGTTGTTCATTGAGCACCCCGAAGAGTTCATTGGCATTCAGCAGGAGGGTGTTCACCTGTTGGCTTCGCTCGGCCAGCACCCCGGTGAGGTCGGTGGCGCCTTTGAGCAGGGCACGCAAGTGTTCGTTGCGGCTATTGAGCGATCTCGACAGGCGCGTCACTCCATCGAAGGTTGGACCGACCTGAGGTGCGATCTGGTTGATCGTCTCCGACAGCGTGTCCAGGGACTGATTGAGTTGTTGGGTGTCGGTGCCTTCGGTGTTGGTGGTCAGCTCATCGACTGCTTCGGTGAGCGAGTATGGCGACGATGTCCGCGTGACCGGGATCAGATCGCCGGATCGAAGCGACCCGCTTCCGTGTGATTGCAAGGTTAAGATTCGTTGGCCCAACAGCGTTCCGCTTCGAATCGCCGCGCTGGTTTCTGCAGCGAGAGCGACAGTGCTGTCGACGGTGAAGGTGACGATCGCGTCGCCGTCGTGGAGTGAAACATCAGTGACCGAGCCGACTTTCACGCCCGATAGTCGGACGTCGCATCCGGCGGTTAGGCCGCCGGCTTCGGTGAACAGCGCCTGATGGCGGATGGAGGTCGCCATCGCTATCAGCCGCTCGGGCTGCAAGCCGACCGCGATGACCAGCGCGATGAGCACCACGCCGATGAATCCGGCGCGGACGAGGTGGGAGCCGCCATATTTGAGCATCAGCCCTCCGCGCACCTTCCGTTTTCTTGTTTGATCCACGGGAAGACTGCGGTTCTGCCCTGAAGGTCGGACACGCGAACCGAGATTGCGCAGATGTAGTAGTTGATCCAGCTGCCGTACGCGCCCAGGCGCACCAATTTCCGGTAGTTCTGCGGAGCTTTCTGCAGGGCGGCGTCGATGCGCCCTTTGTCTGAATCCAGAAGCGGGGCCAGGCGGTTGAGTTCGTCGATGGTGCCGTTGAGTGCTGGGCGGGCCTGGCCGAGCAGGTCGGCGACCGACGCTGTCCCGGTGTCGAGGGCGTCGATGGCTGTGCCGATGGGATCCCGTTGTGAGGATAGCCCGCTGATGAGTTGTTCGAGGCGGTCGATCGCGCCCGAGAATCGGCCTTTGTCGCGGGCGAGGGTGGCTACCACAGTGTTGAGGTTGTCGATGAGTTGTTCGATGACCGCGGAGTTGTCGGCCAGGCTGCTGGTAAACGACGACGTCTCGGTCAGCAACGAATTCAAGGTGTCGCCTTGGCCCTGCAGGATTTGAATGAGCGAGGACGTGAGGGCGTTGACGTCGTGTGGGTTGAGTCCTCGGATGACCGGTTTGAGGCCGCCGAGGAGCAGGTCAAGATCCAGTGCGGGGGCGGTGCGCTCGATCGGTATCCGTGATCCGGGGGGCATCCGGGTTGTGGACCCCGGGCCGTCCAGCAGTTCGAGATACCTGTCGCCGACCAGGTTCAGATAGCGGATGGCGGCCTTGCTGCCGTTGGTCAGGGCGACCTGTTGGCCGGCGTCGAACGTGACCAATACGTTGTGGTCCTGTTGCAGCGTGACGTCGTGCACGGTGCCCACGCGGACGCCGGCTACGCGCACTGAGTCACCGGCCTCTAGCTGCGACGAGTCGGTGAAGATTGCAGAGTAGTCGTTGGACCGACCTCCGCGGTACTGACTGAACACGAGAAACAGACAGGTGGTGAGGATCGTCATGACCAGGCCGAACACCCCGAATTTGAGCAGCGTCATGCGTGCGGAGGTCATCCGGGCTGACCCGTTTGTGCGGTGTTGCGCGGCGGTCCGTCGATCGGGCCGAAGAGCAGCTGTTTCAGTCCGTCGGAGTTGAGCACGATGCCCTGGTTGCCGTACTGCCACGGGTTAGCGCCGACGTCGGCGACCAGGAACGGTGCGCTCGTGCCTGGTGTCACACGTGGCATACCGAGACAGGTGGGATCACCCGTGGCAGCGACCTTCGGAAGGTTGGATGGATACCGATATCGTTCGATGCCGAAGGTCAGCCCCGCTGAGACCACGATGCCGGGTTCGGAAAGCGGGGGCGTTGTCGCGAGCGGGATGAGTCCGGCGATCGAGCAGTTCAGTGTGTGGTGGTACTGGTTGAGCACGTCCGTTGTGGGGACCAGAAGGTGAAGGACATCGGTCAAAGGCGCACGGTTGGTGCTCAGGACGTCGTTGCCGATATCGGCGAGTCCGGTCGCGCTCACCAGCAAGGTGTCCAGATCGTCTTGCGTGTCGAGGACGGTCTGGCTGATGCGGGTCGCGTTCTCGGTGGTGGTGAGCAGATCGGGTGCCGCGTCGGCGTAGGAGGTCACCACCGTTGGCAGTGTGTCGAGATCGTGGCTCAGACTGGGCAGGCTCGGTTCCAGCGTGGCGAGCAATTGCTCGAAGTCGGCCAGCGATTGGCCGAGCTGCGCTCCGCGCCCGTTGAACGCCTTGGACATCGCGCCCAGGGTCTCGTTGAGCTTCGTTGGTTCTATCGTTCGCAGGACATCGCTGAGCTGCTGGAACACGGTGTTGAGCTCGACGGTGACGTGCTCGCCCTGCAACACTTGGCCTGGGTGCACGATGTCGGCCGCGGGTGTCGCCGGGCTCATCAGTTGGACGAACTTCGCTCCGAACACCGTCGAGGAGGCTACGTCGACGCGCACGTTGGACGGCAGAAGACTCAGTTGCGCGGGATCGATTCCGAGATGCAGTGCCGCCTGACCGTCAGGTAATGCCTCGATCGACTCGACGTGACCGATTTGCACCCCATGGAACTTGACCTTGGCATCTGGGTTCATGACCAGACCTGCGCGCGAGGAAATGACCGTCACCGGGACGCTTTCGGCGAAATCTCCCCGGAACAAAGCTATGCAGATCGCGACGACCGCTGCGAGTACGACGACGGTGCCCAAACCCACATTCTGCTGCATCCGCGCGCGCTGCATCGCGTCCCTAACCCGAGAGGTTGAAGTTGCCATTGGAGCCGTACACGGCAAGGGAGATCAGCAGTGTTACCGACACGACGATGATCAGCGAGGTGCGCACCGCGTTGCCGACCGCGATGCCCACACCGGACGGCCCGCCCGTGGCGTAGTAGCCGTAGTAGGTGTGCACCAGCAGGATCGATATCGCCATCAGGAGGGCCTGTAGAACGGACCACAGCAGGTCGGTCGGGTTCAAGAAGGTGTTGAAGTAGTGGTCGTACAGGCCGCCGGACTGTCCGAAGAGCATCACGGTGGTGAACCGGGAGGCGACAAACGACAGGATCACCGCGATCGAGTACAACGGGGCGATGGCGATCATCCCGGCCACGATGCGCGTGGAGATGAGGTATTCGATCGCAGGAATGCCCATCGACTCCAAGGCGTCGATCTCCTCGTTGATGCGCATGGCACCGAGTTGCGCGGTGACTCCGGCGCCGAACGTGGCAGCCAGGCCAATGCCCGCCACCACGGGGGCGGAAATGCGCACGTTGATGAACGCGGCCAGGAAGCCCGTCAACGCCTCGATGCCGATATTGCCCAACGAGCTATATCCCTGCACCGCGAGGGTGCCACCAGTGGCCAGGGTGAGGAACCCGACGATCACCAGGGTTCCCCCGATCATCGCCAGCACCCCTGTGCCCATGCTGATTTCGGCAATCAGCCGCACAATCTCGGTACGGAAGTGGCCCATCGCGTACGGAATTCCACGAATCCCCCGGCCGAAGAACAGCGTTTTGTCACCCACGCTTGACAAGAAGGATCCCGGCATGGACAAAGTTCGGAAAAGCCGCGGGTAAGTGCCCCGCACGGTTTGCGACGTCTGCATGTCGTGGCCGGCTAACTCGCCGTCAGGTGGGTGCCGACGGCGGTTGCGGCGACGGTGGTCCCGGCGGACGCCGACGCCGCGAACGCGAGCACTCCCCTCGCTCGGACCGCGCTACTGAATAAGTGGGCACCGCGACCGATGGTCTCGTGCACTCGGAGTCCGGTCACCATCCAACAACCAGCATTGCCGGCAAACATGTCACGACCGCCCCTTGTCAAAGTCCCCAATACGAGCCCGAGCGGTAGCTAGAGTCCTCGCGCGGCTCGGTCCGACCGGACACCACCCGCCGACTGCGTAACCGTCAAGCTAAAGAACAGAACCACGATTATGCAAGTTATCAGCAAGGGCGCACGCGACGCAACGCCGAAAGGTGTGTGTGGTCACTGATCCGTCGCCGGGCGCGCACCCGCGACCGAGCGAACCCCGTGGTTGCAGCAGCTAGGGTGGGGCTTTGGCTATCATCGTGATCAGACCTGAGCTGAAAGGTAGCTGCGAGCAGTGGCACAACCGACGTGACCGTACGAAGCATCCGCGACGCGCGGCGCGAGATGTATCGCCGTCAGATCGTCGCCGCGGCAGAGGCCGAGTTCGCGCGCGCGGGCTTTGATAGGACGAAGGTTGCCGATATCGCCCAGAGTGCCGATGTCTCACTCGCTACCGTGTACAAGAACTTTGCGGGAAAAGATGAGATCTGGGATGAACTCAATCGACAACGTATGGACGAGTTCATTACCTTCGGCAAGCAAGCCGTCGAAGGGCTCGATTCGCCACTTGATCGCCTACTCAATGTGCTACGAACGTTAGTTGTCTACTTCGGCGATCATCCGAATTATCTGCGACTCCACATCAGCGAGGGCCTGAGCTGGGCAACCGCTGGCACCGAGTGGGGCCGCGGCAATCAGCGGGACGCATGGCGAACGGGGATCGACATCATGGTCGCACTCGCCGAGGACGCCGTCGCCTCGGGCGAGATAGAAGCGATCCGGCCGCCCGTGTTGGCACGATTGGTGGTGTCTGCCTTACAGGTGTGGTTGACCGATTGGCTGACCAGCGGGTTTGATCGGCCCGCTGAGCAGGTGGCAGCTGAACTAGGCCAGTACCTCACCCGTTCCCTGCGCGCTCCCTCAACTCCACGCACGAGACGCGGTGCGCGCGGCAGCGCTAACCCATGAGCGTGGCCGTCGTTGTGAGTCAGATGGTCACGGCCTGAGGAGGCCCCGTTCGTTGCAGGTCACCGGCTACCTCTGGGTAGTTCTTTCTATCGACCAGACGTGTCCAACGGGAACGCGCAGGAGGTGACGACGGCGCTGGCGTGTGACGGTAGATGCAAGCACACCAACTGATCCCGGCCGGCAGGATGCTTGACGAAATTCGTTGGTGACAGCAGTACTCGGACGTTTTCAGAGGTGAGTCGACGTCATCGCCATTCTCACGCCGTGCGCAATGTCCGGAGACCCCGTGGATGCGTCGCGCAGAAAGTACTACAAGGCCGCAACGCCGTTCGGCTACTTCGCCGTCAATTGAATGCCGATGGCCGTCACGACCACATTGATTACGAACAACGCCATGAACGCAAAGACCACCGTCTCGTTCACCGCGTTGCCCACCGCCTTCGCGCCGCGCCCGGTGATCGTCAACCCGCGGTAGCAGGCGATCAGCCCGGCGAACAGGCCAAACAAGGCTGCCTTGATACAGGAGATGATGACTTCGGGCACTCCGGTCAACAGCGTGATCCCGGCGGCGAACGCGCCTGGGTTGACATCCTGGACAAACACCGAGAAGAGGTAACCGCCCAGGATGCCGATGATGACCACCAGGCTGTTCAGCAGGAAGGCCACCAGTCCTGAGGCCAGCATTCGCGGAGTGACCAGACGCTGCACCGGGTTGATGCCCAGCACCTCCATCGCGTCGATTTCCTCGCGGATGGTGCGCGATCCCAGGTCAGCGCACATCGCCGTGGCGCCGGCCCCGGCCACGATGAGCACCGTGACGAGCGGCCCCACCTGAGTGACCGCGCCAAACGCCGCGCCCGCACCCGACAGGTCTGCGGCACCAAGCTCGCGCAGCAGGATGTTGAGAATGAAGCTCACCAGGACGGTGAAGGGAATCGCTACCAACAGCGTGGGCAACAACGAAACCCTCGCGACAAACCAGCATTGCTGGACGAACTCCTGCCCCTGGAACGGCCGCGCAAAAACGAACTTGAACGCATCTACACCCATGGAGAACAATCCACCGACGGCGCCCATGGGCGCCGTCAGGCCTTTGGGCAGTGAGACCGGCCTGGACCAACGTTGCTTATCCCTGGCCGCCATTATCGCTTGCCTGCCCCGGTGTTTGACCGGCGCCCACCGTGTGAAGGTTGAGCTCCGACGACCGTCCTCGACGGGATGCGACGCGTCCCCGCCATCGTCGTGCCTCGACGGCAGACCGGCACGCCCGTCGTTCCCCACGCGAAGTTATGAAGCACCGCCCCGCGACGAGGAACCCGTGCCGTCGCCGAATCGGCGACCGTCGTTAGCATCCTCTGCCCGTCTCGGTGGGGTGGGCGCGCACCGCGGTGACAGTCTGTGACAGACCGCCGGTGCGTTGCTCGACATGGGTGAAACCCCGCAGCCTCAAAGCCGAGACGATCTCGTCGCGACCAAACATCCGGCACCCGCTCACCCCCTCGACGAGCCGGCTGCGCACATCTTCGCGCACGCCCCCCGGCGCCAGACTCGTCAGAATGACGACCCGACCGCCAGGGCGCAACACGCGCGCGATCTCGTCGAGGGCTTGGAAGGGATCCTCGATCAGATACAGCGCCATCAGACACGTCGCGGCGTCAGCGCTGCGATCGGCGAACGGCAGGTTTTGGGCGTCGGCCCTCAGATAAGCGATATTGCGGCCTGCATTGTCCAGGGTGGCGCGTCGCAGCATATGGCGTGACGCGTCAACGCCTACCGCCATGCCGCTTTCACCTACCCCGGTGCCGAACAGTCCGGTGAAGTTGCCCGGCCCACAACCAACGTCAATCACGGTCGCCCCTGGATGCAAGTGCAGGTCGGCCACTATCCGAGCGCGGTCGTCGCCACGTTGCGGGGCGGTGAGCCCGGTGACGCGTCGTAGCACCCCGCGGCCGCGCTGATAGCCGGTGGTGTAAAACTCGGTGTGCATCAGTCGGTGCACGATGCGCGGTGCCGGCGGGATGTGCTCGCCGAGAACGTCGATGTAGCCTTGCTCGGTGAGCTGAACTCCCCTGCAGCGCTGCGGATCTAACAACGCGTCGATGCGGTCACTGGCTGATGGTGGCGGGGTGTGCGGCACGAGCTTGCGCCTTCCTTGGTCGGTCGCGGCGAGAAAACGGGAAACGGGCGGGCCCAGGGTTTGGTTATTGCGGTGCAAGTGATGGCCCGGCTGCCTCGACCCGCGATGAGTGCACGCCGGGGGCTGCCAGCATCTGGCGCAAGTGCCCGACAAGTTCGTCGGCGACGTCTCGTGCCGGGCGTATGCGCTCAGTGTTGACCCATTCGGACAACCAGACTTGCAACGCCGAGACTGCCAGTCCGGCCGCGACATTGGAGGGCATCGCCGAAATCTCGCCGGCAGCAATAGCCTCCTGTGTGAGCGCGCCCACCACGGCCAGACCAGTGCGCCACACATCGGCCTGAACGCCGCGGCCACGTTCAAAGCCGGCGGTCGCCCAGTTCCAGCCCTCCCGAATGTGCAGTTCCAGGAAGTGCGGATGATCGTTGAAGAACATGACCTGTGCTCGCGCTGAACACAGCAGCCGGTCCAGTGGGGAGGTCAGGCCACCTGTCGCGCGCTCGCCAGCAGCGATCAACTCATCCATACGGTGACGGTTGAGCGCATTCCAAATGTCGGTCTTGCCGTCGAAGTTCTTGTAGACCGTGTCGACAGATACGCCGGCAGCACGGGCGATGTCGCCGACTCTGGTCTTATCAAAGCCGGTCCTGGCGAATTCGAGTTCTGCCGCAGCGATGATCTGCTGGCGGTACATCAGCCGGCGCGCCTGGCGAATACTCGTGGCTGCCGTCATAGGGCAAGCCCTGCAGTTAACGCTGGCGACTGTTGGCGGACCAACGAGGGCACACCGGTTCGCGACCGCTCGTCGGATCGTCGGCCGCACCAGCCCGTAACACCTATTGCGTACGCCATAATCGCGATGCTACCTTGCAGAATAGCGATTCTGGTAAACGGGAGCGCCATTCCGGACGCTATCCTCACTCGGATCGCCTCAGCAGACTGGAGGAAACAGCTATGACGACCCCTGTCCTAGAGCACGATTTCACTAAACCGTGGGCCAAGCAGCGCACCCGGGTCTACGCGTGGGGCTCGGCCTTCACCGCGACAGTCGCCATCGGGGGCATCATCGGTGTCGGGATGGGCTGGCTTCCCATGGTCAAAGAGACCGGGATCATCGCCTGCACCCTGTTCATGACACCGGTTTTCATCATGTTCGCGATGGCGTGGAAGGACGCCCCCGGCGAGAAGCGCACCACCTTGGAGAAATCCAACGAGTTCTCGATGCTCTGGTTCTGCATCGCCGGTGCGGCAAGTGAATTGTGGTGGGAGGTGGCCTGGCTGGTGGGCGACCTCATGGGCTGGATGCATCTCGACGAGACCAAGCCGTGGGGATGGGTGTTCTGGTACTACGGCATCTACGACGTGCGCTACCTCAACAGCGACGGGCCGCTGTGGGCCATGGAACTTGTCGTCGTGGTCGGCGCGGCCGTCCTGCTGTACGTGTGGTGGAAGCTGAGGAAAGCAGGCAACGATCCCGAAAAGCGCATCCCCCCGCTGTGGTGGGCGTTCGCCACGATGGCGGCCATGCTGACGGTGTTCTTCATCTACTTCGTTGCCGAAGCCCGGCACGGCTTTCCCAACTTCCCGCTGCGTGACTTCTGGGGCGTCACCATGGTGCTGATCTACGAAAACCTCCCCTGGATGATCGCGCCCATCGTCAGCATGCCCTTTGTCGCCAAGCAACTGGGCTACCTCTACGAACAGAAGGCCTTGAAGTCGGCGGCAGCGGGCGCACCTGCTACCCCCGCGGACCTGGCAGCAGTTCGCGGTTAATCCCCCGCCCGGCCCGATGGTTGCACCGCCTGATTCGATCAGCCGGTGCAACCATCCGCTGGGCCTCGGGCTCCTCGAAGCCGCTTCCGCGCAACGCATTTAATGTCGCAACGAGACTCCACATGCCCACCTAAGGTCGGCGCGCTGGTTAGGCAGTCGGCCTGCCCACCCCCGGGTGCACAGGCTATAGGTATCGACCTATGTCAACGCCGTGCACAGCGGCGAAGGCCATGAAAGGTCATGAGTTCACCATGCACACTGACGACCTGGAACGCCGACGGCGCGCTGTCATGGCGCTGATGTGGTCTGGGCCGGTGATCTTCGGATTCTTCATCACCTTCAACGTGTGCCAAGCCTTGCATAAGGGTTACGGCCTGTTTGCCGGCAACGTCCATCCCAAGACTACGACTCATGCCGGCAACGGGTTCTGGATCGACGCGTTGGTCATCGCAGGAACATTCGTCATCCTGGCGCTGCTCATTGCGGGTTGGCACTGGCTGGCCTCGCGGTTAGGCGATGGCCCCGATTCGTCGCTCACTCAGGAAGAAGTCGACGCGCAACCGTTCTACCTCATCGCAATTCCACGTTACACCAAGGCTTTGGTAATTCTCGGTGCGGCATGCATCGCGGCCGTGTCGATCATGGGCGCGGCCCTTCTCCCAGCAATCCTGTTGACGTCGGGCTGGTGAATATGACTGCTCGAAACCCAACGTCTGCCGTGGCCCCGGAGACCGAGGGTCCGTTGGCCAAACGGGCCGACTTGTTCCTGCTTGCAGGATGTTTGGCGTGTGGGTCGGGAGTTCTGGGTCCAGTCGGCCTGGGTTTGATCATCTGGGGCATGGTGGGGTTACGCCGGGCCGCCGCCGCGGGCGAACGACAACGGCCCCTGGCAGTGACGGTGCTGGCGGTGTTCGCACTTTCCGACGCGGGAATCAATTTCGGCGCCTGGGCTCTGGACATCTTCGCAAACAGCACCCATCTCATGCAGGCCTTCACCACCGGGTATGGCCGCCTGTTCGACGGTGGCTATTACATGGACTACAGCACGATGGTGCTCGGCGGTGCGGGCGGTGCGGGCGAGAAGGGTTGGGGTGTCTTCGCGGTGATGGCAGTGTTTCCACTTCGAGTAGTGGCCATCTGGGCATTCTTGAAGATGAAGCGGTGGGGGTATGATTTTATGCTCATCACTACATGGGTGTACACATTCGCATGGCTCGGTTATCTCACGAACGTTTTGCAAAACTTCGACGTCCGTTTTGGGGCCGCCAAGTTTGGTGTCGCCGGATGGTGGTTCATCAATTTCTGGTATCTCACACCGTTTGTCATGTTGCCGTGGCTGTACGCCCTGAATCGCAGCAAGTGGAATCGATGACCACTCGCCTCGCAGCAGCTGTCGCCGTACGAGGCTGCCGAGGTGAACCGTTAAGCAGTAACCCACGCGCGTCCTCCTCGGCAGATCGCGGGAAATTCAGCGATCGATGATTCAACCTCGCAGGTCCCAGCCACGTGCTGGCCCCTTCAGTTGACGCATTGATGCGTAAATGGCCTCACCACAACACGATCGGACGCGATGACCAACTCCCTTCCCCCGGACGAGCCCACCTCCCCGGCGCCGTCCACTGAATTCGACTTCTCCCAATACCGACCAACCGTGGCGACCCCGGAGTTCGCTCAGTTCACTCAAGGGCTGCGGCGCCTGCAAGACATCCTGCAGTCGGTGCTCCCCGAGCCCGAAGTGTGGGCCGCAGCCGCCGCTCAGCTGAGCCAAATCAGCAACACTTTGACGCAGCATCGTGTGACCGAAGCCCTTGCCCCGGCTGGCCGCGCTTCCAATCTTCCTGGCTTCGGCAACCCGCTGATACCGGCGTTTGCCATCCACTCTTCTGGTGCCGACGGCGTGGTCCTGCAGGGACATTTCAGCCGCTTCTATCACGGTGCACACGACGTGGTATTCGGCGGGGCTCTGCCGCTGCTCTTCGACTGGCATTTCGCCCTCGTCGTCGACGCCGCCGGCCTACCCATCAGCCGAACCGCCTATCTCAACGTCGACTACACCGGCTATGTGCTGACCGACACTCCAGTGCGGGCAACAGCACACATCGACTCCGTCGAAGGCCGCAAAGCCTATCTCAGCGCCGAACTCTGCGGCCCCGATGGAGCATTATTGGCTAGCGCCGCCGCACTGATGATCGCGCTGCAACCACACCAGCGATGAACCACCACGTCTTGTCGCCCCATCGCGGTGTCAGCTCCGGTTGAATCGTGAGCAGTCAGCTCCGGAGCTGACATGCGGAGGCAGCAGACCTTCGGGCATGTTCGCGCGACGGTGCTGGACACCTTGACAGGATCGTCGTGGCCGCCCCGCCTAACGAGCGCACGCAAAGGACATGCGTCATGCACGCTCATCCCTCACCGGATACGCTTGTTTAGCAGTAGCTTTCGACAGAAGACCGCCTGCTGCCGACTACATATCCCCGACCAGTCTTCGGTGGCTAGTCAGCTCAAGTGCCATAGGCCGATCGTCCATAAAGCAGTGAACGCTGTGCTGACAGAGCGTGCGGCGGACAGCCAGCCCGCGAGGCGAGGGTGAACCCGACACGACCGACAGTGACTGTGCGGCTTAGTTGTCCTACGGCGCGCAATCCGTTCCCACATTGACTTCTTCCGCGGCGCGGTGCCTAGCTCAACTGGGGCGCTGGTGGGTGGGCCCAGGTGTGCCATCGGGTCCGACATTCGAATGCTTGTTGCCGAAACAATTGACCACGTCCGGTGTCGGCTCATCGCCCTGAATCCGCGCGCCTCGTTGCGGTCCAGCCGAATTTCACTCAGGGGCGTTTAGGAACGGCCGCCCTCCTACGCCACACAGTCGTATGGCCTCGCGTCGATGTTATTCCGTCGTCCGACGGCACGTCGCAGCGTGACGCTCTGTCGAAATGGATCCGATCATCGTCCTGTGAACCTGGACGGCCTTTTCTCCGCGAAGGCCGCCAAACCCTCCTTGGCATCAGCGGAGCGCATGACCTCGGCGACAAACCGTCTCTCGACGGCGAGAGCGTCCGCCTCGTTGATCCAGCCGCTGCTCACGATCGCGGCCTTGGCGTTCCGGATCGCAAGCGGCCCATTGGCCGCCACCCGAGACGCAAGTTCGAGCGCCCTGTCCAATCCGCGGCCTGTCGGTACCACGTGACCGACCAGACCGAAGTGGTATGCCTCGGCGGCTGACAGCGGCTCGCCGGTCAGGATCATCTCCATTGCCTTCGTGTACGGAATCTGACGCTTGAGCCGCACTGTCGATCCCGCGCCGGCAATCATCCCCCATCGTGCCTCGGGAAGTCCGAACACGGCATGCTCCTCGGCGACCCGAATATCGGTCTGCTGCAGCATCTCACAGCCGCCACCGAGGCAGGCCCCGTTTACCGCAGCGATCAGCGGCTTGGTCAACGACCTGCTCAGTAACAGGCCGTCGGTAATCACGGACCCCGCCATTCTGGCCCGTGGCTCAGCACCGTCCTCCGCGGCGGCGCCGGGCACCATCCACCCATCGGCTAGATCGCCGCCGGCGCAGTAGTCTGATCCAGCGCCAGTCAGAACGGCCACTCGTATGTCGTCGTCCGCGTCGATCTCGTTCCACGCCTGCGCCATCAGCGCAATCATGCTTGGCGTCAACGCATTACGTCGACGCGGATTGTTCATCGTCAAAACGACAACGCTGCCATCGCGTTCCACAAGCAGCTGCGGTTCCGCGCTTTGATCGCTGATGGACACGGCGCTCCTCCCTGTCACTGGCTCACAAACGCCGAGCACCGCAAGCACCGCCGCGCGCCAAGTCGAGCTCCCCTCGTCCTTGAAGAACGCAGCAGACAAGACGTACATCGCGAGCTGTCTACTGTTGCTTGAAACTAATACGGGCCCAAGCGCGCCGTCAACGACGTTGCACCGATAGGCCCCGGAGCCGCCACCCGTTGCCGGTTGCCGACCGCATGCCGCACCCGCATCACGCGACAGTCCTGCCGATCACGACACGCACTGCGAACGCGTCACCCAGACAACGTGATGATGTGCTGGACGACAGTGACCGGTACTCGTCGGCTCGGCTGTAACTCGGAGATGAAGGTGGGCTGAACCTCGACCCGGTCGCCGCTCCCATTCGAGCTCGCAGCCGAGCCGAAGTGGTACGCATGGCTCGCCGCTGAGCCAAGACGCGGTTCACCGACCCTCCGTTTCCGCACCGAGTCAGCCCGCGGAGGCCATTTCGCCGCGCTCAGACAACCAGCGAATGCTTGCGCACGATATCCGCGAGTGCTTTCGCGGCCTCCACGTGTGACCGCAGTGCCGAAACCGGCTGCCTTAC
This sequence comes from Mycobacterium shunyiense, assembly GCF_058270075.1. Lineage (NCBI taxonomy): Bacteria > Bacillati > Actinomycetota > Actinomycetes > Mycobacteriales > Mycobacteriaceae > Mycobacterium > Mycobacterium shunyiense. The sequence goes on along the minus strand of NZ_JBZDPU010000008.1, from coordinate 329,856 downwards.
AGCGGTGGTGGTCCTCCCTGGATGGCAGCGGCGTCGGCGGAACAGCGCGACGCTGTGATGTTGTGACGGGGGCGTGCACGCGGCCGGATATAGGTCGCCAATTCACCGCTTTCGCCCTCTACGGCACGTACTGTACGAGGCTGTGCGTCTGCGAGGTGCGGGTGCAACACGACGTCACTGGTGACCCCGGCGGTATCAGTGAGGCATCCTCCGCGACACCAAACGTGGACCCTCGCTGTCTAGGAATCTCATACACGCAGCCGCCGAGGGGTGCGACGTGGCCCCTGTCCGTAGACCATACATACAGAGATTTATGTATAGTGTTGTGATGGGTTCGAGCGCAGGCGCCGAACCTTCGAACGGAGGGACCTTTGCGATGACCAATCTCACCGTGCGCCGGGTGCGCTACGATTTCGCCTCCGAGGACGTCCCGTTCAACTGGAACCCGGAGCGGCCCGCCTTCTCGATGTTCTGCAACATGCTGACGTTCGCGGGACCCGGTTTCGAGACGTTCATCGTCGACGCGACGCGGGAGACCATCCCCGTGATGCGTGATCCTGCCGACGTCGAGGACGCTAACGCCTACTTGCGGCAGGAAGCGCAGCACTCCGCCGCCCACATGAGCCACTATCGGGGGCTGATCCGCACCTGGCCTGGCCTGCAGGAGACGATGGACGCCGTCCACGACTCGTACCAGCGGCTGACCGCCACCAAGCCGCTGGACTGGCGATTGGCCTACGTCGCGTGTATCGAGAACACGTTCACGCCCTACTTCCGCACGTTCATCGAGCACGACGACCTGCTCTTCGCTCCCGGCGACGAGCGGGTCGCGTCGTTGATGCTGTGGCACTTCGTCGAGGAGATGGAACATCGCAGCTCGGCGCTGCGCGTTTACGATGCGATCAACGGCAGCTACGCCTACCGGTTCAGGGTGCTCTTCGAGATGGCCGGTCACATGAGCGAGATCCTGGCCATCGTCACCGACGGGTTCCGCAAACACGTGCCGGCCGCTGACGGTGGGTACATCGTCGATCTGTTGCCGCGACGACTCACTCCGCGTGCAATGTTGGCGGCGAATGTGGCGAACCGCCGATTGGCGCGCAGCGGGCGCGGTGCAACCACCTACGCCGGAATTCCCAAGCGCGAGGTGATGGACATGGTGATCGGGCTGATCAAGTGCCAGGCACCTGGCCACAAACCCGTCGACGAGCGCATTCCGGCGTTCGCGACGCAGTGGTTCGCCCGCTACGACGAGCAGCCCGACATCGCGTCGCGCTTCTACTCAACCGCTGGCGCCTAGCGACCGGCGCGGCACCCCCGCCTGACCTTTCGACCGAGCGCGAAGGCAGGTCTTCCGCGTGCGCGCCGGTGAGCGTGCCACAAGTTCGCTCTGCGGGCTGGCTCCCGCCAAACCGCGGTCGCGGCTCAGGGTTCGAGATCATCCGCCCCGGAGGGGGTAGCTCGCGCACTCACCTCTAAGCATGGTCCAGGCCGGACCAATAACCTGAACCGGATGGCTGCCGCGTCGGACGTGAAATCCCCTCCTTACCAGTCCTTCTCATCTCATACACCGCCCCTTGACATATCAAGGGTGTGTCAGGCGCCGGGCCGGCACCGCTAGTCACCGTGTCGACGAGACGGGTCAGCCGAACATCGTTCTCCGGCAGCGCGATCCCGCTCCATGACGCAACAGAAGTTGACCATACGGAATGAGTCATGTGTATGGTAGCGGAATGGGCATCGCAGAACCTCTCGACGCGGTCGTCGTGGGAGCCGGATTCGGAGGCATGGCCGCCGCCATCGAGTTGAAGAAACTCGAGCTGGAGAACTTCGTCATCGTCGAACGTGAGGACGACCTCGGGGGCACCTGGCACGTCAACCGCTATCCGGGCGCGGCCGTCGACATCATGTCGACCACCTACCAGTACTGGTTCGAGCCGAACCCACGGTGGAAGCGGCTCTACGCCGAGGGACCCGAACTGTTCGCCTACGCACAGCACGTCAGCGAGAAGTACGACGTGAAACGCCACGTGCGCCTCAACACCGCCGTTACCGAGTCGGTATGGGACGACGTCGCGCAGCTCTGGCATACGACGCTCTCCGACGGGGAAACCCTGACCTCCCGGCTGCTGATCAACGCGACCGGCATTCTGTCCCAACGGCACTATCCCGACATCCCCGGCCTGCAGTCGTTCGAGGGCGAGATCCTGCACACCACCGGCTGGGATCCCGCCACCGATCTACGGGGTCGCCGAGTCGGTGTCATCGGCACCGGCGCCACCGCGGTGCAGCTGCTTCCCGAAGTCGCCAAGGATGTCGATCACCTCAGGGTGTACCAACGCACGCCGATCTGGGTAACACCCAAGATGGATGCGGAGATCCCCGAGCGGCTGCAGACGGTGTTCGCGACAGCGCCACCGCTGCACCGTCTGGTGCGCACCCTGAGCAACCTGCTCTACCAGTTCGTACTGATGACGGCGATCCTCAACTATCCGAAGTTCAAGCGTCTGCACGCATTCGTCGAATGGCAGTGCCGAGCCATGCTCGCTCTCCAGGTCCGCGATAAGGAGACACGTCGCAAGCTCACTCCCACATACTCGTTCGGCTGTAAGCGGCCGGCGGTCTCCAACGTCTACTACAAGATCTACAACCAACCCCACGTCACTCTGGAGACCGCCGGAATCGACCGCATCGAACGGGACGGTATCGTGACCCGCGATGGGCGACGCGCCCGCCTCGACACCCTGATCCTTGCGACCGGTTTCAACATTTACGACCACAACTTCCCCGCCTTCAAGATCACCGGCCGCAATCGGATCGATCTCGGCACCTGGTGGCGGACCAACCGGTACGCCTCCTACGAGGGCATCACCGTGCCTCACTTCCCCAACTTCATCTGCATGACCAGCCCGTTCGCGTTCACCGGCCTATCGTTCTTCGATCAGGCCGAACAACAGACCGTGCACATCAACCGGCTGCTCCGCGAAATGCGCCGCACCCGTGCCACGACCTTCGAAGTGTCCGAGCACGCGGCCCTGCAGTGGTCCGACCGCGCTCACAACCGGATGGGCAGGTCCCTGCTTTTCACCGGTAACTGCGCCACCTCGAACAGTTACTACTACAACGAGGCCGGCGACGTGTGCTGGTTCCGTCCGACGTCGACCGGCACCGCGGTGAGACAGCAGTCCCGCTTCCCGCTCACCGATTACACGTTCGCCGGTGCCGCCGTACAGATGAGCGGAACCGTCTGACCGCCGCCGGGCATCAGGCACCGGTGGACACGGTCCCGACCACGACTGTCGGATGCGAGTCCGAATCTGTCGGCGTTGGCGAATTGCGCAGTCTCGCGGTCACTTCGATACGTCTCCTCCCCCGCGCTGCTCGGCACGGCGGTGACCGGCTACGCGGCGTTCTCTGGGCTGCGAACCAACCGACAGATCGCGGCGACGTGTGGGGCCCGGCGCAGCCGCCACCGCGGCCGACACGACGCAGCCTTCGAACGTACGTCCTCCCCGCAGCGCCCTACACGTCTCGGCCCCAACGCTATTCACACTCCCCCTGGAACGGCAGCCGCGACAAAACGTAGTCGAGGAACTCGATGGCGGTCTGTTGGTCGGAGCGGGGTGTCAAGAACTTCTGAAAAGTGACCCCGTTCCAGCTTCTGAACCTTGACCGTTGCAAGTGAGTGATCGTTAGTGGTCACGCGACTTGCACCCCATCTCGAGGTTGTTCGCCAACCTTTGGGTTGGTTCCCTTCGGCGCTTCACGGCCGCCGGTCGGCGGGGCCCGGTCTTACGGTCGGCTCCACGCTTGACGGCGGCCCCAACTGGGCCGACGACGCTAACGGTGTCCTCGTAGCGTGCGAGGTTGATCGCGGCGTTGTCATCACGTTGGTGTGTGACCGAGCAGCTGCCGTATTGCCAATGTTCGGCCCAGTTTGCATGGCCGCTTCCCTCGGTGCGCGCATTCGGGGCGACGGTCACCGTGTGCCCCACTGGTCCGCGGTGCACCATACGCTATCGACGATTCGTATGGCGAATGGTGGGCGACAGCTCCGGCGCCATCGATTGTCCTGCTGGTCTCGGATACGGACCGGATCCGCGTCGTGGTAGTGCAAACGTCCGCCGCTCAACTTAGTTTCGTTCCGGCGCTGCACCGCTTGACTCCCGGCCCGTCGCGAGCAAGCACGCGACCCCACAGTCGCCGACCGCACCGATGACCGGACGTTGATCTGCTATCGTCCACCCATGGGCGGGTCATCCCGCACGTCTGGCCCCGCTCCGCGGAGCCGGCCCGTCTGCTGTGAGGTCGCCGTGAGCTATCTGTCGCGCTGCTGCGGATCGAGGGCGCCGGCCACGCCAGCTTCCGCTCTGGCGGCGATGGCCGAATCGCAGCACGCCGCTACGACCGACGGGCCACCCAAGTGGCTGGCGGGCGCTTTCGCGCTCACCGATGCGTGTGCTCGGCTTCCGGTCGTCGGTCGATGGCTCGAACCGCTCGGCAGCGTGGTCGCCGCGTCCGCGTGGGCGTCTCGGAGCGTGCTCGCGCGGCAACCCGCGTCGCACGGGGACATGGCCGCACAGCCGAGGCCGAGGATGTCGGTTGTCGGTCTCAAGCCGCTGGTGGCAGGCGCGCTCACGGGAGTTGTACCCAAGCCTGTCGTCGATGCCCAGTGGGGCCGTCCCGACCGCCGCCACCCCGTGCTGTCCGGTCTCGTCGCACGGCGGGAACTCCTGTACCGCAGCGGAATACGCTACGGAGCCTCACCGCGGCAGGTTATGGACGTATGGCGGCGACACGACGAGTCGGCCCGGCCGGCGCCGGTACTGCTGTTCCTGCCCGGCGGAGCGTGGCTGCACAGCGGACGCGTCATGCAGGGCTACGCACTCCTGGCCGAGATGGCGCGGCGCGGCTGGTTGTGTCTGTCCGCCGAGTACCGCGTCGCGCCGCGCTATCGCTGGCCCTGCCACGTCGAGGACGCCCTAGCCGCGTTGTCCTGGGCGCGAACGCATGCGGGGGAATACGGCGGCGACGCGGGCTTCGTCGCCGTGGCCGGTGCATCGGCGGGCGGCCACCTGGCGGCTCTGGCGGGACTCTGTCCCGACGACCCCGCCTTCCTGAACCGCGTCCCGACCGACACGCACTCGGCCGTTGATGCGGTGATCGGCCTGTACGGTCGCTATGACTGGGCCGACCGAGCGACGCGTGAGCGGCACGACTTCGTCGCGTTCGTGCAGAACGTGGTCGTGCGGGGCCGGAACGGTGTCGACGTCGACGCTGTCTGCCGCGACGCGTCACCCATCGTGCGCGCACACCCCGGTAGTCCGCCGTTCCTGGTCATCCACGGTACGCACGACCGGGTCATCCCCGTCGGGGAGGCCCGCGCCTTCGTCGCGAGGATGCGGGAGGTGTCGCGCTCCGACGTCCGCTACCTCGAACTGCCCGGCGCAGGCCACGGCTTCGACCTCACCGACTGGCGCTCGACACACGCCGCGGTGACGGCATCCGCATTGTTCCTCGAACAAGTGCGACGAGCGAACGTTCACCCCCCGCTGCCCCGCGCAGGGTGAATCGCCGTTAGCGGTAGCCGACGTCGAAGCGCTTGAAACCGTTGAGCCACCCTGAGCGGGCGCGCACCGGATCGGCGATCTTGGTGATGTCGGGCGCGAGATCGGCGATCGCGTCGAAGATCAGTCGGACCTCCAGTCGCGCCAGGTTGGCGCCCAGGCAGTAGTGCACGCCTTTGCCGCCGAACGTGAGGTGGGGATTGGGATCCCGCAGAATGTCGAACCGGTGTGGATCGGTGAAGACTGACTCGTCAAAGTTCGCCGAACTGTAGAAGAGGCCGACGCGATCGCCGGCGCGAATCGGGGTGCCTGACAATTCGGTGTCGACGATCGCCGTGCGCTGGGTGCAGTGCACCGGTGTCGCCCAGCGCAGGACCTCCTCGACAGCCGACGCGGGCCGCAGTCGGCGGAACAGCTCCCACTGTTCCGGGTGCTCGATGAATGCGTGCATACCGGCGGACAACGCGTTGCGGGTCGTCTCGTTGCCTGCAATGGCGAGCAGGATGACAAACAGCGCGAACTCCATGTCCTCGAGTTCGTCGCCGTCATCGCGTGGTGCGATCAGCCGGGTCACGATGTCGTCCTGCGGCTGGCGTCGGCGCTGTTCAGCCAACCCGTAGGCGTACTCCACCAAACGTGCACTGGCCTCCATGAGGTCGTCGGCGTCCGGATCGTCGAAGTACATCACCGAGTTGGTCAGCGCGTACAGCATCGAACGGTCCTCGTCGGGCACCCCGAGCAGTTCCGCGATCGCCTGTAACGGCAACCGCATCGCCACGTCGTCGACGAAGTCCCCGCTCCCGTGCTCGCGGGCCCGCAGCACGATCCGCCGGGCCGACGTCGTCAAGCGCGCCTCCATGACCGCCAGGGCACGCGGCGTGAACAACCGGGACACCAGGGTGCGCAGCCGGGTGTGGTCGTCACCCTCCTGGTTGACCATCAGCAGCGACGTGGTGGCCCGCACCGTCTCGATGGGCGCGGACTCGGGCAGTCCGATGATCGAGCCCTTCAACGCCGTCGACCACCGGGTGCTGTCCTTGGTCACCTCCGCGATGTCGCGGTGGCGGCTGACTACCCAGTACCCCCCGTCGCCAAAGTGCTCCGAATGTTGCTCGTTCCAAAACAACGGTGCCGTCGAACGCAACTCAGCGAACTCGTCGATCGGCACGCCGCGCACCAACATGTCGGGATCGGTGAAGTCGAAATCCGCTGAGAAAGAGGCGATTTCGTTGGCGCGTGTCATGCCGTACTCCTCTTCCGGATCGACGCAAGCTCCGTTCGCCGACGGGGGCCGCTTACGCCACGAATATGTGTCAGTGGGTCGCGTTTTCGTGAGCTTAGCGTCTGAAACCGCACTGGGTAGACGCTTTTGCATTATGTATGGTGACTCCATGCGATCTGTCGATACACCCGCCGCTGTCGCCGGTGCGCGCTGCGGCGCTCTGACCGGTCCATCCTCCGACCACCGGGACGATCAGCCGTCGCTGGCCCACTTCGAGGTGGTCGTCATCGGCGCGGGTATGGGCGGCATCACGGCTGCCCACAAACTGCAGAAAGCGGGGATCGCCGACTTCGCGATTCTGGAGCGCGCCGACGAGGCCGGCGGCACCTGGCGGGACAACCACTATCCCGGCCTGGCCGTGGACCTACCATCGCCCTGGTACCAACTGCAGTTCGCGCCGACCCGGCAATGGTCGAGGTTCTTCTCACCCGGATCCGAAGTGCAGAACCACCTCTTGCGCGCCATCGACGAGCTGGGTCTGCGGCGCCACCTGCACCTCGGATGCAACGTACAGCGGCAGCTGTGGGACGGCGACGCGCGAACCTGGTCCCTACTGCTCGAGGACGGCCGTACCGTGCGGGCGCGGTTCGTCATCAGCGCTGTGGGCGGATACGTCAACGCCAAGACCTCGACCATCCTGCCCGGCTTGGACGACTTCAAAGGCACCGTGCTTCGACCGAACGCGTGGGACGACAACTACGACACGGCGGGCAAGACCGTCGCGATCGTAGGCACCGGCTCCAGCGGTGCACAGATTGCGGGAGCATAGTCAGGAAATGTATGTTCGCTTAACGTCTTTCAGCGAACGCCGAGCTGGATGCTCCCCAAACCCGATTTCCGGATACCCAGACGGCTCGCCGCATTTCTACGGGCACCCGGTGTGGGTCAGTGCCTCAACAGCGTGGGTGGCGCGATGATCGACGCGACACTGCTCATGCCGTTGTTCCACGTACTCGCTCGGCTTCCGGACACCGTGGTCAGCGCTGCGCTGTCCGCGGTCGACGCGGTGTGCCGCCTGTTGTACCGCGGACTACTGCGGTTACAGGTCGACGATCCGTGGGTGCGCCGGGCCCTACTACCGCGGTACGGCATCTTCGGCAAACGGCCGGTCTTCACCAACACATACCTCACGTCGTTCAACCACCCCGCCACCCAGCTCGTCACCGTCCCGATCGAGCGCGTCACCGAGAGCGGTATCCGGACCGCTGACGGCGCGCACTTCCCCGCCGACCTCATCGTGATGGCCACCGGATACGAGATGTGGACCGATCCCGAGACCTATCGGCGCGACACCCTGATGGGTATCGACGGCTTCGACCTGGCCGACAGTTATCACCGCGAGGGATTGCGCGCATACAGCGGGACCGCACATCCGGCACTGCCCAATCGATGGGAGCTCGTCGGGCCGGCCGGCTTCCAAGGGTCGGCGTGCCCACACTACGTCGATCTCACGGCCGGGCACGCCGTCCGCCTCATCCAGCAGACGCGGGCTCGCGGCGCAGAAATCGTCCGAGTGGGTAGCACCGCCTTCAACCGGAGGAACGACCTCGTCGACCGCCGATCGCGGGTACTGCACCTCTACTACGGATCCCGGCGGACACGTGGAGTCAACACCTACTACGTGAATAGCCATGGCCAGATTCTTTACTTCCGGCCGCAGACACTAAGCGAGACAAGACGGTTCCTGGGACGGAGGTCCTTCGACGACTACGTCTTCGAGTAGCCGAGCGAGGCGGCGCACCGGCGGAACTCCGTGACTGCGGCCGCGGCCGGGTTATTGGGGCATCTGCTTGAATTATTAAAGCAAGCGACTTATTTTTCGGACATGCTCAACTCCGACGACCTCACCGCCGAGGGCATGGATCGCCGCACTGTCGAGCTGCTGATCCAAACCAAGTATCCCGATGCGGTCGTGAACCGTATTGACCTGGTGGACAGCGCGATTCACGGGCAACAGGTCGTATCGACCGCTCAGCATATGGCGATCACCGTCGAGTACGGTGACAACGCCCCCTGCGACTGGCCCGTACGGCTGTCGATCAAGTTCGCCCGACCCGGTTTCGGGGACCTACCGTTGTACGACAACGAGGTCAACGTCTACACCCGGCTGGGCGACGAGTTGCCGGTAAACACGCCCACGTGCATGGGCGGCGTCCGGGACGTGGCAGGTAGTGCGTTCGCCCTGGTGTTGGAGGACCTGCGCGCCGCCGACGCCGAGTTCCCCTCCGTCCTGAGCCAGACCACCCCCGACGACATGATGATTCTGCTGGACCAGTTGGCTCGGCTGCACGCCGAGTACTGGGAGTCGCCGCGCCTGCGCGACCGTGAGTTCGACTGGCTGCACAAGCACACCGAGGGTCCACTACACGATCTGTTCAGCGACCAGGCCGGCGTCCCGATGGTCGTCGCCTGGCAGGTCGATACCCTGCAGTTCAAACGCGAACTCCTCCAGTCGGTGGACGAGACCGCCGCGACGCTGCTCGCCAAAGTCGGCCTCGCCCAGGCCCATCAGGCCACCCTGCCGCGAACCCTGGTACACGGCGACGCCCACATCGGTAACACCTACGTGCTACCGAGCGGTGCGCGCGGGCTGCTCGACTGGCAGCTGACATCGCAGGGCTACTGCATGCACGACGTGAGCTACATCCTGACCACCGGCCTGTCTGTCTGCGACCGTCGCGAGCACGAGAAGGACTTGATCGGTTACTACCGCGACCCTCTGATCGCCGTCGGCATCCGCATCCTGTGCTTCAATGACGAACGTGGCAGTGCGCACCCGCGGAGCCAGATCGACCCCTCACGCGGAGCCGGCGGTACCGGCGCGGACCCGATTGATGGACGCCGCAGAGGTGCTCATCGCCGAGCGTGGCGCCGCCGTCAGCGCGCGCGAGATCGCCGCTCACGCCGGACAGCGCAACAACTCTGCGGTGATCTACCACTTCGGCGGCCACGACGAGCTGGTTCGCGCCACCCTCGCCCGCCGGATGGACGCCATTGAAGCCCGCCGCGCCTTGCTGCTCGACGCGACCCGGCCCGCCGAGGACACCGTGTCCGGGCTCATGCACGTCGTCGTCGGTCCCGCATTCGCGGTGCCGTTCGAGCAGGGTGCGACGCACTACGCGCGCTTCGTCGAGCAGATCCGCGTGCATCCCGTCATATCGCAGGCGGTGCCGACTGCGACCTGGCCGGCGGTCGGTCGACTGCTACGCCGTCTGCGGGCCCACCTGCCCGAACCCGAACGGGCAGCGCAGAATCGGCGGATCCGCTTGATGAGCACGGCGATGTTCGCCTTGATGGCGGACTGCGAACGGCGCGGCGAACTGACCACCGGCCGCGGTCGCCGGCGTGCGGAGGATGACCTCGTACGTTGCTTTACCGGCCTGCTGCTCGCCGGCTGACCGTCGCTCGATACGCAGCGCGATTACGATGCGGTGCGTCGGCGCTTGCGCGGTGCCGCGGCGACACGTTCGAGCGATCCGAGTGCCCCCGCGAAGCGTGGGTAGATGACGGCTGGTCCCACCCAGCGCGCCAGGAAACGGCGCAGCTCGTCGGGATCTCGCGGTGTTTCGCCGTGGTCGACGAGGAACGAGTAGAGCAGTCGCAGGCCGAACTCTGCGAGTTCCCCCAGCGCGGCGTCGTCGAAGCCGTGCGCCTCCCAGTCCACGTCGAAGCGGTGCAGCATGGAGCGGCTGAACGCCAGGGCCGTATCGGAGGTCAGCGACACCCCGCCGTTGCGCTTGGTGATCATGAACCCGATGCGTTCATCGTCCATCACGTGCTCGACGGCGAACGCCATCCCCTCGACCGTGGCGTCGACGGGATCGGTGCGGCCTTTCACGTGGCGGGCCAGGCGATCGAGGAATCCGTCGCCGGACTGCATGGCGATCGCCAGCAGCAACGCTTCGGTGCCGGGGAAGTAGCGGTACACCGTTTGGCGGGTCACCCCGAGCGATCGTGCGACGTCGGCGATCCGCATGGCCGCGCCGCGCTCCTCGACGATCTCGTCGGCCGCGTCCAGGATGCGGGCGATTGCCTCCTCGTCCGACGACGGAGTGTTTCCCGCCCACCCGTGACTGCGCACCATCACCGTGCCGTTCGCGCGTGTGCCATCCAGCGATGATATCGAGCGCGCCGGATATCGGGGTGCCGCCCCGCCGCCGTGGCGCTCACGGCACGGGTGGATTGACCGCCCACACGTTCTGCTCGCGCAACCTGGCGCTGCGCCAACCCGTGCCGGTGTGGACCAGATCGTGATGGTAATACCTGCCGAGCAAGGTGAGATCGGCGAATCCCGGCAGTCGCATCGGACTGTAGAACTGTGCCTTTACCGTAGCGGTGTCGCCGTTCACGTCGGCGACGACGTCGGTCACGTAGTGCATGGTCAACGGTAGAACCGCGAGATTGCGACCCCGGCCAGGAGACGGCCTCGTCCACCGTTCCTTCGATGCCGAAGGGTGTCGACGGGTAGTCGAGGTGCGCGGCCTCGGTGAACAGCGAACGGTAGAGGTCCCAATCCCCGGTGTCCACGGCGCACGCGTAATCGGACATCGTCGTCTCGAAGGACCGCTGATCGTCTGGCCGAACATCGCTCAAAGGAGCGTTCCGATTGTCGTTGTCCCCGGTTCGTGTTGTCCGCCAATCGAATCCGGCTACCGGCACGGGTTACGAACCCTTCGGAGCGGTTGTCGGGTGGTCCACCAACGCCGCGCGGATGGCGCGCACCTGACTGGCGAAGAACCGTTGCGCCAGTGCGCTTTTGGGTGCCAGCATGTCGAAGACGTGGAAACCGCCTTCGGCGATCTCGAGGTGTACAGGCACACCGGCGTCGCGGAGCCGCTGGGCGTAGTGAACACACTCGGGGTAAAAGAGATCCACCGTGCCGATTCCGATCCACGCCGGCGCGAGCCCGGTGAGGTCGGCCCGCCGGGCTGGTACCGCGAAGTCGGGGTCGGCGCCCGCGAGGTAGTGACCCCAGGCGATCGCGTTGTCGCGCGCAGACCACAGCGGATACGACCGATAGTCACCGAGGTCGCCGCTGCGGTCATCGAGCATCGGATGAACCATGACCTGCAGTGCGATCTTCACATCCCCTCTGTCACAGACCAATTGTGATAATGCGGCGGCGAATCCGCCGCCCGCGCTCACGCCGCCAACTCCGATCCGTGTTGGGTCCACCCACGGCTGTCGTGCGAGCCACAGCAGCGCGGTGTAGATGTCTTCGAGCGGCGTGGGATAGGGATGCTCGGGTGCTAGTCGGTGCGTCACCGAGGCCACCGCGACGTCGGTGAAGTTGACCAGCGTGCGCAGTGGCTTGTCCTCCTGCTCCGCGGTTCCCATCACCGTTCCGCCGCCGTGGATCCACAGCAATGCGGGATGCGGGCCCTGCTGGTTGTGCGGACGGCGGATGCGCAGACGTACGTTCTCGTCGATCATGGCCACCTCGGTGTCGCGCAGCCGGGCGACCCGGCCAAGGGCGGTCATCATCGCGCGTTGTGCCTTCACGCCGCGGTGCATCGCGTAGGTAGTAGGCAGGAGTCGGGCGATGGTGCGGAGTTCTGGGTCGACGTTGCGGTAATCCAGTGCGCCCATCAGCGGACCCCCGCTAAGACGTGATTCATTCTGCGTATCTTTCTGTCTCGCTTGTCTTTCTGTCTCGCTTGCAGCTATCCGCCGTGAGACACCTCGCCGGCAACGGATGGTCGGAGCGGCACGAAACTCTCACCAATCCCTTGACCATACTAAACCTAATGAATGTATGGTGGCGGAATGTCGATCTCCTCAGCCACCGATGCCACCTCCGGCCAGCACCACGATGCCCGGCTGCTGGGTCTACCGTTCGACGACGCTGATGAGGTGATCCGCGCGGCGGTGGACGAGGCCAGCGTTCCGGCGCTGCTGATGTCGATGGTGCACATGACCGGCGACCTCACGCTGCTCGACGAGCTCCCCTCGCCTTACGCGCTGATCGCGATGGATCTTCAGGGCGGTATGAGCGAACCGGACAAGCAGACCGTGCGGCAGCGGGCGTTCGAGGTGATCCGCGACTACCGCGAGCGCGGCTGCCCGCCGGCGTTCGTCCCCGATGGAGCCGAACTCCGCAGGATGCTGCAGGTTCTGAGCGCCGGTGACGTCGCCGAAGAGTACGTCGACTACATCGCGGCCGACGTACGGATCTCGGTCGACGACCAGCTCGGTCCGGTCCTGGAGTCGAGCGTCGAGCAGCGTGCCGCCTTCCCCGTGGTCATCATCGGCTGCGGCGAGGGTGGCCTGCTCGGAGGCATCAAACTGCAGGAGGCCGGTATCCCCTTCACGATTGTCGAACGCCAGAGCGGAGTAGGCGGGACCTGGCTGGCCAACCGCTACCCCGGCCTGCGCGTCGACATCCCCAACCAGTACTACGCCTACTCTTTCGAACCGACCGACCACTGGACCCACCACTACTCCGAGCGCGACGAGATCCTGCGCTACCTCAACGATGTCGCCGATCGGCATGGCATCCGCGCCCATGCCCGCTTCGACACCACAGTCACCGCCGCCACCTGGGAGGAACGCACCGCGACCTGGACCGTGCGGACCCGCCACGCCGACGGCACCGTCGACACACTGACCGCGCGCGGATTGATCTGCGCCGTCGGGCAGTTCAGCAACCCGGTGATCCCTGAGGTCAAGGGCGCCGACACCTTCGCCGGCCCGGCGTTTCACACCACCGGTTGGCGCGACGACGTCGACCTGACCGGGAAACGTGTCGCCGTGCTGGGTGCCGGCGCGACCGGATTCCAGTTGGTCCCCGCGATCGCCGAGCGCACTGCCCACGTCGATGTCTATCAGCGCACCCCGCAGTGGATGGCCCCCAACCCGAGCTATCACGCGTCGGTCGGCGAGGGTGCGCGGTGGGCCATCCGGCATCTGCCCTACTACGGCCGTTGGCTGCGCTTCATCTCCTGGTGGCCGATCGTCGACGGCGCCGCCGATAAGGTGGTGATCGATCCGCAGTGGGACAACGGCGGCCTGTCGGTCAGCGCGGCCAACCACGAGATCCGCGAACTCTTCATCGCCTGGATGCGCGCCTTCACCACCGACGAGGATTTGCTGGCCAAGGTCATCCCCCCGTACCCGCCCATGGGTAAGCGCATGCTGCAGGACAACGGCACCTGGCTGCTCACCCTGCAACGCGACGACGTCGAACTGGTCACCGACCGCATCGCCGAGATCACCGCCGACGGAATCCGCACCGTCGACGGCGTACACCGCCCCGCCGAGGTGCTGGTGTGGGCCACCGGCTTCGACGTCAACCACCAACTCGGACCGATCGACATTCACGGCCGTGACGGCATCGCCCTCAACGAGGCGTGGGGTGACTGCGCCTACGCCCACCTCGGCGTCACCGTCCCCGGATTCCCGAACCTGTACCTGTTGTACGGTCCGGCGACCAACGCCGTCAACGGCGCCAGCATCATCTACAACTCCGAATGCCAGATGCGCTACATCATGGCCTGCATCGACATGACCCTAGCCTCCGGCGCCACCGCCGCGGAGGTCCGCGCCGAGGTCTGCGCGGACTACAACCGCCGCAACCAGGACAGGCTCAAGACCATGGTGTACACCCACCCCGCCGTATCCAGCAGCTACTACAAGAACTCCACCGGCGACGTCCCCACCCTCTTCGGCTGGCGCATCTTCGACTACTGGAACTGGACCCGACGAGCCGACCCCGCCGACTACCAGTTGCACTACTGAGCGAGAAGAGGAACTCCACGATGACCGACCGACTCACTGGCAAGGTCGCTCTCATCAGCGGCGCCGCTCGGGGCATGGGCGCCGCCCACGCACGGGCCATCGTCGAGCAGGGCGCCCGCGTGGTGCTCGCCGACGTGCTCGACGACGTGGGGCACGAGGTCGCCGCCGCACTCGGTGAGGCCGGTCACTACGTTCACCTTGACGTCACTGAACCCGACCAGTGGGACACCGCGGTCGCCGAAACGCTCACGCGATTCGGCCATCTCGACGTGCTGGTCAACAACGCGGGCATCCTCAACTTCGGGTTCTTCGAGGACTACGCGGTCGCCGACTGGAAGTGCATCATCGACGTCAATCTGACCGGCGTCTTCCTCGGCATCCGGGCCGTTGTCGCGCCGATGAAAGAGCATGGCGGCGGCTCCATCATCAATGTGTCCTCCATTGAAGGGCTCGCCGGCACGATGGCCAGCCACGGCTATACCGCGTCGAAGTTCGGCGTGCGCGGACTCACGAAGTCCGCGGCCCTGGAATTGGGACCCGCCGGTATCCGCGTCAACTCAATCCATCCCGGATTGATCAGGACACCCATGATCGAGGGCCTGCCGGAGGACATCTTCCAGACCGCGCTGGGACGCGCCGCCGAACCGGAGGAGGTCTCGCGGCTGGTGGTGTACCTGGCCAGCGACGAGTCGAGCTACTCCACCGGGTCGGAGTTCGTGGTCGACGGCGGCGTCACCGCCGGTCTGGGGCACAAGGATTTCTCGTCGGTCGACGCACCCGCCCCCGCCTGAGAGGAACCCACGGCGAATGGACGCGCGCTACCCACCAGACGCCTTCACCGCGACACGGGCGCTCGCTCCCGAACTGCGGCGCCTCGCGCGAGTACTGCCCCGCACATACGCGCTGCACCGCGGCTACCGGGTTCAGCGACGCCTGATGAACGCTCTCGGCGCAGCGGCCGCACTGGCCGACGTTGTCGAAACCCCGGTGAGCGCCGACGTCACGGTACGCCTGCACCGGCCGACCGGCCTGCTTGACAGCGCCCCAGCCCTGCTGTGGATCCACGGCGGCGGCACGATCATGGGCACGGCCGCTCAAGACGACAAGTACTGCCGCACAATGGCGCATCTGTGCGCGATCGCGGTGGCCTCTGTCGAACATCGGCTCGCACCCGAGCATCCCTACCCGATCCCCGTCGAAGACTGCTACGCGGCCCTGACGTGGCTGGCCCGCCAACGCTGGGTCGACCCCGCTCGCATCGCGGTCGGCGGCGCCAGCGCCGGTGGACATTTCGCGGCCGCGCTGGCTCAGCGCGCACACGACCGCGGCGAGGTGCGACCCGCGGCGCAACTGCTCGTCTACCCCCAGCTCGACGACAGGACCGGGGCGCAACCCGACGGGCGCCAGCGCCTCATCTGGAACGAACGGGACAATCAGCTCGCCTGGGCGTGGTATCTGAACGGGGCGGAACTCGGCAAAGCGGTACCCGCGAGGCGCACGGACCTGACGGGGTTGCCGCCGGCCTGGATCGGCGTGGGCACGCTGGACCTGTTTTACCGGGAATGCGTCGACTACGCCCGGCGTCTGCGCGACGCGGGCGTCGACGTCCACGAGGAGTTCGTGGCGGGCGCCTTTCATATCTTCGACCAGTTGGCACCCACCGCGACGATCTCGGCGGCGTTCCAGGCCAGCCAAATCCATTTCCTCCAACACACACTCGCCTCGATGAGCTGAGCGCCCGGCGCGTCGGAGGCAACCGTCCAACGGCCATGGACCAACACAAAAGGGCATACATATGTTAGAATCCGTCTTGTCATGGCCCCGTCGGGCGGGCGCCGTCGAAGCAGCCGCTCCGCATCGTCGAAAGGAAACATCCGGATGAGCGACCTCACGGTGCGGCGCGTGCGTTTCGACCTCGGCGGCGACGACATCCCGTTCAACTGGCATCCCGAACGCCCCTCGTTCGCGATGCTGTGCAACACCATCACCTTCTTCGCGCCCGGCTTCGAGACCTTCATCGTCGAGGCGACGCGTGAGGCGATCCCGTTGATGACCGACCCCGCCGACGTCGAGGAAGCCAACCTTTATCTGCGCCAGGAGGCTCAGCACTCGTCCGCGCACGTCCGCCACATCAAAGCGCTCAGTCGCCGGTGGCCGGGCCTGGAGGAGACCAACGACCGGGTCATGGCCTCGTTCCAGCGGCTGACCGACACCAAGTCGCTGCAGTGGCGGCTGGCCTACACCGCCATTATCGAGAACACCTTCACCCCCTGGTTCAAGGTCTTCCTCGACCACGACGACCTGCTGTTCGAGCCCGCCGACGAGCGCGTCGCCTCGCTGTTCCTCTGGCACCTGGTCGAGGAGATCGAGCACCGCAGCTCGGCGCTGGCCGTGTACAACGCCGTGTACGGCAGCTACGCGTACCGTCTGCGGACGATCATGGACGTGATACGACATCTCGGAGAGATCACCGCGATCATCGCCAACGGCGTCCGCGAACACGTACCCGCCGCCGACGGCGGTGACATCGGCCGCCTCATCCCGGCCGGCTTCAGCTTCACCGAGTACCGCAAGCTGCACAAGGCCACACGCCAGCTCCAGCGACCCGACCAGGGCACCTACGCGGGCATTCCCAAGCGGGAGGTCTTCACGATGCTGAAGGGATTGGTGAAATCCCAAGGCCCCAGGCATGATCCGGCGCACGAGAACCTTCCGGAATTGGCCGGGGTGTGGGTCGAACGGTACCGGCAGCAGCCCAAGAGCGTGGTGCGCTGGTACAGCGCGGACGTGCCCGCCTGACGACCTGGGAGGTCGATCCTTCGAGGGGTGGGCTCGACCGCACACGCGCGGGTCAGGACACTAATCGTAGGTGATCCGGACCAGATCCGAACGGGGAGTGGACTGACACGCCAGGATGAAGCCCTCGTCGAGTTCGGTCGCATCCAGCACGTCGTTGACCACCATCTCGACCTCCCCGGCCTGCTTGGTCACCGCACACGCCCCGCAGTGTCCCTCGCGGCAGAACGACGGCGCGTCCAGACCGGCGTCGAGCAGTACGTCCAACAGTCGAACACCCCGCGGCCACGGAAGTTCGCGGGTCCGGCCGTCCAGCGTGACGACGACCGTCGCCGGAGCGTCGGAATCGGTCACGCCATCACCTGCGCGCGCCACCAGTCTCGGCACAGGTCCCCACGAGCGACCAGCGTCGAGGCGCCGCGCACGTCGTAGTCGACGTCGCCGGCTCCGACGGTGATCCAACCGCCGGGATACTCGACGAGAACCGTTGCGCCCTCTCGCCCGCCCTGATCGATCGCCACCGCGGCGGCGGCGATCGCCCCGCCTGTATCGGAACGCACCTCGCCGAACCCGCCCCGGTGTGTCCGGGCCCGGATGATCTCGCCGCTGGATGCGGCGAGCACCGTGAGGTCGGCGTCCGCGGCGCCCAGGATGGCCGTGCGGACCATCACGCGCGGATCCGGTTCGGGGAGCGGCTCTGTCCCGCCGGCCGGGTGCAGGCAGGCGAGATGGCCCGAACCGATGTCGAGCAGCCAGCCGTCGACGTCGCGCCCACCGAGGGTGACCGTTCCGCGGCCGACGAGCGACGGCGCCGGATGCCTCACGGTCACCTCGGCGCGATGGCCCACCGCACAGTGCACGGTGACCAGACGCGCCCCGGCCAGCGAACCCACGACGAAGGTGCCCCGTCGCTCGAGTCCGGTCGCCCACAGGTAGTGCGCCGCAGCGCGGAACCCGTTGACAGGAGCGATATCCCGCGCGCCGGATGCGGCGCGAACGTCGAGGAACCAGTCGTCCTCGGTCACACCGTCGGGCAACACGTCGAACAGTCCGGCCTCACGCGCCGATCCGGCGACGGTGACACGCACGAGTCCACCGGCGCCCACACCGCTGGGCCCGTCGCACACCGTGGCGACCGCGCCCGGCTGGAGATCGTGCCTGGCCGGCATGTCCAGCAGGACGACGAAGTCGTTCCGCGCCTCGTGCATCTTGGCGAACTCCACGCCACTCTCTCCTCGGATTCGCGTCCGGTCGACGGCCGCACACGCCCGCTGGGCCCAGCGGGCGTCGCGACGCGGGTGCGCGGACCCCTCGTGCGGGGTGTCAGCCGACGGCGCTCAGTTGCTGCTTGGGCGGGGGCACGGCCGCCGCCGTCTGGCCGGCGCGCAGGAACCGGCCGGTCCGTTCCCGCCCGACGATGTCGGTCGGTTGTCCGTTCTCGACGACGAGGCGACCGCTGACCATCACCGCCACGATCGTGTCGTCGTTGCGGTTCACCATGCGCGAGAGGCCGTCGAAGTGGTCGATGACGGCCTCGTGGTATCCCTCCAGGGTGTCATCGAGCCGCTCCGGGTCGATGACGACGAGATCGGCGCGGTCACCCTCGCGAAGGTGCCCGGCGTCGATGTCGTACCAGTCGCCCAAGTCGCCGGTGAGCCGGTGAACAGCCTGCTCGATGCTCATGTACGGCCGCCCCGCGCGCTCCGCGTCGCGAACGCTGCGCAGCATCCGCAGTCCGTAGTTGTAGAACGCCATGTTGCGCAGGTGCGCCCCGGCGTCGGAGAAGCCCATCTGCACGGTGGGATCGACCGCGAACCGCTTGAGGATCTCGGGCCGGTGATTTGAGATCGTGGTGCGCCAGCGCAGCGCCTTACCGTGTGCGAGCACCAGATCGAGGAACGCGTCGACCGGATGCAATCCGCCGCGCTCGGTGCCGACCTGACCGATCGTCTTGCCGACCACGGACTCGTCGGGGCAGGAGACGATCTCGGCGTCGAAGAAGTCGCGGTGCCACGCCTTGGTACCCAGCTTGCTGTCGTACTCCTTGCGGAAGCGTGCCCGGTAGGCCTCGTCGCGCATCATCTGGTCACGTTCCGGGGAGTCCTGGACGTGTTGGGCGAGCATGCCGGCGCCGAACTCTTCGAATACCACGAAGTCGATGCCATCGGCGTACACCTGGAACGGAACGGGCAGATGCTGCCAGCGGAAGTCGCCGCCGAGCTTGTTGATGGCCATCGCCGGAGGTCGCATGATGTAGGCGGACAACGGGTTCGACTTCATGTCCGCGGCGGCGAGCAGCGTGGTCTTGAGGCTCTTGCGAAAGATGCCCAGCGACTGCAGCATCTGGGAGACGATATTCAACGGGTTCTGAATATCGGGACCCGACTGCAGCACCCGCCCTCGCTTGCGCACGATCGTCTTCAGGCGGCGCAACTCCCTGATACCGGCGTAGGTGGACGGCAGTGTGCGCGAACGGCATTCGGTGCCGTCGAGCCGGTCGAACTTCAGCGCCTGTGATGACAGACCGATGAAGCCCTCGTCGAGGGCCTCCGCGAGCCACTGCTCCATTTGCTTGCGCTCAGCCGCGGTGGGTTGCACGTCGCTACGCGTCGCACGGTCGATGCCCATCGCCGCAACCCGCATGTCCGAGTGGCCGATCAGCGACATGAGATTGGCCCCCAAGGGACGGGACTCCAGCGCCTGCACGTATTCGCGGGCGTTCGTCCAGTTCTTGTGCCGGGCGACCGCATCGATGACGCTCGCACGCGGGATCGCCTCGACGCGACCGAACAGGTCGCCGGCGGCCTCGGCTTCGACGTGCACGGCCGACAACGAGCACGAACCCAGCGCGACCGATGTCACGCCGTGGCGCAGCGACTCGGCCAGCGCCGGGCCGTCGAACACCTCCACGTCGTAGTGGGTGTGGATGTCGATCATGCCGGGGATGACCCATTTGCCGGTGCCGTCGATCACGGTGTGGCATCCCGTGGCGTCCAACGGGTCCGCGCTCACCGACACCAGATGGCCGTCCCGGATGCCAAGGTCGCGCACGGCCGACGGCGCACCGGTGCCGTCGAACCAGCGGCAGTTCCGGATGATCGCTGTGTATGCCATGCATCCATGAAACCGTCGATCGATGCCGGTGTCAACGTTTCGAGCATACGTTTGTTATAAAACGTCTAGTCTGGCCGCGGAGGGCGCGGCCAGCGAACCGGAAGCGAGGTGCCGCATGGCACGGGCGAACGACGACACCTGGAGCGTCACCGAGAGCGTGGGTCAAACCGCGATTCAGGTGGCGATGGGACGGATGGCCGAAACACACTCGCAGACACCGCTATTCACTGATCACTGCGCGCAGCTGCTCGTGACAGCGGCGATCGAGGACGGCTGGAGCCCTCCCTTCACCGAGCATCTTCTCGAAGAATTCACCGCGGCGGACCCGCTGGCGCTCGACCGACTGCGGGCCATGGCCGACTACACCTCGGTGCGCACGCGGTTCTTCGACGACTTCCTCATCGAGGGCGCGCGAACCGGTGTGGCTCAGACCGTGATTGTCGCTGCCGGGCTGGACGCCCGAGCGTTTCGCCTCGACTGGCCGGCCGGATCGACGGTGTTCGAACTGGATCGGCCCGATGTGCTGGCGTTCAAGCGTCGAGTACTGCGCGCCAACGGGGTGGAGCCGACCGCAACATATGTCGGGGTGGGTGTTGATTTACGCCATGATTGGCGTAATCAACTGATGGATAGTGGTTTTCGACGCGCCGATCCCACGATGTGGATCGTGGAGGGATTGTTGCCCTACATCTCGGCGGTCGATCAGAACGTCCTCTTCGACTTCATCGACGACCTCAGTGCCCCGGGCAGCCTCATCGCCGTCGAAGCTTTCGACGATCGCTTCTACGATCCGGCTGACACCGGGCGCAGCGCAGCGGGGGTGGTGGGTCATGCACCCGCCGTGGTCGGCGGCCAAATGGCGAGCACCCGCGAGCTGTTCTATCTCGAACCCCACCCCGACGTGGCGGACTGGCTGTCTGAACGGGATTGGTCCGCTGCGGCCGTTGAGGCTGCGGACATGATGGCGGGCTACGGACGTCCGGTTCGCGCCGACCTGCGTGACGGTCTGATCAGCTCCGTGTTCGTGCGGGCCGGACGCTGAGAGCCGGACGGCCCGCCGTTTCAGGGCCGCGAGTCGAGGTAGTCGACGATCGCGTCGAACACCGGCGCCGGTGTGTCGACCTGCAGGAAGTGACCACCGCCCCGGATCATCTGCAGGCGGCTGTGCGCCGGCAGCGCCGACTCCGCGTCGCGGAAGTACTCCCCCAGTACGGCGCCGTCCTCGTCGCCGTACATCAGCATGATCGGGTGGCACGGCAGTTCGCGGTAGTAGCGGTGCAAGTCGGCGTAGGCCGGCGACGGACGCGGCGGACGGAAGTTGGCCCGGTAGTAGCCGACCGCGGCGGCCCGATGCGCCACCGTGGGAACAGCCGAGAGCGTGATGACGACGTCGCTGCGGACGTCGGCCGACCTCGGTGACCAGTCCTTCCAGAGCCGGGGGATCACCCGGTGCAGGACTCGTTCGGGCAACCAGGGCAGCTGCTGGAATATGACGTACCAGCTGCGGTGCAGTTGGCGTAGCACCAGCGCGAGCCGGCGAAGGGGGCCGCCGCTACCGGCGGCGACGGCCGCAATCGGTGGCATTGCCATGGCGATGTGCGCGGCGAACGGCGACTTCGGGTACGCCGCAAGCGCATTAGTGGTCCACGCGCCCCAGTCATGACCAATGAGCACGGCGGCCTCGGGGGCACCGAGGTAGGCGTGTATCGCCAGCACGTCGTGCATCAGCGCCCCGACGTGGTAGTCGCCGTCGACCGGTAGCGGCGACGGATGGTAACCGCGGGTGAACGGCGCCACCACGCGGTACCCCTCGGCGGCGAGCATCGGTCCGAGGAAACGCCAGCTGTACGCGCTGTCCGGATATCCGTGCAGCAGCAGCGCCAGCCGGCCGTCCCGCGGGCCCCACGCGAGGGCCTTGAGCGTGATGTGCGGCAGTTCGAGGTCCAGCAACTCTGTGCTGGCGGTGAGTTCGGCGACCACAAAATGACCATACATCATCGGCGATCTGTCATGTGGCGGAAAGTGGTGGCGGCACGACGTTGCGGCGATTCCGGGTAGCGAGTCCCTCGGTGATCGATCGCGAAGACGGCATCGGCCCGTTGACCGACACTGAGACACAACGGATTCGGCTATGCCACGCCGGCGATCCACGCGTCGTGCAGATGCTGCAGCAGCGGTTCGTTGCGGCCGACGACGATGCGATCGCGCCCGCCATCCAGACCTCGCTGACACTGTTCAGCCATCGGAACGTCCTCCTGCAACAGCAAATTCTTGACGAACTCGAAGCTCGCCCGATGGTTCGCCTTCTCCTCCTCGCTCGGGTTCAGCGTCGTCGAGTAGGCGATGTTCACGATCGATTCGCCGGGGTGCGCACCAGGGTAGATCCGAATCAGCTGCTGCGTGCCGAATGCGTCCACCAGCACGCAGCTGGGGTAGAGGAAAAAGACCACCGTGCCCAGGAAGTCCGCCGGCCAGTCGGCCTCGGCCTGCCCCACCAGCTCGTCGATGGTCCGCATCGGAAACGCCCACCGGCAGTGTCTGCCGAACACGTCGAACGGCGAATGGTTGGTGACCATCGGGTTCAGTGAGTCGGTATGTACGACCGGGAAGTGATAGCCCTCGAAGTTGATGTCCACAGCCAGCTTCCAATTGGCAGCGACGCGCACGGTGGTCTCGGCTATGGGCACGACATCCCCGAACCGTTCCTCGGACAAGGCCTCATTCAGCGACTCGAGCGCACCGGCCGTCGTCACTGCGCTGTGCAGGCCGACCACGATCAATCCCGCCTCCACGCTGGCCGGGAGCGGCGTGAGCCCCAGCCCGTCCAAATCCATCCCCGCGAACATCGACTTGCCGGGCAGACTCACCAAGCGCCCCGAACTGTCGTACGACCAGGAGTGATACCCACAGGTGAAGCGCCGGCTACAGCCGGCTCCCTGCGCGACGCTGGCACCACGGTGTGAACACGCGTTCAGAAACGCCCTCAGTTCGCCGTCGTGACCCCGAACCACCAGCACGGGAACGCCGGCCACGTCGCACGTGAAGTACGCACCGGGCCGCGTCACCTGACCGATGAACCCGACGACGTGCGGGGTGTCGGCGAACAACCGCCGGCGCTCCACGTCGAGGTACTCACGATCGGTGAACATGCTCGCCGGGTAGGACCGGGGGTGTTCGGTGGTCTCCAGAGTGTTATCGGCGGTGCACTTGAACACCCGCCGGGTGTAGTCGATGACATCGTCGCGCTTCATGCTGATCCTTCAGGTTGGTGGTGGGGTTACTGGATCAGGGGGTCGCGGACGGCTTTTCGGCGCCGCATCGATCCCCCTGGGTATGCGGCGGCTTTCGGGAGCGCACACGGGTTCGTTCACCCGCACGCGTCTCGTGGCCGCAACGCCGAATCGCCTCGACTGCGCAGATGTGTCACACCGTCTAGTGCGCCGAGTGCGCTCGCCATACGCGGGTACACCATCGCCGGGCCGATCCACCGCGCCAGAAACGCGCGCAGAGCATCCGGATCGCGCGCCAACGGACCGGGATCGACGAGGAACGAATACAGCAGCCGCAGACCGAACTCGCAAAGCTCGTCCCTGCCTTGCGCGTCGAATCCGTGCGCCTTCCAATCGACGTCGAACCGGTGAATAAGCGAGCGACCGAAAGCCATCGCCGTCTCCGATGTCAGCGTCGCGGCTCCTCCGTCGCGCTGAGGCCCGGCCAGCAGGATCGCGATCCGCTGATTGTCGGCTAGGTGCTCGATGGCGAAGGCCACCCCCCTCGACCATGGCCTCGACCGGATCGGACATCCCCGCGACACGGCCGGTAAGACGGTCCAGGAAACCGTCCCCGGACCGTAGCGCAATCGCCAGCAGCAGAGCGTCACTGCCGGGAAAGTACCGGTACACTGTTTGACGCGTCACCCCCAGCGAGCGCGCCACGTCAGCGATGCGCATCGCCGATCCGCGTTTGGCGACGATCGCGTCGGCCGCGTCGAGGATCCGCGCGACCGCCTCGTCGTCCGACGCCGGTGCGTTGCCCGACCATCCGCGACTACGAACCACCCGACCCGCCTCCTTTCCGTCTGTCGATCACGCCGCCAGCTCCCCGCGCACCCGGTCGGGCAGCGCGCAGCCGCGTGACCGACTTCGCGAAAGTTCCACGACCCCTCGCTACACGTCCCCGTTGCGGCGTCGGTCATGTCGTTCCCACGGTCAGAGATCCCCACGAGAAGGCCGGCGAGTACGCCTGCGTTGCGACGGCCGCCCGCCGCCCCAGGTCATCCGCGGGACGCCGGTGCGACGCGGGGGGTCGATTCCTCGGGCGTCCGATGGTGAGGCCATTTGAGAGTCGGCGGGTGTGCGCCGGTTACGCGGTTGGGCGTAGTTCGGCGGTGTCCGGTTGTCTGCATGCGCGACCCGCCTTCGAGCCGTCGCGCGTGCACTGACCCCATGGCAATACATTATCAGTAAAACGGATGGTCTATCGATTGGGGTCGCTCGCCCCGGGAGCGGAGACCGGTCTGGTCGCCGAAAACCTCGACCGGGTGCTCGTACCGGGCGACGGGACGGGCTGGCTGGCCCGTCGCGACCTCATCCCCCTGGGCTACCTATTCGACGAGGACAAGACCGCACGCACCTTCCCCGTTGTCGACGGCGTCCGCTGGTCGGTGCCCGGCGACCGGGCCCGATGCCTTCCCGACGGCCGCGTAGAGCTGCTGGGGCGGGACTCCGTCACAGTGAATTCCGGCGGCGAGAAGATTTTCGCCGAGGAAGTCGAGCGTGCCGTGGCCGCGCATCCTGATGTGTACGACGTCGTCGTCGTCGGGCGGCCGTCCCCACGCTGGGGCCAGGAGGTCGTGGCGATTGTGCAGCTCGTCGACGGCGCCGACCCCAGCGATGCCGACCTGCGCGACGTCTGCAGCAGCCACGTGGCCCGGTACAAGCTGCCGAAGGAATTCGTGCGGGTTGCCGACGTGCGGCGGTCCCCGCTGGGAAGGCCGACTACCGGTGGGCCAAGGAGGTCGCCGCCGCGAGCGTCGACACCTGATCGGCGCTCGGCGGCGCCCAGGGCCTGTGGCAGCGCCGGCAGGCACGGCGTCCAGCAGAACGACGACCGCTGCGGTGCCGCGGACTCGTAGGCTTGGCCCAGTTCGGCGGTGACGGCGACAGCGAATCCCGGAGAGACTCAGACTCTCTGCGCTGCCGCCGGGTCGGCCGCCCGTGTCGGCGAGGCGGGCGGCGGCGGTAGGTCTTGCTGTCCTTAACGCGGTTGGTGAGGCTCACCGCGGTGATCGCTATGTCGACGGAGCCGATGGCGCGCTGGTTGACGTTGATCCAACGTCATTAGGGAGTGGAGGCGACGTCAGGATCTGGATGGCGCACCGTGCCGATGGAAGGGCGGTCGTACCGAACCGGTTAAGCGCAGCCCGTCAGCGGGGGTCGCCGGGGCCAGCGGCAACATGTGTTCGTCATCGTCGGGCCTGGCCGTGACCTCCGTCGGCCTACGGCGTTCAGAATTTACCTCTGCGCAGCTCGCCGGCCGCCAGCTTCCCGTAGAACCACGCCGTCTTGGCAACGGCGGGGGCGTCTACCGTGCTGAAGATCGAGTCGGCGACTCCGAACGCCAGCATCGACGGGATCGAGCCGCGCGCGTACTCCAACATGTACGCACCGTCGGGGATCGCGTAGCCCTTGACCTTGCCGCCGCCCAGGTACGCCACGTCGCCCGGCCCGTAAGTGCGACGGTCGAACTCGCCCTCCTCGTAGCACCAGACGTCGCCGTCGATGACGAAATCCCAGACCTCGGCGGCGTAGCGGCCCGAGTGGCCCTCGGTCCCGATCGGGCTGCCGAACAGGATGAGGTACTCCGACAGCGACGCGTGCAGAAGCTTCAGCTGCCCCATCGCCCCGCCGGCGTTGTTGAAAAGCCACGGCACGTCGTCGCGGATGTGACGGTCGTAGTGCTGCTTGAGATCGGTGACGATCTGGTCGAAGGCTGCTGAGCGCGACTCGGCGCCCGCGGCGCTCTTGGCGATCGCGTGCAAATGTTCGGTGTCGAAGACCACGCTCATAACCGCCACCATACAGTAAATATTTTGCGTATGGTCATTGGCTCACGGTGGCGCTATTGCGTTGACCGGGGCCCGGTGCGAGTGTGAGCCGTCGCCGCGACACACTTACCCGGTCACAAGATCGGACAGAAGCGAGCAGGATTCTGCGCTGCCGTCGAGGCGCCCCACCGCGTCGGTCCCTCGCCGACCGCTGGCGGCGACCGTGACGGTGATATCCCCGTGAAGAACGGTGTCAGATACCGACTCGCGGTGGTCAATGCGTGCTAGTGGGCACGAAATGCATCTCATGCCAAGATGTTTGACAGTCCTGTCGCAGGTTTGGCTGGGGAGCCGCGTGGAGTGGAACGGTTCTCGGCGCTTACCGCAACGCGATCTGCGATGACTCTCGACGGCCCCGTCTACCCGCTCGGTACAACGACCCCTCTCGGAGCGTCCGTGTTACGACACGGCGACCGTTGTCGACTGGGCGGTGGTCAGGTTCGAGTATGACCACGCTCCGCGGCTCTCACCAGCCGTGCTGATATCGCGCGGATCGCCAGCGCAGGAGAATCCGCATGAACGGACCCGTTCCGGGGATAGCTTCGGTGAACTGGCCCCTCCAGTTCACATCGGTTCCGCCGTGGCCGTTCGGAGTGAGGGTCAGCTCTCCGTGGTAGTTGGCTGCCGGGGTCCACGAGGATATCAGCGTGTAGGCGTGTCTGCGGTCCTGCTCGTAGTCCACCGTCTGCTCGTGCATGAACAGCGGCCACATGCCCACTTTGCGCACGGCGCCGATCCCACCGGGCGAGGGGATCCCGGTTTTGGACCAACTGGATTGGACGACTATGGGTTTGGCCCATGCGGACCAGCGCGCTCCGTCTGTTCCAGTTCGAACAAGATGCTGGGCACAGCGTGTGTTCTGCAGTTGACCTCGAACGAGTATTTCCGGCCCGTCATGTGTCCTCCAGGTGTCGTAGTGTCGCTAAGCGAATGACTACCGGCGCCAAACGCCAGAACGGCGGGGCTTGGATACCGTTGCGCAATGACGACGGCCCCGGTTTCCGCCGTCGTCCGCGGAGACCGTCGTTTTAGCCGACGGCTGGTGACCGCGTCGGGTAGTCGAACACCGGCGAGCCCATCGAGGCTCTGTAGTCGATCGGCGTCTTGCCGTCGAAGTCGGTGATCCCGTATCGGCGACCGAGTTCGGCGGCGATGAGCGTGCATCCGGACATCCAGGTGAGCTCGGGATCAGCGTAGAGGGCCGTCAGGACGGATGCGCTGAACTCATGATGTTCCCAGTTCGGCAGATTGTCGCGAATGTTCTCGGGGAGAAGCTCTTCGGGCACCTGCTTGATGAAGTCGGTCAGGATGAAGCCGGGCCACAACGACACAACGGCGACACCGTGCGGGGCAAGGTCGACGGCCATATCCACCGTCATCTTGTCGGTGCCGGCTTTCGACGCGCCGTACGCGGGGCCGTGGAACGTCGTGACGGCACCGTAGAAGGAGATGTTGGCGATCAGCCCTCCGCCGGCCTGCACCATAAGAAGTGCTGCGTAGTACGACGCTACGTAGCTCGACCGCAGACCCACGTCGATCATGTCGACGAGGTGCAGCGGCTTCTCCCAGAATCCGCCCGGCGAGGCGAGCGCCAACTGATCGACGGCGGTGGCGTTGTTGACGAGAATGTCCAACTTCCCGCGTCGATCGGCGACCTGTTCGAAGAGCACTCGCACCTGTTCATCGTTGGAGTGGTCGCATGGCACGGCGATACCGTGTCCGCCGCTGGACTCGACCTCCTCGACTGCAGCGTCGAGTTCGCCCGACGTGACCGGTCACGAAGACCGTGGCTCCTGCGGCGCCGAAACCCCGCGCCAGCCCGCGGCTGGCCCCCGTCACCATGACGACGAGGTCATCGGTGGGCGTCCCAGTCATCGCGGGACACCCGAACCGCCAACCGTGCAATGTCCCCCACTGTCCGTGCTCGTCGCATGGGTCCGCCGCGAACCGGTGTGATTCAGCTGGATGCCATCATGTTCCATTGAGCCTCTCCTTCAGCTGGTGCCGAGCCCCATCGAATGGGCGGGGTTCCGACGCATAGCGCATTGACCATACATAGTCGATAGTCCGTTGTGTCAAAGCGAAGTGTGGGCCGACCGCCTGTTAGCAGTCCTAGCGCCCGCCATCGACAGCGGCGTCGCACCTCTCGACGCGGCCATCATCATCGGGAGTTCCCATTTCTGCCGCCCGCCGCGGCTTGTTTCCACGCTACTCGCCATACGCTATCTTGATTACGTATGGCGCGGGCCTGGGTCGCGGTTGCGGGACCGCGCGGGACCCGAGGTAATGCGGTGAGCCGGCTGAGTGAGAAGTGCTCGCACGGGAGTGAAACGCTTGCGGGGGAGGTTCGAATGACGACGAGGGCTGCGGTCGCCCCGCATGGCACCGTGGTGGTGCCGTTTCGGATCGACGTGCCTGAGGAGTCGCTGGTCGATCTGCGGAATCGACTGCGCACGACCCGGTGGCCCGACCGTGAGAGCGTGGACGACTGGAGTCAGGGCATTCCGCTGGCCTATCTGCAGGAGCTGTGTGCGTACTGGCGTGACGTCTACGACTGGCGGGCTCGTGAAGCGCTACTCAACGAGCATGCCCAGTTCCGCACCCGGATATCGGATTTGGTGATTCACTTCATCCACGCGCGGTCCCCACATCCACAAGCGCGGCCCCTGATCATCAGTCACGGCTGGCCCGGCTCGATCGTCGAATTCCAGAAGATCATTCCCATGCTGACCGACCCCACACAGTTCGGCGGAGACGCCGCCGACGCGTTCCACGTCATCGCCCCGTCCTTGCCCGGTTACGGTTTCAGCGAACGACCAACCCGCACCGGATGGGGCATCGATGCTATAGCCGACACCTGGGCGAGCCTGATGGCACGGCTTGGATACGACCGTTTCTTCGCGCAGGGAGGCGACTGGGGCGCGATGATCACCACCGCGCTGGGCCAACGCCACCCTGACCGGGTCGCCGGTATCCATGTCAACCTGGCCATGACGATGCCTGAGCCCGGCGATCCGCCAGCCGAGGACGAAGCATCAGTAATGGCCGGACTGACGCACTACCTGCGTTGGGAGAATGGGTATTCCGCCATTCAAGCGTCGCGACCCCAGACACTGAGCTACGGTCTCGCCGACTCACCAGCATTCCAGGCCGCGTGGATCGTGGAGAAGTTCCACGGGTGGACCGAATGCGACGGACATCCCGAGAACATCGCCAGCCGCGACGAGCTGCTCGACAACGTCATGCTCTACTGGCTGACCGCGACCGGGGGCTCCTCGGGACGGTTGTACTGGGAGAGCTTCAATGACATCAACTTCGAACCCGTGAATGTGCCCAGCGGCATCACCCAGTCCCCCAAGGAGGTGGTGCGCACGACCAGAGCCTGGGCCGAGAAACGTTTCACCGATTTGCGGTTCTTCAACGAGCTACCGCGCGGCGGCCGCTTCGCCGCCGTTGAGCAACCCACCGCACTGGCCCACGACATACGCACCTGCCTGCAGACGATGACGCTGTGACAGCGAAACACACTGCGCCACAGACCTCGACAGCCGCCCACCGTGCTCCACCGACCGAAAGCAGATCCTGACGTGACGAAAACCGTGCTCGTCACCGGAGCTTTCGGGCTGGTCGGATCCGCAGCAGTTAACCGTTTGCACGTGTGCGGCCATCGCGTTGTGGCCAGCGACCTGGACCTACCCGCACACCGCAAGGCCGCCGCGCGACTGCCCGAATTCGTCGAGGTGCGGTGGTGTGACCTCACCAAGCCCCGCAATGTGAGCGCACTGCTCGAGCGAGTGCGCCCCGACGTGATCATCCACCTCGCCGCGATCATCCCACCCGGATGCCTCGCTGAGCCCGCGCTCGCGCATCGCGTCAACGTCGACGCCACCGGCTACCTCGTTACCACAGCCGAAAAACTGCCCACCCGGCCTCGATTCATCCATGCATCCAGCGTCGCAGTCCACGGCAGCCGCAACCCCCACACCTGCACCGACCTGCTGGGGCCCGACACCCCACTGAAACCCACCGACCTCTACGGAGCACACAAAGCCCAAGCCGAGACCCTCGTGCGTTCCTGCAGACTCGACTGGGTGGTGCTACGACTCGGCGGCGTCATGTCGACCACCACCTTCCCCTTCAGCGCCGACCACCTGGCATTCGAGGGCATGCTGCCGGTCGACAACCGCATCCAAACCGTCGACGTCCGCGACGTCGCCGCCGCGTTCACAGCCGCCGTCGACGCCGACGTGATCGGCGAGATCTTGATGATCGGCGGCGACGACCGCACACACCGAATCACCCAAGGCGAACTCGGACCGTCCATCGCCGCCGCCCTCGGTCTGGTCAATGGAATCCCCCGCGGCCGCATCGGCGACCCGACCAGCACCGATAACTGGTTCACCACCGACTGGATGGACACCGAACGCGCCCAACAGGCACTCGAGTTTCAGCACCACACCTGGCCGGACATGCTCGACGAAATCAAGCGTAACGCAGGGATGCGGTACCACGTGCTGCGCACCGTCGCCCCCGGCGCACGGTGGTACCTATCGCGCAAGGCACCGTACCGCCAGTGGCCTGGTAAGTACGCCGACGTCCGCGGCGCCGTCGCGAAGCGTTGGGACCCCGGCGATTTCGCCCTGCAGCAGAATGCGCTGAGGGACGTCTAGCGACGGCGACGCCACATCTCACTCACCGTCCACGCTTCGTCTACTTCTAGCCAAAGGTCCGTTCCGCTCGCACAGCCCCGTACCGATCCGGCGTCGAACCCGGAGACAGGAAAGAGGATGTCATGCGCGTATCCCGCGCCGCCGCCCGGTTTAACCGGCGGATCACCAACCGCCTGATGCGTCCGCTGGCCCGCTTCTTCCCCACCATGGGTGTCCTGGGTCACGTCGGACGCACGTCAGGCAAAAGCTACGAGACCCCCTTGAACATCTTTAAGACCGCTGACGGATTTATCATCCTGATGGGCTACGGCCCCGAAACCAACTGGGCCAAAAACGTGTTGGCCGGTGGACCCACCACCGTGCGACTCCGCGGCCAGGCCGTCCCCGTCGGACAACCCCGACTGCTGAGCAAGGCAGAAGGCGCCGAACTCGTCATCCCCAGTAACCGATTCTTCTACCGCCTGTTTCCCTACAACGAGTCGGCGATCCTGCTCACCAAGGAGCCCGCCGCGGCGGGGCGCTAACCGATCTGGCCACAGACAGAAGGAGACAGGCCTTGTTCTCGATGCGCTTCGACATGCGCGCGCCCGCATGGGCGGCACCGGCGGCGCAGCTCTACCCGGCAGCCCTGGACATGGTCGAGTGGGCCGAGGGACGCGGGCTGGCGATCGTTGTTCTGTCCGAGCACCGCGCATCTGCCGACGGGTTCCTCCCCTCCCCTATCACCATGGCCGCCGCGCTCGCGGCGCGCACAACGAACGTTCCGATTTCCATTGCGGCACTGCTGCTTCCGCACTACAACCCTGTACGGCTCGCCGAGGACATGGCGGTGGCCGACCTGCTCAGCGGCGGACGGATCTCCTATACCCTCGGTGTAGGCTATCGCCCCGAGGAATTCGACTCCCTCGGCCTGCTCTTCCCCAAGCGAGGCGAACTCGCCGAGAACGGACTCGCCGTTCTGCTTCGCGCACTCGAAGGCGAACCTTTCGAACACACCGGGCGCACCATCTTCGCGCGACCCAGCCCCGCCCGCCCCATCGACATCGCTTACGGGGGCAAGACCGTCACCGCAGCACGCCGCGCTGCCCGCTTCGGTCTCAATTTCAACGCGCAGAACAATGATCCCGTAATCGCCGAGGCCTACCGACGCGAATGCGAACGACTCGGCCGAACGCCGGGTCGCGTCGGCGCGCCACCGGCGGGCGCGCCACTGACGGTGTTCGTCGCCGACGACGTCGACCGAGCCTGGGATGAACTCGGCGAGTACCTCCTGCACGACGCGATGACCTACGCCAGCTGGCACACCAACGACCACACCGCCAGCCTGTCCCGCGGCGTCACCGTCGACCAGCTGCGCGAGGAGAGCGGCGCCTACCGCATTTATACCGTCGAGGAGGCCGTCGACGAATTGCGTCGCAGCGGATATCTTTCGCTGCATCCTCTATGCGGCGGGCTGCCACCCGACATCGCCTGGCCCTACCTCACACGCGTGGTCAACGAGGTCGTTCCGGCCTACTCGGCCACCCACAGCGTACAACCGAGGCAGGCCATGTCGGCTCCTATTGCGGTCTCGATGCGACATGGTTCCGCGCCTAGGCGTGGGCAGGTTGCCCCGGCATCATCATCACGGTCTCTTGGTGCCGACTGAAGACTTCGTCCACCACATCGGCGATTGGTCGTGCGGAGGTTTCACGCCACCATGCCTCGGCGGCGACCTCGTAGGCGACCATCGTCAAGCGTGCGGTGGATTTTTCTGCCAGGTCATCGGCGGGACTGCCAAGTGGTTCGCCGAGAGTAGCTTCCAGATCCTGTCGGGTGGGACCAGCACATCCCAAAGCTTTGCGCGAGGACCGGCAGCGTTATCGACGATTCGCCGGGCCACCTCCACCCGGTTGTCCCTGCTGAAACCTCGTCGAGAGCCGAGACGATCACACTTTTGAGCGTGGTGTCCAACTTCTCGGTTGCTGAGCGGGCGTGCGCGGGACCTGGGCTCCGAAGTCAGTGGTTCGCAGCAGCGGATCGAGAATTACGAGTTCCCTACAGTTGCCTACTGGGAAGTACGGCAGCGTCATTGTGCCGTTCTCGGACGCGCGCATCTATGCAGGGCGGGTTGTGTCACTTGCCAACAGTCGGTGGCACAGTGCCTAACGCAGTCCTACGGATCGGGCTCACCAACGCGTCGAAAGCACGATCGGATAGATGACGACGCAGGAATATCACCGGGCGAGCACCGAATCTCGCCGCATACCTGGTTTTTGGTGTCAGCAGCACGTGAATTCTGACCCCGGCGCGGCGCGGCCGCCAGAGCGCCAAATTTTCAACCGCCGTCGACATTTGGGGCCCGGGCCCTGACAGCCTCGGCGATGAGATCGGCGATGACCGACGGTGGCGACCCACGTTTGACAGGTGTTTTCGCGGTCAGCACCGCAAATCCCGCGTGCGCCTGATCGGCGTACGGACCAGCATCAGAAGCCTCCATCAAGTGTGTCGCCGTGACGCTGCTACCTGCGGTCCCGATGTTTCCCGGTTGCACGACAACAACGTCGATACCGAACGGCCTGACCTCCAGGCGCAGACAGTCGCTGATGGCTTCCAAGGCGAACTTGCTCGCGTGGTACCACCCGCACAACGGAGAATGAAACACCCCGCCCATTGAGGTGACGTTGATGATCCGCCCGCTGCGCTGCGCACGCATGTGCGGCAACACCAGCTGCGTCAGTCGCACGGCACCAAACACGTTGACTTCCAGCTGATGACGCCCCGCGTCAATGGGCACATCCTCGATCGCCCCAGGCACCGTAGCAAGCGTTGTTGACCAACACATCGATGCGACCAGTCTGGGCGACAACGCGCCGCACGGCCCACCGCATGGAGGTGTCATCGGTGACATCGACGGCGATCGGCCGCACACCCACCCCAGCCACCGCCTGAAGCCGCCCAAGATGGCGGGCCGTTCCGTACACGGTGTACCCAAGCTCAATGAGCTTGCGCGCAGTTGCCTCACCGATACCGGAGGACGCGCCCGTGACTAGAGCAGTCTTGCTCATCATCTCAGCGCTCCTGGATGACGCGATCCGATCCGACAACGGTATCGGCGGGCTGCTCACCGGGCGCCGTGTCAACCGGATCATCGGGCGTCAGGAGCAGCCACAGCCCAGCCACGGCGAAGAAGACAACGTAGGCAAGGTGACCGATGCCGGATGCATCGAGTTCGAACGCGTGGATGAGCATTGTACGCTCCCGAAGCCGATCGCGATGGACTGTCGGGATGGGCTACTTGCGTGGTAGGCCAACGGCCCGCGAGATCACCCAGTCGAACACGCGATCGGAGGTGTGGCGTCGGGTGAAAAGCAGTGGAGCAGCACCGAATCCGGCAACATAGCGGGTCTTGGGCCGGCGCGCGGTAACCGCCTTGCCGATCACTTTCGCGATCACCGACGGTGGCGAGTTGCGTTTGGCGTTGGCCTCCGAACGCAGGGACGCGGCGACCGCGTTCGCCTGGTCAGCGTAGGGACCGCTGCCGGAGATCTTTTCCACTTTGTCCGCGGCGATACCACCCCACTCCGTCTCGATACCTCCCGGCTCAATGACGACGACATCAATACCAAACGGCTTGACTTCCAGACGCAGGCAGTCACTGAGCGCCTCCAACGCGAACTTGCTGCCGTGGTACCAGCCACCCAACGGGGTGTACAGCTTGCCGCCCATCGAGGTGATGTTGATGATCCGCCCGCTGCGCTGGGCACGCATGTGTGGCAACACCAACTGGATCAGCCGGACGGCACCGAACACGTTCACATCGAACTGATAGCGCCCCTCATCCAAAGGTGCATCCTCAAGTGCCCCGTATGAGCCGTAGCCAGCGTTGTTGACCAGCACGTCCAGACGGCCGGTCTCGGCGATGATGCGTGCGACCGCGGATTCCATTGACGCGTCGTCAGTCACGTCGAGCGCCAACGCGCGTATCCCCGCGTCGGCGAGCTTCGTCAGGCGATCGGTGCGCCGGGCCGCCCCGTAGACGGTGTACCCGAGCTCTTTGAGCGTGAGGGCCGTGGCCTCTCCGATGCCCGACGACGCGCCCGTGACAAGCGCAGTCTTGGTGGTGTTGGTGGTCATGTCTTCCCTTTCACGTATAGTGAGCATTGGTTCATGTTTATCATGAACTATGATTCACCTTGATGCAAGCTCACACCTCTCTGCACCGGAGAAGCCCATGACACAAGCCCGTGCCCAGCGCGTTGACGCAGTTCGCAACCGCGTGAAAATCCTCGACGCAGCGCGCGAGCAGATCACGCTGCACGGTTCGGCAGCGGGCATGGACGAGATTGCGGCGGCCGCCGGAGTGGCGGTGGGCACCCTCTACCGGCACTTCCCCACCAAAACCGACTTGGTTGAGGCAGTGGTCGCCGAGTACGTCGGCCAGGTCGCCGACGACGCTGAAACATGCTGGGCACGTGCACAAGCCGGCGGTTCAGCATTGACTGAGATCGCAGAATTCCTTAGCCGCGTGATGGAGGCGTCGGCCACCAACCACGCAGTGAAATCGGCTGCACACGCGCTCGGTGCCGACCACGGTGACACAGCAGCCGAAGCGCGCGCCAGCGAGGCTTTGGCCAAACTCATCGCGGCGGGTCAAACCCATCGTGAAATCCATCCGGACGTGACCGTTGCCGACGTCTATCTGCTCGTGTCGGCGGCACCGACCGATCAGCCGCCCGCAGCGCGAAGCCGCTGGCTCACCCTCATCCTGCCGGGTTTAACCAACCACAATCGCGTACCGCATCCCTGATCGGGGCGGTCCAACTGGAACTCCGGACCTATCCGGGTGGACTGACTTCGCCAAGCGGTTCGTCGCGCTCCAGCTGCGCGTCGGCCTGCGCGAAGCTCCGCGTCGTTCCTACTCTCACGCCGATCGCGTCGAGCTTGTCGATCGCGTGAAGCAGGATCGTCGCGTCCTTATGGTTCCTTCTCCCGCGCCGCGTGCTCCTCGTCGCCGCGTCGAGCAGTGGTCCGGCGACGTGCGAGCACTGTTCGCCGTCGCCGACGTCCCGCGGCGCGGCCCTCGAAACGACGCGCAGGATCTCCCGGTTCGTGCAGGAAGAGGTCGGCAACAACCACGCCTCGACGACTCCGATCTACACCAGCGTGTCCTCGGACTCCCCGCACGCAGCGCTCGGCCAACAGTTGAGACGATGAACACCGGTACTTCGATTCGGTGTCGGTTTGGCCTTGCCTTGCATCCGGAATCGCGAGGTTGCCCAGCAGCGTCTCCAACTCGTTATGCCGCTTCGGCCACGAGGATGACACTAGTTCCGAAATCAATCACCGCGACCTTCCACCCGATGTCAGCCGCCCCCCCTTTGAGCTGCCAATACCGTCACTGTGACGGCGGATGGCCCCAATACATGAACGGGGCGCGACCGAGCGTCGAGCGATTAAGGGCCGACGCCCCGGTCGCC
Organism: Mycobacterium shunyiense; assembly: GCF_058270075.1. Taxonomy (NCBI): domain Bacteria; kingdom Bacillati; phylum Actinomycetota; class Actinomycetes; order Mycobacteriales; family Mycobacteriaceae; genus Mycobacterium; species Mycobacterium shunyiense. The sequence continues at coordinate 293,125 of NZ_JBZDPU010000008.1, read as the reverse complement.
TTCGATCGGGCGGTTCTCTGGCGACTCGGAAGCACGGCAGAACGATCGTGGATAACGGGTATCCATGAGATTCGGCTACGGCGCAGGCCCGCATTTGCGGAACCCCCCATGACCGTCCTTGAGATCGCTTGCCGAAGTGAATCGCTAAAACGCCAGCCCGCGCAACGGCGGCGTAGGCAAGCGGGTGTCGGACACTCTCAGGTCTTTGCAGGATCTGTCCGGCACTCCCGTGTTTTCTCGGACAGCTCGGAAGGATATCGTCCAGAACCACTTGAAAGCACCGAGGTCAGCGACATGTCTCCCTCTCCACTAGTTCTGGATCGGACACGAACCGTGCCGCTCAGTGAGGCCAAGGACAAGCTGTCGGCGCTCGTCGAGGAAGCCGACACCACCCACGAAATTATCCAGATCACGCGACATGGGCGCGTCGCGGCGGTGATCATGTCTGCCGACGATCTGGAATCGCTGACCGAAACTCTGCACGCGCTAACGACTCCCGGCGTGGTCGACGGGCTAGGCCAGGCTGACGCCGACTATGCCGCTGGCAACACCGTGTCCGGCGATGAGCTGCGCCGCCGGTACGGGCTCACGTGAGCGATCCGCAGCCGTGGACGGTTCAGCTGTCGTCGGGCGCGATCCGGACGCTGGATCGGCTGCCGCACAAGGTGGCCGCCGCGATCGCCAAGTTCATCATCAACACACTGCCCACGGACCCGCACGTGATGTCCAAGCCGCTGCGCTTCGAGCTGGAAGGGTGGCGCGTGGCGCGCCGCGGCGCTTACCGCGTGGCATTCCGGGCCCTCCCCGACGATCACGCCCTGCACATCGGCTGGATCGAGCATCGAGCACATCCCACCGACCTCGGTGAGAGGGTTGTTGCCTATTGCCGAAAATCCTTAAGGAACTGTCTGGGGCATTCCCATTCGTGTCCGTTCTCATTTGATCTGAGGCACGTCATAGCCTCTGACCTGCGATGCCGCAGATCAAGTGACAACCCGCGGGCGCTTGATTCTCATCGAATCTGGGCAACTCCGACACGGATACCTCTAGCTCGCAACGCCGGGACCTGCACTGATCGTGAATCTGCCTCAGATCAAATGAGAATCCAGTGCAGTTGCCTCAGTTGACAACGGACAATTCGAATCTGGGGCACAATGACGCGAACTGCCGCACACAGGCGTCTAGTGAGGACACGTTGCCCACCTCCTGATGATATCGTGATATCGTCAGGAGCATGGCGCAGATTCTGATCCGTCAACTTGAGGATGACACCAAAGCTAAATTGCAGCGACTGGCGCGTCAGCACGGTCGCAGCACAGAGGAAGAGGTGCGCGAAATCCTGCGAAACGCTGTCCGAAGCGTCGATGAGCCACCGGGGCGACTAGGGTCGCGTATCGCGGCGCGTTTTGAAGGCTCAGGCCTGACCGAGGACATACCGGAACTGCGGGGTCAGTCCGTCCAGCCAGCTCAGTTCGACGAATCATGATTTTGCTCGATACCAATGTTCTGTCCGCGCTGATGCGAGACACGCCCGACCTGGCGGTGGTGCAATGGCTCGACCACCAGCCCACAGAATCAATCTGGACAACATCGGTGACAGTGTTTGAGATACGCACTGGCATAGAGCTTTTGACGCCAAGTCGTCGCCGCAAACGACTGGACGATAAGTTCACCCAACTCCTCACCGAAGACCTCGAAGGCCGCGTGCAATCTTTCGACCTGGCGGCCGCGGAGGCTGCAGGAACGATTGCCGCGAGCCGGCAGCGCAGCGGACGGTCGGTGGAGATCCGCGACGTGCAGATCATCGGCATCGCCGCGTCGCGACGTGCAATTGTCGCGACGCGAAATACGCGCCATTTTGACGGTGCTGGCGTGGACCTTGTTAATCCTTGGGACTAGGCGTGGGCTAACCATGGACACCACCTACATTCGGATGAAATTGCCCCAGATTCAGCGATAACGGACAGGAAGTTCTACGTTGGCTCCCACCACCATCGACCTCGATACGTTCCTGGCCGAGCGCAGCGGCCACCTCGTCGACGCGGCCGCGCAGGCGTCAGGGGCCGATTTCGGGGCCGCTTGGATGCATTACGAGACCACGGACAACTGGCCTTCGTTGTCGGGATGTCGGGAGTGGCGCGCGTGCGTTCGGATGTCGCCCCTCGACACCCGGGGGACCATCCCGGACGTCGAGGTCGGCATCGTTCAATTCCTCGTTCTCCAGGTCGACTACGAGAGCCCTGCAGAAGTACTCCCGTTGTTCGGGGAACGTGCGGCAAGCTTCGCTGAGCTGTTCGACGCCGAGTGGCTAAACCCGGAGTTGGACGAAAGCGAGTTCACCGGCGATATGCCCATCAGCACCGTGCTCGTCGTGCTCGATGCCGCCATTGACAACAGGATCGAAATGGAGTCCGGCCTGCGGGCCTGGGCCGTGGCCGAGACCGTCCACACCATGCTGCCCACGACGGCCGGCCTGGTCCTGATGCCGGCCCTTCCCACCGCCGAGAAACCCAAGCATCGGCTTGTCTCATCCGATCTGATCGACCCCGACTGGCCACGTGTGGGGTGCGTATCGGTTCCAGGGCATCCACGCTTCTACGGCCAGGCCACCAGCTACGTGTACCTAGAGGACGCCCGGGATGGGCTCGCCGAGGTCCGGAATCACGCGGTGCGCATTCCGCTGCATTCCTAGCGGAGCTGCCTTCCTGCGCCGCAGACTAGGACCGCCTGCGGCGTGTAAGGCACCTGGGAGGATTGAGGACGATGGATGACGGATCACTCCCCGCCCGCCGGAAAGCCACCCGAAGGCAACCAAGCCGGAGCAGATCCGCGACGCCGCGATGAAGTGCTTCGCTGAGCACGGGATTGCGACGACATCGCTGCGTGTCATCGCCGAGACAGCCGGGGTGAGCCTGGGTCTGATACAGCACTACCTCATCACCAAGAACCAACTGATCGAATGTATCGATCGGCATGTCCTGTCCATCTTTGCTGTGGCACTCGACGGACCATCGGAGGTGAGCGCTGCCGATGCCGGTCGGCGCTTCGCCGAGCTGATGTACAGAAACCCCGATGTGATGGATTACATCGGCAGGGCGCTCGCCGAAGGCGGCGCGGTCGGCAGTGTGATCTTCGATGGCCTCTATGCGATCAGCGCTCAACAGGGCGCCACCTTTGCAGCACAAGGGCTCGTTCCTGACGATCTCGATCCGGTGTGGGCGAACCTGCTGCCGCTGATTCTGCGCGTCGGAACGATCGTGTTGCGACCGCACGTCGAGCGGCACGTGACCGGCTCGCTGTACGACCGCGCGCAAACGTAGCGGTGGGATGCTGCGGTCACAAGGATGATCCGCGAAGGTCAGATGAAATGAGGAGTCCGCACGCCGGATCTCATCTCAGGCGTAGTTAACGTGGACGCACGCGCTTTATCGTGAAGATGCTGGTTCGCCAGACAGGTGCGCGCCCGGGGACCCAGAGTCCGCGCGCCCGCGGAGGGACCGCGCGAGACGGAAAGGACCACGGTATGCACGGGGGGGTCGATACCGCCGCGGGTGCAGGCGGTGAGGACACTGAACCGCTGCCCATCGTCGCCGCGGATACACCCGAGGCAGAAGACAACGCCCCTCTGCGGCCACTCACCGGCCTGTCCTACGACTTCGCCGCCACCCGTCACTCCCCCCGTTCGTGGCCGCGGCTCGCACTGCCTGACCGGATGTCGGGCGTGCGCAGCAAGCGTGTCGCCGTCGGTGCGGCATCGATGATCGCCGTCGCGGCCGCCGCCTGGCTGCTCTGGCCTGAGAAATCCGTGCCGAGTGCGTCTCCCCCGGCCACCGTCGACACGGCGGCACAGCTACGCGCGCTTGTTCCCGCAGGCTTCGGGGATTCGTGTCAGACGCAGTCCACGACTCCCCCGGTGGTTGCACAGTTGACCTGCACGACCAGCTCAGATCCTTCGGGGCCGGCGCTCGCGCGATTCATCCAGGCCCAAGACAACGCCGACCTCCAAAGCCTGCTGCTCGAGAACCTCGAAGGCGCAGAGGTCGTCGTTTGTCCAGTTAACATCGCCTCCCCCGGCCCCTGGCGGCGTAACGCGACACCATCACAGGTCGCCGGCACCTTGGTGTGCGCAACGCAGGCCGGCCGAGGTCTCGTCGCGTGGACCACCGATGATCATCACCTAGTGAGCGTGGCCGAAGCCGATGCGCGCGGCCCTTCACTTGCGCAGCTCTACACGTGGTGGACGTCGCATTCGTGATGCTCGTGTAGGAGCAAAGCCCTGCGGCTAGGGGTTCGGTCCTTCGGAGCGAGCGCCCGAGGGAGGATGGCCGCCTCAGCTTGTGCAGCGTCCCTACCTGCTTATCTGTAACGGAACCGGATCGAGGGCCGGGTTCGGCAACGCGGGAGTCGTCGGGCGCAATCCTGGTGGCGTGTAGAACTGGGTGACTATTCCTGCCGAGCACGCGTACGAGTGTGACCCATGGTGCTCCTGTGATTCGTGAGCCCGGAGTGGTGTATCGGGCGAGTGAGCGTGGGCATCGGGCTCCTCAACAGCCGCGGGCTCACTCGAGGTCGCGGACCCGCTAGCGTCGCAGCCATGATCTTGTGGATCAACGGGACTCACGGCGTGGGCAAGACAACCACCAGCGCCCTCGTGCAGGCGTTGATCCCGGATTCGCGGGTGTTTGACGCGGAGATGATCGGCGAGATGCTCATGAACATCACGCCGGGCCTGCCAGAGACCGACAACTTCCAGCATTGGCCACCATGGCGTCCCCTCGTCGTCGAGACCGCTCGGCGGGTGCTTGAATACACCGGCGGAATCCTGGTGATACCTATGACGGTGCTCGTCGAGCGCTACTGGCGGGAGATCAGTTCCGGACTCTCCGAACATGCCATTCCCGTAAGGCATTTCGTCCTACACGCCGACCAGAAAACCCTGCGACGGCGCATCGAAGGCAATCACGTGATGGGCCCTTCCGAATTCCGACTCGAACACATGGAGCCCTACGCCCAGGCGGCCCGAGACTGGCTGCATGACGACGCCGAAGTAATAGACACCTCGCACCGCAATGCCGAAGCAGTTGCAGACCGCATCGCACAAGCGGTCACACGGTCGGGGCGCGACGCGTAACCAGCAAGGCTGATCAGATAGTGCTCTGGTTCTCAGCTTGCGTTCCGCAGCCAGTCAGGGTGCGGACGTGGAACCGCTCGACACCTGGATATTTTTCGCCGAGCGATTCGGCGACGAAACCGTTGGCGATGTAGAAACCCACTGCGTCGGAATCGGTTTCGGCAACCAAGTGCGCATGACTGGGAGTGACCTCACGCACCGCCCGCAACATGCGGCTTCCAACGCCGGCTCGGCGAGATTTCTCGCAGGTCGCTATGTGCAGGATCGCCACCTCGGCACCCTGCACGGTGTAACCCACAACACCGACCAGATCGCATCCAATCGATGCACTCAACAAGTCCAATCTTGGATCTTGGCGGTACTGCTCAACAATGCGGCTGGTGCGGTCCTGGCCGCCACCAACGGCCACAGCCAACAGCTCGGACACACCCTCGTCATCGACATCGACAGGTGACACCTGCACAGGCCGGATCGCCATTGTCACAGCCTGCCCTGAGATCATGACTTGTGCGCGCCAGATGGGGTAGCGCCCAGGGAGCGGTTGAATGCTGCGCATGGCGCGGCACAGGGCGGTCTTGGGGACCGGGATGTCTGGCGTAGGCAAGTCAACGGTGCTGGCCGACCTTGCCCGGCGCGGCTACGCGACCGTTGATACCGACGACGGTGAATGGATCGAGGTCGTCGAGGGTGAACCGTTATGGCGGGAGGCGTTGATCGCGGAGTTGTTGGATCGACCTCGTGAGACTCCACTGATCGTGCAGGGCACAGTGGCCAACCAAGGACGTTTCTACGAGCGCTTCGACGCGATCATCTTGCTCAGCGCCCCGACCCACGTCGTACTGCAGCGCATCGAAGGCCGCACCAACAACCCCTTCGGCAAATCCGCCCAAGAGCTTACGCAGATCCTGGCCGACATCGCCGAGGTGGAGCCACTGCTGCGCCAAGGCGCCACCCACGAAGTACGCACTGACCGCCCGCTATCGGAGGTCGTCGATGCCGTGACCAGCATCATCGGCGGAAGGCAATGAGAACTCCTCCTTGCTGATTCGACGGTCGTCAGCCGGCCGCGATAACGTCACCAGAGTGTCTGATCGGCGATCGTTCCCTGAGCCGCAGGTGTACGACCACGGGTTACTCGATGTGGGTGACGGCAACCGCATCTACTGGGAGGCCAGGGGCAACCCCGATGGCCGGCCCGCACTGGTCGTTCACGGCGGCCCGGGATCAGGACGACCACGCGGAGCGCACAAGGGGTTTCACCCCGACCATTTTCAGGTTGTGCTGTTCGACCAGCGCGGATGCGGCGACAGCCAGCCCAGTGCAGCCGACCCGACAACCGACATGGCACACAACACCACCGAACACCTATTGGCCGACATGGAGGCACTGCGCCAGCACCTCCGTATCGAGCATTGGCTGCTCTACGGCGGTTCGTGGGCATCCACCCTCATCCTCGCCTACGCCGAACGCCACCCCGAACGGGTGATCGGCATCGTCTTGGTCGGGGTCACCATGACGCGGCCCCAAGAAATCAACTGGCTCTATCACGGACTACGCCTGCTGCTCCCGATCGAATGGGACCGCTTCCGCGCGGGCGTGCCCCACCACGACCGCGACGGCAACCTCGTCGAGGCCTATCGGCAGCTGATGGAGAACCCTGATCCTGCGATACGCGAGCAGGCAGCCCGCGATTGGTGCAAGTGGGAGGACGCCGTCATCGCACACGAACGCCTCGGCAACCCGGCCCAATATAGCGCCAAACTTGACGCGGCGAAACTGGCGTTCGTGCGAATATGTACCCACTACTTCGCCCACGGCGCCTGGCTGGAAGACGGGCAGCTGCTGCGAGACGCTCACCGCCTCAAGGGAATTCCCGGCGTACTGATCCATGGCCGCCTCGATCTGTCCGGCCCGTTGGGCACCGCATGGGAACTCGCGCAAGCCTGGCCCGAGGCTGATCTGACAATCATCGATGACTCCGGTCACACAGGAAGCCCAGCCATGGGTGCCGCGGTACTCGACGCTATCGCGAGGTTCGAACCACCGGTGTCTCATTGCTAAGTGATCGAAACGGCTCGCGAACCTTTCGCACAGGGGCCTTTCCGGTGAGCGGCGCGGTGAAGACAAGGTGTGCTCGGCACGAGGCGTCAGCCACAATCGCGCGATGACATCTCAGTACACCCTGCGTCGCGCGGCCGGGTCTGCCGATGCTTCCTTCATCGTCGAGATGGCACGACACGCCTGCGTCATCGAAGATTGGCCCCTGCCTGACCCCGATGACGACGAGGTGTTGGAGATGCTTCCGCCTGATGGAGTGCTGCCGATCATCGCGGTGGATCGCAGCGGTACACGCGTCGGTGCGGTGTGGACCTATCACGGCAATCCGCCATTGCGCTGTGATGCGGCAGGTGCGCCGATGCCCGAGCTGTGCATCGCTGTGGCGCCAGAGTTCCGTGGTGTCGGCATCGGTGGCATGCTCCTGGACGGGCTGTTCGCCGATCTGGCGAAGAGTCACGACACCATGTGTACCAACGTCCACGTGCGCAACCCTGCAAAGCGCCTCTACGAGCGCAAGGGGTTTTGCGTTGTCGAACAAGGCAATGGACCACTAGGCCTCGCGTTGGTCAAGTATTTTCGGTGAACTGGATGAACTGACTGTGTTCCTGCCTTTGGCGTGCGCGCCGCCCATGAGTCGCCGTGGGTTACATGCGCACCAGGCAAGTCGTCTGGCTAATAGAGCTCTACTGACGAACACGATCTGAACTGCCTATAGTGTGCAACAAGCGGGACGGTACGTCTCGAAGCTGAGTTATCTCTTTTTCTTGGGCAGAGCAGCGCCGCTGGTCACCGATGTGATAAGCGGCATCTGTTGGCCTGGTGAGGTTTCCGGAGTTCCTGTCTGATGAACAACACGTAAGGCCCGGGACTCTGACGCCGACAGACGTGCGCACGGTGTTACAGCCCACGCCTCGATGTCAGCCTTCAAGATCTGGCCCGTGGGAGACAACATAGAAGTGGGGCGACTCGTCAATCGCTGAGCGGAAGCCTGCACCTGCGCAAAAAGCCAGCCCTCGCACATTTCGGCTGTCAAATCCGCTCCTTCATCCGTCACAGGCGTAAGACTACGTTCCTGAACCGACAACGTCAGATTGCGAATCGCCAGCAGATCCAGATTTCGACGGTTCTGAAACCGGAACCTGCTGGTTACTGGCCACGGCGAACGCCACGACGACCTCATCCTCGTTGGCCTTCACTGCGATCTCACTCCAACCACGGCCAATCGGACACGCGTCCAGTTTTTTGTGCTCGGCCGCGCGCGTGCCGTCACGACGTCGGCCTGCTGCAAACACTTCGTCGTAGCGGCCAGGTCCAAAGCCCAGGAACGGGCGAAACGGGACGCGAGTCATTTCTGCGGTCGTCTGCGATGGCGTGTCCATGGGTGGTACGGCATCGATAAGATCCCGGTAAAGCTCGCCAGCCATACTCTTGCCGTTGAGGGCGTCGGCCAGCTGCGGGGAGTCCAGACGAGTTAGCACCGCGTTAGTCAATAGTTCCTCGACCGGTTGCGCGACGACCGTCAGGCGCCCGCATCCGCCGTGGTCGGGGCCTTTCAAGCAGACATAGCGGCGTACCCGGTTGTCCGGATTGTGGTGGCGGGCTTGGGAAAACAATCGGTTGCCGCAGCGGCCGCACCGCAACATCCCAGACAGGAGGTAGGTGCGTGGGGCCCGGGTCTTGGTTAAGGAGCGAGTAACCATGCGGGCCAGAATGCGGTCACGTTCGGCCGGGGTGATGATCGCCGGCCACGCCGCGGGGCCGATCACCTCGCGATGATGCTCGCGCAGCCCGGCGATACGCCCGGAAGTCAGGATTTGGCGCACCGCTGAGGTCTGCCACGACTTCGCTACCGCCGGAGCGATACCGGCGTCGTTGAGCCAGATGGTCAAAGACCGAATCGACGCCCCAGCCAAGTAGCGGTTGACCATCTCGCGAATCACCTGGACTTCGGTGTCGCGCAGGGTGACCTTGTCGTTCTCGTAGCCGAACGGGCGCACCGAACCGTGCGGCAATCCTTGTTCGGCGTTCTGCAACAGCTTGCGGCGCACGCGGGCGGATTTGCGGCCGGATTCTTTGGCGGCGAACGCCGCGAAGATCCGGGCCATAAACAATCCATCATCGTTGCCCAGGTCGATGTCGGCGGTCACCGTCGCGACGTCACGCACCCCCGCGGACTCGCACAGCGTCACGAACTCTTCCAGCTCGACGGGGCGGCGATGCAGCCGATCGAGGTTGTAGACGATCACCGCATCCCGCGCGCCCGACTGCAAATCGCCCAACATCCGGACGTACTCGCGGCGCGGCTTGCCCGAGTACGCCGACACATCGTTATCGACATACTCATCACCAATGGGCCAGCCACGATCGGCGGCCAGTTTGCGGCAGTCTTCCACCTGCCGCGCCACCCCCAGTGCGGTGCCCTCCACGTCCGCGGAAATCCGGGCATAGATCGCCGCCGACCGCACCGCAGCTCGCTGAGCGGGAGTTTTCGCTTTCGCCATGAGGGTAGTTTAGCGACATTTGAACTTGGCCGGTACCGTGAGCCCGCCGCGGGTCGGATCGTGGTGATCGAACGGCACCGTGTGGTCGATGTCGCAGTCCTCGGCCGGGTGCTCGCAGCCCGGGAAGCGGCACGTCAGGTCGCGGCAACGGACCCAGCGCTGGACCGACACCGTCGGCTGATAGCGCAACGCGGCGGCAGCATCCACCTCCGGCTCGGTCACCAACCTCGTCGTGGCTTCGGCAGCGAGCTCCCGAACCTGCTCGGCGTCGACCACCCCGAAGCCACACACATACCCGGCCGTCGTCCCGGTTCCGAGGACCGTGTCACGTTCGGCGATCACGTTGACCACTACCTTGACCGGCGGCTCTGACGGCTCGTTCGTCGACCGGACCGGACACTCGGCGCGGCCACACTCGCATGACAGCTCTCGCCCCTCAGCCAGGGCTTCGATCGCATCAGAGCGGCGTTGGTCATTGCTGCGCGGATCTTTCGGGCAGAGCCTGGCTGACATTTCCGAAAGCTTTGCGTCGAAGGTCAATCCGGCACGAGTCGTGACGATAGCGTCGATCTTGGCTGTGCCATCTCCGCGCGCACTCACCTTGACCCTGCGGCGCTTGGTCGCGTGTTCGCGTTCACAGATCGCAGCCGGGTCGAGGCTGCGCACCTTGGCATCCACGGTGGTGGTGATGCGCCCGTCCGACCAGCACTGCCACCCGGTGATGCGCTCCGCCAGGTCATGGTCGATCTGGGCCATCACCCTCGGCGACACGAAACGGGTCCGTGTGATCACGATTTCGACAGTGCGCCAATCGGTCTGACCGTCGGCCAATAGAGCAGCCAATCGCGGCAAGCGATCCCGCAATGCCTCAGCTTGGGAAACCAAGCGACTGGCCGCGCCCGAGGTCAGGTTCAACGCCGCACCCACCTCAGCGCTCGCGCGGGCGAAGCCGGTGAGGATCATGTAGTTCGGGTGCACACCTTCGACATTCAGTTCGGCGGTGCGCTGCGCCAACAAGTCCGCCACCGCCGCCATCCGAGTCGCGATCATCCGCGCCTCGACTCGCGCGCTATCGGCAAGCGCACCCACGAGCCGACCCGGTGCCGCTGGATCGAACTCGTTATCGAACATGTGTTCGAGTATACCGAAATCCACTGACAGTGGCGGGGAATCGTCGATGATGATGGCGCCGTCGAAGTCGACCTCCACTACGACGACGTCGCACCGCACGATAAGCCAGCAGCAGAGGCGGTCCTGGCGGCTTTCCTGACGCTCACGCCAGCCGACCGGATCGCCGACTCTCGCCATGTGTACGCCTACTACCGGGATATCCACTACGCGGTCGGCGGCGAGGATTGGATGGACGAGGAGATGGGTGTGCCACAAACCCCCGCCGACATCTGGCGGAGCGTCACACCCGGACCGGTCATGGTCAGCGATTGGTACGAGCACAGGTATGTCGTGATGGAGGCCGAATGCCCTTGGGAGGAGGAACACGGGCTCATGATGGTCTGGCAGGACGGGACGAAGCTGTCGAAAGTCGGCCCATACAACGGACTCATGACCCACGGGCGCGGGTACGACGACGTCGTCTATTCGGCGATAGGCGACGAATACACCACGCGGCTCTAAGGCGCGTCCCGCAACACCGAGGCGAACTGCTCCAGATCCTCGGCAGTGGTGTCGACATGGGGTGAAACCCGCAGCACCGGCTTGGCCATCTCGAACGGAGCCCGCGCGAGTTCACATGCGGTGGTTACGATTCCGCGCTCGGCGATCAGCCAGGCCCGCACCGCAACCGGATCGGCACCGTCGGTCGGTTCGAGCGTGGTGATCGCGGTGGGTTCATCGACGGCTTCCACCACCCGCCATCCGAGCACCCCGGCCAGGGCCTCCCGGGCCGTGCGGCCCACCTCGGCGAGCCGGCCGCGCACACTATCCGGCCCGGCAGCCAGGTGTTCACCGAGAGCGACCGAGTATCCGACGCGGGTCGCGGCATTGTGCTCACCGTGCTCGAAGCTCGCCAGCACGCTCACCGGAACATCCCACGACGCCGGCGGCACGCGTCGTTGCAGCCGCCCAACAAGTTCCGGCCGCACGGCCAGGAAACCGACCCCACGCGGCCCGGCCAGCCATTTGCGCGACGACGAGTAGATCGCGTCGGCCCCGACATTGCAGTCCAGATGCCCGAATGCCTGCGCGGCGTCCACCGCGATCGGGACCCCGGCCTCGCGGCACACCGCGACCATCTGAGCCAGCGGCTGGGCCACGCCGCGGTGGCTGGCCAGCGCCGTGAAGTGCACCAGTGCCGGCGGATCGGAGGAAAGCACGCGGGCCGCCTCGTCGAGATCGACCCGGCCATCCCCGTCAACAGGTAGAGCGCGCACCTGAAAACCGTTGGCGGCCATGACCGCCAGGTTCGGCCCGAACTCGCCGGGCAGGCAGGCCAGCGTGCGCTCCCCCACCCAGCTGCCGAGCAGCAGGTCCAGGGAGTGGTTGGAGCCCGTCGTGTAGACCACGTCAGCGGCATCGAGTCCGGTCAGTGCCGCCACTGCGGCCCGGCCCGCCGCGAGCACAGGCGCTGCCGCCTCCGCGGCCACGTAGCCGCCGACCTCGGCCTCATGGCGGGCATGCGCGGCGACGGCATCGATCACCGCGAGGCTCTGCCGCGAGCAGGCGCCACTGTCGAGGTGCAGTCCGGCGACTTTGGGGCGGGCGTCCGCCCACTGCTGCGCGAGGGTCATTTCACCGCCAGCGACAAGCCGAAGTCACCGGCTTCGTCGGTCCACCAATGGGTCTGCCGGAGACCGGCTTTCGCCAGCTCATCGGCCACGCCGTCGGCCCGGAACTTGCAGGACACCTCGGTCAGCATCTCCTCACCGGCACCGAATGCGACGTCGAGGTCCAGGCCGGCGATCCTGACCTGCTGCGGTGCATCCGCCCGCAGCCACATCTCGATCCGCTCCTCGTCGGCATTCCATTTCGCCACGTGCTCGAAGGCGTCGAGGTCGAAATCGGCGTCGAGCTCACGGTTCACCACCGACAACACATTGCGGTTGAACGCCGCGGTCACGCCGGCACTGTCGTCGTAGGCGCGGACCAGCCGGTCGGTGTCCTTGACCAGGTCGGTGCCCAGCAACACGCTGTCGCCGGGCTGGAGGGTCTCGGCCAGGGACGTCAGGAAATCCGCTCGCGGACCGGGCGTCAGATTGCCGATCGTCGAACCGAGGAACGCGACCAGGCGGCGCCCCACCGACGGGATCTTGCCCAGGTGCTCTTCGAAATCACCACATACCGCGTCGATCTCGATGCCGGGATACTCCTGGCCGATGGCATCTCCGGCAGCGCGCAGCACACTGGCATCGACGTCGAACGGGATGAACCGGCGCAGCTGCCCGCCGTCGCGCATCGCGTCGAGCAGCATCCTGGTCTTCTCGGACGTACCGCTGCCCAGCTCGACCAGGGTGTCGGCCCCGGCTGCCTCGGTGATCTCCGGCGAGCGGTCCCGCAGGATCTGCGCCTCGGTGCGCGTCGGGTAGTACTCGGGCAGCCGGGTGATCTGGTCGAACAGATCGCTGCCCACCGAATCGTAGAACCACTTGGGCGGCAGCATCTTCGGCGACTGGGCCAGCCCCTCGCGCACATCGCGACGAAGCGCGGTGGCAGCGGAATCGGCCGCCAGATAGTTGGACAGGGTGAGCGTCATACCGAACCTTTCAGTGGGGTGAGCTCGACATGCGAGTCAGAGACGTGCACCAGATGGCGGTCCGGGATGTCGGACCAGCCGGGATCGTCGTCGTAGGGTTCACTGGCCAGCACGACGCCATCGGGCAGCCGCAGCATCGACAAGGTGTCGCCCCAGGTGGTGGCCACCATACGAGAACCGTTGGCAGCCAGGATGTTCAGCCGGGCATTCGGATCCAGCGCGCCGACTTCGGCAATCGTCTGCCCCAGCGCGTCCAGACCCCGCTGGAAGATCAGCGCTGCCAGCACCGCGCTGTCCACGACGGATTCGGCCTCCCCGGTCAGCGGCAGCACCGCCCGGTCGACCACCCCGTTGTGCGACAACAGCCACTGCCCGTCGGTGAACGGCGCCGAGGCCGAGGGTTCGATCGGCATGCCGATGGTCGCCGAGCGCACGGCAGCGACCACGCACCCACTGCTCAACGCCGGTGCGACCGACGCGAAGGAGGCATCACCCCACAGCGGCTTGTCGCTGCGCCACCGACGAGGCACGCCCTCATCGAAAAACCCTGCACCCCAACCATCGGCATTCATCAACCCGTGCTTCTGCCGACGCGGCGCATACGACTGCACCAGCAGGCCCTGCGGTGGGTCCAGCACCAGTGAGGCCACCGATCGCGGTGCGCCCAGCCATCCGATATGCCGGCACATCAGACGTCCCAGGCCAACCGCACGCCGGAGAAGATCTGGCGCCGGATCGGATGGTCCCAGTTGCGGAAGCTCGGCCGCAGGATGTCGGCGGACACCGCCCACGATCCGCCGCGCAGGATCCGATAGTCACCGTCGAAAAAAGGCTCGGTGTAGCGGTCGTACACCATCGGCGTGAAGCCGGGCCACGGCCGCAGCGGGGACGTGGTCCATTCCCAGACGTCACCCAGCATCTGCTCGACGCCGTAGGCCGATGCGCCGGCCGGATACGCCCCCACCTGGGCGGGCCGGCGCGCGTCGCCACCGAGGTTGGCCAGCGCCTCGGTCGGTTCGGATGTGCCCCATGGGAATCGGCGTCGGCTCCCGGCCACCGGGTCCCAGGCGCAGGCCTTCTCCCATTCGATTTCGGTGGGCAGCCGGGCTCCGGCCCAGGCGGCATACGCCTCGGCCTCGAAGAACGTGACGTGCTGGACCGGTTCGTCGGCCGGGATCGTCTCGATGTGGCCGAACCGGGTGCGGGTGCCGTCGTGCCCCCAGAACTCGGGTGCCGTCAGACCCGCCTCCTGACGATGCGCCCAACCGCGCTCCGACCACCATCGCTGCTGTTGATAGCCGCCGTCGTCGATGAACTCGCGCCACTCGGCATTGGTGACCGGCACTCGGCCGATGGAGAAGGGAGGCAGCTCGACGGTATGCGGCGGACGCTCGTTGTCCAGTGAGTGCGGTTCGGTGAGTTCGTCCACCCCGAGCACGAACGGGCCACCCGGGATCAGCACGGAAGTGCCTGCCACTCCGGCCCGACCGGCCGGCAGTGCGCTGCCGGTGTCGAACAACGGCGGACCGGCCCGCAGGTTCAGCGCCTGCAGCATGGTCTCGTCGTGCTGGTTCTCGTGGCTGATCACCAACCCGAAGTTGAACCCGGAGTCGTCGGCATCAAGAGCATCGAGGGCATCTAGGGCGCGGGACCGCACCGTCGCGCAGTACGTGCGCGCATCGGTGGGCGGCAGCAGAGGAAGGTCGACGCGGCTGGACCGTGAGTGCACGAAGGCGTCGTAGAGCCGGTCCACCTCCGGGGTCAGCATGCCCGGGCGGTCCGGATTGCCGCCACGCAGCAGCCACAGCTCCTCCTGCTGGCCGATGTGGGCGAGATCCCAGACCAGCGGGCTCATCAACGGGCTGTACTGGCGATGCAGTTCGGCATCGTCGAAGTCGACCAGGCCCAAGGTGCGTTCCCGCGCCCTGGTGAGCTGCTGTGCCAGCGTCTCGCGTGTGGTCAAAGCTCGCCCTTCACCAGTTGGCTCATCGCAGAAGCGATTCCGTGAGTCACCACCTGGTCGGCGAAATCGTCTGCCGGGCAGCGTCCCTCCTGGACCGAACGCGTCAACTGCGCCATCGATTCCGTCAGCTCCGCCGGGGCCCGCTCCGCCGCGGCCGAGACGCATGCGGCGGCCGCTTCCTGCAGGCGGCGATCGGCCAGCCCGATCCGGGCGGCCCGGTCCCAAGCGGTGGCCACGGGTGCGGTCGCCTCGGTGGCGATCGCGGCGGCCCCCGGATCGTCGAGCAGGGTGGTCAGCGTGTACACCACGGCGGGCCACAGGGCGTCCGGAACGCTGTCGAGATAACGGATCTCCAGCCAGCGCCGCGGCCGCACCGGCGGGAACAGTGTGGTCAGGTGGTACTCGAGGTCGGCTTCGGTGGGGCGACGGCCGCCCAGTACCGCGCGTCCGTCGGCCCAGTCGGCGAACGGGACCCAGTTGGTCACCGGAACGGCATCCGGGGTGTTGACGAGCATCACCGGCGCCCGCAGCGCATAGCGCGCCCAGTCACTGGCCGGATCATCGCCGTCGGCGCCCAGGATCGGGCCACAGCGCGCGGAATCCAGCTGCCCCCACACTCGCTGCCGTGACGACTGCCAGCCGGTGAACTGACCGCCGAGCATCGGCGAATTCGCGGTGATCGCGATCATCGTCGGGCCGAGCGCGTGGGCCAGCCGTACCCGCTCTGCCCAGCCGTCCCGCGGCCCGGCGTCGAGATTGACCTGAACCGAGGCGGTCGATGTCATCATGGCTGCGCCGGGTTCGGCCGATCCGCTGGCCGCGAAGAACTGCTCCATGGCCTGATAGCGCGGGCCCGGGTTGACCCGTTGGGTGGGCCGGACCGGATCGGCGCCCAGCAGCACCAGGCCCAGACCGCGGCGTTCGAACTCCGCGCGCAGCACGGCCCGGTCGGCCAGCAGTGCGGCGATGGCGGCCGAGGGTCCGTCCGCCGGCGGGCCGGACAGTTCGACCGCGCCCCCAGGTTCGACGGTGATGCGGCTGCCACCGGGCAGCGCGGGCACCGCGGCGATGACCTCGGAGAGCTCCTCCCAGCCCGGCCGCCGCAGTGGATCGTCGAGGTCGAAACAGTGCGCCTCGATCTCCAGACCGACCTGCCCGACGGGCCCGTCATCCAGGCAGTGCGCTCCGATGAAGGCCGCGGCGTGTTCGGCGCTGGTGAACTCGACGGGAGTCAGACGGGCCGCATCAGCCCTGACGGGTACTGCCATGGCAACCACCCCTCCCGGTCCTCACCGGATTCAAACGGCTCGGTTCTGTTCCATCATCCAGATCTGACCGACACGTTCTACTGCCCCAGCGTGTTCTGCATGGCGCCGGCCAGCACGTTGACCGCGGGGCCGGCGTTGCCGGACTGGCACACCTTGGCTTGTAGCAGTACGTTTTCCCGTTTGCGGGTGGTGTTGAAACAGCGGCGGTCCGTGCCGGCCTCCTGCTTCACCCAATCCGCGTCGGTGGCGCTCGCCGGGCCGCCGGTGAACGTCCACACCTGGGTCACGAAGTTGTCCAGGTGCATCGCGGTGGTCTGGCCCGAGCAGCCGTTGGTGCGGTCCACCACCCGGTGGAAGGCCCGGTCGGCGGCCTCCGGCGTCGCGAACACCCCGATCGCCTGCTTGACGTAATGGTTGTCGTCACCGGCCGACGTCTGGGTGGTGGCGCCGTTGAACGAGGCGAGGTCCGGGTCGTTGAACACCTCGGGCAGGCCGATGTCGGCCCAGTTGTTGCACACCGGGTTCTCCACCGAGAAAGCCTGGAACGGGACGCTGAACTGGGACTCCCACGTCATCGGAGCGCCGATGATGTTGCCCACCGAGCCTTTGGGCATGACGGCGTAGGACACGACACCAGGATCCGAGGGACGCGCACCAGCAGGTGCAGCCAAAGCCAGCGCGAGACCGGCCAGCCCGAAACCGACAGTCAGGGCACGCATGGCCTCGATCATGCCAGTTAGTGAACCGTCCGCGTGCAATAGGTTCGCGCCGGCGACGGGTAAGGCCAGGCGTAGTGCCCTGTTTCGGCGGGGCAGGCCGACCCGTCCCGTACGTCCAGCCGTTGGGTCACCTGAACCATCACGCCCGGGCCGCGTTCGGTGCGCGCGGTGCAGTCGGTCAGCTCCACCATGCCCGCGGGCATGCCGAGTTCGTAGCAGTGATTGGCGACCAGATTGGGAACCAGGCACAGGCGCGCGGTCGACGGATCGGCCAGCTTGGCGGGCAGGTGCTGGTATTCGGCGCTCGGGCAGTTACCGGCACCGTCGGCGATGGCCCCGACGGTGTAGCTGGGATCGACGCTGCAGGACACCTTGCCGGCGCGGGTCACTTCGGGCGCAGCGGGTGTGGTCGCCGGGACGCTCACGCAATCGCCGACGGAGAAGACCATGGCCGCGCCTCGCTCGGGTTCGGCCCCCGCGCCGCACCCGGCGGCCAGCAGCGGCACTGCGATCAGTGCCGCAACCGGGAGCCGATTGCGCGTCATGGTTAGCGAGAATCTCACGATTCCCCGGACCCCACCCAGTGCTTGGGTGAAAAGACAGGCGCCCCGGCCACCAAGGGGAAGTGGCCGGGGCGTCCGTTGGGCTGCAGAGTGGTCTAGTTGGGTGCGGGTGTCTGGCAATCCGCGCAGACTCCCCAGAACACGACCTCGGCTTCGTCAACCGCGAATCCGGCCAGTTCAGAGGGCTCCAGGCACGGGGTCTGCCCGACCGCGCAATCGACGTCGGCAACCGCACCGCACACCCGGCAGACCAGGTGATGGTGATTGTCGCCGGCGCGGGTCTCGTAGCGCGCCGAGGAGCCGGCGGGTTCGATACGACGGACCAGGCCCGCATTGACACAGGCCCGCAGCACGTCGTAGACCGCCTGGGTCGACACCGAGCCGAGGTTTTCGCGGGCCAGACCCGCCACATCGTCTGCAGTCGAATGCGGGTGGTCGGCCAGCGCCTGGAGAACCGCGACCCGCGGTGCGGTCACACGCAGCCCCGCAGCCCGCAACAGGGCCTTGGGGTCGTGGTCATGCACCGTGGTCACGGCTCCAGTATGCGCGCTCTTTGGAGTCAGTCCAAAAGAGCGGGCTGTGATTATGGTCGCGCAGGCTGTGCGGGTGTCGGCGGCGTCTCAGGGCGCTGCGGGCCGCTGCCCGGACCGAACGCACCCGGCCCACCGGGGCCCCACGGCGGCATCATGCCGTGCTGCGGCCCCATCCGCCCCGGTCCGCCGTCCGGTCCACCGCGATGGAACATCATCATGCCGCCGCGGTCGTGGCCGCCGCGGTGGTGATGGCCGTCGCCGCCACCGGAATGCGCACCGAGGAAGAACCCGGTGCCGAAGACCACGGCGACGATGAAGACGGTGCCGGCCGCGATACCCACCCAGGCGAGCGCCTGCAGCAGGCGACTCGGCTTGTTCTCGGCAGGCGGGGCGGGAGTGGCGACCACGGTCGCCGGTGCTGCCGCGACAGGCTCGGGCGCGGCCACTGGTTCGGTCGCAGGATCGGGGGGTGTTTCAGTCATGACACGAGCATGCGAGGGCTGGTGAGGTGCTGATCAAGAATTGGCTGTGAATCAGCTTTGAAAGACCCGGGACTATTGCTCCCAGGGCTTGATCGGGTTCACCGCGTACTGGATCACACGGTACGGCGAGCCGCCGCGGGCCATTGTGTTCCACTGGCTGATGAAAACCCGGACCTGATCCAGCGTCGATCCCGGCGAGATGTAGCCGCCGTAGGGCTGGGCCAACTGGTTGACCTCCGGCGGGGGCAACGCGTCGACCGGATCGGGCCAGGCACTCGCGAACACCACCGTGGTCACGGGTGCCGCGCCCAGACCGGTCGGGTCGTAGGCGACTCGCATCTCCATGTTTCCGTTGGTGGCGTTGAAGTACGACAGCACGGGCTTGCCGTCGATCTGCCGGATGCTCATCTCCCCCGTACGGTCGGCGAACAACGGCGTCGGCGGCTTGCCCCATCCACCCGCCGACGACCAGCCCTGCCAGCCGGCCCGGTCGGTGAAGGTCTTCGGGTTCGCCCGGTACAGGAACGGCGGGCTGCTGCGGTCGAAATTGTTGGCCAGGATGTAGACCCACCCACTCGGTGAATCCGGCGCCGGGACCGGGTCGTAGTAGCCCGTGATCTGCGACTGGGTGCCACCCAGAAACTCGGCGTCACGCACCGAACCGGGCACCGTCGGCCAATTCGGCCGGGCCGCATCGGCTTTCACCAACCGGGAGCTGTACGGCTTGAGGTTGTAGGTGGTGGTCACCATCATGTAGTTCTCACGGTTGATCGCCACCACACCGGCCGGCAACTGGGATCCGCCCGGCGGCGTCGGGTCGGCCAGCAACGGCTTGTCGACCCCGGTGACACCTCGGTAGCGCACACCGCCCGCGTCCTCGATCGAGTCGGCATCGACGTGCAGGGCCACCGGCGAGTGCCAGCCGCCGAAGCCGACTGCCTGCCCGGCGAAGCTGTCACCACAGACCTGGAGCACCCGGCTGGGAAACTCCATGAACTCACAGAGGTCCGTCGCGCCGATGCCGTAATCAGCCGTGGGCGTACCGGTTCCGGCACTCGGCCCGATTCGCAACACCTGGCCGGGGGCCAGCGGAGGCACCACCGGATCGCCGAAGCCCGGATTGGCCCGGGCGAAAGGGGCCTGCCACACCGCCGCAGCAAGCATCGCGACAAGGGCGAACCTGCGGGCCGGGTTCACCCGCGGATCAGAGCTCGGCGGCCAGCAGTTCGGCGATTTGAATCGTGTTCAGCGCGGCACCTTTTCGCAGGTTGTCGCCGGACACGAACAGAGCGAGACCACGTCCGTCGGGCACACCCGGATCCTGGCGGATCCGGCCGACCAGGGACTCGTCGGCACCGGCGGCGGCCAGCGGGGTCGGTACGTCGACCAGTTTCACACCCGCGGCACCAGCCAGCAGTTCCTTCGCCCGCTCAACCGAAAGCGGCTGGGCGAACTCGGCATTGATCGACAGCGAGTGCCCGGTGAACACCGGAACGCGAACACAGGTGCCCGAGACCAGAAGGTCCGGGATACCGAGGATCTTGCGGCTCTCGTTGCGCAGCTTCTGGTCCTCGTCGGTCTCACCGGAGCCGTCGTCGACCAGCGAGCCGGCCAACGGGATCACGTTGAAGGCAATGGGCGCAACGTATTTCACCGGCGCCGGGAACGTCAGCGCCGAGCCGTCGTGCACCAGCTGCTCGGCTCCGTCGACCACCGCGCGCGTCTGCGATGCGAGCTCCTCGACACCGGCCAGGCCACTGCCCGACACTGCCTGGTAGCTCGACACGACCAAGCGGGTCAGCCCGGCTTCCTCGTGCAGCGGCTTGAGCACCGGCATGGCGGCCATGGTTGTGCAGTTCGGGTTGGCGATGATGCCCTTGGGACGAACCCGACCGTCGCGCTTGAAGTTCACCTCACTGACGACGAGAGGTACGTCCGGGTCCTTGCGCCAGGCCGACGAGTTGTCGACGACGACCGCGCCGGCCGCGGCGAACCGCGGGGCCTGCACGCGCGACATCGTCGCTCCGGCGGAGAACAACGCGATGTCCAGACCGGACGGATCGGCCGTCTCGCTGTTCTCGACCTCGATCTCCTGGCCGCGGAACGTCAGCTTCTTGCCCTCGGACCGTGCCGAGGCGAAGAACCGGACCGAGCTGGCCGGGAAGTTCCGCTGCTCCAGCAGGGTGCGCATGACCTGGCCGACCTGGCCGGTCGCACCGACGACACCAATGTTGACCATGTCAGCGCCCCGTTCCGCCGTAGACGACGGCCTCGTCCTCGCCGCCGAGGTCGAAAGCCTCGTGCAGCGCGCGGACGGCCGTGTCCAACTCGGTGTCCTTGACCAGAACCGAGATCCGGATCTCGGAGGTGGAGATCAGGTCGATGTTGACGCCGACCTCGGCCAGCGCCTCGCAGAACTTGGCGGTGACGCCGGGATGGCTGCGCATGCCCGCACCGACCAGCGACACCTTGCCGATGTGGTCGTCGTAGAGCACCTGGCTGAACCCGATCTCATCCTTGAGCGCGGTCAGCTTCTCCACGGCCGTCGGGCCGTTGTCCATCGGACAGGTGAAGGTGATGTCGGTCTTGCCGTCCTCGACCTTCGAGATGTTCTGCAACACCATGTCGATGTTCACGTCGGCGTCGGCGACCGCGCGGAACACCTGGGCGGCGTAACCCGGCACGTCGGGCAGGCCGACGACGGTGACCTTGGCCTCCCCGCGGTCGTGGGCTACTCCGGTCAGAAGGGCGTCTTCCATGGGGATGTCCTCGATCGATCCTTTGACGATGGTGCCGGGCTTGTCCGTGTACGACGAACGAACGTGAATCGGCACGTTGTACCGGCGGGCGTATTCGACGCAGCGCAGCATCAGCACCTTGGCGCCGCACGCGGCCATCTCGAGCATCTCCTCGAAGGAGACGGTGTCGAGGTGGCGGGCGTTGGGCACGATGCGCGGGTCGGCGGTGAAGATGCCGTCGACGTCGGTGTAGATCTCGCAGACGTCAGCCTTGAGCGCGGCGGCCAGGGCGACGGCGGTGGTGTCCGAGCCGCCGCGGCCCATCGTGGTGACGTCCTTGCTGTCCTGGCTAACGCCCTGGAACCCTGCGACCAGCACGATGACGCCCTCGTCCAGCGCATCGCGCAGGCGACCAGGGGTGACGTCGATGATCTTGGCGTTGCCGTGGGTGCCGGTGGTGACGATGCCGGCCTGCGAGCCGGTGAACGAGCGGGCCTGTGCACCGAGGGACTCGATGGCCATCGCGACGAGGGCGTTGGAGATGCGCTCACCGGCGGTCAGCAGCATGTCCATCTCGCGCGCCGGCGGCGCCGGGGAAACCTGACGGGCCAGGTCAAGCAAGTCGTCGGTGGTATCGCCCATCGCCGAGACCACGACGACGACGTCGTTGCCTGCCTTCTTCGTCTCGACGATGCGCTCGGCCACCCGACGGATCCGATCGGCATCCGATACCGAGGATCCGCCGTACTTCTGTACGACGAGCGCCACTATCTAACCCTTCGAGCTTCGGGAATGAGTCCCAAACAGGATAAGGGAGACGCGCACGCGATTTTCTCCGCCGGTAGCTTGGCTGACGTGCCTGACACGCCGAGCGGTCGGCCGGCCGCCACCTCTGTGCCGATCCATCCCGATCTCGCGGCCCGCTGGAGTCCCCGGGCGTTCGATCCCGATGCCGCCATTACCGCTGACCAGGTCACCGCGCTGCTGGAGGCAGCACGCTGGGCCGCCAGTTGGGGTCACCGGCAGCCGGTGCGGTTTGTCGTGGGCCGGCGAGGGGATGAGACCTTCGTTACATTGGCCGGCCTGCTCAAACGCGGCAACAGCTACGCGCATGCGGCCTCCGCGCTGATCCTGGCGTGTGCCGACCAGGGAGAAGATGAGAGGACGGCCTTGTACTCGGCGG
This sequence comes from Mycobacterium shunyiense, assembly GCF_058270075.1. Lineage (NCBI taxonomy): Bacteria > Bacillati > Actinomycetota > Actinomycetes > Mycobacteriales > Mycobacteriaceae > Mycobacterium > Mycobacterium shunyiense. The sequence goes on along the minus strand of NZ_JBZDPU010000008.1, from coordinate 270,280 downwards.
TCGACGCCGGAGCAGCGATCGCGCAGCTGACCGTCGAGGCGGTGTCCCGCGGGTTGATCGTCCATCCGATGGCGGGCTTCGACGTCGACGGGGCCCGGGCAGCGTTCGAGATTCCCGACGGTGTGCGGCCGTTGGCCGTCATCGCCGTCGGCACGCTCGGCGACTACTCCCACGTCGACGAGGCCATCGCCGAACGCGACGGCCGGCCCCGCGAACGGCTACCGCTGGAGCAGATTGCCTTCGGTGGGCGCTGGGGAATTCCGCTCGGCTGACCGGCGCACCGGCTAGTTTTGGTGAAGCACCGGGAGAGGAACACATGGCAGGACAGGCCATTCGCAAAGCCGTCATCCCCGCCGCGGGGATCGGTTCGCGTCTCCTGCCGCTGACCAAGGCCATCCCCAAGGAAATGCTGCCGGTAGGCGACAAGCCTGTCATCGAGCACACGGTGCGCGAGCTGGTCAATTCCGGGATCACCGACATCACGATCGTCGTTTCCGGCGGAAAGAACTTGATAGAGGAGCATTTTCGGCCGAACACGACACTGGTCGATCAGCTTCGCGCGGACGGAAAGGACGCTTACGCCGACGCGGTCGAGGAGGTCGGCGAGCTCTCCGCGCGTGGCCACATCACCTACCTCCATCAGCACGGTCCGTACGGCAACGGCACTCCGGTGCTCAATGCCTCACGCTCGTTCGGTGACGAGCCGGTCCTGGTGCTGTGGCCCGACGACGTCTTCGTCGCCGAGGTGCCACGCGCCCAACAACTGATCCGGGCCTACGAACAGACCTCGTCCCCGGTGCTGGCGTTGATGCCGATGGCTCCCGAGAACTCCCGCCGGTACGGCGTGCCGATCATCGACGAGGATCTGGACGGCGGGCTGCTGCGGATCACCGGGATCGTCGAGAAGCCACAACCGCACGAGGCGCGCTCCGAGTACGCCGCGATCGGTGGCTATGTCGTCACACCGGGCATCATCGACGAGCTTCGAGAGCAGACGAAGCGCTGGTACACCCAGACCCAGCCCGGCGAGATCTATCTGACCGACGCGATCAATGCCCACGCCAGGGACCATGCCGTCTACGGCCAGGTGATCCAGGGGCACTGGTATGACACCGGCAATCCGGCCGACTACCTGGTCGCACAGTTCGCCTTCGCGTTGGCCCATCCCGAATACGGTGCCGCGCTACGGCAGTTGGCCGACCAGCCAGACCTGCTGCTACACAAGCTTTCGCGTGAGATCGGGGAAGGCCCACCCACATGAACTTGTCCCTGACCAACGGACTGATCCCGATCACGCTGCAACTGCTGGCAGTGATCGCCATCGTGGTCGCGATCGGTCGCGGCCGGTCTCGGGAGTGGATGAGGCGCTGGCTGCTCGCCGCAGTGCTCGTCGGCGTCGGTCTGGCGGCGGCCGCACGACTGATCGTCCGGGAACAGGGCTGGTCCGCCGACGCCATCTCCTTCGGCACGATCTTCTGGACGGCGATGTTCGGATTCGCCGTCACGGTTCTCATCGGTGGCTGGCATGGCACTGCGTGGTGGCGCCGGTTGGTATCCGTGCTGTCCGTGGTGATGATGGTGGTGTGCGGTCTTGCCGCGCTCAACACCGCGACCGGCTACTTCCCCACGGTTCGGGCTGCCTGGCTGCGGCTGACCCAAACCGAGCCGGAACAGTGGATCGATGAATCCCAGCTCGCCGCGCTTCAGCAGTCCGGTGAGGTACCGACCCGCGGCACGGTGGTGCGGGTCAACATCCCAGCCGACGCATCGGGTTTCGAGCACCGGACCGAGGTGGTCTACCTTCCGCCGGCCTGGTTCGCCAGCAACCCGCCACCACAACTACCCGCGGTCATCTTGATGGGCGGCGAGTTCAACCATCCCAACGACTGGCTGCAATCGACCGGCGCCCTGCAGACGCTCGACGACTTCGCCGCACTGCATCACGGCAATGCGCCGGTCATCGTATTCCCCGACATCGCGGGCAAGTTCAGCAATGACACCGAATGCGTCGACGGGACCCGCGGCAACGCCGCCTCCCACCTGACCAAAGACCTGGTGCCTTACCTGATTTCACGCTTCGGGGTCAGCCCGAAAGCCGAGAACTGGGGACTGGCCGGGTGGTCTTCGGGTGCGACGTGTGCCCTGAACACCGCGGTCCGCAATCCCGAGATGTTCAGCGCCTTCGTCTGGCTGGACGGCACCCTCGGCCCCAATGCGGGCACCAAAGACCAGACCATCGCACGACTCTTCGGTGGCGACCGGGCGGCCTGGGAAGCATTCGACCCCAAGACGGTGATCACCCGGCACGGCCCGTACGACACCATGGCGGCGTGGCTCGGCGTCGGCGAAAGCACACCGACCGTCCACCGTGACCCCACGACCACCCCTCCATCCGAGGAGGCGATCGCCGGGTGGGACACGTTCTCCGAGGAGCACGCCTCCAACGCCAACAAGCTGTGCGCCCTGCTGAGCGGTTACAACGTCGAATGCTCCGTGGTGGGCTACAAGGGCGGGCACGATTTCCAGGCGGCCAGTACGGCATTCGATGCAGCGCTGCCCTGGCTGGCCTGGCGGCTCGGTACCCCGAATGTCCGAGAACGAGCCCTGCCCGGATCGGACGGGAACTAGCCGACCGTTACTTCCAGAGTGCCTCCAGCGAGGTGACGGACTGGCCGAGCGCTCGGGCGCTCAGCGCTCGCAGTGCACGCCGCTCGACCACGTCGAAACTCGCCCCGACATGCTCATGCAAGGCGGTACGGCCGGCATCGAGCTGATCATCGAGCAGGAGGTCGACGATCTGGAGGTGCTCGTCGATGGTGGCGATCACCCGTTCCTCGGTGACGAAGTCGTACATCCGGATGAGCCGGATCCGCCGGTTGAGGTTGTCGAGCGTGGCCACCATCGCCTTGTTCCCGGATGCCGCGCACAGCTCGAGGTGGAATGACTCGTCGCGCAGCACCATGTCACCGTCCGGCGGGGGCGGGCTGGCCTTCAGGCCCAGCCACTCCGCGCGCAATGTCGCGAGCCGGTCCTTGTCGTAGTGCAGCTCATCGGTTTCCAGGATCCGGGTGATGCCGCGAAGCTCGATGGTGATGCGCAGCTCGTAGAGGTCGCGGACGCCCGGGATGTCCAGCGCGACCGGGTAGTACCCGTCGGGCCTGCGTTCGAGCATGCCGTCGGCGTGCAGCCGGACCAGTGCCTCTCTCAGCGGGGTCCGGCTGACGTTGAGCGTCTCGCACAGCTGGGACTCGACCAACCGGGTGCGATGGTCGATCTCGCCGACCATGAGCAACTTGCCGAGGTCGAGGTAGACACGGTCGCGCAGGGAGACCGGTTCCTCCACTTGGGTCGTGGTCATTGCAGTTCCTTGAGCGCGGCCACCACATCGGAGCTGGTGGCATGCGCCCCGAACACCCCGCCCTGCATGGTGATCATGTTCAGCGCCGCAACGTGGTTGGCGTAGTCGGTGGCACCGGTGGCGTCGGAGACGACGAGGCATTCGTATCCGCGGTCGTTGGCGTCACGCATGGTGGTGTGCACGCAGACGTCGGTCGTGATCCCGGTGAAGATGATGTGCGTGATGCCGCGGCTGCGCAGCACCAGGTCCAGATCCGTCGCGTAGAAGCTGCCCTTACCCGGCTTGTCGATGACGGGTTCGCCTGGCAGAGCGGCCATCTCGGGTACCAACTGCCAGCCCGGCTCACCCTGGGTGAGAATCCGTCCGCACGGACCGGCCGAGCCGATCTCGGCACCGATCTGGGCCGAGCGCCAGCGTTTGTTGGCCGGCAGGTCCGACAGGTCGGGCCGGTGGCCCTCACGGGTGTGGACGATGAACAGTCCGGCGGCGCGGGCCGCGGCGAGCACCTCCTGCGCGGGGCCGAGCGGGGTACGCACCAGGGACAGGTCGTAACCCATGGTGTCGACGTATCCGCCCTCGCCGCAGAAGTCGACCTGCCAGTCGATGTTGATCAACGCCGTTCGCCCGGTGGGGATGTCACCGTCGTAGGGCCACACATAGGGGTTGGCGGCAATGGTGACGGTCATGCGGTCTCTCCCACGAGAACGGGTTGCTCGGTGCGCACCGGCAGGTACGCCAGGGCGGTGAAGGCCAGGCCGCCGACGACCATCGCCACGACCGCATCGGACAGCTGAGGCGCGTAGTAGTGCGTCAGCAGCGCTCCCCCGGCTCCGATCGCCCATGCGGCGAACGGCTTCCAGTAGAGCCCGGCGGTCGATGACGTGCGCCTGGCGGAGAACACCAGCTGGTCGAGGATGAGAACGATGCCGATCGGGGGTACCAACACCCCGAGGATGTTCAGCCAGGTCGCGAAGTACGACCAGATACCGGCCACCGCGGCAACGGTTCCGACGATGCCGAGCACGATCGTCAACTGGCGCATGGTCTTTCCGGTGATGTTGCCGAATCCGACGGCCCCGTTGTACAGGCAGTGCGCACACACGCTGCCCAGGTTGACGAAGACGAACACGATCGCCAGGGGCACCAGGACTCCCCCGGCGCTGACCAGGACGTGCAGGAAGTCGCCGCCTGCGGTGTCGGCCGCGGCGGCGGCGCCGAGCGCGACCACGAGCGCTCCGACCAGCTGAGCGATGAAGTAGGCGACCGGGAATGCGGCGAACGCCGCCAGCGCACCTTCCTTACCGTTACGGGCCCACCGCGTGAAATCGGCGGTCATGGTGCCCGAGTCGGCGAAGCACGCGAAGACCATCGTCACAGCGACACCGAAACTGAACGCACTCGCCCCGGCTCCGCCGCCGTAGGACAGGGCCGAGCCGATGCCGTCATCGGCCGCCGCCAACACCACGGCGACCACACCGAGCGGGATGAACAGGACCGACGCCACCACCCCGATCCACGAGATCGCCCGGATCCCGACGAAGGTCAGCGCCACGAACAGCACCCCGGCCAGCAGCGTGATCCACGGTGCGCTCCACCCCATGGACAGGTTGAGCGTCGAGCCCACCATTCCGGTCTGGAAGGCGAACCAGCCGATCACCAGCGCGGAGAGGAATGCCGAGACGATGCGAAAACCTTTGGCTCCGAAGGTGTCCGCTGCGGTGAGCGCGAAGTTCTTGCCGGAGCGCCCGGCCAGGTAGCTCAGCGTGCCCACGTAGCCCATGAGGATGAGGTCGCCGACGACGATCGCCGCCATTCCGGCGACGAAGCCGAGGTTGTAGACGACGATGCCGGCGAACACCGCCGACGTCATGATCATCGGGAATCCGACCCACACCGCCGACACCGCGAACAGCGATTTCCGGGCGGACGCCGGGACGGGCTGGTTCTCGTACTCCTCACCAAGCGCCGAATGATGTTCGGCGTGCGCTGTATCCATGGCTGTATACGGTGCGGTATACGGATTTCCCGAGCGTTTCTGTCGATGAACGTTCCGTAACGGGGTCCTCACCGCCGTGCGGCGCCGAGGTTTACGTCACCGCAACACAACGAGCCGGTCCACGTAACAGAAACGTCGTCAACTCCCAGTGATCGGCCCGTCCGGGCCGCCACCCCCAGGAGATGTTGATGGATACAGGAACCACGGCATTCATGCTGTGTTGCATCATCGGCCTCACGCTGATGATCCCGGGCCTTGCCCTGTTCTACGGCGGCATGGTCTCGGTCAAGAGCTCGACGAACATGATGATGATGACGTTCGGCGCAGTCGCCCTGGTGGGCGTGCTGTGGGTGCTGTTCGGCTTCTCGATGGCGTTCGGGACGTCCTACGGCGACCTCGGACTGCTCGGCAGCATCACCGAGTTCGCAGGCATGAAGAATCTGGTTGAGCCGATGACGTCCGTCAATGGCCTACCAGTCAGCCTATTCTCCCTTTTCCAGGCACTTTTCGCGGCCATCACCGTGGCGCTGATCTCCGGCGCGGTCGCCGACCGGATGAAGTTCGGCGCCTGGATGATCTTCGCCGGCGTCTGGGCCGTGCTGGTGTACTTCCCTGTCGCACACTGGGTTTTCGCCTTTGACGGGACGTTCTCGGAGGACTCCGTCGGCGGCTGGATCGCGAACAAGCTGCACGCGGTCGACTTCGCCGGTGGCACCGCGGTGCACATCAACGCCGGCGCCGCCGCCCTGGCGCTGGCCATCGTGCTGGGCAAGTCCGCACTGTTCGGCCAGCTACGCAAGCCGCACAACGTTCCGCTGACCCTGCTGGGTGCGGGCATGCTGTGGGCCGGCTGGTACGCCTTCAACGGCGGATCCGCCCTGGCCGCAGGCAATTCCGCGGCGATCGTCATGGTCACCACATTTGTCGCCACCTGTGCCGCCACCCTGGCCTGGATCGCGGTCGAGAAGCTCAAGACCGGCCACGTCACCGGCGTGGGTGCGGCGTCGGGTGCGATTGCCGGCCTGGTCGCCATCACCCCGGCCTGCGGCGCTGTCACCCCCGTCGGCGCCATCGTCCTGGGCGCCATCGCCGGCGCGGTCTGCGTGCTCGCCGTCGGCCTCAAGGAGAAGCTCGGCTACGACGACTCCCTGGACGTGGTGGGTGTCCACCTGGTCGGTGGTGTGATCGGCACCCTGCTGATCGGCCTGCTGGCCTCCGAGGCCATGCCGAGCAAGGTCAGCGGTCTGTTCTACGGCGGCGGTCTCGAACAGCTGTGGAAGCAGGCGATCGCCGCGGGTGCGGTGGCCGTCTACTCGTTCGCGGTCGCCTTCGCCATCGCCTATGTCCTCAAGAAGACGATGGGAATCCGCATCTCCTCCGACGAGGAGGAGAAGGGAATCGACACCAAGTTCCACCGGGATTCGGCCTACGAGCTCGAATTCGCCTGACAGTCAGTCTGATTCCCCGGCCCGGCTGCCGTGGACCGCTCTCACGGCAGCCGGTGACCGGGGTTTCCTCGGCTTGCTGAAGTTTCCTACTGTGATACCTTGATTCATAACAAGAGACGAAAGTGCTGGTGCTATGCCCTCCGATCTCGCCGCCCTCGCCGAACAATCCGGCACCAAGTTCATCCTCGCGCTGTTCGTCGACCTGCGCGGAAAGCCTTGCGCCAAACTGGTTCCCGTCGAATCGGTCGAGCTGCTGGCCACCGAGGGCGTCGGCTTCGCCGGCTACGCCGTCGGCGCCATGGGCCAGGAGCCCAAAGACCCCGACCTGATCGCCATCCCCGATCCCGCCTCGTTCACCCCGATCCCGTTCATCAAAGAGGGCCTGGCCCTGGTGCATTGCGACCCCCACGTCGGGGGCGCGCCGTGGCCGTACGCGCCGCGGGTCATCCTCAGAGGTCTGATCCAGCGCGCCGCCGACGCGGGATTCGAACCCTGGGTCGGCGCCGAGGTCGAGTACTTCCTGCTGCGCCGCGGCGCCGACGGCACGCTGGCCACCGCCGACGCGGCGGACACGGCTGCCCAACCCTGTTACGACGCCCGCGGCGTCACCCGGATGTACGACCACCTCACCGCGATCTCCACCGCGATGAACTCACTCGGCTGGTCCAACTACGCCAACGACCACGAGGACGGCAACGGGCAGTTCGAGCAGAACTTCGAGTTCTCCGACGCACTGACCACTGCCGACCGGGTGATCACCCTGCGCTACCTGCTGTCGATGATCGCCGCCGAACGGGACATGGTGGCCACCTTCATGCCCAAGCCGTTCTCCGACCGCACCGGCAGCGGCCTGCACCTGCACCTGTCACTGACCAGTGCCGGGACGCCGGTCTTCCCGGCCGACGCCGACGAGCGGGGCCTGGGCCTGTCCGAGACGGCGTACGCGTTCATCGGCGGCATCCTCGACCATGCCTGCGCGCTGCAGTCCGTCGTCGCGCCGACCGTCAACTCCTACAAGCGAACCGGTGCCACCTCGACCGCATCGGGCGCCTCGTGGGCCCCTCGCAAGCCCAGTTACGGCGGCAACGATCGCACCCACTACATCCGGGTGCCCGACAGTCAACGCATCGAGTTGCGCGGCGGCGACGGCTCGGCCAATCCGTATCTCGCGATCGCCGCCGCGTTGGGTGCCGGCCTCGACGGCGTCAAGCGCAGCCTCGACCCGGGAGCCGTGGGCGCCCAGGGACCGGCGGCTCTGCCGCCCACGCTGCTGCACGCGATCGAATCCCTGGAGACCGATCCGATCGTCACCGGCGTGCTCGACGTCGCGGGCGACGGTGTCGCCTCCTACTTCGCCGACGTCAAACGCGACGAGTTCTTCGCCTACCACGGCACCGTCACGCCGTGGGAGATCGACCAGTACCTGACGGCGTTCTGAGAGGAGAAAACGTGTGTGGAATTATCGGGCTGCACCTGCGTAGCCCCGAGCTGTACCCGCGGCTCGGCGAACTGCTCGCCGCGATGCTGGGCGAGATGTCCGATCGCGGCGCCGACTCGGCGGGGATCGCGATCTACGGAGACCCGGAGTGGTCGCCGTACGGGCAGGGCTGTGTCTCGATCACGGATGTCGCCGAGACACCCGAGCTGGGACCGGATGTGGATGTGGTGCAGGTGGATTCGACCTACCTGCTGTCGGCCGACATGGACTCCGAGGAGCTGCTGAGCCTGGCCCGGGCGGCTTACCCGACCGCTTTGATCTCCGGATTCGGCCCTGATCTGGCAGTGCTCAAAGGGGTCGGGCATCCGCGCGCCCTCACCGAGGCCTGGGGCCTGGCCAAGGCCCAGGGCTGGCAGGGCGTCGGGCATACCCGGATGGCCACCGAGTCCGCGGTGACGCCGTCGGGCTGCCATCCGTACACCGTCGGTCCCGGACAGTGCCTGGTGCACAACGGGTCTTTCGCCAACCACGCCACCATCCGCCGCGAACTGCGCCGCGCCGGTGTGGCGTTCGACAGCGAGAACGACACCGAGGTGGGCGCCCGGTTCGTGGCCGAACAGCTGGCCGCCGGCCGTGATGTGGCGACCGCATTAAAGGACCTCCTCGCAGCCTTTGATGGCTTCTACACACTGCTGGTCTCCGATCACGACTCGTTCGCGGTGGTGCGTGACGCCATCGCCTGCAAGCCGGCGGTGATCGCCGAAACCGCCGACTGGGTGGCGATGGCCAGTGAGTACCGCGCCCTGGCCGGGCTACCCGGGGTCGAGCAGGCACGCATTTGGGAACCGGAACCGGAGGTGGTCTACGCATGGACACGCTAGTTGGATTCGACCTGCGCACAACACCATTGCGTGAGGTCAACGCGGCGCTGCATCAACCGGGTGTGGAGGGTGACTACGTCATCGCACACCCCGACGGCGCGCACAATGTGGCCGTCGGCCTCAACGCGCCGGTGCGCGTGACGGTCGAAGGCCACGTCGGCTACTACGCGGCCGGGATGAACCAGCTCGCCGAGGTGACCATCAAGGGCAATGCCGGCACCGGGGTGGCCGAGAACATGATGAGCGGCACGGTGCGGGTCACCGGGAATGCCTCGCAGTCAGCGGGTGCCACCGCACACGGCGGACTGCTGGTCATCGAGGGGGACGCCGCGGCACGCTGCGGCATCTCGATGAAGGGCGCGGACATCGTGGTGGGCGGCAGCATCGGCCACATGAGCGCATTCATGGCCCAGGCCGGACGGCTGGTGGTGCGCGGCGACGCCGGCGAGGCGCTGGGCGATTCGATCTATGAGGCCCGCATCTACGTGCGCGGCGAGGTGACCTCGCTGGGTGCGGACTGCATCGCCAAGCCGATGCGCGCCGAGCACCGTGCCGAACTCGCGGAGTTGTTGACAGCCGCGGGTTTTGATGATGACACCGCGGGCTACACCCGCTACGGCTCGGCCCGAAACCTCTACCACTTCCACGTCGACAACGCGAGTGAGTACTGATGCGCGAATCCGCCACCTTCGATCGATCCACGATCGCCGACATCCAGCGCGCCGCCGACACCGGCATCTACGACATCCGCGGCTGGGGAGCCAAACGCCGCTTGCCCCACTTCGACGACCTGCTGTTCCTGGGTGCGTCGATGTCGCGCTACCCCTTGGAGGGCTACCGGGAACGCTGCGGCACCGACGTCATCCTCGGTGACCGGCACGCCAAACATCCTCTGCACCTGGATATCCCGGTCACCATTGCGGGCATGAGCTTCGGCGCGCTGTCCGGACCGGCCAAGGAGGCCCTGGGCCGCGGGGCCAGCGAGGCCGGCACGTCGACCACCACCGGCGACGGCGGCATGACGCCCGAGGAGCGCGGGCAGAGCAAGCACCTGGTGTACCAGTACCTGCCCTCGCGCTACGGGATGAACCCCGATGACCTGCGCAAGGCCGACGCCATCGAGGTGGTACTCGGCCAAGGTGCCAAGCCCGGCGGCGGCGGAATGCTGCTGGGACAGAAGATCTCCCCGCGGGTGGCCCAGATGCGCACGCTGCCCGAGGGCATCGACCAGCGCAGCGCGTGCCGGCACCCGGACTGGACCGGCCCGGACGATCTGACAATCAAGATCAACGAGCTGCGGGAGATCACCGACTGGGAGAAGCCCATCTACGTCAAGGTCGGGGCCACCCGCACCTACTACGACGTGAAGCTGGCCGTGCACGCCGGGGCCGATGTGGTGGTGGTCGACGGCATGCAGGGCGGCACGGCCGCCACCCAGGAGGTGTTCATCGAGCACGTCGGCATCCCGACCCTGGCCGCGGTGCCGCAGGCGGTGCAGGCCCTGCAGGAACTGGACGTGCACAGGAAAGTCCAGTTGATCGTGAGCGGCGGCATCCGCTCGGGCGCCGACGTGGCCAAGGCGCTGGCGCTGGGCGCCGACGCGGTCGCGATCGGCACCGCCGCACTGATCGCGCTGGGCGACAACCACCCCCGCTACGCCGCCGAGTACGAGAAGCTCGGCAGCGCAGCCGGTTTCTACGACGACTTCCAGGACGGACGCGATCCGGCCGGCATCACCACCCAGGACCCGGAGCTGGCCGCCCGGTTCGACCCGGTCGAGGGCGGCCGACGGTTGGCCAACTACCTGCACGTGCTGACCATGGAAGCCCAGACCATCGCCCGGGCGTGCGGCAAGGCCCATGTGTGCCACCTGGAACCCGAGGACCTGGTGGCAGTGACCATCGAGGCCGCGGCGATGGCGCGGGTTCCGCTGGCCGGCACGAACTGGATTCCGGGGACATGAGCGAAACAGCCGATGTCGTCATCGTCGGCGGTGGCTTGGAGGGCGCGGCGGCGGCCTGGGCCCTGAGCAAACGCGGCGTCACCGATGTGACTGTCCTGGAGCGCAATACCGTCGGCTCCGGGATGACCGGGAAATCCAGCGGGATCGTGCGCTGCCACTACGGGGTCAGCTCACTGGCCGCCATGGCCACGGTCGGCCTCGAGGTGTTCGAGAAGGCCGAGCAGTATTTCGGGACCGACATCGGCTTCCGGCAGACCGGCTATGTCGTCGGAGTCGGCGAGCCCAACGTCGGCAATCTGCGCAAGAGCCTGGCCGCCCAGCGCGAGGTCGGGGTGCAGACCGAGGAGATCGACGCCTCCGAGGTCGCCAAGCTGTGGCCGTGGGCCGATCTGGAACCGTTCGCGGCCTTCGGCTGGGAGGCGCGTGGCGGATACGGCGACGCCTACCAGACCGCGCAGGCGTTCGCGGTGTCGGCGAGGGCCGCCGGAGTGCGAATCCGACAGGGCGCCAACGTGACCGGACTGATGCTCGACGGGGGCCGGGCCACCGGCGTCGAGCTGGCCGACGGCACAAGGGTTTCGGCGGGCACCGTTGTCGTGGCGACCGGCGCGTGGACCCGGCCGTTCCTGGCCCCCTACGGCATCGACGTGCCGATCAGGGTGGTTCGGGAGCAGATCGTCACCATCTCCCCCGGGGTCCCGATCGGCGCGGTCCCGGTTTTCTCCGACCTGGTGTCGCTGCAGTACGTGCGCCCCGAGCTCGGTGGGGAGATCCTGTTCGGCAACAGCGACCTGGCGCACTGCGAGCCTGCCGACCCGGACGACTACCTGAACCGGGCCACCGACGGCTTCATCGACCTGACCGTCGACAAGGTGGGTACCCGATTTCCCGGCTTCCCCGACGCCGCGATCACCGGCAGCTACGCCGGTTGCTACGACGTCACGCCGGACTGGAATCCCGTGATCTCCACGACCGGGATCGACGGCCTGATGGTGGCGGCCGGATTCAGCGGACACGGCTTCAAGATCGCGCCGGCGGTCGGCAAGCTGGTCGCCGACCTGGTGACCGAGGGCCGCAGTTCCGACCCGCGGATACCCGAGACGGATTTCCGATTGGCCCGGTTCGCAGAGGACAATTTGCTCAAGAGCCGGTACCCGTACGTCGGGGCCGGGGAGATGCGATAGACGGGGGCGGACTGCATGAGCGACGTCCCGCTGCTCCGCAACACCGGCACAGCTCGCGACCGTGATCCGAACGAACCGGTCGAGGAACTGGAATTCGAGGCGGCGATCGGGCGCAATGTGCGTCAGCTGCGTCAGCAGCACGGGCTGACCGTGGCCGAGATGGCCGCCCGGGTGGGTATCTCCAAGGCGATGCTGTCCAAGATCGAGAACGCCCAGACCTCGTGCAGCCTGTCGACCCTGGCCCTGCTCGCGAAGGGCCTCGATGTTCCGGTCACCAGTCTGTTCCGCGGGGCCGACGTCGAGCGTCCGGCGGCATTCGTCAAGGCGGGCACGGGTCCGGAGATCGTGCGCAACGGCACCAAACAGGGCCATGAGTATCAATTGCTCAGCTCCCTGCGCGGGGAGCACAAGCGGCTCGAATGCCTACACGTCACGCTGACCGAGAAGAGCCAGACCTACCCGCTGTTCCAGCATCCCGGCACCGAGTTCATCTACATGCTCGAGGGCGTCATGGACTACAGCCACAGCCGCTCGGTGTACCGGCTGCAGCCTGGCGACTCCCTACAGATAGACGGTGAAGGCGCGCACGGACCGGTTGACCTGATCGAACTGCCGATCCGGTTCCTGTCGGTGATCGCCTTCCCCGATTCGCAGGTGTGAGTCACCGATCGGCGTTTGTGTCACTGTTGTCCTATGCGCCACCGTGCCCGTCGAGCGGTCCGCGACGCCTCCAAGTGCTTGGCCGTGATCGTTCGGATGGCGTTGACCAGCGCGGTCGCCGTCGCACCCAGCCTGGTCGGGCTGGTCCAGGAGAACCGGGTACGACCGCCGGCGGCGGTCCCGCCGTTGCCCAACCTCGCCGGCCAGCTTTGGGCGGCGGCGCCGTCGGCGCGTCCAAATGCCGCCGCGCCGGGTACGACGGGGCCACCCCCGCCCCCGGAGATTCAGGCACCGGGTGGGGTGCACATCCCCGCGATCGCACTCGCGGCCTACCAGAACGCGGACGCCATGATGGCGCAGCACCAACCCGACTGCGGTGTGACGTGGAACCTGCTCGCCGGGATCGGGTATGTCGAGTCCACGCATGCCGTGAGTCCCGTATACGGCCCAGCCCTCGACGGCTCACTGCCGGGCAACGAGATCATCGTCGTCGGCAGCTTTGGCGGCGGCACCATCTACGCCCGCGCACTGGGGCCCATGCAGTTCCTGCCGAGCACGTGGCTGTTGCATGGCGCCGACGGTGACGGCGACGGTCAGGCCGATCCGCACAACCTCTTTGATGCCACCCTGGCCGCGGCTCGCTACCTCTGCAGCGAGGGAGCGGACCTGCGCGACCAGTCGCAGCTGACCGCCGCGGTGCTGCGTTACAACCACTCGATGGCCTACGTCGCCAACGTGCTGGGCTGGGCGCAGGCCTACGCCACCGGTGTGGCTCCGGTCAACCTGCCGCCGCTCACTGCGCCGCGGCCGCCGAGCGTCGCCGTGCGCGCGGTCACCGGCCCCGCGGCATCGGCCGACGGGTCGACTGAAAACGCCACCGCCAAGCCGGACAAGACCGTGCGTCGAAACGACGACGGATCTTCTGTGACGCCCAAGGACTCCACGAACACGAGCACGAGCACGAGGAGCGGATCCCGGCACAGCATCGGCACACCCAAGGTCAAAGTTGGCAACGGCCGCTCCGGCGGGGCGCGCTGACGAGATGGGGAAGGCGCTCACCGACCGGTGATCGCCTTCCCCGATTCGCAGGTGCGAGTCACCACGTCGATCACTCGTAGATGCTGGTGATCCGCTGCGGGCCGTGATGGTTGTGCCAGCCGGGCTTCATGCCGGGCGCCGGTGTGGCGTAGGTATCAGGGCTGTAGAGGTTGCCCGCGCCCTGCGGAGTCTGCGCGGCGGCCGTGCCGGCCAGGCCGAGCGCGACGGCGCCGAAGACGCCTGCGGACAGGATGGGCAGTGCCAGGGCCTTGGTGAACTTGGTCATGATCGTGAATCCTTCTGTCTCAGTAGGCTTTTCGTTTTCCTTGGCGGCTTGTTGGGCCACTGAGACAAGAATGCGGCCTGGGCGGCCCCAGGTCTGTCGGGCGATCAGGCGATGGGACTGATGAAGATGCGTTCCCCCGATCGGGGGAAGTACACGTCAACCTCAGGTTTTGGCCTGGGAATGACGCGGAGTACAGTTGACCGCGTGCAGCGGGTGCTCCTTCTCGGACGCCGCGACGGGGTCTGATCAGACCGGCTTCCTGTCGCGGGTTTTTGCGATGCGCCGGTCGGGTCCCCCTTCAAACCCCGGAGCAAAGACATGACCACCCCCGACATCTCTGCAGATGCCTTCAGTTCGGTTCGCGCGATCAATACGCCGGCCGGCACCCCCAACCCCGGACAGCCCGTCTGGAACACCCAGCGCGGCTCATCCATGCCGGTCAGCCGCTATCGCAGCTTCGCCGACGAGGTCCCCGGCGGCAGCCCGGCCTTCGGCACCGGCGTCCCGTTCGACCGCACCTGGCCGGACCGCGTCATCGACAAGGCGCCCATGTGGTGTGCGGTCGACCTGCGCGACGGTAACCAGGCCCTGATCGACCCCATGAGCCCCGCGCGCAAGCGCCGCATGTTCGACCTGCTGGTACGGATGGGTTACAAGGAGATCGAGGTCGGCTTTCCGTCTGCGAGCCAGACCGACTACGACTTCGTCCGCGAGATCATCGAGGACGGCGCGATCCCGGACGACGTCACCATCCAGGTGCTGACGCAGTGCCGGCCCGAGCTGATCGAGCGCACCTTCGAGGCCTGCGCGGGAGCCCCGCAGGCGATCGTGCACTTCTACAACTCGACGTCGATCCTGCAGCGCCGCGTGGTGTTCCGGGCCGACCGCGACGCCGTCAAGAAGATCGCCACCGACGGCGCCCAGATGTGTGTCGAGGAGGCCAAGAAGTACCCCCAGACCCGGTGGCGCTTCGAGTACTCCCCCGAGTCCTACACCGGCACCGAGCTGGAGTACGCCGTCGAGGTGTGCAACGCCGTCGCCGACATCGTCAAGCCCACGCCCGAGTGGCCGCTGATCGTCAACCTGCCCGCCACGGTCGAGATGGCCACCCCGAACGTCTACGCCGATTCGATCGAGTGGATGAGCAGGCACCTGACCCCGCGCGATTCGATCATCCTGAGCCTGCACCCGCACAACGACCGCGGAACCGGCGTTGCCGCAGCGGAATTGGGCTACCAGGCCGGCGCGGACCGGATCGAGGGCTGCCTGTTCGGTAACGGCGAGCGCACGGGCAATGTCTGTCTGGTGACGCTGGGCCTGAACATGTTCAGCCGCGGCGTCGATCCGCAGATCGACTTCTCCAACATCGACGAGATCCGCCGCACCGTCGAGTACTGCAACCAGCTGCCCGTGCACGAGCGTCACCCCTACGGCGGCGACCTGGTCTACACCGCGTTCTCCGGCAGCCACCAGGACGCCATCAACAAGGGCCTGGACCAGATGAAAATTGACGCGGACGACATGGACTCGGACGTTGATGAGATCCTTTGGCAAGTCCCCTACCTGCCGATCGACCCCAAGGACGTCGGCCGCACCTACGAGGCCGTGATCCGGGTGAACTCGCAGTCCGGCAAGGGCGGCGTGGCCTACATCATGAAGGCCGACCACGGTCTGGTGCTGCCGCGCCGGCTGCAGATCGAGTTCAGCCAGGCCATCCAGCAGATCACCGACGGTGAGGGCGGCGAGGTGTCGCCCAAGGAGATCTGGGACGCGTTCTCAGAGGAGTACCTGGCCCCGATCATCCCGTTGGAGCGCATTCGCCAGAAGGTGGTTGCCTCCGAGGTGGACGGTGGCACCGACACCATCACCGCGATCGTGAAGATCGACGGCGTCGAACGCGAGATCATCGGTGCCGGCAACGGCCCGCTGGCGGCGTTCGTCGACGCCCTGGGAGCCATCGGCTACGACATCAACGTGCTGGATTACTCCGAGCACGCCATGTCCTCGGGCGAAGAGGCGCAGGCCGCGGCCTACGTCGAGGCGTCGATCGGCGGCAGGACCGTCTGGGGCGTCGGTATCGCGACTTCGATCACAACTGCATCACTTCGCGCGGTCGTATCTGCCGTCAACCGCGCGGCGCGTGATTAGCTGACGCTGGCGTAGATCACTACGCGGAGGCCAACGGCAAGGAGCGGTCCATGGACTGGGGCTCGACATGGGATTTCCTCTGGCATTTCCTGATCATCTTCGCCTGGATCGCATATCTGCTGGTCCTGTTCCAGATCCTCACGGACCTGTTCTGGCGTGACCACAAGACCTCCGGCTGGGTCAAGGCCGTGTGGGTGGTCTTCCTGATCGTGTTCCCGTGGCTCACCGCGCTGGTGTACCTGATCGCCCGGGGTAAGGGCATGTCCGAGCGCGCGCAGGCAGCCGCGCTGGCCGCCAAGCAGGACACCGACGCCTACATCCGCGAGGCAGCCGGCCGGTCCCCGGCACAGGAGATCGCCGACGCCAAGGCGCTGCTGGATGCCGGCACGATCAGCCAGGCCGAGTTCGACGGGTTGAAGGCGAAGGCGCTCAGCTAAAAGACCGCGGCGAGCCGCGAATCAGAACAGCGTGTACTGATCGCTCTCGGCAGGGATGTCGCAGAACTGCTCGATGTCGGCACCACCGACGACATGGGCGAGCAGGCCCATGAAGGTGTCGTCATCGAGCAGCGGCACCCCCACCTCGACGGCCTGGTAGCCCTTGCCCTGGTCGGGTGCCGGTTCGTTGCAGATCACCACCGAGGTCTGCTGGTCCACCAGGTCGGTGTAGGCCAGCCCGGCGTGCAGGATGCGCTCGACGAGCTCCTCGTGGGTGCGCACTACCTCGGCCGAGAGCGCCACCCGCATGCCCTGCACCAACGGCCGTCCCGGCACGAAGACACCCGGGTTGGCGTACTCGCACGGCAGGCGCGAGGCCAGCACCTTCAGCGGCCGCAGCTCTTCATGGGTGATGTGGCCGTTGGGCCAGCGCCGTCGGGTCACCTCCCGCAGCGGCAGCCAGACCTTGCGGTCGCGGGCCCGGGCCAGGGTCGGCTTCAGGATCTGTGCCAGCACCAACGCGTCGTCGAGAGCATCGTGTGGCTTCATCTGGCTCACGCCCCAGTGCGCTGCCAGCGTCTCCAGGCGCAGGTTCTCGGTGCCCAGCGCCAGCCGGCGGGCCAGCTCGACGGTGCACATGACGCTGTCGATCGGCAGCTCGGCGCCGACCAACTCGGCCTCGGCGGTCAGGAAGCTGTAATCGAAGCCCACGTTGTGGGCGACCAGCGTGCGTCCACGCAGGATGTCGCTCAATTCGTCGACGACGTCCCCGAAGGTCGGCTGGCCTTCCAGCATCTCGGTCGTCAGCCCGTGCACATGGGTGGGCCCGGGATCCACACCCGGGTTCAGCAGGGTCGCGACACTGCGCTCGACATTTCCGTCATCCCCGACCGCGAGGGCGGCCACGCTGACGATGCGTGCCTGCCCCGGCCGGAACCCCGTGGTCTCCACGTCGACGACGGCCCAGCCCGCGCCCGGCTCATCCGCCGGTCTGCCCCACGCGCTGCTCATATTCGCCAGGATGGCACGCGAGTCCGACAACCTCGGGCGGCACGGCAGCGTGTCGTGCCCCTAAAATCGCCGGAATGCTGACCCTTCGCGGGCGCGCCGCCCTGGCCGCCGGATCAACCGCGCGCTGGGCGTCGCGGGTCACCGGCCGCGGCGCTGGCGCGATGATCGGCGGCCTGGTGGCGATGACGCTGGACCGCTCGATCCTGGGCCAACTGGGCCAGGGCCGCCGCAGCGTCGTCGTGACCGGCACCAACGGCAAGTCGACCACCACCCGGATGACCGCGGCCGCCCTGGCCACGCTCGGCCCGGTGGCCAGTAACTCCGAGGGCGCCAACATGGACGCCGGCCTGGTGGCGGCGCTGGCCGGGGCCCGCGATGCCACGCTGGCCGCCCTGGAAGTCGACGAGATGCACGTCCCGCACGTCAGCGATGCGGTGTCGCCATCGGTCATCGTCTTGCTGAATCTGTCCCGTGACCAGCTGGACCGGGTCGGTGAGATCAACCACATCGAGCGCACGCTGCGAGGCGGGCTGGCCAGGCATCCCGACGCGGTGATCGTGGCCAACTGCGACGACGTCTTGATGACCTCGGCCGCCTACGACAGCCCCAACGTGGTCTGGGTTGCCGCCGGCGGCAGCTGGGCGGGTGACTCGGTGAGCTGCCCGCGATCCGGCGAGATCATCGAGCGCAACGGGCGCGACTGGTACTCGACCGGCAGCGACTTCAAACGTCCCAGCCCGCAGTGGTGGTTCGACGACACCCACATCTACGGTCCGGACGGCCTGGTGCTGCCGATGACCCTGGCCCTGCCCGGCGCCGTCAACCGCGGTAACGCCACCCAGGCCGTCGCGGCCGCCGTGGCGCTGGGTGCCGACCCCGCTGCTGCGGTGGCGGCGGTCTCCGGCGTCGACGAGGTCGCCGGGCGGTACCGCACGGTGCAGATCGGCACTCACACCGCGCGGATCCTGCTGGCCAAGAACCCGGCCGGATGGCAGGAAGCCCTGTCCATGGTCGACAAGCACGGCGCAGGCGTCGTCATCTCGGTCAACGGGCAGGTGCCCGACGGCGAGGATCTGTCCTGGCTGTGGGACGTCCGATTCGAGCACTTCGACGACACCGTCGTCGTCGCCGCCGGCGAACGTGGCACCGACCTCGCGGTGCGGCTCGGCTACGCCGGCGTCGAGCATTCACTGGTGCACGACACCGTCGCCGCGATCGACTCCTGCCCGCCCGGGCATGTCGAGGTGATCGCCAACTACACGGCCTTCCTGCAACTGAATCGGCGGATCTCGTGAGTGCGGTGCGGATCGGGCTCGTGCTGCCCGACGTGATGGGGACCTACGGAGACAGCGGCAATGCGGTGGTGCTGCAACAGCGGTTGCGGCTGCGCGGTATCGACGCCGAGATCGTCGAGATCACCCTGGCCGACCCGGTGCCCGACTCGCTGGACCTGTACACCCTCGGTGGCGCCGAGGATTACGCGCAGCGGCTGGCCACCAAGCACCTGATCCGGTACCCCGGTCTGCAACAAGCGGTTTCGCGTGGCGCGCCGGTGCTCGCGATCTGCGCTGCGATCCAGGTCCTCGGCCACTGGTACGAGACCTCGGCCGGTGAGCGGGTGGACGGCGTCGGGCTGCTCGACGTCACCACATCGCCGCAGGAGGCCCGCACCATCGGCGAGGTGGCATCCACTCCCCTGCTCGACGGGCTCACCCAGCCGCTGACGGGTTTCGAGAACCACCGTGGCGGAACGGTTCTGGGCCCGGATGCCCGGCCGCTGGCCGCGGTCACCAAAGGGGCGGGCAACCGCTTGGGCGACGGCTATGACGGTGCGGTTCAGGGCAGCGTGGTGGCGACCTATCTGCACGGCCCGTGCCTGGCCCGCAATCCGGAACTGGCCGACCATCTGCTGACGCAGGTGGTGGGTGAGCTGCCACCGCTGGAGCTTCCGGAAGTCGAGCTGCTGCGCCGCGAACGCCTGGCCGCCCCGCGCCGAGCCTAGGCATCGGGTTGGCCGTACACCGCGACGACGACCGTGCGGTCCAGGCTGTTCTCCGACCACACCCCGATCGCGGTGTTGGCGCAGTCCGACATGACGGCGTAGTAATGCGGGTCGTGATACCAGCGGTTGAGCAGGTCCAGTCCGCTGATCGCCAATGCCGGGTTGATCGCGACGGTCTGGGCTACCCGTCCACGGAATCCGGACGCCAACGCCCGGTCCTGGGGTGTCGACCCATCTGAGCCCAGATCGCCCTCGAGCGTGCGGTTGTGCAACACATCGCCGGTATGCCATTCGGCGGCCTGCTGGAGACGCTTGTCGATCTTCAGGTCACCGGTGCAGCCGGCCTGGCGCTGGATCGTGTAGACGTTGGCCACCACTCCGTCGTTGAGCCGCTTGTTGTCGGCACCCGCGAGCGGTGCACTGAGCACGACGACGCACCCGGCCACCGCCGCCGCTATACCGGCGTGAAGTCGGATATCAGCCATCGAGAGCCTTCCTTGACCAACGACACTTTCACGCTGGATGCGGTGCTGGTGGGGGCTCCGTCACCCACAGTTGTCGTCTGATTGACGAACACCAGCACGACGGCTTCGCTGGGAGACGCTGAAACTGTTGCCGCAGCGGGGATGTCGACGACCGCCGAAACGTTCTTCTGCTTGGCACCGGGTATCACGGTGCCGTCGACCAGTTCGGAGTATGAGTCCCGGAAGCTCCCGGACAACCGGTCGCGCGCCGCATGCAGAGCTTCCTCCACCGTCTGCGGTTGATAGGACAGCATCGCGGTGGCGCCCTCAGTGGCTGCCCGTAGCGCCTCGGTCCTGGCCGTGGCGGCCGAATCCGCCCCGGCGGCTGCCCATTTCAGATAGCCGGCCGCGCCCACCGCGACGAACACCGCGGCGGGAACCAGCCCGAAACCGACGATCCGCGCCCAGTCCCGGCGGGCCGGCTGCGCCGGCACCTCGGTCTCGTCGCGGGGTTCCTCCACTTCGGACGCGATTTCCTCAGACACCGACAAACCTCCTGCCGCCGGACTCACGGTACGAACTGCACATTCGACACCTTGACCTGGTCACCATCCATCTGAACGTCGACACGCAGCCGCCACCGCCGCGGTTCGGTATCCGCCTCCCCGGTGATCGTCTTCACCGAAACCGCCACCAGGACCCGGCCGTGATCACCCTCGATTGATTCCAGACCGGCAGCGGTCACCGTGCCCTCAGTCTTCGACTGGGCCTGCCTGACCACGTCGATGAACGGTTGTGACCGTTGATCGAAATCCTGGCGGAACTCGCCGGTCGCCGAGTCGAGGATGCGCTGCACATCGGCGTCCACGTTGGCGTAGTCGATCGTGGTGAGGTTGAGCGCACCTTGCCGTGCCGCCTCCACCAGCACCGCGTGATGTTGCTGATCACGACGGGAGTCATCGAGCCGGAACCACAACCACCCCAGGACAGCTGACAGGGCCACGACCGTCGCGAGCCCGAAGACCGCGGCAGACTTAGCTTTGAACATGGTGTCCTCCGGTCTCGGCGGCGCCAAACCGGGTGAAAACCGTGGCGAACGTGCGGGCCGCCGCTGTCAGCTCACACAGCGCCACGGATTCCTCACTGCTATGGGCGACCGTCATCGAACCCGGTCCGTAGACCACCGTCGGGATCTCGAGGTCGTTGCGCAGGAACCGGGCGTCGGTGCCCAGATAGAGTCCACGAATCGGGGTTTCCGTGCCCGCCGCGGCCCGCACCAAGCCGACGAACGGATGCTGCGCATCCAGTTCCGAGCCGGCGGCGAAGGCCAAAACCTCTACCTTCCAGTCGATGTCCTCGCCTGCGGTGTCGATGAGTTGTCGCAGGCTCTCCAGGGCCCGTTCCCGCGTCTCACCCGGCAACACTCGGCGGTCGACGCGCAGAATGCAGGAGCTGGCAACGATATTGGGGGCGGTACCTCCTTGGATCTGACCGACGTTGCAGGTAGGCGACCCGAGCAGCGAGTGGCTGATGCCGAAGTCGGCCTGATGCAGCAAATCCACCAGGCGTGCTGCGTCCGCGACGGCGGAATGCCCAGCCGCCGGGTCACTGCCGTGAGCCGCGCGCCCGGCGACCGTGATCTCGGCCAGCAGCACTCCGCGCTCGGCCACACCGACCTGCAGCTCGCTCGGCTCGGGCACGATGGCGGCGTCAGCCGCGATACGGCCGGCGCGCAGCAGCGCCTCGGTGCCCCAGCGGCCGCCCGTCTCCTCGTCGGCAACGAGATGGAAGAGCACATCACAGGCCGGTGGGGTCTCCGCGTCCAAGCAGGCCCGCAGGCCCTCAATCGCCGCCGCGATACCGCCCTTCATGTCGCAGGCACCACGACCGTACAGTCGGCCATCGCGCACCACCCCACCGAATGGCGGCAGGGCCCACTCCTCCTCGACCACCGGGACGACGTCGACATGTCCATTGACCAGTAACCGCCGCCGCGGCCCTGGGCCCGTTCCGGACACGATGGCGAGCAACGATGTCCGTCCGGGAGCCGGCTCGAAGACCTCGGTTCTCGCCCCGACACCCACCAGAACATCGGTCAACAGCGGGATGATCGACCGCTCGTCGCCCGGCGGGTTGCTCGTATCGCACCGCACCATTGCGGCAGTCAGCTCGGCGCACCGCCATTCGTCGACCGCAGCCGCTGCGGCCAGTGCGTTACTCACAGATAGTCCGTGACGTCTTCGAGGAAACCCAATGGTCCGATGCCCGTCAAGAATTCGCGTAGCGCGGGCCGGTAGGTGAACAGCTCGGCGAACAGCGCCCGGGCAGCATCTCGCTCGCCGCTGCGCGCCAGTAGAACCGCGCGCCAGAAATCGGCCTCGCGGTTGTCCGGGCCGAGCAGCTCGGCTGCGTCGGCCAGCCCGGTGAGCTTCTCACGCAACAACTCCGGTGGTACGTCGCGGTAAGGTCCGATCATCAGGTCTTGCGCGAAGATCACCGCACCGATCACATCGAAGGCCCGCTGCCGAGGCAGCAGACCGGACAGTTCGGTGACCGGCTCCGGGTGGTCGTCCACCCGGATGTCGATCAGGACCTGGTTCCAGGGGGTTTCGGATCGCTGCGCGCCGTAGGTCCTCAGCACCGCCGACTGCGATCCGCGGATATCGCCGCCCGCGGCTTCCGCCGCGACCATCGCGGCCAGAATCCGTTCGGCCAGATGGCCTTTCGCACCAAGGTAGGCCTCCAACATGTCGTGGCAGACCCGGTCGCAGGCCAGCATGTTGCCCTGTACCGCGACGCCTTCGGCCACCAGGCCCGTCGCGGTGGGGGCGCACCGATCACCGGTGAACGTCGCCGCCCGGCCCGCGGCATCGACGACACCGAGCTGGCGGTACGCGCTCAGTGGATCCGCTGCCGTCACGGCGTCCACCGCATCCTGTGCCGCAGCCCCGGACCGCATCGCCGCGACGGCGCCGGGCCCGTAGTCGACGTTGACGAAGGCCTGGGTGGCGGCCACACCGACACCCGCCTCGCCCCAGCCGACCAGCCGCCCGACCCCGAAGAAATGCGACTGCGAGCCGATCCCCAGCTCTCCGGTTGCCGAATCCCTCGCGACAATCGAATACGTCATGGCCTCACCGGTTTCCTTTGTTGGTGTGCTGGTTGATCAGTTCGGCCACCCGGCCGGGCACCTCCACCATGGGGAGATGACCGACCCCGTCGAGGATCGCGGTGCTGCCTCCGGTGGCAGCCGCGATCTCCACCGTCATCTCCGGCGGGCAGGTCGGATCGGCCGTGCCGCCCACTGCCAGCACCGGCGCGCACACCCGACCGACCAGATGCCGGATGTCGGCCCCGAAGGCGGCTCGAAGGATCGCACCCACCACGGATTCCGGGCGTTCACCCGCCGCGCGAACGACGTCCAGCAGCCGCGGTTCCTCCCGGAACCGCGGTCCGACGATCGTGGGCACCAGGTCGGCGAAGTAACGCTGACTGCCCACACTTTCCAGTTGGCCGACCATGGCCTCGATGTCCTGATGGGACAGGCCCGTACCAAGCGTCGAGCCCAATGTGGTCACGCTGTGGACCCGGCCGGGGTGGCGGGCCGCGATCGCGAGCGCGATCGCCCCGCCCAGCGAGCCGCCCACGAGGTGCACGGCGTCCAGATCCAGTCCGTCGAGCACCGCCATCACATCCGGGACGTATCCGTCCTCGACGCTGTACGGGCCGGACCACACGGATTGCCCGTGCCCGCGCAGGTCGATCGCCACCGCGGGCAGCTCCAACAGCGGCAGGACCGAATTCCAAACCACTCCGGCGGTATTGATCGGATGCAGGAGCACCACCGCGGCGCCCGGATCGAACCGTTCAGATGCCGTCACCGCCAGCGGCCCGGCCGGACCGGCCAGTCGGCGGGACTGGAATGTTGCCGTCATTCCGTTACGTACTTCGCGGTCCCGGCCTTGGCCGCCTCACTGACGTGCATATGCCAGATCCGCCACTGCGGCGCACCCGTGCCGTCGTCACGGCGGTAGAACTCGGTGTTGCGGAACCGGATCGACCCCGAACTCTCCAGCGTCCCCGACTGGGAGGGCAGCATCAGCTCGCACTCCCCCTCCGAGGTGAGCAACGCGACGTCACCGAAGACCGCGACGTTGGGGGCGGCGGTGTCGCCGATGGTCTTGATCTTCGCGCCGAGTTCATGCAGGTTGCGCCACAGTTTGGCCTTGTCCTGCGCTCCGTTGTAGGTGAATCCGTTGAGGTTGAACTGCAGGTAGGCATCCCCGGGCGGGAAAAAGTCGATCATGGATTCGGCGACCAGTTCCACATTTGCTGCGTACCAGTCGTTGTGTACCGCCAGGATGGCGGTGGTGTCGGTATCGGTCATGGGTATACCTCCTAGAACAGGGATGCGATGGCGGCCAGGGATTCTCGGCCGTTGTCCTCGATCAGTGGCACGACGACAACCTTGTCCGCCCCGGCCTCGAAAAGTCGCTTGAGCGCGACCGCGGCTTCCGTGGGCGTCCCGGTGATCGACATCGCGTCCACCCACTGGTCGGGCATCTCCGCGAGCACCACCTCCGGTCCGCCCCGGGTCAGCATGTCGGCCAGCAGGTCGTTGCCGCCGATCGAACCGAGCATCGGGTTCGGTCCCGTCGCGGCCAGGTAGAAGGCCAGTGCCGGTTTGATCTGCTCACGTGTCTGAGCCGCCGCGGCTGGGTCGCCGGCCATGTTGATCGCGCACAGCACAACGAGTTCGGGCTTGTCCTCGCGACCGGCCGCAGCGGCGGCGGCATCCAGTTTGATCCGGGCTCCGGCAACGTATTCGGGTGTGGCCAGCACGCTGACCACCAGCCCGTCGCCCACTTCCCCGGTCAACGCGATGCCTTTGTCACCGAGTACCCCGACGTAGAGCGGAACCCGCTCCGCCGGCGGATGAGTCAGCGTGACCTCGGCGAATGTATGCACCTTGCCCTCGTCGGTCACCGTCTCCGTGTCGAGCAACCGCCGCACACCGCTGAGGGTCTCGCGCAGCGCGCTCATCGGTGATCGGACGGTGAGGCCCATCTGGGCGGTCCAGGCCGGCACCCCGTGACCGACGCCCGGTGCGAACCGTCCGGGGAAGGCCCGGGCCAGGGTGGCGATCTCCATCGCCAGCAGCGCCGGGTGCCGCACCATCGAGGACACCACCGAAACTCCGACCCGGATTCGGTCGGTGGCGCCCAGTGCGATCGCCGACCCCGCAATGCCGCCGAGGAAGAAGTAGTCCTCGGGCACCCACAGTTCGCCGAACCCGTTCTGTTCAACCCACTTCGCGAGTCCGGCGATATCCTCCGGCTTTGTGGTGCTGCCGAGCAGTACGCCCAGTCGTCCACCGTCTACCTGTGCTGTGGTGCTCAACGCTGTCCTCTCGGGTCCTGGTCGGATTGTTCGGTGATCTCGATCGCCCCCACCGGGCACGCTTCGGCGGCCCGGGTGACCCCGGCCTGGAGCTCGTCCGGTGGCGCTTCCGCGAGCAAGGTCACCCAGCCGTCGGCGGTACTGCCGAATACCTCCGGCGCGCTGCGCCGGCAGACTCCGCTGGCCATGCAGTGCTCCGCGTGCACGACCACCCTCATGCCGGTCATCTGCTCACAGCCTCACCGGACGCGAATGCCAGCCGCGCGCAAGAATGTTGCTGGTTCGCCGCACCGCGGGCCGACTGCCCGCGGTGAAGTTGGGGAAACGTTCCAGGATCTTGCCGATCAGGACCGCACCCTCGAGCCGGGCCAGAGGCGCACCCACGCAGAAGTGGATGCCATGGCTGAACGACAGGTGCCGCGAGGCATCGCGCGAAATATCCATCACCCCCGGATCGGTGAACTGGCGCGGATCGCGGTTGGCGGCGGCGATGATCTGGAAACACATCTGGCCGGCCTTGATCTGCCTGCCGCCGTACTCGGCGTCCCGTACCGCCTTGCGGAAGTCCATGTGGAACGGCGGGTCAAACCGCAGCATCTCCTCGATCGCAACGGGAATGAGCGCCGGGTCCTCCTGCAGCTGCGCCTTGATGTCGGGATTGTCGATCATGATCGTCATCGCGCTACCGATCAACGACGTGGTGGTGTCGTTGCCCGCCGACAGCAGCAGTGTTACCTGTGAGACCACCTCGTCGAGCTCCAACAGTTCGCCCGTGTCGGTCTCGGTGGAGGCGATGAGCGTGATCAGATCGTCCTGAGGATCGGCCTTGCGCCGCTTCACCAGGTCGGCCAGATAGTCGATCATCTCCAGCGATGTGCGGATGGACGCGTCCCGCAACTGGCCCTGGACCCCGGCGTCGAAAGTCCGCCCGAACGCCTCGGACCACTCGCGAAGCTGCGACCACATGTCTTTCGGCACACCGAGAATCGAGGCGATCACGGCTACCGGGATGTCCGCGGCGAGGTGGGGCATGATGTCGACTTCCTCGCCCGGCTGGTACCGGCTGAGTACCTCGTCGGCGACGTCCTCCATGGTGGACCTCCAGCCGGCGACTGACTGCGGAGTGAACGCATGCCGGAAGATCGAGCGGATCCTGGTGTGGTCCGGTGGGTCCTTGAAGATGAACTGCCGTGAGCTGATCGAGACGAACCGGCGATGTTCCGGGTCCTCGGGGTCGTGGATCCCCGGGCCACCGGCGAAGAATGTGTCGTTCGAGAATGCGTCGTGTTGCGACACCATCGACCGCACGTCTTCGTACCGGCAGACGATCCAGGCGCCGAGCACATCGGACCAGTGCACGCCCGACCCGAGTTCCCGCAGCTGTTCGTACAGTGGGAACGGATCTGCGACACCACCCAGAACCAGGTCCCGGACGATGGCCTCCGCATCGATGTCTTCGACCGCGCCTACCACTTACACCTCCACGATCGTGGTTCGAAAACCGTTATGCCCTTGTGGGTTCAGACGAGATTCCCATCCGGCGCCGTGCGATCACATCGGTAGAGCGCGCAACTCCACTACGTAATTGCGCGCTGTCGACGCGCGCCGAAGCCCACAGAGACGCCGAAAGCGGCACCACCCCTCGGTGGTGCCGCTTTCGGCGTCATCGGATGTCAGCGCGCGGGCGGTGTCAGCATGTCCTGCCACGTTTGTCGTGGTGCGTTCCGCGCGAGATCGGACTGTGTGAAGAGCCGTCCGTCGGGGGTGACATAGCTGCCGGTGGCCGGATCGTACGGTGCCGCCGCGATCGGCGGCGGCGAGCCCGGTGACGGCGCCATCGGTTGTGGGACAGCCTGCCCGGTCAGCGTCGCGTTCGGGTCACCCTTCCAGATGTATCCGTCGTTGAGCGGCACGTACTGCTGGTCGCTCTCGCACATCTCGACCGTGGGCGCCCGCTTACCGGGCACCGTCAGACACGGGGTGTTGCGCGCGCCACGCACCGCGAGCATCGGATCATCCTGGGGAACACGGCAATACAGAGCCCCGGCCGGGCGATCCGGATGGTCCTCGTGCGCGGGCGCGCGCTGCTGCTGCGCCGGGAGGAATCCGGTGTTGCAGGGCGGCGGCAGGTTGATGTTCAGGTTGAAGTCCAGGTACATCCCCGTGTAGTCCTGCTTGGTGTTCAGATTGGCGACACCGAGGGCACCCATCATCGCGGTGCCCTGCGGGAACAACACCAGAAGCTGCTCCACCGCGGGCTGGTAGGAGATCGTGATCTGCTCCAGGCTGACCAGATTGGCCAGCAACACCGGCAGTGTGGGCCGGACTCGTTCGATCAACTGCCTAGCTTCCTCGGCCGCCACGGGGATCGTGTTCAGCGCCTCACCGAATGCGGCATCGTGATCGCGCACCTGCCCGGTGATCGCGGCCAGGTTGGCCGCCCAGGCCTGGATCGAGCCCGCGGTCTCGGCCTGTGAATCCAGCACCGGTTTCGACTGTTCGATCAGGGTCACGATCGGCTCCAGCTGCTCGCGGGAATCAATGGCGAGTTTGCTCCCGCCTTTGACAATCCTGGACAGTTCCGGGCCCAATCCCGATACTGCTGTGTAGCTTTCGTCGATAACGGTCTGCAGATTCTGCTGTGGGATCGCAGCCAGCCCACGGTTGGTCGCATCGAGCAGGCTGCTGACATCCGGCGGCACCGAAGACCGGCTTCGCGGGATGACATCCCCGTCGGCCAGCGCCGGCCCCTCGCCAGTGCGGGGCAGCAGCGCAACATAGAGCTCACCGATCGCGGACTGGCTGTGCACCTGGGCATCCACGTCTGCGGGAATCTTGATGCTGGAGTCCAGGGACAGCAGCGCCTGCGCACCGGTGTCGGTGAGACGCACGTCGGTGACCCGTCCCACCTCCGTGCCCCGGTAGGTGACGTTGCCCCGTTCGTACAAACCGCCGGCCTGCGGAAGGTCGACGATCACGGTATAGCGGCCGATTCCGAACAGCTGCGCGGGCAACTGCATATAGCCGCCCGCCATCAACGCCACCGAAACCATTGACAGCACGGCGAAGACGGCGAGCTGGATCTTGGCCAGACGATTCAGGCGCATGTCACGGTCCCTGGTTGGGTTGATACGGAATGACGAGCGGATTCGCCCCGGTGGCCGGGCTGGGCAACTGGCCGATCGTGCGGCCCCATTGCATCTCCAATCGGGTGAGCGCGCCTTCGAACCGCGTTCCGGTGAGCAGAGAGGTGTCGAGTCGGCTCAGTGTCAGGTCGAAGATCGCCGTGAGGTTCGCGTAATCGCCTCGCAGCCACTTGAGCACACCTTCCTTGGGCCACGGAAAGGTCGAGAAGAACGAAAGCGAGCGGGTCATCGCGGGTCCGGCATTGGCCAGCGACTCCAGCACCGGGCCGATGTCGCGGAACTCATGGGCCAGTGACTCTTTGGTCTCGGCGATGGAGTCGGAAAGCAACGCGTTGAGCTTGCCGAAGCTGTCCAGCGCCGCCACCAACTGTTCGCGGTCGTCCTTGAGGACCTCGAGCGCATTCGGGATGGTATGTAACGCCTTGTCCAGCACCGGCTTCTGCGCCGCGAACCGGCTGGTCAGCCGGTTCAGGCGGTCGGTGGCGGTGAGGATGTCGTCCTTCTGGTGGTCCAGATGGCCGATGAACTTGTCCAGTTGCTCGACGAAGCTGCGCAGCTCGTTCTCCCGGCCGGCCAGGGCGGTACTGAATGCCCGGGTGACATCCTGAACCTGTCCCAGGCCACCGCCGTTGAGCAGCATCGACGCCGCGGCCAGGGTCTGTTCGGTCGTGGGGTAGGCAGCGCCCCGATCCAACGCGATGATCGACCCGTCGTGCAGCCTGCCCCGGGGCCGTTCCCCGGCCGGCGGGGTCAGCTCGATATGCAGTGAGCCGAGCAGGCTGGTCTGTCCGACCTTGACTGTCACGTTCTCCGGGAGTACCACATCGTCGAGCAGTCGCATCGTGACGACGGCGTGCCAGCCCTGCAGCTCGATTCCGATGATGCTGCCGACCACCGCATCGGCCACCCGGACCCGCGAGTTGAGTTCCAGGTTCGTGACGTCGGGAAGCTCGGCCCGCACCTCGAAGGAGTCCGGTCCGCGGCCCTCCACGCCCGGCAGTGGCAGCGAATTCAGGCCCTGCCAACCACAACTCGTGATCAGCAGAGGGATGGCGGCCAGCAGCGTGGCAATCCGCAGTCGCGGCCGGATCACGATCCGCCCCCGGACTCCGGAACCATCATGCCTTCCAGTCCCTTCGCGGGTTCGGTGACGGTCGTTACGGCTTCGGCCGGCGGTCTTTCTCCGGCGTGGTCGGGACGCATCCAATCCTCGCTGTAAGTCAATTCATTGGGCCGGGCCGAGGCGTTGACGAACGGGTT
The DNA here is from genome assembly GCF_058270075.1 of Mycobacterium shunyiense. Classification (NCBI taxonomy): domain Bacteria; kingdom Bacillati; phylum Actinomycetota; class Actinomycetes; order Mycobacteriales; family Mycobacteriaceae; genus Mycobacterium; species Mycobacterium shunyiense. Next base: position 240,160 of record NZ_JBZDPU010000008.1, on the reverse strand, counting down.
GAGGCCGAGCGGGATGAAGTTGTACTGGCGGTTCTTGACGATCGGGGCGAGGTACTGTACGCACAGCTTCGCCGACTGCTCGGCGCCCAGCCGTGACGCGGCCTGCACTGCGCCGCAGATGAACTGGATCGGATTGGCAAAGTTGTTCAGGGCCAGTGCGCCGGTCAGCGAGGAGTGCGCGGGCTCGTAGATGTTGACCAGGTTCTGCAGGGTCGTCGGCGCCAGATGTAGGGCCTGCTTGATATCCCCGCTGCTGTCCGCCAGCGCCTGGGCGATCGAGTTCAGTTTGTCGGTCGCGAACCCGACCGCCTCGCGGTGTTCGGCCGTGAACGACGCGATGTCGCGCGCAGCCGTGTTCAAACCCTCCACCGCCGTGCCGATCTGGGCCGGGTCGTCGGCCAGCAACGACGTGGCCGAGGCCAGGTTCCGGTTGAGCTCCTTCATCAGACCGGTGCTGGATTGCAGGGCCGACACCAATGTGGCCAAACCCTTGACCGTGCCGAAGATATCGGTGCTGTGGTCGCCCAGCGCCGACAAGGTCCGGGACAGTTCCAGGATCGCCTCGCGGATGTCGGCCCCGCGCCCGCGCAGGTTCTCCGCGGCGGTGTTGACGAACGCGCCGAGCGGGCTGTCACCGTCGGGTCCCGGCTGCAGGCTGGAACTGATCTTCTCCAGCTGCATCCGGAAGTCGTCCCACTCCACCGGCACGGCAGTACGGTTCTGCGGAATGACGGCTCCGTCGGCCAGCTCCGGGCCGCCGGTATAGGCCGGGGTCAGCTGGATCGCCCGGGAGGTGATCAGCTGCGGGGACAAGATGGCGGCGCCGGCCTGGGCCGGAACCTGATACCGCCGGTCGAACCAGAACGTGATTTTGGCGCGCTCCGGTTGTGGTTCGATCGCGGTGATCTCGCCGATTCGGACCCCGAGCAACACCACATCATCGCCAGGGAAGATCCCGTTGCTGTTGTCGAAATACGCGGTGACGGTGGTGCGGTGGGCGGTGGTCAGGTTGCCGGCGATCAGACCGGCTCCCGTGACGGCACAGGTGACGAGCACCGCGACCAGTCCGATCCGCAGGGCGCGGACACGGGTCATGGGGTCGCTCCTTCCTCTGCAGCCGGTGCCGAACCAGAACCTGACGCCGGACCGTATGCGGGTGGCCCCGGCGGTGGACCGCCGGGCTGGGGCGCTGGCGGTGGTTCCCGATACGGATAGCGAGGATCACCCGGGTTTCCCGTGATCGCGTCCGGCAGGGTCAATCGCGGCTCCCCGCCCTGACCGGTTCTCGGGTAGGGCACGGGCTGAGGCGGGGTGGCCGGCTGTCCGGTCTGCGGATCGTTGAGTTCGGTCGGTGCCAGCACATTCGGGTCGAGCCCCAGATCCGAGAAGGCGGCATCGATGAACGGTTGGACGATCTGTCCCGGCAGCAGGTTGACCAGGTAGGCCTTGAAGAAGGGCCCGGAGGCCACCGATTCGCCGAGCGACATCGCGTAGCGGTGCAGCATGGTGATCACCTGCTGCACTTTCTGTTTGCGCATCTCGACGATCGCCAGTACGCCGTTGAGCTTCTCCAGCGCCGGGCCCAGTGTGGCGCGGTTGTCGGCGATGAAACCCGAGACCTGCGCGGTCGCAGTGGCGATGGTGTTGGTGATCTGATCCAGTGCCGCGCTCTGGGTGAGGAGCTGGGCCAGCAGAGCGTTGCTCTGTGCGATCAGCCCGACGACCTGATCGGTGCGCTGCGCGAGCACCCCGGTGGCCTTGTGTGCGTTGGCCAGCAGGGTCCGCAGCTGCTCGTAGCGTTCACCCAGGGTGTGTGAAAAGCGGGCCACCCCGTCGACCGCGACCCGCAGTTCGGGCGGCGTATCGCGGAAAGTGTCGCTCAGCGTCTGCAGCGACTCGTTGAGTCCGCCGGTATCCAGACTGGCAACGGTATCGGCCAGATCGCCCAGCGCGTCGGGCAATTGATAGGCGGGGGTGGTGCGATCCATCTCGATGGGACCGGTCAGTGTCCCATCGCCGCGGGGAGTCACCTCGAGCACTTTGGCACCGAGCAGGCTGCGGGTCTTGACCGCCGCTTCGGTCCGCTCCCCGAGCCGGATGCTCTTGTCGACGTCGAACTCGACCAGCACCCGTGGGCCGTCGAGCTCGACACTCGACACCTCTCCTACCCGGTAGCCGGCGACCTGGACTGCTGTGCCCGGTATCAGGCCGCCGGCCTCGGCGAAGTACGCCGAGTATCGCTGCCCTGACGCGAAGAACGGTAACTTCTTGTACTGCAACGCCGCGGCGGCCATCGCCGCGACCAGCGTTATCCCGACGATGCCGATCACCAGCGGGTTGCGCTCGGAGAAAGATCTCATTTCGCAGCACACCGCCCGGTGCTCTGACCGGCCACCTTCACATACACCGGCTGCCCGCCTTTGCCGTTGAGCTTGAAGATGGCGTCGCACAGGTAGAACGAGAAGTAGTCACCATAGAGCGCCATCCGATTGAGGGCCCGGTAGGTATCGGGCAGCGTGTCGAGTAGATCCTCCACGTAGTCCTTGTCCGCCAGGACCGCCGAGGTGACCCGATCGGATTGGCCGACAACATTTTTGATGTCACCGCGAGTCTGCTGAAGCAGATCGGCGACACCGGCGGCCATCGCATTGGACGAGGCGATACTGTCGCTGACGTCCGCCTTTCTGGCTGCGAGTCCGTCGATGAGTTGGGAAAGCGAGTCGACCGCCTTGTCGAATTGATCGGTCTGATCGCCGAACGCGCCCAGCACGGAATTGAGGTTGGCGATCACCTCGCCGATCAGCTGGTCTCGGTCGGCCAGTGTGTTGGTCAGCGACGCGGTCTGCTGCAGGAACGATCCGATGGTGGCGCCCTGCCCCTGGAACGCCTCGATCAGCTGGCGGGTCAGCGTGTTCATGGTCTCGGGGTCCAGCGCGCGGAACAGCGGACGGAAGCCTCCGATCAATGCGTCCAGATCGAGAGCCGGTTGTGTGCGGTCCACCGGTATCGTCTGGCCGTTCACCAGCGGCCGCAGCCCGCCGGGGCCTTCCTGCAACTCCATGTAGCGGCCGCCGATGAGGTTGTCGTAGCGGACGAGTGCACGGGTGCCCTCTGTCAGTGCGACAGCCGAATCGATGGCGAATTCCACGACGGCGCGGTTGTCGGAGTTGACGAAGATGTTTCGCACCTTGCCGACCTCGACACCGGCGATCCGGACGAAGTTGCCCTCCTCCAGTCCGCTGATGTTGACGAACTCAGCCCGGTACGTCCGGTCGTCGTTGAACCGTAACTGCGCGAAGACCATGAGCAACACGAAGGTGCCCATGCCGCATACGGTCAGAAACGCCGCGAGCCGCCATCCGACTCCAACCAGGCTGTGGTTCACCGTTGGCCTCCTGTCGTCATGCTCATGGATTGGGTACTTCGCCGTCCGATGGAACAGGTGGGGGTAGCGGCTGGTACGGCGGAGCGCCCGGGTAGGGCACCGGGCCGATCGCGGGTGGGCCTTCTCCGTGCACGCTCGGCGGTTCGGGCACCGCACGGGTGACCGGGAAATAGTTGGCCCACCAGGGGTGTCCGATACCGGGGTTGGGGCGCCAGTCGATGCCGGTGCCCCATCCGGTATTGGTGATCAGCTGCCGCACCGGGAATTGTTTGGTCACATCGGGCAGTGACCCGCAGCCCGGCTTTCCGCCGGGTCCGCCCTTGGCCGCCACGATCGGCAGGTTGTCGGGATAGCGGTACGGGTCTTCGCCGAGATTGATGGCACTGTCGAGCACGATGCTGCGGCCGTTGCCGCCAACCTGATCGTGCCCGCCATGGTCGAGGAACCATTTGGCCCCCAGCAGCATGCAGGTGTAGGTCGGGTCGTACTTCTTCAACAGCGCGGTCGTCGGGTCGAGATGGTTGATCGCACCGACCAGGTTGTCCTGATTGGGTCCGACCAGACTGGTGCCGGCCTGGGCGAAGCCGATCACGTTGAGCAGCAGGCCGTCCAGCGATTGGGCGTTGATGGCGATGGTTTCGCTGATCCTGCTCGTTGCGTCCAGCACGTGGACGATGTCGTCGGCCGCGGCCGCGTAGGCCTCGCTGAACTCTCCGACCGCGCGCCAATCCGCCTGCGCGATGTCCATGCGCGGGTTGACCTCCGTGAGTACGGCATTGCTCGCCGATAGGGCCTCACCCATGCGCTCCCCCTGTCCCCGCACCCCTTCGGCCAGCGCGGTGAGCGTGGCGTTCAGCTTGGGGGGATCCACCCGGTGCAGCACGTCGACCAGGTTCTGGAAGACCGTGTTGACCTCCGTGGAGACGTTGCGCGAGGACAACACAGTTCCAGCCGAGATCCGTTGCGGTGACGGACTACTCGGATATATCAAGTCGACGTACTTGGCCCCGAATGCGGTGGTGGCCCGGACCTCGGCCTGCACATTGGCCGGGATATGCGCGGCCTGCGCGGGAAACAGTTCCAGCTCCAGCCGAACCGGATCGTTACCGGCGATCCCCGCCACACGGCCGACCTGCACGCCGCGCATCTTGACCTTGGCGCCCGACTCCATGACCAGCCCCGAACGCGGCGCGGTGACGGTGACCGGCACATAGGAGTTGAACCTCCCGGTGAACAACGCCGCGGTCGTCGCGATGACCGCGACCACGGTCCCCAGCAGAATCAGCGTCCATACCGAGGGCGGGATGGCGCCCCGTCTTGTGTTGGTGGGCATGGCGTTATCCCGCGAGGTTGAAGTTGCCGGACTGGCCGTACACGGCCAGCGAGATCGTGGTCACCACGAATGCCGACACCACCAGCGAGGTGCGGACGGCGCGCCCGACGGCCTGGCCGACCCCAGCCGGTCCGCCTGATGCGGTGAACCCGTAATAGGTGTGTACCAGCATGATCACGGTGGCCATGGTGATGGACTGACCGAAGGACCAGATCAGGTCGGTCGGGTTCAGGAACGTGTTGAAGTAGTGGTCGTAGACTCCGGTGGACTGGCCGTAGATCGCTGTGGTGCCGAACCGGGCCGCGGTAAACGCCATCGTCACACCGATGCAGTACAGCGGGATCACAACGACGACACCGGCGATGACCCGGGTGGATGCCAGATAGGCGATGCTGCGGATGCCGATGACCTCCAGGGCATCGATCTCCTCGTTGATCCGCATGGCGCCGAGTTGAGCGGTGGCACCAGCCCCGATCGTGGCCGCCAACGCGATCGCCGTGGTTCCCGGTGCGATGATGCGGACGTTCAGGAACGCTGAGGCGAACCCCGTCAGAGCTTCGACACCGATGTTGGCGAACTGGTTGTAGCCCTGAACTGCGATGACGGCACCGGTCGACAGCGTCAGAAATCCGACGATCGCGACCGTGCCTCCAATGATGGCCAACGCACCGACCCCGAGTCCCATCTGCGCGATGAGCCGCAAGAGTTCGGTGCCATAGTTGGCGACTGCGTCACCGAGGGACCTGAGCACCCGGAAGTGAAACTCGGCCTGCTCTCCAACCTGATCCCAACTCTGTTTCCAGGCCTTGGCCCGTTGCCCGATCCGGGTGCGGGTGGCGGGTACCCCTGCGTCGATCACAGGGTCACCTGCACACCGACAGCCGTCACGATGATGTTGATGGCGAACAGCGCCATGAAGGTGAACACGACGGTCTCGTTGACGGCATTGCCCACACCGGCAGGGCCGCCACCGACGGAAATGCCCTTGTAGCAGGCGATCAGGCCGGCGACCATGCCGAAGATCGCGCCCTTGACCAACGCGATCACCACTTCGGCGACCCCGGTGAGCAGCGTAAACCCGGCGACGAAGTTGCCCGGTGACACATGCTGCACGTACACGCAGAAGAAGTACGCACCGGTGAGTCCAACCAGGATCACCGTCGACGCCAGGGCGGTAGAGACAGTCGCGGCGGCCAGCACCCGGGGCACCACCAGGGCCTGCACCGGATTGATGCCCATCACCCGTAGGGCGTCGAGCTCATCACGGATCGTGCGGGCGCCCAGATCTGCGCACATCGCGGTGGCGCCGGCGCCGGCGATCACCAGAACGGTTGCCAACGGCCCGATTTGAGTGACGGTGCCCAGCGCCGCACCGGTTCCGGACAGATCAGCCGCGCCGAACTCGATCAACAGGATGTTGAGCGTGAAGACCAGCAGGACCGAATACGGGATGGTGAGCATCAGGGCAGGCAGCAGGGACACCTTCGCCACGAACCAGGTCTGGGTCAGGTACTCGCGCCACGCGAACGGCGTCCGGACCAGCGTCACGAAAGTGTCCAGCGAGAGCGCGAAGAAACCACCGGTCGCGCGTAGCGGGCTTGATATCGCCGCAACCGCGCTCATCGTTCGTGACCCAATCCAAAGGTCCTCGGGTACATAAACCGTTCATCCTCCTGCTGCCTGCCGACCGCCCCAAGGATGAGCTGGATCACACGTGCACCACATCCGTAGCGACCGCAGAAGGACTACGTACGTAGTCGCTGTCGACGCTTACCCACGCGTAAAAATTGATCAGGGGAACTGACAAACCGGCGTGAACCCGGTTATGGTGTGCCGCAGCGCGCCATCCATCGGCGCTGCATCGGACTCTTCCGAAATCCGGTAAGCAATCAGACTTTTCGATCTTCACGATCACCGGCCGATATGAGGTTCCATGCCGTACGTCATCACGCAGAACTGCTGCAAAGACGCGAGCTGCGTCCCGGTGTGCCCAGTCGACTGCATCCGCCCCGGCGAGGACGCTGAGGGCACCGAGATGCTCTACATCGATCCGGACACCTGCATCGACTGCGGTGCATGTCAGGAGGTCTGCCCGGTCGACGCGATCTACAGCGCCGAGCAGTTGCCCCCGGTGCTGGCACCGTTCGCCGGCCTCAATGCCGCGTACTTCGGCGCCAACCCGCTGCGTCCGACCGGTCTACCGGCCGCGCCGGCCCGCAGAACGCAGCGACCCGAGACCCTGCGGGTGGCGATCGTCGGCGCGGGTCCGGCAGCGTGTTATGCCGCCAATGAACTGCTCAACGTGCGCGACGTCGCAGTCGACCTATTCGAGCGACTGCCAACACCTTTCGGTCTGATCCGGGCCGGTGTCGCCCCGGACCATCAAGCCACCAAGAACGTGGTCCGGGTGTTTCAGCGAGGGCTGTCCGACCCGCGGTTGCAATGCCACCTCAACGTCGAGGTCGGCGATCGCATCACCCACGGCGATCTGCTGGCGCACCACCATGCGGTCATCTACGCCGTCGGGGCCTCAGCGAGCCGGCGACTCGGGATCGCCGGAGAACAGCTGACCGGCCACCACAGTGCGGTCGACTTCGTGGCGTGGTACAACGGCCATCCCGATGCCGCCGCCATCGAGGTGAACACCACCGGCACCCGTGCGGTGATCGTCGGCAACGGCAACGTGGCCCTCGACATCGCCCGGATCCTGCTTCTGGAGCCGGACCGTCTTTCGGCGACGGATATCGCCGAGCATGCACTGGATGTCCTGTCTCGCAGCATGATCCGGGAGGTTGTGATTCTCGCCCGCCGCGGGCCGCGGGAGGCTGCGTTCTCCTTCGGTGAGTTCCTGGCCCTCGGGAACCTCGACGGCGTGGACGTCATCGTGGACGGTGGAGATCTCACCGCCCGCCCCGAGGACGACGCGGAGACCGCGGCCAAGCTCGATCTGGCCCGCAGCTATACCGCTCGGCCCACCTTGGCATCCCGTAAGCGGCTGATCCTTAGGTTCCACACTTCGCCCGTCGAACTGCACGGCCCCGACCGGGTCCGGGGTCTGCGGGTGCGCCGGGCCGGCGAGATCGAGGATCTCGAAACCGGTTTGGTGGTGTCGGCCATCGGATACCGCGGAAAGCCTGTGCCCGGGCTCGGGTTCGACTCCGAGCGCGGCATCGTCCCCAACGATGGGGGACGGGTGATCGGCACCCCGGGTTCCTATGTCACCGGCTGGATCAAGCGCGGCCCACGGGGCGTGATCGGGACCAACCGCACATGTGCGGCGGAAACTGTCTCCGCGGTCCTCGCCGATTTCAGCGCCGGGCTCCTGGACCGCGAAATCGGCGACCGAGAGGCGCTGCGTGAACTCTTGGTCGAACGCGGTGTGGCCGAGATCAGTTGGGAAGGATGGCGATCGATCGACGCAGCCGAATGCGCGCGGGGCGCCGCGGCATCGCGTCCCAGGATCAAGTTCGTCGACGTGGACGAAATGCTCGGATCCGCTATGAGCCGGCCGTGTTAGCCGCGGACCGCATTCTGATGGGCCACCCATGCCGCAACCTGGGTTCGGGTGTTGAAGCCCAGCTTCGCCAGCAGGTGCTGCACGTGGGCTTCGACCGTGCGCCGGGACAGCACCAACTCGTCTGCGATCTCCTGGTTGCTGTGTCCGCGCGCGATGAGTTCGGCGATCTGCAGTTCCCGCTTGGTCGGTTTGGTGATTCCGTCGGGGGCGCCGCTCGGCACGGACTCTTCCAGGGCAAAGGCCACCGCCTCGTCGAGAATCATCTGATTCCCACGACGGTGGGCGGCCTGGAACGGTCGCTCTCCCAGCTTGCGGGCGAGCTTGGCGCTGTCCTCGCGGTGCCGGTAGAAACCGGGAACAGTATCGACCGACATACCCATGCCGTGCCAGATCCGGTCCGCGGCGCCCAGTAATACGGCGGCCCGGTCCAGCTTGCCGTCGCTTGCCGCCACCCAGGCGATGCCTTCGATCGCCTCGGCGATTCCGATGTGATCCCGCAGTGGGCGTTTGAGATTAAGTGCGGCACGTAGCAATTCGGATGCCTCGGCCAGGTCCCCACGATTCCAGGCGTCCATCCCGGCCGCCCACAACGAGCTGGACCAGGCCCAGGTCTCGCCGTAGGGGACGGTCAACTCGCGACATCGGCGGTGCGCGTCGGCCACCCGGTCGGATTCACCGCGCAGCATCGAGACGATCGCGTACAGCACCAGGGTGATGGCCGTCCCAGACTGGTCACCGGTGGCCTCGAACTTGCCGAGGGCCTGCTCCAGCAGCGCGGCGGCCTGTTCGGTGTCGTCGCACATCAGGGCCAGCAATCCGTGCGCCTGCACGATGTAGGCGCGGCCCGTGGCATCGGCATCGCACATCTGGTCGGCCTGCTCGAGCATCCGCTCGGCGGCGTCCAGCTGACGTCGCAGGATGCACAGGCTGGCGGCAGCGTAGAGACCGCGGATCCGCACCGCGCCGGGATCCGGCACCGCCGCCAGCAGCCGCTCGGTCCAGTAACTGCCTTCAGCCAGCAGACCGCTCATCATCCAGTACTGATACAGAGCACTGGCCATCCGGAGACCGGCCGCCGCCTCCCCCGGCTCGGTCAGGCAAAAATCCAGCGCGGCACGGAGATTCGCGATATCCGCGCGCAGCAGTTCCTGGCCTTCCGGCAGCCCGGGGGTGCGCCAGTCCAGCATTGTCCGGTTGACGACCCCGAGGTACCAATCACGATGCCGGCGCCGCCACTCGGTGCTGTCCGCGGCGTCATCGCCGAGCTTGTTCAGGCCGAATTGGCGGATCGTCTCCAGCAGCCGGTAACGAACCCGCCCGCGGTCTTCCTCTCGGATCAAGATCGACTTGTCGACCAGAGAGGTCAGCAGCGGCAGGATCTGAACGGCCGGTATCCGCTCATCGGCACAAATCCCTTCGGCAGCTGCGAGTTCCACGCCACCGGAGAACACCGACACCCGTTCCCACAGCAGTTGCTCCTCGACCGAGCAGATGTCATAGCTCCACGCCATCGAGGCGCTCAGGGTTCGTTGCCGAGCTGGGCCGCCGCGGCGCCCGCTGTCGAGCAGGTCGGGCCGGGCGGCAAGCAGTTGCACCAGCTGCTCGAGCGAGAGTGCTCGCAGCCGGACCGCGGCCAGTTCGACCGCAAGGGGTATCCCGTCGAGCATGCGGCACAGTTCGGCGACCGCCTGGTGGTTCGCTTCGGTCAGTTTGAAGGTCGGCAGCACCGAGACCGCCCGCTCGACGAACAGCCGGACCGCGTCGTACTGGCCGAAGCCTTCGAACGGACAGTCAGCGGTAGGCACCTGGAGCGGCAGGGTCGGGAAGATGTTCTCACCGACGACGGCGATCGGTTCCCGGCTGGTCGCCAGGATGCTGACCCGGGGACAGGCACTCAGCAGCGCGTCGACCAGCTGGGCGCAGGCACCGACCATGTGTTCGCAGTTGTCGAAGACCAACAACCGGTGCGAATCCGTCAGATAACCGATGAGAGTGTCCGCGTTCCACCGGTGCACCGACCCGCGGAACCCCAGCGCATCGCCGACCAACTCGCACAACAGCTCTTCGTCGTGCAAGTCGGCCAGCGAAACGTAGGTGATGCCGTCTGAGAATGAACCGCGTACCCGATTCGCAGCCTGGATCGCCAGCCGGGTCTTCCCCGCTCCACCAACTCCGGTCAGCGTGACCAGCCGCTCCCTGGTCAGCAGGCGAACCAGCTGTTTCAGCTCGTTCGAACGCCCGACAAACCGCGTTGCCTCGGCGGGCAAATCATCGCCGGGCCCACGATTGGGGTCGGATTCAGGCAAAGCCATCTGACGCATCCTAGTTCGTACCGGGAAAGGCGCCACCGAGTCGAATCGGCCGCACCGGCGTTGGCAGCTACTGCGTCAAGACCGCCTTCAGCTCGGCGGCCGCACCAGCGGGATCGTTGGCGCCGTAGATCGCCCCACCGGCCACAGCGACCTGGGCGCCCGCCGCACGCACCGCGGCGATGGTGCTTGCGTTCACCCCGCCGGCGATGGAGAACGGCACGCCCGCGCTCACGCCGTCGTCGAGCAACGTCCGGATTGAGTACCCGGGTTGCGCCTGCTCGTCGAGGCCGGCGTGGATCTCGACGAAAGCCACGCCGAGCTCGGCCACCTGTCTGGCCCGCTCGACCCGATCGGGCACTCCGATGAGATCGACGACGACGCGTTTGCCATGTTTCTCGGCGGCCTCCACGGCGCCTCGCACGGTCGGGTCACCCGCCGTACCGAGGACGGTCACCAAATCGGCCCCCGCCGCGAAAGCCAGATCGGCTTCGAGAAAACCCGCGTCGGCGGTCTTCATGTCGGCGAAGACCTCCTTGTCGGGATGTGCGGCCTTGACTGCGCTGATCACGCCCAGACCGGCACTCTTGATCAGCGGAGTCCCGAGCTCGATGATGTCGACGTGGCCGGCCACCTTGTTGGTGAGCGCCAGCGCGTCGGCGGTGGACAGTAGATCGACGGCCACCTGCAATTTCGTCATATTTCCTCCTGGTTGTTCGGTTGTTGGTCAGCCGATGTTGGCGTGGCGATCCCAGAGGTCTTCCGCGCTCTGGTCCCCTGCGTTCCACAGCGCGTGGAATTGCGCGTCGAAGGCGAGTAGGACCGATTGTTCGAACAGGCTGCCCGCGTACTGCCTGCTGACCGAACCGCTGTGGTCCTGCTTGTCCGTGCCGGACAGGTGCAGGACCTCGTCGGCACGCTGGGCCAGCGGTGAGTCGGGTGCGGTGGTGATGGCCACCACCGAGGCCCCGACTCGGCGCGCGGTCTCGGCGGCGCTGACCACCTCCGCGGTGGTACCGGACCCGGAGACCGCGAGCAGCAGATCATGCGCTCCGATCGCCGGAGCCGTCACCTCGCCGGCCACATGCACCCTGAGCCCGAGATGCATGAGCCGCATCGCGGCCATCTGGCCCGCAAGACCGCTGCGGCCGCTACCGATGACGTAGATCGACCGGGCCCGCATGATCAGGGCGGCCACCCGATTCCAGGCCTCCGCGTCGACGGCATCCAGCACCCGCCGGGTTTCGTCGGCGATGACGCGACGTCCGGTGTCGAATCCCGTGCTCATCGGCCACGCCCCAGCCGGTCATCGGCGATCTCCTTGGCAGCGCGCGCGGGTGTGCCGCGCTGATGTGCGGCCCGCCGCAGGATGTCGAGCACGGCGTATTCGAGTTGCCCGATCTGGTCGCGGGCTTGAGGCAGGGTCCGGCCGTCACGTTCGGCGGCCACCTGGATGAGCCCGCCGGCATTGGCCACATAGTCGGGCACCCAGGTGATCTGCCTGCTGAACAGTTGTTCCTCGACGTCATCACTGGCCAGCTGATTGTTCGCCGCCCCGCAGACGATCGACGCTCGCAGTGCCGCAACCGATTCGGGTGTCAGCGTGGCGCCCAGCGCACACGGTGCGTAGACGTCGATGGCGGCGTCGAAGAGGTCCTCGACGATGGGCAGGTCCGGGTGGGTCTGCTGGAGGCGGGCCCGTGCGGGCGCATAGCGCTCGCTGACGACCACGAGGGCGCCTTCGTCGAGCAGGAGCTCGACGAGGCAGGTTCCGACCTTGCCGACCCCTTCGACACCGACCCGCAGCCCGGCGAGCGTGCGATTCAAGCTGAAGCGGGCCGCCGCCCGGATCCCGGCGAGCACCCCGAGCGCGGTCGACAGGCTGCTGTCTCCGAAACCTCCGGCGGCCTCGGTACAGCCGACCACATGCCGGGTCGCCTCAGCGATCACATCGAGATCGGCCGACGTAGTGCCGATGTCGGCCGCCGTCACGTAGCGGCCGTCGAAGGAATCGACGAACCGCCCGTAGGACCGAAGCAGCGCAGGTGTTTTCAGCACCGCCGGATCACCGATGATCACGGCCTTGCCGCCACCGAGCGCAAGGTCTGCCGCGGCCGCCTTGTAGGTCATACCCGCACTCAACCGGCGCACATCGGTCAGCGCCGAGGCATCGTCGGGATAGGGGTAGAACCGGGTGCCACCGAGGGCGGGCCCGAGCCGGGTGTCGTGGACGGCGATGATCGCGCGCAGACCGGTCGACGGGTCCTCGCAGGTCCGGACCTCGTCGTAGCCGGACACGTCGAGCTGCTCGATCCGCAGAGTGTCGGATGCGGCGCCACTGGTAACCATTGATCTCCTCATCAGATGTTGATGGCGTGACCCTGCAGGCCGTGAACGGCCTCGACGACTGCCTCGCCCAGGGTGGGGTGAATGTGGACGTTGCGGGATAGCTCGAACGAGCCGAGCTCCCACTTCTGCGCCAGCGTCAGCTCGGGAAGCAATTCGGCGGCATCCGCGCCGATGATGTGGCCACCGAGCAGCGCACCGTTTCGGTCGGCGATCAGCTTCACGAACCCGCCGGCGTCACCGACGCTGTGGGCCTTGCCATTCGCCGAGAACGGGAACTTCGCAACTCGGACCTCGTCGTGCTCGCTGCGGGCTTGTTCCTCGGTGAGGCCGAACGAGGCGACCTGAGGCTGACAGAAGATGGCCCTCGGCATCATCCGGTAATCGCCCAGCTCCATGGTCGTGGCGTTGGCGATGCTCTCGGCCGCGACCACACCCATGGCCTCGGCCACGTGCGCCAGCTGCAGTTTCATCGTGACATCGCCGATCGCGTAGATGTGCGGAGCCGTCGTGCGCATCCGGTCATCGATGACGATCGCGCCGCGGGCATCGACGCGGACACCCGCGGCGTCGAGCCCCAGACCGTCGGAGTTGGCCTCGAATCCCACTGCCACCAGCACCTTGCCGGCGGTCTTGCCACCCACCGGGCCGTCGGCCTGCTTCCAGCGGACGGTGACCGAATCATCCTCGGTGGCTATCGATTCGACGCGGGCCGAGGTGACGATGTCGATGCCGAGCTTTCGGTACGCCTTGGCCAGCTCCCGCGATACCTCGGTATCCTCTGCCGGCACGATGCGGTCGGCGTATTCAACGATGGTGACTTCGGCGCCGTAGGCATTGAGCACATAGCCGACTTCCATGCCGATCGCACCGGCACCGACGATGACGATCGATTTCGGCGGCTCCGGATCGAGGATGAGCTGCTCATAGGTCACCACGAGATCCGAAAGCTCGACCCCGGCAAGCTGTTTCGGTCGAGCACCGGTGGCGATGACGGCTTGTTCGAAGGTTATGGTGCTCAACTGTCCGTCGCGGCTGAGAACCTCGACGGTCTTGGGGCCGGTAAACGAGCCCCGTCCGTCGACCTCGGCGATCCGGTTCTTCTTCATCAGGTAGTGGATGCCTGCGGCACGGCCGTCGGCGACCTTGCGGCTGCGGTCGTGGGCGGCCTGGTAGCTGGCCTTCACCTCACCGCTGAGTCCGTAGGTCTGCGCGTCGTTGGTGACCAGTCGGACGATCTCGGCGTTGCGCAACAATACCTTCGAGGGGATACAGCCGACGTTGAGGCAGACACCTCCCCAGTACTTGTCCTCGACGACGGCGACCGAGAGTCCCAACTGGGCGGCCCTGATCGCCGCGACGTATCCGCCGGGACCGGCACCGAGGACCACCACGTCGAAATGACGAGCGGCCTCATTGTTGTTCTCTATCAAAGCAATCCCATTCCCGGGTTGACAAGAACGCCGGCGGTATCGGCGAGCAACTGCGAACCGTGCTGTCCGTCGAGCACCCGATGGTCGAAGGACAGCGCGAGTTGCAGCACCGAGCGCGGCTCGATGCGTTCACCCATTCCGGTGTCGACCACCCACGGCATGCGCCGGATGGCCCCGACCGCGAGGATCGCGGTTTCCCCGGGATTGAGGATGGGTGTTCCGGTGTCGACTCCGAACACACCGACGTTGGTGATGGTGGTGGTCCCGCCCCGCATGGCCTCGGGTGGTGTCTTGCCGGCACGCGCCGTGTTCGCCAGTTCGGTTATTCCGTCGACGAGTTGACGCAGGCTGAGCCGGTTGGCCGCGCGGATGTTGGGCACGACCAGACCTCTGTCTGTGGCCGCCGCGATGCCGAGGTTGACCGCGTCCGGTATGACGATCTCCTGCGCCTGTTCATCCCAGCGACCGTTGGCGATCGGGGTCCGTGCCAGTGCGAGCAGATAGGCCCGTGCCACCAGGGCCAGCGGGGTGATCTTGGCACCGCGGAAATCGCGATGCTGCGCCAGCCGGTCCTTGAGGACGAGCGTCTCGGTCATGTCGACCGTGACGAACTCGGTGACGTGCGGCGCGGTGAACGCCGACTGGACCATCGCCGCGGCCATGTGCTTGCGCACACCCTTGATCGGGATCCGGGTTACCGCATCCGATTGAGTTGCACCGCTTGCTGATTCGGCGACCGGATCGGTTCCGTGCGCGGCCAGCACATCGGCCCGGGTGACGATACCGTCCCGTCCGGAAGGTTCGATGCCGGCGAGATCGACCCCCAGTACCCGGGCAAGTTTTCGTACCGGCGGTTTCGCGCGCGGATTCCGCCCCGCGGCCGGTCTCGGCTCGGCAGCTGGTTGCGGAGCCCGTCGCCTCCGCCGTCCCGCCTGCCCATCATCGCGTGAGCCGTACCCCACCAACAGCTTCGGCTCCTCGGATGCGGACTTTGCCGCGATCGCGATGATCGGAGTGCCTACCGCGACGGTCTGACCGGCCTCGGCCATCAGCTCGATGACGGTGCCGGCGTACGGCGAGGGCAGCTCGACCATCGACTTCGCCGTCTCGATTTCGACGATGACCTGGTTGATCGCGACCTCGTCGCCTACCTCGACATGCCAGGAGACGATCTCGGCCTCGGTCAGCCCTTCGCCCACGTCGGGCAGGTGGAACAGCTCAGCGTTGTCTGTCATGACGGCTCCGGGTGTCTTGGTGACATTCTCAGTGGCCATAGCTGGCATCGCAGGCGTCGAGGATGCGGTCGGTATTGGGCAGCCAGTCCTCTTCCAGCCGGCTCGGCGGATAGGGGGTGTCATAGCCGGTCACCCGCAGGATGGGAGCCTGCAGTTCATAGAAGGCCTCGGACTGCACCCGGGTGGCCAGCTCGGCCCCGACACCAGCGCTCTGCGGCGCCTCGTGCGCGATCACCAGCCGCCCGGTTCGGCGTACCGACGTCACCACAGCCTCGTCGTCGATCGGCGAGATCGACCGCAGGTCGATCACCTCTACATCACGGCCCTCCTCGGCCAGCGCCGATGCGGCGTTGAGTGCCACCGGGACCAGGGATCCATAAGTCGCCAGCGTGAGATCCGATCCTGCCCGCACGATGCGCGCCCGATCCCATGGCTGGTCATGACTTGTCTTGTCCAGCTCACCTTTCCGCCAGTACGACTTCTTCGGCTCCAGGAAGATGACCGGATCTTCACAACGGATCGCCGCCCGCAGCATGTGGTAGGCGTCTTGCGGGGTCGACGGGCACACCACCCGCAGCCCGGCGGTGTGGGCGAAGTACGCCTCCGGCGACTCACTGTGATGCTCGATGGCCCCGATCCCGCCACCGACCGGGATCCGGATCACCACAGGGAGTTTCACCATGCCGCTGGAGCGGTGCCGATACTTGGCCAGCTGGGTGATGATCTGATTGGCGGCCGGGAACACGAATCCGTCGAACTGGATCTCACACACCGGGCGGTAGCCGGCCATCGCCAAACCGACGGCGCTTCCGACGATTCCGGCCTCACCGAGGGGTGCATCGACGACCCGCAGCTCGTGGAAGTGTTTCTGCAGCCCGTCGGTAACCCGGAACACCCCGCCGAGGCGGCCGATGTCCTCACCGATGAGAAGCACTTTCTCGTCGTCCTCCATGGCATCGCGCAGGCCGTGATTGAGGGCATGCGCCATCGCGACGGTGCTCATCTCGATTCCTCCGATCCGCGTGCGACGAACTCCAGGTGCGCGGCCAGCTGACTGTCCAACTCGGGCGTCATCTCGGCCAGCGTGTGGCGGAAGGGTTCACCGGGATCGGGTTCGGGCAGCGCGCGGCACCCCGTGCGGAGCCGCTCGGCCAACCGCGCCGCTTCCTCCTCGATCTCAGACAGGAAAGCCTCATCGATCCGATCCTCGCCGGCAGCCTCCGATTGCAAGTAAAGGCGAAGGCGCTCAATGGGATCCAGAGCGAGCCAATGATCATTCTCCGCGCTCGAGCGGTACCGCAGGTCGTCGTCAGAGGTGGTGTGCGGATTGCGCCTGTAGGTCACCGCCTCGATCAGCGTGGGACCGCCGCCTTCGCGCGCGTGGGTTAGTGCACGGACGGTGGCGCTGTGGCAGGCGACCACGTCGTTGCCATCCACCCGAACACCCGGGAACCCGAATCCCCGGGCCCGGTCGGCGGCCGGAATCCGGCTCTGGACGGAGTAGGGCGCCGAAATGGCCCATTGGTTGTTCTGGCAGAAGAACACCACCGGAAGATCCTGGGTGGCCGCCCAGACGAAAGCCTCATTCGACTCCCCCTCGCTCAGCGCCCCGTCGCCGAGGAACACCAGCACCGCCCGGTCCCGGTTGGGATCGCCTGTGCCGACACTGCCGTCGCGCAGCAGGCCCATCGCATAGCCGACCCCATGCAGGGTCTGAGCCGCGATCACCACCGTGTAGAGCTGAAACCCGCGCTCAGCCGGATCCCAACCACCGCACGTCGTTCCGCGAAACACCCCGAGCAGACTGACCGGATCGACGCCCCGGCACCAGGCGACCGCATGCTCACGGTAGGTCGGAAAGACCACATCCTGAGGCCTGACCGCCGAGGCGGCGCCCACCTGCGCTGCCTCCTGACCGAGCAGCGAAGGCCAGAGTCCCAACTCGCCCTGACGCTGCAGGGCAATGGCTTCGGTATCGATCCGGCGGGCCAGGATCATGTCGCGCAACGCGACCCGCAAATCGAGGTTCCCGGGGTTGAACTCATCGGTGTCGCGCGTCGCCGGCACACCCTTCGGAGTGAGAACAGACCATGGCTCGGATACCGCGGTGTTCGGTGCTGCAGACATCGATCCCTCCTCAGACGAAGACGTGCCGAGAGCCTGCAGCGCGGGCCAATCGGCTAGCAACAACTGCGCACAATCGCACGACAATTCGCACCGATCGTGCTCAACATCGGCTACATTGCGCATCAATCCCGTACCTGCGCGCACTGATCGGAACCCGACACAGCAATGGCACTTGACCCCGTCGACCGCGAGATCATCGAGCTTCTCCGGAAAAATGCCCGCACCCCGGTGAGTCAGATCGCTCACCAGGTCGGCCTGTCCACCGGACCGGTATCGCGGCGAATAGCCCGATTGGAACGGACCGGAGTGATCAAGGGTTACGTGGCCGTCGTCGACGAACAGGCGGTCGGCGGAATCGACGCCTTCACCGAGGTACGGCTCATCGGCAGCATCGACACCAGCGAGATCGAAGCCATGGCCGGGAACATGCCGGAAATCAAAGAGGTCTATACGATTTCGGGTGACCCGGACGCGCTGATCCGGTTCCGCGTCGAGAACGTCGACCACCTGCAGCGCGTCGTCAACGCCATCCGCACCTCCGGGAAGGTTTTGGGCACAAAGACTTTCATCGTGCTCCGATCCTCGGACCCGCACGCTGCCGGTCCTGGCTGAGGCACGATGTCAGGCGTCGGCGGCAAACGGGTCGGTGGCGGCCGCGATCTGCGCAGCCGCATCGGTGAGAATCGGCTCACCGTGCCCGAATCCGGCGCGCTGCGCGCCCGTGGCAGCAAGCTTGGCCACAGAGTCGGCGAGCTCGGCGCGGTCGGTGTTGAAGACCCCCACGATCACCTGGCCGTTGGACTCGGCGACCACGTCACCGGTCAGCACGGCGTCGGCAGCCGGCAGATAGAGGGCGATGCCGCCCGGGGTGTGGCCGGGTACGCCGATCACCCGCGCCCCGCCGGCGAAGTCCAGCACGTCACCGTCGCCGACCACCCGATCCACCCGGCAGGCCGGGCCGTGCGGTGAGGTGTCGAAGTCGGGGCGCAGCGTGCGCTCCGGATCGGTCAGCACGGGCAGTGGCCCGGATTCGTCGCCGCGGATGAACTCGGCGTCACCCTTGCCCGCGACGACCTCGACATCGGACCAATCCGCGATCTCGGCGGCCGCACCGCAATGGTCCTCGTGGAAATGCGTGAGCACGACGCGCTTGACGTGCAGGCGTCGCATACCGAGTGCGGCCAGCGCCTCGGCGATCAGGCCGGAGCTGTCCGGCCAGCCGGTGTCGATGAGCGTGACACCTTCGCCGTCCAGCCACAGGTAGCTGTTGAGCAGGTGTGCCCGCTCCCCGGGGATGCGCAGCCGGTACAACGAATCAGTCATCTGGAGTAGGTCGGGCATGACTCGACGCTAGTGGCTCAGATCTTTCTTGGCGTGTCCGCGAATCGGACAATTTCGCCATCTGTGTAAATCCTGTGATTGCCGGCTGGCGGGGCGGCAACACCGTGGTCTACACCTGATCGACCCATGTTGGTCATGCAGATCACATATGCGCCGCAAACTGCCGTGCATCACGATCGCCCAAAGCTACCGGCCAGTATGGACCATCATCTAGACCATTGATGTCGAGGTGAGCTAACTACTGACAGGCACTGCCGCGTTGCCCACAGTCCGTCCGCGGGCCGTTCCGCCGGTCAGATATCGGCCGTCGAGAGATTTGCCAGACCGTTCAAGATCAAGCCGCGGGCACCCGCTACAGCAAACGTCGAGTGCAGCTCCAGCCGCTCTGTGCCGTCTCATTATTTGGACTAACTATGGATTCGACATGGTGTTATGTGTTGAATCTCTTATTACTCTCAAGTAAGTATCAGCTTCCACCACGGAAGAAAGCAAAGGAATGAATGATGGAAACCGCTGTTCGCTCGTACCTCACCGCCGGGGTGGCCCTGGCCGGCGCGGGCGTCATTGCCGTCAGCCCGGTGATGCCGACCCCGACTGACATCCAGCAGCTGCCCGCCGTACACGCATCGTCTGCAGCGGTCGAACTGTCCGCCCTGACCAACCCCGTGGACGCGTGGGCACAGACCCTGTCGAACGCAAGCACCAACCTGCAGGCACTCGGGGAGCAGCTGCTGGCCAGCCCCGCTCCGATCCTGCAGACCGTCATCAGCAATCAGATCGGCAACGCGACGGTCGTCGGCAACGCCATCCAGACGTATGCCGACAACCTCACCTCCACGCTGCAGGGCCTGCCCGACGCGTTGCAGACGGCTTCCGACCTGATCTCGCAGGGCCAGATCACCGACGCCGTGGACGGGCTGACCCTCAGCCTGCTTCCCGCGATCCTGGGCCTGCTCGACCTGTCGAACAACAGCTGGACCGCGGTGACCACGACGACGCAGAATCTCGCGAATGTGATCGCCGCGGTGCCGACCATCGCGACTGCGGCGGTGCTGCCGGCCGTCTTCCCGCTCCTGTCCGTGCTGAACGGAGTCGCCGCAACCGCGCAGGAAGTGGTGACTGCCGCCAACGCAGGCGATACCGAAGGTGTCGCCAACGCCCTCATCAATGCACCGGCGAACCTCACCGACGCATTCCTCAACGGCAAGGGCACGATTCTGGGGATCCTGCCGGTCGCCGGGCTGTTGACGCCGGAGTCCCCGTTCGGCGTCCTGGCCAGCGGCCCCATCGCATCCCTGCTCGGCATCCCCAAGACCATCGCCGGCCTGCTCGACCCGAACCCGTCGGCGCCGGCCACCACCACGGCCGCGGTCACCTCCGCCAAGCTGAGCACTTCAGCCGTCAGCACGCTCAGCAGCGGGACGTCCGCACGTAGCGTCACGCTCAGCGTTGCGGCCCCCGAAACCGATACCAGCGCCTCCGAAACCGCCGCGGCACCAGAAGCCGGCGCGACATCTGCCGATTCCACCGAAGCCACAGCACCCGCGAGAGCGACTCTGAAAGCGACGTCGAAAGCGAGCAACAAGGTCACCGGCTCGGCGAAGCAGGTTCGCGACAATCTCAGGAAAGCCACGCAGCGAATCGCCGGGAAGGCCGGCAAGAGTGCGGCAGGCAGCAGCACCGACGGCGCGTCGACCGCCGCCGGCAAGTCCGATCGCAAGAGTGGCGGCAAGCACCACGAATAGTCACCGATCCTGAATGCGGTGGGCCCTTTCTGCGGAGAGGGCCCACCGTTTCGGTCTTGGCGGGGGCGCGAATCAGGCCATCGCGCGGCGGCCGGCCAGTGCCCGGCCCAGGGTGAGCTCGTCGGCGAACTCCAGGTCGCCGCCCATCGGCAGGCCCGAGGCGATGCGGGTGACCGTCAGCCCAGGGATGTCGCGCAACATCCGGACCAGATAGGTGGCCGTGGCCTCACCCTCGGTGTTGGGGTCGGTCGCGATGATCACCTCGGCCACGTCGACACCGTCGACGCGTTCGCCGATCCGGTTGAGCAGCTCACGGATGCGCAGCTGGTCGGGCCCGACGCCCGACAGCGGATCCAGCGCCCCGCCCAGCACGTGGTAGCGACCGCGGAATTCGCGGGTGCGCTCGACGGCCTGCACGTCCTTGGGTTCCTCGACCACGCACACCAGTGAGGCGTCGCGGCGGGGGTCCTTGCAGATCCGGCAGCGTTCCTCGTCGGAGACATTGCCGCAGACCGCACAGAAGGTGACGCCGTCACGGATGCGGCCCAGCACCGCGGTCAGCCGATCGATGTCCGGCGGCTCGACGCTCAGCAGGTGAAACGCGATCCGCTGCGCGCTCTTGGGGCCGATGCCGGGCAGCTTGCCCAGCTCGTCGATCAGATCCTGTACTGGGCCTTCGAACACTTACAGCCCCGGAAGTCCGAATCCGCCCAGCCCGCCGGCCAGCGGGCCCAGGCGGCTCTGCGCCAGGGCGGTCACCTGATTGGAGGCATCGGCGAGGGCACCGACGATGAGGTCCTGCAGGGTCTCGACGTCCTCGGGATCGACGACCTTGGGATCGATCGCCACCGCGATCACCTCCCCGCTGCCCTTGACCGTGACCTGGACCAGCCCGCCGCCCGCCTGGCCGTGCACCTCGGAGTTGGCCAGCGCCTCCTGCGCCTCCATGAGCTGCTGCTGTACCTGCTGCGCCTGCGCCAGCAGGGCAGACATGTCGGGCGTGCCTCCGGGTTGCATGCGTGGTCCCCTTGCCGTGTTGATTGCGTCTTGGTCTCGACTTGGTTGCTCTCGCCTGTCGGCGGCGATTCGGACTTTCAGCCTAGTCGGCGTGCGGGCTAGCGTGGCGCCCGTGCGAGTCCCAGCCTGCGTGCGTGTCGGCACCGCGATGGTCAGCAGCGTCATTGTCGCCGCGGCCGTCCCGGCAGTCATCGACGCTCCCCACGCCAACGCCGCTCCCTCGAACATCGCCGGCATGATCGTTTTCCTCGACCCCGGCCACAACGGCGCGAACGACGCATCGATCAGCCGCCAGGTGCCCACCGGCCGCGGCGGCACCAAGGACTGCCAGGCCAGCGGCACCTCCACCACGGACGGCTACCCCGAACACACCTTTACCTGGGATACCACGCTGCGGGTACGCGCCATCCTGAACCAGATGGGTGTGCGCACCGCGATGTCACGCGGCAACGACAACGCGCTGGGACCGTGTGTCGACGAACGGGCCTCGATGGCCAATGCACTGCGGCCGAACGCCATCGTGTCCATCCACGCCGACGGCGGCCCGCCCAACGGCCGCGGCTTCCACGTGCTCTACTCGTCGCCGCCGTTGAACAATGTGCAGGCCGGGCCGTCTGTGCAGTTCGCCCAGACCATGCGCGATCAGCTGTCCGCGTCGGGCATCCCGCCCGCCACCTACATCGGTTCCGGTGGTCTGGACGCCCGCTCCGACATCGCCGGGCTCAACCTGGCTCAGTTCCCGTCGATCCTCGTCGAGTGCGGCAACATGAAGAACCCCGTCGACTCAGCGCTGATGAAAACCCCGGACGGCCAGCAGAAGTATGCCGAGGCAATCGCCCGGGGTGTCGCCGCGTATCTGGGTTCGCAGGCGCGCTAGCTCTCCACTTCCTTCTTCAGGTTGGCCAGCACCTCGTCCTGGATCTTGCGCAGGCCCAGAGGCGCGAAAGTCTTCTCGAAGAAGCCTTTGACCCCGCCGGCGCCGGTCCAGCTGGTCTTGAGGTTGACCGATGATCCGGCGCCCGCCGGGGCAACGGTCCAGTTGGTCACCAGGCTGGAGTTCGCGTCCTTCTCGATCACCGTGTGGCCGGCAACGTCCACCGACGCCTTGATGTCACGCACCCGGGACTCAGTCGCCTGCAGCTTCCAGCTGGCCACCGTGCCCGCACCCTGACCACCCTCGAGCACCTGATAGTCGCGGTAATGCGAGGAGAGGATCTTCGGGCGCACGGTCTGGTAGTCCGCGATGGCGGCGAACACCGCGGCCGGCTCGGCGTTGATCAGAACCGTGCTGACCGCACTGACCTGTCCCATGACTGAAACTCCTTTTACTCGTGTCTGCGGGTGCATCGTTGGCAACCTCCGACTAGCGTATATGTGTGTCTGTTGTTACGACTGACGCACAAGCTGTCCATGCCCTCGGCGTGCAGCGCCTCATGGACAGTTACCGCGCCATACCGCCGAATTCGACGATCCGGCTTGCCAAACCGACGTCGAACCTCTTTCGCGCGCGAGATCGCAGCGATGTCAAGGGTTTGGACGTATCAGGACTGACCAATGTGATCGCGGTCGACGCCGAAGCCCGCACCGCCGACGTGGCCGGTATGTGCACCTACGAGGATCTGGTGGCCGCGACGCTGCCGCACGGCCTGGCGCCGCTGGTGGTGCCCCAGCTCAAGACCATCACGCTGGGCGGAGCCGTCACCGGGTTGGGCATCGAGTCGACGTCATTCCGCAACGGTCTGCCGCACGAATCGGTGCGGGAGATGGACATTCTCACCGGGGCAGGCGAAATCGTCACCGCATCACCCGAGCAGCATCCCGACCTGTTTCGGACGTTCCCCAATTCATATGGCACGCTCGGATATTCGACCCGGCTGCGAATCGAACTGGAACCCGTCACTCCTTTTGTC
This sequence comes from Mycobacterium shunyiense, assembly GCF_058270075.1. Lineage (NCBI taxonomy): Bacteria > Bacillati > Actinomycetota > Actinomycetes > Mycobacteriales > Mycobacteriaceae > Mycobacterium > Mycobacterium shunyiense. The sequence goes on along the minus strand of NZ_JBZDPU010000008.1, from coordinate 216,462 downwards.
GCACTGCGCCACCTTCGGTTTCACTCGCTGACCGACCTCGTCGCGGCGATGGACCGGATCATCGAGACCGGTGGGTTGGACGGCGAACCGGTCGATTACCTCGACGGCGTGGTGTTCAGTGCCGACGAGAGCTACCTGTGCGTCGGTTTCAAGACGACGACGCCCGGCCCGGTCAGCGACTACACCGGCCAGGACATCTACTACCGCTCGATCCAGCACGAGCAAGGCGAGAAACACGACCGACTGACGATTCATGACTACCTGTGGCGATGGGACACCGACTGGTTCTGGTGCTCACGGGCATTCGGCGCGCAGAACCCCACGATCCGGCGATTCTGGCCGCGCCGGCTGCGGCGCAGCAGCTTCTACTGGAAACTGATCGGCTACGACCAGCGGTTCAACATCGCCGACCGTATCGAGAAGCGCAACGGGCGCCCGCCCCGCGAGCGGGTGGTGCAGGACATCGAGGTGCCCATAGAGAACTGTGAACGGTTCCTCACCTGGTTCCTGGAGAACGTGCCGATCGAACCGATCTGGCTGTGCCCACTGCGGTTACGCGACGACGACCGCCATGCGGCGGGCTGGCCCCTGTATCCCCTGCGTGCCCACCACACCTACGTCAACGTCGGGTTCTGGTCCTCGGTACCGGTCGGCCCGGTGGAAGGCCACACCAACAAGCTGATCGAGACCAAGGTCAGCGAGCTCGACGGACACAAGTCCCTGTATTCCGATTCCTACTATCCGCGTGAGGATTTCGACGCGCTCTACGGCGGTGAGACCTACAAGGCCGTCAAGAAATCCTACGACCCCGATTCACGCCTGTTTGACCTGTACTCGAAAGCCGTCTTGCGCCGATGAACGGAGAACAGCGATGACCACCTTCAAAGAACACTCGACGCACGCAACCGATCACAAGCTCAGCCTTGCCGAGATCCTGGAGATCTTCGCGTCGGGCTCGCAGCCACTGAAGTTCACCGCGTACGACGGAAGCACCTCGGGGCCCACGGACGCCACCCTCGGGCTGGACCTCAAGACTCCGCGAGGCACCACCTATCTCGCGACCGCTCCCGGGGATCTGGGTCTGGCCCGCGCCTACGTGTCCGGCGACCTGGAGCTGTACGGGGTCCATCCCGGCGACCCGTACCCGCTGCTGTGCGCACTGGCCGAGAAGATGGCGTTCAAGCGCCCGCCCGCCCGGGTGCTGGCCAACATCGTGCGGTCCATCGGCATCGAGCACCTCAAGCCCATCGCGCCGCCTCCACAGGAGGCGCTACCGCGGTGGCGCCGGGTGGTAGAGGGGTTGCGACACAGCAAGACCCGCGACGCCGAGGCGATCCACCACCACTACGACGTGTCGAACACGTTCTACGAGTGGGTGCTCGGGCCGTCGATGACCTACACCTGCGCTTGCTACCCGGATGCCGATGCCGGCCTGGAGGAGGCGCAGGACAACAAGTACCGCCTGGTGTTCGAGAAGCTACGGCTGCAGCCCGGTGACCGCCTGCTCGACGTCGGCTGCGGCTGGGGCGGCATGGTGCGTTACGCCGCGCGCCACGGCGTCAACGCGCTCGGCGTGACGCTGTCGAAAGAACAGGCCCACTGGGCCCAGGCTGCCATCGACAGGGAGGGCCTCGCGGACCTGGCCGAGGTACGCCACGGCGACTACCGCGACATCACCGAGACCGGATTCGACGCCGTGTCCTCGATCGGACTGACCGAGCACATCGGCGTGCACAACTACCCCTCGTACTTCGCTTTCCTGAAGTCGAAGATGCGTCCCGGCGCACTACTGCTGAACCACTGCATCACCCGTCACGACAACAGATCGACGGCGGGTGCTGGGGGCTTTATAGACCGCTACGTGTTCCCGGACGGAGAGCTGACCGGTTCCGGGCGGATCATCGCCGAGGTGCAGGACGTCGGCCTTGAGGTCATGCATGAGGAAAACCTGCGCAACCACTACGCGATGACGCTGCGCGATTGGTGCGCCAACCTCGTCGAGCACTGGGATGAGGCGGTCGCCGAGGTCGGGCTCCCCACCGCGAAGGTGTGGGGCCTGTACATGGCCGGATCCCGACTCGGTTTCGAGACGAATGTGGTTCAGCTGCACCAGGTTCTGGCCGTCAAGCTCGACGAGCACGGGAATGACGGCGGCCTGCCGCTGCGGCCGTGGTGGACGGCCTAGCGTCGCGACTCCTACCTAGCTCTCGATCTTTCGCGCACCGAGTTCGTTCTGAAGGAGTTCCAGCGCAACCTCTTCGGGATCACGACGGGGCCCGGCCTCGCTCTGCGAAGCCTCGGCGAGCATCTCTGCCTCTTCTTGCTCCGGGGAGGACGGCGGTTCCGGCGCGGGCTCCGGCTCAGGTTCGGGAATGACGCGGCCCGGCCTGGTGGGGACCCGTGGCGGGGGCTTACTGGCCTTCGGCGCGGGCGGCGGGGCCGCCTCTGCCGTGCCGACCTCACAGCGGATCTGCCAGTCCACACCGAGCGCGTCCTTCAACGCATCCCGGATCACGTCGGCATTTCGCGACTCGGTCAGCCGCTTGGCCAACGGCGGTGAGTCATGGGACAGCACAAGGGTTTTGTCCTCGACGGCCCGCACGATGGCACCCGAGAGCATGACCTCGGTGGTCCGACTGCGCTCGCGTACCTTCTCCCGCACCGTCGTCCACATCGAGCGCACCGCGGCGGCGTTGGGTTCACCCCCGGGAGTCACCGATGCCTGCAGCGGTTCCGGCTCGGGTTCGGGCTCCGGAGCGGGCTCAGGCTCGAAGTCCGGCTCCGGCGGCAGCGGTGGCTCTGGCTCGGACTGGGGCGCGGGTTCTGCAACAGGGGGCGGCGGTGGCGGCGCGGAAACAGGTTCGGGCGCGGACACCGGTTCGGGTGCACGCTCGGGCTCGGGAGCAGGAGCAGGCGGTGCCGGAGCAGGGGCGGGGTCGGGTGCCGGTGACGGGGCCGGAGCGGGGTCAGGTGCCGGAGCCGCTTGGCTGCGGCGGGTGAATGTCTTGGTGGGTTCGGCGGCGGGCACGGACGGCTCGGCGGCCGCGGCGGGCCGGGCCGGTGCTGCGGGCCGAGCGGTCGACGACGCCTCGCCGGCCGGGAGCGACATGTCCAGCCGCGTCTCGATACGTTCGATGCGCTGAAGGAGGGCCGATTCGGTGTCGTGCGCCGAGGGCAGCAGCAGCCGGGCGCACACCACTTCCAGCAGCAGCCGCGGCGCGGTGGCACCGCGCATCTCACCGAGGCCGGCGTGGACCACCTCGGCATACCGGGCCAACGTCGCCGCGCCCACCCGGTCGGCCTGCTCCCGCATGCGTTCCAGCACGTCGGCCGGGGCATCCACGACACCGCGGGTAACCGCGTCGGGCACGGCCTGCAGCACGATCAGATCGCGGAAGCGCTCCAGCAGATCGGTGGCGAACCGCCGCGGATCGTGACCGGCGTCGATCACGGCCTCGACGGCTCCGAACAGCGCCGCCGCGTCGCCGGCGGCCAGCGCCTCAACCGCTTCGTCGATGAGTGCCATATCGGTGGCGCCCAGCAGGGCCAGCGCCCGCTGATAGGTGATGTGGTTGCCGTTGGCACCCTGCTCGGAGCCGGCCAGCAGCTGATCGAGCACCGAGAGCGTGTCGCGAGGTGAACCGCCGCCGGCCCGGATCACCAATGGGTACACCGCGTCGTCGACGTGGACGTTCTCCTCGGCGCAGATGCGCTCCAGCAGCGGACGCATGGTGCGCGGGGCCAGCAGCCGGAACGGGTAATGGTGCGTACGCGACCGGATGGTCGGCAGCACCTTCTCCGGTTCGGTGGTGGCGAACACGAAGATCAGGTGCTCGGGCGGCTCCTCGACGATCTTGAGCAGGGCGTTGAAGCCGGCCGTCGTGACCATGTGGGCCTCGTCGACGATGAAGATGCGGTACCGCGACTGGGCCGGTGCGTAGAACGCGCGGTCCCGCAGCTCGCGGGTGTCGTCCACACCGCCGTGGCTGGCCGCGTCGAGCTCGACGACGTCGACATTGCCCGGTCCGTTCGGTGCCAGTGCGACGCACGAATCGCACACCCCGCACGGTGTCGGTGTCGGCCCCTGCTCACAGTTGAGCGAGCGGGCGAGGATGCGCGCCGAGGATGTCTTGCCGCAGCCGCGCGGTCCGGAGAACAGATATGCGTGGTTGATCCGGTTCGCGGTCAGCGCAGTCGATAGCGGCTCGGTGACATGTTCCTGGCCAACGACTTCCGCGAAGCTTGCCGGCCGGTATTTGCGGTAGAGAGCCACGGGAGAAGGCTACCGACTGCGTCCGACTACTCGCCGAGCAGTGACTCGGTCGCTGCCAACAGCGCGCAGGTGGCCAGGCCGTCGATCGCCTCACGCACATCGGACAGCGACGGGAACGTCGGGGCGATGCGGATGTTCTTGTCCTCGCGGTCCTTGCGGTACGGGAACGACGCACCTGCCTCGGTCACCGCGATGCCGGCCTCCTTGGCCAGGGCGACGGTGCGCTTGGCGGTGCCGGGCCACACGTCGAGGCTGACGAAGTAGCCTCCCTTGGGATCGGTCCACGATGCGATCTTCGACTCACCCAACCGGTCCTCGAGGATCTCGGCGACGAGGGCGAACTTGGGCGCGATCAGCTCACGGTGACGCTGCATCTGCAACTTCACGCCGTCGGCGTCGCCGAAGAAGATCCGGTGACGCAACTGGTTGATCTTGTCCGGCCCGATCGACTTCTTGCCGGCGTGCTGCAGGTACCAGGCGATGTTGCCCAGCGAGCCACCCAGGAAGCTCACCCCTGCCCCGGCGAAGGTGATCTTTGAGGTCGAGGCGAACACCAGCGGGCGGTTCGGGTTGCCGGCCGCCTCGGCCAGGCCCAGCACGTCGACCTGACGGATGAACTCGTCGGTGAGGGTGTGGACCGCGTAGGCGTTGTCCCACATCAACCGGAAATCGTTTGCCGCCGTGCGCATCTGGACGAGGCGCCGGACAACTTCCCAGGAGTACGTGACCCCGGTCGGGTTGCCGTACACCGGAACGCACCACATACCCTTGATCGCCGGGTCGGCCGCGACGAGTTCCTCGATCAGGTCGACGTCGGGGCCGTCTTCCCGCATCGGCACCTGGATCATCTCGATCCCGAACGACTCGGTGATCGCGAAGTGGCGGTCATAACCGGGCGAGGGGCACAGGAACTTCACGACGGGCTCTTGGATCCAGGGCCGGACCGAATCCACCCCGCCGTGCAGCAGCGAGAACACGATGACGTCGTGCATCATCTCCAGGCTCGCGTTGTTGCCCGCGATCAGGTTCTGCACCGGGATTCCGAGCAGCTCACCGAAGATCTCGCGCAGTTCGGGCAGCCCGTGCAGTCCGCCGTAGTTGCGGGTGTCGGTGCCCGTGCGGTCGCGGAAGGAATCTTTCTCCGGGCCGGGCAGCGACAGCAGCGCGTTGGACAGGTCCAACTGCTCGGGGGCCGGCTTACCGCGCGTCAGGTCCAGGCTCAGCTTCTTCGCCTGTAGCTCTGCGTAGTTTCGCTGTTGGACTTCATGCTGCGCGAGCAGATCGTCGCGGCCAAGAGACTGGAACGACACCGCGCGCCTTTCACAGAAGCGGAATGAGCTGGACATAAGGGGACCCCGCGCACCCGCCAGAGCCCGTTGACCCTTGCTGCCTTCCGGCCCTGGGGGAGTTCACAGGATGGACGCCGCGCGGGGTCCAAGGCGAGTGTAATACCCGTCCCTTTCCCCGGCGTTTCGGGACTGGTTCCCCCGTCCGCTACGATTGCCGACGGAGGATTCGCCTAGTGGCCTATGGCGCTCGCCTGGAACGCGGGTTGGGTTAACAGCCCTCAGGGGTTCAAATCCCCTATCCTCCGCGCTCGGGTCCGGGGTGCGACCTGCTGAATCAACCCTGATCAGCAGCTCGCACCCCGGCCCAATTTCAGTACCCGAGGAGGAGTATGGGCCGCACCGTCGCGGTGATCTGGCACGTGTCGTTTTCGATCGTGGCCGCCGGCCTCTACTTCTTTTTCGTTCTCCCCAGATGGCATGAGCTCGTCGGCGATACCTCGCCCACGCTCGGACTGATCCTGCGCATCGTCACCGGAGTGCTGATCGGTCTGGCCGCCCTGCCGGTGGTGTTCACGCTGCAGCGGACCAAGCGTCCCGAGCTGTCCACCCCCGAGTTGGCGCTGCGGCTCCGGGCCGCCTCGATCGCGCTGCACGTGCTGGCCGCGGTGCTGATCATCGGCGCCGCAGTCTCCGAGATCTGGCTGTCCCTGGACAGCGCCGGGCCGTGGCTGTTCGGGATCTACGGCGCCGCCGCCGCGATCGCACTGCTCGGCATCTTCGCCTTCTACCTGGCCTTCGTTGCCGAACTGCCGCCACCGCCGCCGAAGCCGGTCAAGACCCGGGAGAAGTCCGAGCGCCGCGGTCGCAAGAAGGCCGCAGCCGAGACCGAGGATGCTGCCGAGTCGGACGAGGCCGAAGAAACCGAAGAGGCCGAAGAGTCCACTGAAGCCCAGTCCGAGGACGACGCCGCAGAGGCGGAAGAGACCGAGGACCAGGTCGAAGAGTCCGGCGCCGAGGAGCCTCAGTCGACGGCAGAGGAAGCCGAGCCGATCGAAGGCAACTCCCTGCGTAACCGGCGGCCGTCCAGCAAGAGCGGTAGCAAGCGGCGGGGCTGGCGCTCGCGCGGCGAAGTCGCCACCGAGGACTGACGCACACCAATCGCGTCGACATCGGCTACTTATCCAGCCAAGATGGGTATATGAGCAAAGTGAGCTCACATCCGTTCAGAACGATCGTCGCGGTGGCAGTGACCGCCGCGACGGCCGTTATCGCCCCGATTGCACCTGCCGCCGCCGCACCCGGTGACCCCGAGACGGTGGCCTCCCAGATCGAACCGTCGGTGGCCCGCATCGACACCGTCGTGGATTACCAACAGGCCTACGGCATCGGCACCGGCATCGTGTTGTCGCCGAACGGTGAGGTCCTGACCAACTACCACGTGGTCCAGGGAGCCAACTCGATCAGCGCCACGGTCGGCGGCCAGCGGTACCCGGCCGACCTGGTCGGCTACGACCGGCAGAACGACATCGCAGTGCTGCAACTGCACGGTGCGGCAGGCCTGCCGCCGGCGCCGATCGGCGATTCGGCCGCTCTGGCACCCGGGCGTCCCGTGGTCGCACTCGGCAATGCCGGGGGCAGCGGCGCGCCCCTGACCCGCGAGGTCGGCACCATCAGCGCGTTCAATCGGACCGTCAACGCCGAAGACGAGCTGACGGGCACGAGCGATGAGATCAACGGCCTGTTCGAGTTCGCCGCGCCGGTGCGTGCCGGTGACTCCGGCGGTCCCGTGGTCAACGATGCCGGGCAGGTCGTGGGTATGACGACCGCCGCGTCGGTGAACTTCCGCATGGGTCCCGGCGGCAAGGGGTTCGCGATCCCGATCAACGACGCGATGGCGATTGCCGGGCAGATCCGCTCCCGTACCCCGTCGGGCTCGGTGCACATCGGGCCACCGACCCTGCTCGGCGTCGGTGTCCGCACCGCGCAGCGCCAGAGCGGCGGCGTGATCGTCCAGGACGTCATCGCCGGCGGCCCGGCCGACGCGGCCGGCCTGATCCCGGGCGACGTGCTCACCGCCATCGACAACACCCCGCTGGATTCGGCCCGCGCCCTGACGCTGGTCCTCGATCGGCACTACCCGGGCGACGTGGTCGGCCTGACCTGGCTGGACCAGGGCGGCCAGCAGCACACCGGCAAGGCCACACTGGCCGCCGGGCCGTAATCCGTGGTCACGCTGGACCGCCTGATCAACGTCCTGGGCGGCTACGGGGTGCGGCTGCGCGCCCCGACACACGGATCCTCTCCGGCGCCCCGCTCGACCGAGCTGCGCAGTGTGGTGATGCACGAGCCCGGACCGGTCATCGGCGATGTCCTGCTGGCCGTCGGAGCCGGTTCTGTGACCGAGGCGGTTCAGTGGGCGAAGGCCGCGCGCGCCGTGGTGGTCCTGGTCCGCGGTCCGCACGACCCGGCCGACGACGTAACGGCCGACGAGCGCATCGCGGTGATGACGGTCGATCCGGAGGTCTCCTGGAGTGAGCTCGCGGCCGTGGTCTACGGCGTCGTACTTGAAGGCCGGGAGACCGAATCCGGGCGCGGCCCAACCGATTTGTTCGCCCTGGCCGACAGCCTCGCCGATGCCGTGGGTGGCGCGGTCACCATCGAGGACCGGCGCAGTGCGGTGTTGGCGTACTCGCGACTGCAGCAGCATGCCGACCCGGCGCGCGCCGAGACGATCCTGAGCCGCGGGGCACCCGAACGGCTGCGCACCCTCTTCGAGGCCCGCGGGGTGTTCCGGCACCTGGTCGAATCCGACGACCCGATGTTCGTCGACGGCGATGACGAGCTCGGCCTGACCGGGCGGATGGTGGTGGCGGCCCGGGCCGGCCGCGAACTGCTCGGTTCGATCTGGGTGACGTGTGCCGCTCCCCTGCCCGACGCGCGCCGCGCCGCACTGGCCGACGGCGCCCGCATGGTCGCCCTGCATCTGTTGCGCTCCCGCGCCAGCGCCGATCTGGAACGCCAGGTGGAGTCGGAGCTGGTGATCCGTCTGCTCGAAAGTGCCGCCGATGCCACCACGGCGGCCAGCCGGCTCGGGCTGCCGCAGACGCCGCTGCGGGTGATCGCATTGCGTGCCCGCACCGGAAACGAGCGGCATGCCGCGTTGCTCCTGGCGTTCGAGCGGGCGACCGCGGGCTTCGGCTGGTCGCGTCCCGGGCGCAGCGCCCTGGCCGGCAACACCGTCTACACCGTGTTGCCCGGGGCCGAGGCAGAAGCTGCGAGCCGGTGGGTGGCGGGGCTGCGTGCCGCATTGCCCGAGCCGGTGACCGTGCTGGCCGGGATCAGCGGTCCGGCCACCGCCGCCGAGCTGGCCCTGGCCCGCAGTGAGGCCGACGAGTGCCTGGCCCTGCACGAAGTCCGTCACGAGGTCCGGCACGAGGTGCACAGGGACGACGACGTCGGCCTCGACGACAGAGTGCCGGTCTACGACGAGGCCTGGGACGAGATCCTGCTGCAGCGACTACGGATCGCCGCGCGCGCCGGCCGTGCCCCGCAGCGCGGACCTGTCGCCGAGCTACGGGCCCACGACCAGGCCAGTGGCACGCAGTACGCCGCCACGCTGCGAGCCTGGCTGGAAGCCCAGGGCGATCTGGCCGGGGCCGGGCGGGCGCTCGGTGTGCACGAGAACACCGTGCGCTACCGGCTGCGCAAGATGATCGAACTGACCCAGCTGGACCTCGACGATGCCCGCAAGCGACTGGCGATGATGATCGAGCTGGCGGCAACCGAAGAGTTGTCGTAACTCGACAATCACTCCGCTTCTGTTTGTCGAGATGGTGCAAACACCGAGCGCGTGAGCGGCCTCACCATGGGAGCATGTATGGGGTCGAGCGCATTGACGGTGCACCGCGGTCAGCGGTTGTCGTGGGTGCAGGCATTGTCGGCCTGTCCACCGCATGGTTTCTCCAGGAGCACGGAGTCAAGGTCACCGTGGTCGACCGCACCGGGGTCGCCGCGGGTGCGTCGTGGGGCAACGCCGGCTGGGTTTCGCCGACGCTGACCATCCCGCTCAATGATCCGGCGGTGCTGCGTTACGGCGTGCGGTCGCTTTTCGACCCGGCCGCACCGCTGCACATCCCGCTGACCTCGGGCCCTCGCCTGCTGGCGTTCCTGGCCCGATTCGCCATGAGCTGCCGTCTGTCGACCTGGACCAGGGTGGCCAAGGCCAACGTGCCGCTCAACGAGGAGTGCCTCGAGGCCTACGACGTGCTGACCGCCAACGGCGTGGCGGTACCCACCACCGACGGGCCGATCACCGCGCTGTTCGAAACCGCCCGGCAGGCCGAACATCTGATGACCGAACTGCGCCGGATGGCTGCCGTCGGGCAGACCGTCACGGTCACCGGCCTGTCCGGTGACACGCTGCGCGACCATGTCCCGCTGGCCTCGCCGGCGATCACCGCGGGCATCAGCGTGGAAGGCCAGCGCTTCGTGGACCCGGGCCGGTTCGTCCAGGCGCTCGGCGATGCCGTCATCGCCAGGGGCGCGGAACTGGTCATCGGCGAGGTCACCGATGTGCGCGCCATGGGTGCCGGAGTGAACGTGGACCTGGCCGACCGATCACTGAGCGCGGAGACCGCCGTGATCGCCACCGGGGCGTGGCTTTCGAAGCTGGCGAAACCCCGGGTCCGTACGCCCGTGCAGGCCGGTCGCGGTTACTCGTTCACCGTGCCGGTCGACCGCCCGATTCTCGGACCCATCTACCTGCCCGACGCCCGCGTCGCCTGCACGCCGTACCAGGGCAAGCTGCGGGTGGCCGGAACCATGGAGTTCCGCTCCCCCGACGACCCGGTGCAACCGCCGCGGGTCGACGCCATCATCGCGTCGGCGGCCCCGCTGCTCGACGGTGTGGACTGGGAGGCCCGCACCGATGTGTGGGTGGGCCCACGCCCGGTCAGCTCAGACGGTCGCCCCCTGATAGGCGAAGTCGCACAAGGCATCTACGTGGCCGGCGGTCACGGCATGTGGGGACTGGCTCACGGTCCGGTCACCGGCCGACTGCTCGCCGAGTACATGACCACCGGAAAGCAACCCGAGGCACTGCGGGAATTCGATCCCCTGCGCTGACGAACCACGACTTTGCCCTGACGGGCCGACAAGCCGTCAGGGGCGGCGAACATCCCGCCCTGGCGGCAACTCCGCATCATCGGAAGGAAATCACAATGACTGTCAGCCAACGTGTTTGGTTATCTCCACAGGCGTATGAGCGCCTCCAGGTCGAGCTGTCGACACTGCGCGATCTGATCGCAGGCGAAGCCGCGTCCGATTCCGACGAGAACGAGGTGGCGATCCAGCGGGCACGTCAGACCCGCATCCAGCAGATCCACGACCTGCTGCTCAACGCCGTCGTCGGTGAGGATCCGCCGGACGACGGGGTGGCCGAGCCGGGCATGGTGTTGACCGTGCGCTACGACCAGACGGGCGAGATCGAGACCTTCCTGCTGGGCGTCCGCGGCGCGGAATACGGCGACCTGGAGGTCTATTCGGTGAACTCACCGTTGGGCGAGGCGATCGTCGGCGCGCGTCCAGGCGAGCAGCGCCACTACCCGGTCCCCAGCGGCGAGGCCCTGCCGGTCACCCTGATCAGTGCAGTGCCGTTCGGGATGCACCTGCCGGCCGTGGGATAAGGCGTGTGCGTCCTAGTCTGTTCGGATGGCCGAACGCAAGGGCACGCTGGGCAGCCTGACCGCCGATGACTGGGTGCAGGCCGGGTACGCCCTGCTGGCCTCCGACGGGATGCGGGCGCTGAAGATCGAGCGACTCTGCGAGCAGATCGGCGCGACCCGGGGCAGCTTCTACTGGCACTTCACCGACATGAAGGGCTACCGGGCCGCCCTGGTCGCGTCGTGGAATGCGTTCCTGGAGCAGGACCGCCGCTCATTGGCCGAACTCGAACACCTGCCGCCTCGCGAGCGGCTGTCGGGAATGATGAAACAGCTGCTCAGCCCGCAGCACTGGACGCTGGAACGCGCGATGCGGGAGTGGGCGCGCTCCGACGACGTCGCCGCGGCCAACGTACGGGCGGCCGACCACCGCGTGTTGGTCGCCGTCACCAAGGCCTATCTCGACTACGGGTTCAGCCCCGAGGACGCGGCGCTGCGCGGACAGGCCACCTTCGCCACAGGGATCGGCGTGCTGCACCTGATGGACTCAGCCGACGCCCTGACCACCGCCGACCGCTACGAGAGATTCCTGGATCTCATGCTGGCTCGATGATCGCGGAGAACACGCGCTCGAACAGGTCGGTCAGCCGGCCGGCGTCGGCATCGGTCAGGCCCGGGCTCCTGATCACCCGCCGCATCAGCAGGACCCCGCTCATCACCGACAGCATGGCGTCGGCGCGGAGCTCACGGTCAGACCCGGGGAGCTGGCGGGCCAACCGTTGGCCGACGTGGCGTGCGATCGCGTCGCGCACGATGTTCACCGCAACCGGGTTCGAGACCGAACGGAGCATGATCAGGAACGGCTCCAGCGGGTCGGCATCCGAGTCGGAGCGTTCGGTCAGCGCGGTCGCAGCATCGCGCGCCAGCGCGTCCGGCTCCTCCGCGACGATCGTCGGTGGCGCGAAAGAGGTTTCGACCGCCTCGGCGAACAGCTGCTCCTTGGACCCGAAGTAGCGGTTCACCAGCATCGCGGTGACCCCGGCGTCTCGCGCGATCTCACGAACGCCGACCCCGTCGTACCCGGACAGCGCAAAGTGCCGGATCGCCGATTGCAGGATCGCCTCGCGGGTGGCCGCAGCGTTGCGTGTTCGGGAGGAACCCATGCCGACCACGCTAGGGAATATCCGGGCACAAGTCTACGTATGTATACCTATCGAATGTATACGACTGTAGACATAGGAGTGGGTTATGGACCTGGGTCTGTCGGGCAAGCGCGCACTGGTCACCGGATCGAGCACGGGGCTCGGGCAGGCCATCGCCCAAACGCTTGCCGCCGAGGGTGCTTCCGTCGTGGTCCACGGACGCGACGCATCACGTACCCGGGCTGTCGCCAACGGTATTCGAGCCGGCGGTGGCGACGCGGAACCCGTCACGGGTGACCTGGCCACCGATGCCGGCGCCGACGCAGTTGCCGCGATTGCGAGTGACGTCGACATCCTCGTCAACAACGCCGGGTACTACGACGGGCTCGGGTGGCCCGAACTCACAGCGGAGCTGTGGACGCAGATCTACCAGGTCAACGTCGTGTCCGGGGTGCGCATGATCGAGCGGCTGGTGCCCGGGATGCGGCGGCGCGGCTGGGGCCGCGTCATCCAGATCGGTGGCGGGCTCGCGATCCAGCCCGCCGCCGGGCAGCCGCATTACAACGCGACACTCGCCGCCCGGCACAACCTCACGGTGTCGCTGGCCCGCGAACTCGCCGGGACAGGTGTCACGTCCAACATCGTTGCGCCAGGGGCCATCCTGACCGAACCCGTGCGGGACATGGCCGTCCAAGCCGCGGCAGTACACGGCTGGGGCCCGGCGTGGGAGGACATCGAGAGCGCTGCCGCCACCGAGTGGTTTCCCAACGATGTCGGCAGGTTCGGCCGCCCGGAGGAAATCGCTTCCGCGGTCGCGTTTTTGGCCAGTGTTCATGCCGGCTACATCAGCGGTGCCGATCTGCGCGTCGACGGCGGGGCCGTCCGCAGCGTCGCCTGAACCATTGCTCCACCTCAGATATCTCAACCGAAAGTAGGTAACCGCAATGTCGTACGTATTTCTCGTTTCCGGCGCGTCCCGCGGTCTGGGCCGCGCGATCGTCGAGGCGGCCTTGGGGGCGGGGCACCGGGTCGTAGCCGGCGTCCGCTCCTCCACCGCGCTGTCCGACCTCGCCAGAACCCAGCCGGACCGGCTCGCCGTCGTCGAGCTCGACGTGACCGACGACGACCAGGTGCGGGCGGCTGTGGCCACTGCAGTCGAGCGGTTCGGCCGGCTCGACGTATTGGTCAACAACGCGGGCTACGCGAACATGGCCGCCATCGAAGACTTCGACTTCGATGACTTCCGTGCCCAGATCGACGCCAACTTCTTCGGCGTCGTCCGACTCACCCAAGCCGCACTGCCCGTCATGCGGGCCCAGCGCACCGGCCACATCATCCAGATCTCCTCGGTGGGCGGGCGGCTCGTGCGCGCCGGCCTGGGCGCCTACCAGTCAGCCAAGTGGGCAGTCACCGGATTCTCCGGCGTGCTCGCCCAGGAAGTAGGTCCTCTCGGCATCAACGTCACCGTTCTGGAACCCGGCGGTATGCGCACCGATTGGGCCGGCTCATCGATGCGGGTCGCCGCGGTCCGCGACGAGTACGCCGATACCGTCGGTGCGTCGATCGCCAGAAGCACTCCCGAAAGCCTCGGTGCCAGCGACCCGGCCAAGGTGGCCGAACTCGTCCTCACCGTCGCCGGGATGACCGATCCCCCAGAGCGGTTGCTCGTCGGCCCCGATGCCTACCGTTACGCCACCGCTGCCGGGCGCGAACTGCTCGCCGATGACGAGAGTTGGGAGGCTCTCAGCCTCTCCACCGCGGCCGATGACGTCACCGCCGATCAGGTCGATCCGCTGGGAGCCGCCAAATGAGAACAACCATCGGGCATTCCGATCTGACGGTGCGTTCGATCGGCCTGGGCTGCATGGGAATGTCCCAGTCCTACGGCTACGCCGACGACAGCGAGTCGGTGGCCACCATTCGCGCGGCGCTTGAGCTCGGGGTGGATTTCCTCGATACGTCCGATGTCTATGGCGCGTCCGACATCACCTTCGGTGTACCGATCCGGGGCTTCGGCCACAATGAGCGGCTGATCGGCGGTGCGATCGCCGGGCAACGAGACCAGGTAGTGCTGGCGACCAAGTTCGCGGCGAAGATCAACGACTCCGAGAACGGGATCGCCATCGACGGCCGACCCGAGTACGTGCGGACAGCTTGCGAGGCAAGCCTGCGGCGGTTGGGTACCGACGCCATCGACCTGTACTACTACCACCGTCTCGATCCGAGCGTGCCGATCGAGGACACCGTCGGCGCGATGGCCGAACTGGTCACCGAGGGCAAAGTCCGCGCCATCGGACTCAGTGAGGTCGGCGCCGATCAGATCCGCCGCGCACACGCCACACACCCCATCTCTGCCCTGCAATCCGAGTACTCACTGTGGGAACGCCACGTCGAGAACGGCATCACTTCGACATGCCGGGAACTGGGCATCACCCTGGTTCCCTACAGTCCGCTGGGCCGCTCGGCACTCACCGGCTCCGTGACGGCCGGAAAAACTTTCGCCCCAGGTGATTTCCGGGCCACGAACCCAAGATTCTCCGCCGAGAATCTCGCTGGCAACCTCGCGCCGGTCGAGCAACTTCGAGCCTTGGCCGCAGAGAAGAATTGCAGCCCAGGACAACTGGCGTTGGCCTGGTTGCTCGCACAGCCGCTCGATGTGGTGCCGATTCCGGGGACCAAGCGGATCCCGTTCGTCCGGGAGAACATCGCCGCCACCGACATTGCGATCAGCGCAGACGAAGTGGCGCTCCTGGCCGAGATCTTCGCACCGGGACGCGTCGCCGGCGAGCGCTACACCCCGGCTCACGCCCGAACCATCCGATGAGGATTAGCGGCTCGCTACTTCGGATTGCCGTCCTCGTCCCAGTTCTCGGCCACCTTCTTGCTGGGCTGCACCCGCGGCGGCTCACCTGGCATCTTGGGATAGCTCGGCGGGTACGGCAGGTCACCGAGGCCGCGCTCCTCGTCGGCGGCCACCAGGTCCAACAGTGGTTGTAGCGACTGTTTCTTCTTGTCGATATCCGCCCAGGGATCCTCGCGTCCGGCAAGGAAATCCGGCACGGTGGCGATCGTGTAGTCGTCGGGGTTGGCGGTGCGAAGTTCGTCCCAGGACAACGGGGTCGAGACGGTCGCGATCGGGGTCTTGCGGGCCGAATAGGGCGAGGCGAACGTGCGGTCGCGGGCATTCTGGTTGTAGTCGATGAACAGCCGCTCACCGCGCTCTTCCTTCCACCACGACGTGGTCACCGCATCGGGTGCACGCCGTTCCACCTCACGGGCCAGTGCGATTCCGGCGCGGCGCACCGCGATGAAATCCCAGTCGGTCTTGATCCGCAGGAAGATGTGCACGCCGCGACCGCCCGACGTTTTCGGATAGCCGATCAGATCCAGCTCGTCGAGCAGCGGCTTGAGCACATCGCAGGCCACCGCGGCGGCCTCGGCGAAGCCGGTGCCGGGTTGCGGGTCGAGGTCGATGCGCAGCTCGTCGGGATGTTCGGTGTCCGGACAGCGAACCTGCCAGGGATGCAACGTGATCGTGCCCATCTGCGCGGCCCACGCGATCGACGCCGGGTGCGTCACCTTGAGCGCGTCGGCGGTGCGCCCCGACGGGAACGTCACCGTGCAGGTCTCCAGGTAATCGGGATGCTTCTGCGGCACCCGCTTCTGGTAGATCTCCTCACCCTCGATGCCGTCGGGGAACCGCTGCAGATGCGTGGGCCGGTCTTTCAACAGCGTGACCATACGGTCGGCGACGGACAGGTAGTACTCCATCAGCTTGCCCTTGGTGCCGCCCTTGCCCAGCTTCGGGTAATACACCTTGTCCGGGTTGGTGAACCGGACCTTGATTCCGTCGACATCGAGTTCGGTTGCTGGTGTTGCCATTTCAGCTCTCCCCCGTCAGGACGTCGTACAGGTCGTAGTTCAACGGCACGTCGAGCTGGTCGAACGTACAGCTCGACGGTTCGCGGTCCGGGCGCCAGCGCATGAACTTCACCGCGTGCCGGAAGCGTCGACCGTTCTCGGTGTTGCCCTCCATCTGGTCATACGCCACCTCGCACACGCGATCCGGGCGCACCGGGATCCAGCGCTTGTCGGCGGCCGAGTTCCAGCGGCTGGGATCACCCTCGCGGACTTCGTCGCCCTCCCGCAGCGGCTCCAGGTCGGCCAGCAGCTTGATCCGGTCCTTGACGCTGAACGAGGCTGCGCCACCGACCATCTGCAGCTCGCCGTCGGACCGGTAGAGGCCGAGCAGGATCGAGCCGACACCCTCCCCGCTCTTGTGGATGCGGTAGCCGATCGCCACGCAGTCGGCGTCGCGGTGATGCTTGACCTTCACCATCTCCCGCTTGCCCGGCAGATACGGGCCGTCGAGCTTCTTGGCGATCACCCCGTCGAGGCCGGCCCCCTCGAAGGTCTGCAGCCACTGCGCACCGAGCTCGGGATCGGTGGTGGTCCGCGTGACATGACACCACGTCTTGGCCTTGACGGCCTCGATCAGCGCCTCGCGGCGCACCCGGAACGGCTCGGCGAGCAACGACCGGTCCCCGGTGGCCAGGGCGTCGAAGCCGATGAAGTGCGCCGGCGTCTGTTCGGCGAGCATCCGCACCCGCGACTCGGCAGGGTGGATGCGCTGCGACAACGACTCCCAGTCCAGGCGCATGCGGCCGTCGATCTCGCGGGGCACCACCACCTCACCATCGAGGACACAACGGTCGGCGAGTTCGTCACGCAGCGCGTCGAGCAGTTCGGGGAAGTAGCGCCCGAGTTCCTTTCCGCTGCGAGACTGCAACACCACCTCGTCGCCGGCCCGGAAGACCAGCGCCCGGAAGCCGTCCCATTTCGGCTCGTAGGACCACACCCCGGCCTCCTCGGGCACTTTCACCTGGGCTTTGGCGAGCATCGGTTCGATCGGCGGCACTACGGGTAGGTCCACGGGCTCCATCCTGGTTCATGGGGGCGTCACGGATCTAGACCGCCGCGCCGCGGCGAACTCATCGCGCGGACACCGGCGGCGGGTGGGACCAGCCGTGCTCTGCTTGACGCATACCCGATGAGGCCGCCTGAAACCCAGTACTCCCGCTCTTGTCTCGCGGCTCGGCCGGACTGTGTCGCGCATACTGAATAGCCACAAACCAGCCAATCCACACCAGGTCCGGAGCCATGCTGCTACCCGTGATGCCGCCCGTCTCACCGATGCTGGCCAAGCCGGCAACAGTGATTCCACCGGATGCGTCCTACGAACCGAAGTGGGACGGCTTCCGGGCGTTGGTGTTCCGCGACGGCGACGAAGTCGAGTTGGGCAGCCGTAACGAGCGGCCGATGACCCGGTATTTCCCCGAACTGGTCGAGGCTGCGAAAGCCGAGCTCCCACCGCGGTGCGTCATCGACGGCGAGATCGTCCTGCCGACCGAGCAAGGCCTGGACTTCGAAGCGCTCCAACTGCGTCTGCACCCCGCGGCTTCCCGGGTGCGCCTGTTGGCCGGACAGACCCCGGCCAGCTTCATCGCCTTCGACCTGCTCGCCCTCGGAGACGACGACCTCACCGGCCGACCGTTCGGTGAACGCCGCGCCGCTCTGGTCGGCGCGCTGGGTCCCGGCCCCGCCTTTCACGTCACCCCGGCCACCACCGATATGGCGACTGCGCGGCGCTGGTTCGACGAATTCGAGGGAGCCGGGCTCGACGGACTGATCGCCAAACCGCTGACGCTCACCTATCAGCCCGACAAACGGGTCATGGTGAAGATCAAGCACCAGCGGACCGCCGACTGCGTGGTCGCCGGCTATCGGCTCCACAAGTCGGGGCCGGATGCGATCGGCTCGCTGCTGCTGGGGCTCTACACCGATGACGGCGAGCTGGCATCCGTCGGCGTCATCGGTGCCTTCCCGATGGCGCGACGCCAAGCCCTGTTCACCGAATTGCAGTCTCTGGTAACCAGTTTCGAGAACCATCCGTGGAACTGGGCCGCCCAAGTGGCCGCCAACCCGGACCTCGCGCGTAGGTACGGCGGCGGCTCACGTTGGAACGCAGGCAAGGACCTGTCTTTCGTGCCGTTGCGACCCGAACGCGTTGTCGAGGTCCGCTACGACCACATGGAGGGTAGGCGCTTCCGACACACTGCCCAGTTCAACCGCTGGCGGCCCGACCGGGACCCGCGCTCGTGCACCTACGAGCAGCTGGAACAGCCGGTCACCTTCGGGCTCAACGACATCGTCCCGGGCCTGCTCCCCAGCTAGTAGCGACCCACGGGCTGCAGCCAGGTGGCGAGATTGCGGACATAGTCCTTGAACACGCCCAGACGGGACGGATCCGCTCCGATCTGCCAGCCGGGTCGATCGGTGACGAACGACGGCGCCCCATGCGCCAGGTCCCAGTTGTAGTCGGCGAAGTGGTGGAAGGTCGACTCGGCAACGGCCCGCCCCATCGGCCTGCCCTCCGGCGTGCTCTCACCATCGAGTGCCACCGCGAGATTGAACTGTCTGCCGGTCGCGGTGCTGCGCCCCTGAGCCACCACCGTCGCGAACGGCCCCCGGGCCGAGACCGCACCCTCATGCGGGTGCGCCGGAAACCACTCGATGCGGCCGGTGGCGGTCCTGGAAGTGCGCAGCAGCTGGTGCACCGGCTCATCGGCCAGCACCGGCTGGTAGTCGCCGTTGGCGCCCGAGTGATAGTTGGGCCACGAGATGTCGGGATTGTCCTGGTCGTCGCACCGCGACTGCGGGTCCAAGCTGGCGTCGTGAAAATCGTTGACCTGCCCCAACGAACCCAGTCCCTTCAGACAGCTACCCAGGTCCTGATGATCACGAGCGGTGAGCACCCCACCGCCGAGCCCGCGGAAGCGGCCGATCGCCGCGCATTCGTCGGGCGTCAGACCGTTGCCGACGTCGACGGCCATCAACCACAGCTGGTCGAACCCGAGCTCGTCGAGATGGCTGAGCACCGGATCCTGCCCGCCATGATCGGTCCGGTTACGGGCCAGCACCTCGTGGCCGTCCGCGCGCAGCTCGCCCGCCAGCATCGAGAATCGTCCGACATCCCAGTCGTCGGGATTCTCCGTGATCGTCGTCTGCAACAAAATTGTCGCCATGTGACGAGTCTCGTTACCGCCAGGACCCTCGGGACCCTTGAAAACCCGTGGTCTTGGAGCGAGCGCGGTTCAGCTACTCCACGACACGGAGCGCAGCTGTCGGCGTGACCGGACACCGAGCTTGACGAAGACCTTGCGCAGGTGCCATTCGACGGTGTGGGTGCTGATGAACAACTGTGCGCCGATCTCCTGATTGGTCAGTCCGTCACGGGCCAACTGGGCGATCTGCGCCTCCTGGGCGGTCAACACGTCGCCCGAGGCCATCGGCTGTTTGCGCACCTTCTCACCGGTGGCAGTCAGCTCACGCCGGGCCCGCTCGGCGAATCCTGCGGCGCCCATCCTGGTGAACATCTCGTAGGCGGTGTTGAGATGCTCTCGGGCACTGGTGCGTTGCTTCTGGCGACGTAACCATTCCCCGTAACGAAGATGGGTCCGCGCCAGCTGCACCCCCATCCGAGTGCGGCCGAGCCGCTCGACGGACTCTTTGAACAGCACGTCGGCCTCGGCGTCGTCGGCGACGACAGCCCGGACCGCGGCCAATACTCCCAGCCCCCAATCGGTTTCGCTGGACTCCGTACATCTCTCCAACCGTCGCACCGCGTCCTCGGCGACATCTCGCTCGCCGACCCGCATGGCGGCCTCGACCAGTTCGATCAAAGTCCAGCAGTAGAACCCGATGTCGTGGAACTCGCACGTGCGTTTGGCAGCTGTCAGGGCCTCCTCGTAGCGGCCCAAGCCGTTGTAGAGCACTGCGGCGGCATAGCCGGCCGCCCCGAGCAGTCGGCCCTCACCCTTGGCGGTCCCCTCTGCCATCCCCGCCTCGATGAGGTCGCCGGCCTCGGTGAGATCGCCGCGCCAGGCGGCCAATTCCACCTTGTGGTACTTCATCGGACGGTGGCCGATCGCCTCCGAGATAGAGTCGGCCTCCTCCATAAGCCTTGCAGCTGTGACGAATTCGCCTTTGTGCGTCTGGACACCGGCCTGGTAGGCGATCGCCGGCGGCAGGATGGCCAGCGCGCCGATGGCGCGGGCGTAGCCGATCATGTCGGCGGCCAGCCGGTCGACCAGGTCGTCGTCCCAGATCTCATGGGCAGCAGATTCGTGCACGATCGGGAAGGCCAATGCCAACCAGCGCAACGCCCGGCCGTCGTGGCGACGGGTGTGCTCACTCCACAGCTCCAGCGCGGTGCGCAGGGGCTCGACCGCCGCGGGCAGTCCATCGGTGATCAGGTTCGCCATGCCGACGAGGAGTAGATCGATGGGCCCAGTCGGCGTCTCGACCCTTTCGACTGCGGCGCGCGCCGCCTCGGCGGCCACCACGAGGGCTTCCGGTTGACTGCGCGAAGCAAACATCGCAGCGGCCAGCGCCTCCATGTAGGTCTCGCGGGCCAACTCGTCGTCGAGATTCTCCAACCGCTTGGCGGCGTCGAGCAGCAATCCGGCCGCATGCCGGACCGGTGGCGCACCTGGTAGTCCGCCCCGGCTGCGGGTGAATTCCATCTGCGCCCGCAGCCGGCCCACCTGTGCCCACTGCAGCTCGGTCAACGGATTCAATTCAGCCAGGGAGAGCAGCTCATAGGCGGCTTCGGGGGCAGCAGCCTCACGTTTGGCCTCGGCGGCCGCGATCGCCCGGGAACTGCGCAGGGCCGGATCGGCGGACAGGATCGCCGCCCGTTCCAGGAAAGTCGCCGCGGCGGCGATCCCGCCTCGGCTCTGGGCTCGCCAAGCCGAGGCTTCCAGTTCGGCGGCCACCGCGTCGTCGGGACCGGCCGCGGCATTGGCCGCATGCCAGGCCCGGCGATCCGGATCGAGCTCGGGGTCGGTGGCAACGGCCAAGGCGCGGTGTACTTCCCGGCGGTCGGCTGCATCGGCGGCCCGGTAGGCGGCCGACCGGACCAGCGGGTGGTGAAAGCGCATGCGTGACCCGAACTCGATGACACCGGCGGCCTCGGCCGGCGCCAACGCATCCACGCTGATCCCCAAATGCCCTGTGGCACGCGAGAACAAGATCGGGTCGCCGAGCGGATCGGCTGCGGCGAGAAGCAACAACCGCCGAGTGTCGTCCGGCAGCGACTGGATGCGGCGGACGAACCCTTCTTCGACGTGGCCTACCGATAAGCGCGCCGAGCCGAGCCAGAAACCGCCGGCAAGCTCGGCGGCCGGCACGTTACGCGGAATCTCCAGCAGTGCCAACGGGTTGCCGCGAGTTTCCGCGATGACCCGGTCTCGGACCCGCTCGTCGAGCCGGCCGAGGAAGACCGAGTCCAACAGCTCTTTGGCGTCGGTGTCCGACAACCCCTCGACCCGCAGTTCGGGCAGGCCCGGCAGCACGTCGGGGGCGCCGGCGTGAGTGTCTCGGACGGCGAACACCATGACGACCGGCTCCGCAAGCAATCGGCGCGCGACGAAACCCAGGGTCTGCACCGACACCTGATCTAGCCACTGCGCATCGTCGATCAAACACAGCATCGGCTTCCGGTCAGCCGCGGCAGCCAACAGGCTGAGCACCGCCAGACCGACCAGAAAACGGTCAGGCACCGGGCCGACACCGCGACCGAAAGCCACCGAGAGCGCGTCGCGCTGCGGCTCGGGGAGCTTGTCGAGATGATCCAGCAGCGGTGCACACAGGTGGTGCAATCCGGCGAAGGCAAGTTCCATGTCGGATTCGACCCCGGCCACCTGGGTCACCCGGAACCCCGGCGCATGTTCGACGACGTAGTCCAGCAGGGCGGTCTTCCCGACGCCCGCCTCGCCCCGCACCACCAGCACTGCGCTGCCGCCCGAGCGGCCACCCGAGACCAGGGTTCGAAGGGCCGCGCATTCGCTGACGCGTCCACGTAGAGACGGGACTGCGCCCATAATCGCCATCACACCACCGAGTCCGAATTTTGCCGAAACTTTATCAAGGCAGACCAGGTCGGGCCTCCCCGGCAGAGGTGCCTCTCGGGCCGGCTACTGAACTAGCCGAACCGCAATGTCGGGGCGGGCAGCGATTCGACTCCGTGGTGCGCGAATTGCGTCCATCGAGTGCGCATCTCGGCGGACAGCTGGTTGTCGATCGCACGCTGCGGGCCGAGCATGGGGGCGTCCGCCCAGGTCTGCGGTGAGCCGAACAGGAACGGCAACTCCATGCAGTGGCAGGCACCCAGCGGCGCGCTGACCGGTGTCCAGTCGAAACGATAAGTACCGACCCGGCCGCCGTGGGATCGCCAGGCCTGCGCCAGACGCTCGGCGGGGCCGGAGAACGCCTGCTTCGTGACCGCCTTCGAGCCGGCCCGGACGGCGAGCCGGCCGAGGGCAGGCACCCGGTTGAGCCTGACCACCCGCGGATCCATCGCGACGAACGGCGCCGCGTCGTCCTTGGTGTAGCCGATCAGCAGCTCGATGCGGCCCGCGGCGGTAGCGATGACCGCTGGGACGTCTGCGGGTGCCGGCAGCGGCCCCCGGCCGAGCCGGGGCGCGAACGCCAGACCGCCCAGCAGGCCGAAGCCCTGCGCCGCGGCAACGGCGGCAGCTTCGGCGGCAAGCAGCTTGTCCACGCTGGTCTCGGCCGGGTCGGCCCCGGCGAGCGAGCCGGCCATCGCCGCGCCCATGGCATGCGCCATGTCGTCGCGCCCCTCGTCCAACTCCAGCGGGGCGCTCTGCAGGATCGCGCGGTGGAACAGCCCGGCCGCCTCCTCGCACAGCATGAGCGACATGACCGAATGTGCACCCGCGGACTGACCGAACGCGGTGACGTTGGCCGCGTCCCCGCCGAACGCCGCGATGTTGTCCTGGACCCAGCGCAGCGCCAGGATCTGGTCGCGCAGTCCGAGGTTGTCCGCGCCGACCCCGGGCGGCGCGAGATAGCCGAAGATGCCGAGCCGGTAGCTCACGTTGACCACCACCACGTTGCCCGCACGGACCAGGGCACCGGGGTCGTACTTCGCAGACTCACCGCTGCCCGCGACGTACGCGCCGCCGTGAAACCACACCATGACGGGTAACCGGTGCGCATCGGCCGGAGCCGTGACGGTCAGCACGAGACAGTTCTCGTTGGTCGACAAGCCCGCAAGTGCGTCGCCGGTCACCCAGCCCAGGCGCGACGGCCGCTGCGGGCAGGCGGGACCTGATTGGGTCGCATCGCGAACACCCGACCAGGCCGCGGGCGGTTCGGCAGCCCCGAATCGCCTGGCGGTGCCGTAGCGCACACCTCGCGCCTGCACCAGTCCGTCTCGATGGTCAACCCGGATCGTGCCGCCGGCGATTCTCCGCTCTGCCACTTCCTGAACGTTAGCGGGCACACTTCGAACAACGGATTGACCACGTCGACAATTGGGTATCGATAGCAAGTGGGTCGAACTTCGCCCCTTGCGCAGGAATCCTTAGACGTCGATGCGCGTCTGACGGAGATCGAGCGCGAACTCAACCTCCTGCTCTACGTCACTCCGGCCAATGGAGCCGAGGCGTGGCGGGATTTCGCGCGCTCGGGGTTCGAGTCATCACCCGTCCTGGAGTCGAGACCGCTGAACTTCGACCCGGATCTGGTCAAGCGCGACCTGTACGACGTCGAGATCGAGCGAGTGGAGAACCCTGCGCTCAACTCTCTCTTCCGCGGAAAACGCGACGAGATCGCCCGGCAGATCACGTTGCTCGAGGACCGAGGCACATCGCGGTTCAGGTATGGCGCGCTGCAACTCTATGGAGATCCGGGCCACTCGCTGTGCGCAACGGCCCGCTCACTGCTCGATCTCATCGACCCGCAACCGATCAGCCCGACCAGCGTCACCGCCATGGAATTCGCGGAGGCGGCACGCGCGGAGCTGGAGTCGGCTTACCCGGATTTTCCCGTAGCGGTCGAGGTGCGCGACGACGTCGCCGATCTGATGGTGTCGTTCGGCCGGCTCTACATCCCTGCCACCGCCGTCTTCCGCAAGGATCGAGTGCAGCCACTGATCCAGCACGAGGTCGGGACCCACGTGCTGACCTATCGCAACGGCGAGGCGCAGCCGTTGGGCCTGCTGGCCGTCGGGCTGCCGTCTTACGAGGAGACGCAGGAAGGTCTGGCGGTGCTGGCCGAGTACGTCGTTGGGGGGCTCGATCCCCGGCGCATACGCGTGCTCGCCGCGCGGGTCGTTGCCGCATCGATGATGTTGGCCCACGCGGAGTTCGTCGAGATCTTCAATCACCTGACCGACGCCCATGGCTTCGCGCCGCGCACCGCGTGGTCGGTGACGAGCCGCGCAACATTCGGCGGAGGTTCGACCAAGGACATCATCTATCTGCGCGGTATCGAACGAGTCCTCGGGTACTTCGCCGAAGGACGCAGCATCGAACCCCTTCTCGCCGGCAAGCTCGCCCTCGACCATGCGCCGCTCGTGGAGGAGTTGATCCAGCAAGGGGTTCTCGAACCGCCGCGAGCGCGCCCACGCTGGCTGTCCGCGCCCGGGGCGCAAGTGCGGATCGACCGTATGCGCGGCGGCATGGGCCCCGCAGACCTACTTGAAATGGATGTGGCCGCATGAGGATTGCATTTCTGGTCAATCGCGCGGAGACCGAGGTCGACGAGTACGCGACCACCCGCCTCGCGAAGGCGGCTGCCCTGATGGGCCACGAGGTCTGGTACGTCGGGCTGAGCGACGTCAGTATCGGCGAGCCCGACGGTCAGATCGGGGCGCACGCACGTCCCGGCATCGCCCGGGGTGAGGACACGCTGACCTCGTTCGTCGATCGCATGAAGGAGAGTTCGCCCGAGCGCATACGCATGGACGAGCTCGACGCCGTGTTTCTGAGGAACGACTCGGTCGAGGATCGGCAGGATCGGCCGTGGGCCAGCAGCTTGGGTTCCATGTTCGGTCAGCTGCTCGTGGCGCACGGCGTCACCGTGGTCAACGACCCCGCGGTGCTCATGCGTGCGGCGTTGAAGGTATACCTCGACGAGTTTCCGGCGCAGATCCGCCAGCGATCCCTGGTGACGCAAAACGTGAACGACGTCCGGAGCTTCATCTCGTCCGTGGGACGCTCCATCATCAAACCGCTGTGCGGCGCGCAGGGCCGCAACGTGTTCATGATCGTCAGCGATGACGAGCCCAACTTGAATCAGATGATGGAGTCTGTGCTGGAAGACGGCTACATCTACGCCCAGGGATACGTCGAGGGCGCCGAGGACGGCGACATGCGGATCTTCCTGCTCGACGGAGAGCTCATCGAGGTCGACGGGCATCCCGCCGCTTTCCGGCGGGTGCCAGAGGGGAACGACCCGCGAGCCAACATCTGCAAGGGCGGCACAGTTCAACCCGAAGAGGTCACCGACAAGCAGCGCGCGGTGATCGAGACGATGAAGGACAAACTCGCGCAAGATGGGATGTTCTTCGTCGGCATCGACATGATCGGCGACAAAGTCATCGAGATCAACGCCGAGAGTCCGGGCGGCCTGCAGGCGATGGAGCATCTGTACGGAGTCGACATCTGCCCGGCCGTGATCGAAGCACTGGAGCGCCGGAGTAGGGCGTGAGTGGCGGGTTTACCGGGCGCCCGGTTCGGGCACGCCAACAGCATGTCTGTAACCGCATTTCAGGATCTGCCACTGGCTGACCGGGACCGGGAGTGGGACGGCGATGCTGCCGACAAACGGGTCCGCAAGTGGGCCGGTGCGGAGGACGAACCCAACGAGAAGTACCGCGACGCGCACGTCTGGTACGACAAGGACGCGAAGGACAACTTCACCGGCTACAAGCTGCTGATCGCCGACGTGGTCGGCGGCAAACTGGAGGTAGTACCTCGCGGGGTGATGGCTGCCGGCGGGATCATGGACGGCGCGCGCGGCGGCGTCGACCTCCCGAAGGACGACATCGACCGGGTGAAAAGCCACCTCGCGAAGTACTACGAGAAGATGGGCGAGACAGCGCCCTGGGACCGCGATTAGCTAGATTGCGGGCGTGAGCCCAACCCCCGCCGGGCGGTTCGCGCCGAGCCCGTCGGCCGACCTGCACATCGGCAACCTACGCACCGCGGTGCTGGCCTGGTTGTTCGCCCGGTCCACCGGGCGCCGGTTCCTGCTGCGCGTCGAGGATCTCGACGACCGCACTTTTCCCGAGATCGGACACCGTCAGGTGGCTGACCTGGCCGCGATCGGGCTGACCTGGGACGAGCCGGTGCAATGGCAGACGGGCCACCAGGAACGCTACGACGCGGTGGTCGGCGACCTGTTCGAGCGTGGGCTGCTGTACGAATGCTATTGCAGCCGAAGGGATATCGCCCAAGCCCCGCGAGCCCCGCACGCCCCTGAAGGCGCCTATCCGGGCACCTGCCGAGACCTGACCGACGCCGAACGCGCGCAGCGCCGCGCCGAGACCGGACGCCCACCTGCGCTGCGGCTGCGCACGGACACCTTCGTCGGCACCGTCACCGACCTGCTGCACGGCAGCTACACCG
Organism: Mycobacterium shunyiense; assembly: GCF_058270075.1. Taxonomy (NCBI): domain Bacteria; kingdom Bacillati; phylum Actinomycetota; class Actinomycetes; order Mycobacteriales; family Mycobacteriaceae; genus Mycobacterium; species Mycobacterium shunyiense. Next base: position 189,600 of record NZ_JBZDPU010000008.1, on the reverse strand, counting down.
GCATCATCGACGATTTCGTGGTGCGACGCGGCGACGGAGTCCCCGCCTACAACCTGGCCGTCGTGGTCGACGACGCCGCCGGAGGCATCGACCAGGTGGTGCGCGGCGACGACCTGCTGAGTTCGTCTCCGCGGCAGGCCTACCTGGCGCGGCTACTGGGGTGCCCGGAGCCGGTCTACGCCCATGTCCCGCTGGTGCTCAACGAGGACGGCGCCCGGCTGGCCAAACGCGACGGAGCGGTCACCCTGGCCGAGATCGGCGTCGAGCGGGCGCTGGAGCAGATCAGCGCGTCGCTGGGGTGGCCTGCGCTCGACGTGGTCGGCATGCTGGACCGGTTCGACCCGGCCGCTCTGCCGCGGCATCCGTGGATATATCGGCCGGGCTGAGCAGAAGCCTGCCGAACAGGGCGTGCCCCTGTTAGCGTCCGGCCGTGCGCTCCCGACGAATTCCGCTACTGGGCCTCCTGCTGATCGTCACGGCGATGCTGGCGGCATGCGGGGGGACTACCGGCAATACGGATGAACCGCTGAAATCGGCCGGTGTGCTGCGCGTGGGCACCGAAGGTGTGTACTCCCCGTTCAGCTACCACGACACCGCCACGAACCAACTCGTCGGCTACGACGTCGACGTCGCCCGCGCGGTCGGCGACAAACTCGGCGTCAGAGTCGAATTCGTCGAAACACCATGGGATTCGATCTTCGCCGCGCTCGAGGCCAACCGGTTCGACGTGGTGGCCAACGAGGTCACGATCACGCCGGAACGCCAGGCCAAATACGACCTGTCCCAGCCGTACTCGATCGGCGAGGGCGTCATCGTCACCCGCGCCGACGACAACTCCATCAAGAGCCTCACGGACCTGAAGGGCAAGGTCGCTGCCGAGAACGCCACCAGCAACTGGTCGGAGATCGCCCGTAAGGCCGGGGCCCGGGTGGAAGCGGTCGAAGGGTTCACCCAGGCCATCAAGCTGCTCAACCAGGGTCGGGTCGATGTCGTGGTCAACGACAGCATCGCGGTCTACGCGTATCTGGCCGAGACGAACGACAAGTCGGTGAAGATCGCGGGCAATGTCGGGGAGAAGAGCGAACAGGGCTTCGCGGCCCGCAAGGACAGCGGTTTGCTGCCCGAACTCAACACCGCACTCGACGAGTTACGGGCCGACGGCACGCTGGCCGCCATCTCGCAGAAATACCTCAAGGCCAACGCATCCGGGGCGCCTGCGGAAGGTGCCCCGGCTCCACGTTCCACCTGGCAGCTGATCGCCGACAACTTGTGGCCGCTGGCGAAAGCGGCTCTGACGATGACCATTCCGTTGACGATCATCAGCTTCATCATCGGTCTGGTGATCGCGTTGGCGGTGGCGCTGGCCCGGCTGTCGCCGAATGTGGTGCTGAGCAACATCGCCCGGTTCTACATCTCGATCATCCGCGGCACCCCGCTGCTGGTGCAGCTGTTCATCGTGTTCTTCGCGCTGCCCGAGTTCGGGGTGAAGATCGATCCGTTCCCCGCCGCGGTGATCGCCTTCAGCCTCAACGTCGGCGGCTATGCGGCCGAGATCATCCGCTCCGCGATCCAGAGCATCCCTAAGGGGCAATGGGAGGCCGCCGAGACGATCGGGCTGAACTACACCGGCACGCTGCGACGCATCATCCTGCCCCAGGCCGCCCGGGTGGCGGTCCCGCCGTTGTCCAACACCTTGATCTCGCTGGTCAAGGACACCTCATTGGCGTCGACGATTCTGGTCACCGAACTGCTGCGGCAGGCCCAGATCATCGCGGCGCCCACGTTCGAGTTCTTCGCCCTGTACGGCACAGCCGCGATCTACTACTGGGTGATCTGCCTGGTGCTGTCGTTCGGCCAGAGTCGTCTGGAACGCCGACTGGAAAGGCACGTTGCGCGATGACCACAGAACGCGAAGACCGGATCGTCGCGACCGATGTGCACAAGGCGTTCGGCGACTTCCAGGTACTCAAGGGTGTGTCGTTCACCGTGCCGCGCGGCACTGCGACCACCGTCATCGGTCCGTCGGGTTCCGGTAAGACCACGCTGTTGCGCACGCTGAACGCCCTCGATGTCGCGGACTCCGGGGTGATCCGGGTCGGCGACACCGAACTCGACTTCTCCGAGCCGGTACCCAAGGACCAGCTGCGCCGCTACCGGGCGCAGAGCGGCTTTGTGTTCCAGTCCCACAACCTGTTTCCGCACAAGAGCGTCCTCCAGAACGTCACCGAGGGCCCGTTGATCGTGCAGAAACGCCCGCGTGAGGAGGTGCTGGCCGAGGCCACCGAACTGCTGGGCCAGGTGGGGCTGGCCGACCAGCGCGACAAGTACCCGTATCAGCTCTCGGGTGGCCAGCAGCAGCGCGTCGGCATAGCCCGGGCGCTGGCTTTGAAACCGAAGGTGGTCTTGTTCGACGAGCCGACCTCGGCACTGGACCCGGAACTGGTCGGTGAGGTGCTCGCGGTGATCCGCGACCTGGCCGTCGAAGGTTGGACGCTGGTGATCGTCACCCACGAAATCCAGTTCGCCCGGCAGGTTTCCGATCAGGTGCTGTTCACCGACCGCGGCGTGATCCTGGAGCAGGGCCCGCCCGCCGCGGTGATCGGCGATCCCAAGGAAGAACGCACCCGCCAGTTCCTGCAGCGGATCCTCAACCCGCTGTAGTTGTCCCAGCACCTGCGATTCCCCTCGCGAGCAGACGCGGAGGTACCCATTTTCGCCCGGTCAGGGGTGCGTTCGCGTCTGCTCGGCAGAGATGGTGACGGCCCACCCGACCAGCGAACGGAGGTGGGTCAGAACTTCCTCGTCGGGATGTTCGCGCGGGTCCTCCAGATGCAGTCGCGCGAGTTCCTCCACGGCGGACAACAGGATTCGTACGGTTGTGCCGTCCGGATCGATGTCCACGCCCGCGGCGACCGACAGTGGGCGGGCCGCGACCTTCCTGGCGTACCGGCGGCCCAGCTCGATGCGCTCGCGCACCTGCGGCGGTGCACCGTCCGGGGGCCGCAAGATGATGCGCCAGCTCGTCGGCGCCGCATGCAGGTAGGCCAGGATGCCTTTGCCGAGTTGCTCGGGATCGAGGTCGGGCCGGTCCACGGTGCTGATTCCCGCGAACGCGATCGCCGACTCGCGGTCCAGCAGAGCGGTGATCAGACCGGCAAGATCGGTGAACTGTTGGTAGACAACGGTTCTGGTTACACCCGACCGGCCGGCAACCTGCTCGATGGTCAATGCGGGGTAACCGCCCTCGGCCACGAGGTCACGCGCGACGTCGAGCAGCTGCACCCTGCGCTCGGCACCGCTGAGCCGCCGCCGGGTCATTGTCGGAGTTCCAGTAGCAGGTCGACGGCCTTGGCGGCGCTCTGCACGGCGCTCTCCATGGTCGCCGACCAGTCCGTCGCAGTCCAGTCACCCGCCAGCACCAGTGAGGGCACCGAGGTCTTCTGCGGCGGCCGCAGCGCATCCGTGCCCACCACCTGGGAGAACGTGGCCTTGGGCATCTTGACCACCTGCGCCTGAACCACTTTCGCGCCGCCCGCCGCCGGGTAGTAACGACGCAGCAGCGCCATCTGCTCGTCGACGATCTCGTCGTTGCTCTTGTGGATCTGCTCGTAGGCACCGCTGGTGGTCAGGCAGTACAGCCAGGCGCGGTCGGTGCTGCGGCCGTGCATGATCTGGCGGTCGAAGACCTCGTCGATCACCCCGGTGCCGCCGATGAGCCCCTCGAATGCGGACTCGGTGCCCAACGGCCCGTCCAGGTAGAGGTTGGTACTGACGATCGGCGTGTAGCCCAGTTTGTCGGCAGCGGCATAGATTTCGGGATGTTCGGGCAGATCGTCGAGCAGCCCGCCGATGTTCGAGTTCGGTACCGCGCAGACCACAGCGTCGGCGGGGATCTGGGTGCCGTCGGCGAGCAGCACCGCGGTGACGGCGCTGTTCTCGATCACGATCTTTCGGGCCACGGCGCGGTACCGCACATCGACACCACGCTCCTCGAACACTTTCAGCGCCCCGGAGATGTAGAGCGTGTCGAGATCCACTGTGGGGTAACCGATGGTGACGGGGGTGCGGTGTTTGACGCCAAGCCGGAAGCCGGTCGCCATCACGTTGGCGAACACCTTGGCGGATTCGCGGGCGACAGGCTCGGCGGCGATCCCGAGGGCCAGCCAGTCCCACAAGGCTTCTCGCGCCGGGGCCGGCATGCCGACCCGCTCGAACCACTGCTCGGTACTCAGATCCGCCAGGTCGGCCGGTTGATGCAGGGCCTGCCAACCCAACCGCAGCGTCGCGCGGGCTGCCCGCAGGCGGTCGGCCCAGCTCGCGTCGGGGTGAACCCCGAACAGGGTCCAGATCGCGCCTGCGCCCGTGGTCTGCATGGTGACCTTGCGCCCGTCGGGCCAACGCAGCGTGGACGATTTCGGGAAGGCGATGTGCTCCCGGGTGCCCACGCTCGTCAGATAGCGGTAGAGATGCTGATAGCCGCTGGCGATCACGTGCTGGCCGTTGTCCGGGATGTCGTCGACCGTCTCGGCCCGCATCGCATGGGTGCGCCCACCGAGTTGGCCTCGACGCTCCAGCAGGGTGACGCTCTTGCCCGCTTCGCTCAGCCACACCGCGGCGGCCAGCCCGGCCAGCCCGCCGCCGATCACCACGTAGCGTTCGCCCATGTCGCAGCCCCTTCGTCGACTAACTTGCAAATTGTAAGTTAGGGGCCAGGCCGCGTGGGTGCTATTGGACGGGCGAGCGTCCTTGCGCGGCACGATGCGCAGCGGCCAGCAGCGCGTCGCGGAACTGCGGGTGGGCGATCGCGGCCAACGCCTCGCCGCGCTCACGGACCGTCCGGCCCTCCAACTCGGCTGCGCCGTACTCGGTGACGATTACATCCACCTGATGCCGGGGCGTCGTGATCACGGCACCGGGGCCGAACCACGGCACGATCCGCGACTGCAGCACTCCGTCCTTCTCGAACGTCGAGGGCAGACAGATCAACGAGCGGTCCGACAGCTCAAGCCCGACTCCGGCCACGAAATCCTCGGCGCCGCCGATCCCGCTGAACTGATCGCCCGCGATGGTGTCAGCGACCACCTGGCCGTGGATGTCGACCCCGAGCGCGCCGTTGATCGTGATCATGTCGTTGTTCGCACCGATCACCTCGGGCGCGTTGACGATCTCGACGGGGAGGAACGCGACATCGGAATTGCCGTCGAGCCAGGCGTAGAGCTCGGACGAGCCGAACGCGAACGTCGTCACGCTGACACCGTCATAGAGTCCCTTGCCTGCGTTGGTGACCTTGCCGGCCCGGTGCAACTGCATGCAGCCGTCGGTGAACATCTCGCTGTGCAGCCCGTAGTCTCCCCCGTCTCCCTCGGCGAGCAGCGCGGCGATCTGGCTGGGAATGGAGCCGATGCCGGTCTGCAGGGTCGCGCCGGACGGGATGTAGGCGACCGCGTGCCTCGCGATCGCCCTGTCGACGTCGGAGGGCGACGCCGGGGGAAGCGCGAGCGGTGTGTCGGTCGAGTGCACGAGGACGTCGATCTCGTCGACGTGCAGCGCATGTCGATATCCGTCGAGCCCGAATGTCCGCGGATAGGCGTCGGACGCCTCGACGACGAGCAACCGTTGCGGATCGGCACCGGCGCGGCGTAATTCACCCACCGTGGCACCGGCATGCAGCGACAGGGAGCACCAGCCATGCTCGTCGGGCGCGGCCGCCACGGTCGTCATCACGCGCGGTGCCTGACGCTCGAGCAGCGGAGCGAACCGACGGAAATCCGCGGGGGCGAATTCCACGTCGGCGCCCATGTCCCGCAACATCCGCTCGAAGGGACCGAAGAAGCCGGACAGGTAACGGACACCGGAGCGGTTGAACAGTTCGGTCCCGACTCCGAGCAGTGCGCCGTAGACACGCAGGTCGGTCCAATCCGTGCGCTCTCCGAGTGCACGGAGGAACGCGGGCGGCTGGCCGGGCCCCAGCGGGATCCCGAGCGTGTCGGCGGTCGCCAGACGCGTGGCGGCCTGTTCGGCGGTGAGCTCTTCCGGCATGGCGCCACTCTCCCACACCGCATGGTCCGATTTCCGCCAGCACGCTGACCTGGGCGCCCATAGCGTCAGCGGCATGACATCGCAGCCCCAGATGACCCGAATCACCGTGTGGTTCATGGCGATTGCCGCCGCACTCGGTACTGCCGCGATCTATCCGCTCCAACCGGCGGTGTCCGATGTGGCCGACAGTCTTGACATCTCGGTTGCCCACGTCGGTGTCGCGCTGGCGTGCGGCCCGGTCGGCTATCTGTTGGGGCTCGCCCTGCTGGTACCGCTCGTCGACCGGTTTCCACCGAAGTACGTCCTCGCCGCACAGTTCGGCGCCTTGGCCGCAGCCTTGGCCGCCAACGCCGCCTGCGGCACGATGTGGTTGCTGGCGCTCACCATCATGCTGATCGGTGCCTGTTCCACGGTCGGTGCGCAGTTGAGTTCGATCACCGCGCGCTTCGTCCCGGAGGGGCGCCGGGCCACCGCACTGGGCATTGTCACGGCGGGCATTTCGGCCGGGATCATCGGGGGCCGCATCGCCGGCGGCTGGCTGACCGACGTATCGGGATGGCGCGGCGCTCTGCTCGTGTTCGCCCTCGCATCGGCCGTCACCGCAGTTGTCGCCGTACGGACCTTGCCTGCCACCGCCGGTTCCACCGCGAGCGGCATCATGGAGACGCTTCGCGGCCTGCCCGCTCTCTACCTGCGATTCCCGACGTTGCGCATGGCCGCGGTACGCGGCGCGCTCTGGTTCTTCGCGTTCTGCGCGGTGTGGGCCGGGCTCGCTGTTGCGCTGGCACAACCGCCGTATTCGTACACAGCCGAACGGATCGGCCTGTACGCGCTCGCCGGCCTCCTGGGCATCCTCGCAACGCGCATCGCCGGCACGTGGACCGATCGCGTGGGTCCACGTCGAGTGATGTTGGTCGGCCTGGTCGTCGCGGCCCTCGGCGCGATCAGCCTCGCTGTGTGCCTGTCGAACACGGCGGCCACGATCATCGGTCTGGCCGTGTTCGACGCCGGGCTCTTCGCGGCTCAAGTTGCCAATCAGAGCACGGTTTTGGCGATCGACGCCGCCGCACCCGCGCGCTTCAACAGCGCCTACATGGTGGTGTACTTCGTGGGCGGCAGCCTGGGCACCGCCTTCGGCGCGGCCGCGGTCGGGTGGATGGGATGGCCTGCGACCGCAGCCGTAACTGCCGGGGCAATCGTTGTCGCGCTATTGCTCGGCGCCACCGACCGTCACGCCAGAGTGGCTCCCGTCGCCGAATGCCACGCCAGCGTGACAAAGTGCGGGCGGGTCAGTTGACGGGCACCCCGTAGTACCGCCCCAACACATGCGACCGGAGCTCATCGAATTCGCCGGCCAGGATCGATGCCCGGATCTGATCGACCAGCCGGATCACGAACCGCTCGTTGTGGATCGTGCACAGCGTCGCCGACAGCATTTCCTTGGCCTTGAACAGGTGCCGGATGTAGGCGCGGGAGTAATTGGCGCAGGTGTAGCAATCGCATTCGGCATCGATCGGGGTGAAATCCCGCTTGTACCGCGCCCCGGTGATGTTGAAGCGGCCGGTCGCCGAGTACACCGCCGCATTGCGCGCCACCCGTGACGGCGACACACAGTCGAAGGTGTCCGCTCCGGCGGCCACGGCGTCGAACAGGTCATCGGGCTCACTGATGCCAAGCAGGTGCCGGGGCTTGTCCGCGGGCAGTTCACTGCTGACCCAGCCGACGATGGTGGCCAGATTCTGCTTCTCGAGCGCGCCGCCGATGCCGTAGCCGTCGAAGCTCAGTCCCTCGGCGGGCCCGGCCTCCTGCCCGATCGAGGCCAGCCCGCTCGCGGCCTGCCGGCGCAGATCCTGGTACTGCGCGCCCTGCACCACCCCGAACAACGCCTGCCGCGGCCGCTCCGGTGACAGCGCCTGCAGCCGGTGATGCTCGGCCAGGCACCGCACCGCCCACTCATGGGTGCGCTGCACCGAGCTTTCCTGGTAGGCGCGGGTGTTGACGAGCGTGGTGAGCTCGTCGAACGCGAAGATGATGTCGGCGCCGAGCTTGTTCTGGATGCCGATCGAGATTTCCGGGGTGAACCGGTGCTTCGAACCGTCCAGATGCGAGCGGAAGGTGACCCCGTCGTCGTCGACGTGAGCCAACCGTTCTTTGCCCTTGGCGATGATGTCGTCGGCCTGCAGCCGCTCGGTATCCATCGCCAGGACCTTCTTGAACCCGACACCCAGCGACATCACCTGGAAGCCGCCGCTGTCGGTGAAGGTCGGTCCGGGCCAGTTCATGAACGCCCCGAGCCCGCCGGCCTCGGCCACGACATCCGGGCCCGGTTGCAGGTAGAGGTGGTAGGCGTTGGCCAGGATCGCTTGGGCACCAAGCTGTTTCATGGTCTCGGGAAGCACCGATTTGACGGTGGCCGCGGTGCCGACCGCGATGAACGCCGGAGTCTGGATATCGCCGTGCGGCGTGTGGATTATCCCGACCCGACCAAGTCGGCCGGGCAACTCGGCCTCCACGGTGAAATACGGCTGGTCCACACCTGGTATTCAACCGGATGCGCGTCCGATTTCCGTCACGGGGGCGCACGCGGCCATACTGCGGACGTGAATTTGGTCATGCGCCGCCCCATTGTCATTGCCACCGGATTTGCTGTGTGTCTGGCTGCAGTCGCCGGATGCTCGTCGCAGGAATCGGGTTCATCAGGAAAGTCCGGCCAGGGGCGGGTGACCTTCGGTCCCAACGACGCCGGCCCCGTGACCAGCGTCAGCTGCGAGACCAAGGACGGGCTGACCACGATCGGCGTCAAGGGCAAGATGCCGGCCTCCGTGGCGCTGACCGACGGCGAGGCCCCCGTGGTGCAGTCGGTGAACATCGGCGACGTCAACGGCGAGGGGGCTTCGCTGACCTACCTGTCCGGCCTGTCGGGCGCACCGGTCGTGGCCGCACGCGACGGCAAGGCCTACACGATCACCGGCACCGGCATGGGCATCGACCCCAACCAGCCGGGCGAACCGGTGGACATGCCGTTCGACATCGCGATCACCTGCCCCTGAGGAAGGTCACGATCGCCCCGGCAAGTTCCTCGCCGGCATCCTCCTGCAGGAAATGACCCGCGTTCGCGATCGTCGGATGATCGACGCCCTGTGCGCCCCGCATGTCCCGTTGGAAGATGGGCGCCATGGCTCCGGTGATCGGGTCGCCGTCGCTGAACGCCACCAGCATCGGGGTTTCGCTGGCCGTCAACGCTTTCCAAGCTGACCGGTTGGCGGCCGCGGCCGGGTCGTCGGGTGCGGTGGGAACAAGACCGGGCATAGCGCGCGGACCCGCGCAAAAGGTGTCGTCGGGGAACGGCGCGTCGTACGCCGCCCGGACCTCGTCGCTGACCGGGCGACGGCATCCGGCCTCCACGAATCTGCCGACATCGATGGTCGGCAGATTCTGGATGGCCTTGCGGAACTGCCACCAGATTTCCGGCATGGGAATGTCGCCGCTGGGCAGCCCGGTGTTGGCAACGACGATGTTGGCGAACCGGTCGGGATTCTCAGCCGCCAGTCGCAGCCCGATCAGGCCACCCCAGTCCTGACCGACCAGGGTCACCCGCCGCAGGTCCAAGACATCGCAGACCAGCGTCCGCATCCACTCGACGTGCCGGGCATAGGTGTGATCCTCGATGCGCGTGGGTTTGTCCGATCTGCCGAAGCCGACCAGATCAGGACAGACGACGCGATGGCCCGCCGCGGCCAGGATCGGGATCATGCGCCGGTAGAGAAACGACCAGGATGGTTCCCCGTGCAACAACAACACCGGGTCGGCTTCCGGTGGGCCGGCCTGCACCCACGCCACCCGCAATCGGCCACCCTCGCTGTCGTCGATCTCGGAATAGACTGGTAGATAAGCAAACTCGGGAAGATTAGCGAACCGGTCATCTGGAGTACGCAACGTCTGCATGACGCTGAACTTACGACCGCCTCGCGTCCGCGGGGAACGATTCTTCCAATCCCATGCCCATGACCTGCATCAACCCCAATACTTCTGCCTGACAGTCCGCCACTGACGACGGGCTGCACAACCGTGAGGAGAGCAGTGGTGAAGCGTGAGTTCCTGGTTGCCGTCGGCGGCGCCGCGATCGTCATCGCCGGCCTGTCCGGCTGTTCGTCGAGCGACAAGAAAGACACCTCAAGCGAGACGAAGGCCACCGCAACGGCGTCGGCAACGGCTTCGGTCGAGGCAGGCGACGCCAAGGCGACCACGGGTGCAGGCACCGCCCGGGTCAGCATCGACGGCAAGGACCACAAGGTCGAGGGCACGGTTGTGTGTGCCACGGTCGCAGGCAATGTCACCTTGACCGTCGGGCAGGGCATGTCCGCGGTCAGCGCCACCCTCGGCGAAGGCGACCAGCCGTCGGTGACCGCAGTGGCACTCGGCAACATCGACGGCGTCAGCCTCGGCTACACGCCCGGCGTACCCGGCGGCAGTGCGGAAGCCACCAAGGATGGCAACAAGTACACGATCAAGGGTGAGGCCACCGGTGTGGATGGAATGAACCCGGTGACCAAGCCTTTCGAGCTGGAAGTCTCCTGCCCGTAGCAATCCACTCACTTTTAGCAAACATCTGGCATAGTGTGGGCCCGGACTGATCCCGGGCCCACGCTCTGTTCTCAGTCGTTTTCAGTTCGGACGACCTGAGGAGCACCGTGGCCGACCAACGTAAGCGCGCACGATCATCGACTGCCGTGGTGGCCGGTGCTACCGCAGGCCTGGCCGCGGTGCTCACCTTCGGACATGTCGCCGACGCGCTGGCGGCCACCCTGCCGGGCGGCAATGCGGTGGTCGGTGTCGGCGGGGCGAAGAACCCGAACAGCGACCGGATCCCGAACAAGTTCCAGGGCAACTACGTGCCGTACGGCGGCGAGTTCGTCGGTACCGACCCAGGCCAGTTCTACGGCGTCAACTACCCGGCCACATTGCCGATCGATGACAGCGTCGCCGAGGGCCGCCAGCCGCTGATCGACACAGTCGCCCAAGCGCGCACCGCGGCCGGCCCCGGCGGGACCGTCTACATCGTCAGTTACTCCGAGGGGACCATCGTCGCCGAGAAGTACAAGCGCGAACTCGATGCCCAAAACAGCCCTGACACCGGCGCGTTGAAGTTCGTGTACATCGCGGCGCCCACGGTTCCCAACGGCGGAATCTATGCCCGCTTCCCGAATATGGGACCGCTCGGGCTCCTCGGATTCACCAGCACCGGCGCAGCCGAACAGTCGCCCTATGACGAAACCTTCATCACCATCGAGTACGACCCGGTCGGCGACTTCCCGGCCTACGCCAATCCACTGGCACTAGCCAATGCCGCGGCCGGGTTCGTCTATCTGCACGGCGACCCGACGCCGGATGCCACCGACCTCAACAATCCCGACGCCGTCATCGTGAAGACCGTCACCACGCCGGGTGGCGGGACAGACACCTACATCCTGGTCAAGACCGAGCACCTGCCCTTGCTGCAGCCCATCCGCGACGTGTCGACGGCGCTGCACACCACGGCATTCACCGAGCCGGTGCTCGGCGCGATCGAGCCCACCCTCAAGCTCGCCGTCGACATGGGCTACACCGATCGCGACTACTCCGATCCCGCCACGCCGACCCGGTTCTCGTTGATCACGCCCCCCAAGCGGATTGCCGAGACCCTGAACCAGGTCCCCGGTGCCTTGCAGCAGGGAGCGGACAACTTCAAGGATGGATTGCCCTCGACGACACCACCTTCGACGGCTCCGGCACCCACCGTCCGTATCGCGGCAAAGGAAGCCCCCAAGGCAGTCGAGACGAATGCCGACGCCGAGACCCCGAAGAGGCCCATCAAGCGCGCACCCGTGCAGCGGCGCGACGAGATGCGAAACACTATGTCGGATGTGGCGAAGAACGTCAGGGACTCTTTCAAGCCCAAGCCCAAGTCCGAGCCCAAGCACCGGGCCAAGCCGCAACAGGCGTCAGACACGGACAAGGCTGCCTAGAGCCCGGGATGTCATGCTGGGGGCATGACTCGACGGCACCGCCCCGCCATCGTCTGGTTCCTGCTACTCGGCCTGTTTCTTCCCGTCGTGGGATGCTCGTCGTCCCCGGACCCGGCTGACCGATTCACCGCATTCGCCGAAGCCCTGCAACGCAAGGACGCTCACGGCGCGGCCGTGCAGACCGATGACCCCGCAGCTGCCGAGCCGGCAATCACCTCGATGTTCAACGGCATGGGCGACGCCGCCTCGGTCAAGGTCAGCGCCGAACCCGATGACCAGACCGGCGCGACCCTGAAGTATCAGTGGTCCTGGGGTGAGGGCCACGACTTCGGCTACGACACCACCGGCACCGCTGCCAAGACCGGCGACGACTGGCTGATCACCTGGACCCCGACGCTGTTGCACCGAGATCTGCGGGACGGCTTGCGCTTTCAGTACAGCACCGACAGTGACCTGCAGACCCCGGTGCTCGACCGGACCGGCCAGCCATTGATGACCTGGCAGACCGTTGGCGTCGTGTCGCTGGACCGCGCCCACGTCGGTTCCGCCGCGCCGCTTGCCGCGCTGTTGAACCGCTTCGATGCCACTACGACCGCGGAATCCATCGGCGCGCAGTTCACGTCGAACACCGACGACCGCGTGACGGTGATGAAACTGCGCGAAGACGACCTCGCCCAGGTGCGCGACCAGCTGGCCCAGATTCCGGGGGTCACCGTGGCCGAGCAGGGTGACTTGCTGACTGCCGACCGCCAGCTGTCTTCGCCGGCCATCGGCGGGCTCACCGAGCTGTGGCACGACCGGATCACCAAAGCCGCCGGATGGTCGGTCTATCTGGTCGACGCCGAGGGCGCGGCCGCGCAGCGGCTCACCGCGCAACCGCCCGCACCGACCGACCCGATGCGCACCACGATGGACCTGCGGCTGCAACTGCTCGCCCAACAGGCCGTCGACCAGGAGACGCGTCCCGCGGTGCTGGTCGCGTTGTCGGGCAAGACGGGCGGGATTCTGGCTGCCGCACAGAACACGGCGGCGGATCCCCAAGGCGCCATTGCCTTTTCCGGGCTCTACCCGCCGGGGTCGACGTTCAAGACCATCACCACCGCAGCCGCGCTGGAAGCGAACCTGGCCACCCCGGACAGCCCGGTGGCATGCCCCGGTCGGTTGACGATCGAGAACCGCACCATTCCCAACGACGATGACTTCGACCTGGGAACCGTGCCTTTGGCGTCGGCGTTCTCCCACTCGTGCAACACCAGCATGGCGGCACTGTCGGAGAAGTTGCCCGCCGATGCGCTCACCAAGACGGCGCGCGCGTTCGGTATCGGGGTGGACTTCACCATTCCGGGGCTCACCACTGTTACGGGCCGCGTTCCCAACGCCGACACGGCCGCCCAGCGGGTGGAGAACGGTATCGGCCAGGGCACGGTGACCGTCAGCCCGTTCGGTCTCGCCGTCGCCGAGGCGAGCTTGGCGCACGGCTCGACAGTCCTGCCCAGCCTGGTCGACGGTGAGAAGGTGACCGCCGATACGCCCTCCGAAACGCTGCCGGCCGGGGTCACCGCAGCGCTGCGGGACATGATGCGCAAGACCGTCGCCGAGGGCACCGCCAGCCAGTTGAGCGATATCCCGGATCTCGGTGGCAAGACCGGTACGGCGGAATTCGGCGACAACACGCACTCGCACGGGTGGTTCGCCGGGATCGCCGGTGACATCGCGTTCGCGACGCTGGTGGTGGGCGGGGACTCCTCGACGCCCGCGGTCAAGATCTCGGGAGATTTCCTGCGGTCCGCGGGCTGATCGACGCGGAGGATGTGAGCATGGCGTCAGGCGCCCGACGCCACCTCCAGCGCCTTGAGCGAGTCCTCCAGATGGCTGAGCATCCGCTGCAGGTGCGGCACACTGCGCCGGCATCCGACCAGCCCGAAATCCAGGTTGTCGGCATTGTTGGCCAAGGTGATGTTCATCGCCTGCCCGTCCAGCGCGATCGACAGTGGATAGTTGCCGTCAAGCCGAGCGCCCTTCCAGTACAAGGGATGTCGCGGCCCGGGCACGTTGGAGATGACCAGGTTGAACGGCGGTGCCGTGGCCTTGACGAATCCGGGAACCGCAGCCAGGCCCAGCGGGGCGATCATCAGCGCCGACAGCGCCAGGGCCTGGACTCTCGGCAGTTCGGAGAACACCTTCTTGTTGCCCCGCATCGACTCCCCGACGACATTCAGCCGCTCGGCGGGGTCATCCACATCGGTACCCAGATTGCACAGGACCGTGCCGACCATGTTGCCGCCGGCGTCGGCCTCGTGTTCGGCGCGCAGACTCACCGGCACCATCGCGATCAACGATTGGTCCGGCAGCGCGTCCTGTTCCACCAGATAGGCACGTAGCGCTCCGGCGCACACCGTGAGCACCACATCGTTGACTGTGAACCCGGCGGCCCGCGAGATCCGCTGGAACCGCTCCAGCGGCCAGGACTGGGCCGCGACCCGGCGGGCTCCGCCGATCTTGACGTTGAACATGGTCTTGGGAGCCGCGAACGGCAGGGTGAGTTGCTGTTCGAGCAGCGCCGAACGGGCCAGCTTGACCGTCGACGGCGCCAGGCCCGCGGCCGAGCCGACGGTATCGGCGACCGTTCGCAGCACCGACGAACTCTGCTTCTCCCGCTTGCGGCGCGGCAGCGACCACGGCACCCGCACCTCGGTGTCATCCGGATCCTGCGACAGGGTGCGCATCAACAGCTTCAGCGCCGACACCCCGTCGATCAACGAATGGTGCATCTTGGTGTAGACCGCGAACCTGCCGTCGGCGAGTCCCTCGATCAGGTGCGCCTCCCACAGCGGACGGTGCCGGTCGAGCAGGCCGCCGTGCAGACGGGAGGTCAACTCCAGCAGATCCCGAACGCGGCCCGGGGTCGGCAGCGCCGACCGGCGCAGGTGGTAGTCCATGTCGACGTCGTTGTCGTAGGTCCAGCCGACGTTGGCGATGCCGCCGAGGATGGTCGCCGGGTGTTTGCGGAACACCGGCTGAATGTCGGTCTGGGCCACCATCTCCTCGTGCAATTCGCGCACGAAGTCACTGCCCGCGCCGGCCGGAGGTTCGTAGAGCGCGAGGCCACCGACATGGAACGGGTGCTCCCGCGTCTCAGCGATCAGGAACATCGAATCGGTCGGCGACATCAGATCCATGGACACATTCAACGCCGTTGCGACGAGCTCTGACGAAGACCGGGCGAATCAGGCGAAACAAGTAGCCGACTACTCATGCACCGGCCGCGGCGAACGCCCAAGATCTAGACATGCTGAGCCCGACAGCAGCACGGACCGCGCTGGCGGTGATCCGGATCCTCAATGGCGCGACCGCCCTTGCGGCGCCCGAAAGACTTCTCACCCGCCTCGGCGTCGACACCGCACGCGATCGTTCGGCCGGCTATCCGTTCCGGATGTTCGGCATCAGGACCGTGCTGATCGGGCTGGATCTGCTCGTCCTGCGGGGCAGCGAACTTCGTCGGGCCGAGAACCTCGCCGTCCTGATCCACGCCACCGACACCCTGTCGGCCGCCGTCACCACAGCGCGCGGCGATCTGCCGCGCCGCCACGGCGTGACGGCCACAGTCATCTCCGCCATCAACACCGCTCTCGCCGTCATCGCCTGGAAAGGATCCCGTCATGCCATCGCTTCTCACGAGGTTGTTTCTCAAAACCACTGAGCTGGTCGACCGGCGGATCGGCTGGGACAAGCTGCCCCCGATCGTCGGCATCTCGGTGCTGGTCGGGATCCGCGATGCCCTGCGCGAGCACAACCTGTACGACACCTACCAGGGCAAGCCACCGGAGGCGCCGCCGCTGGCCCCGACCGAATACCTGACCAACCGGACGGCCAACGGCGCCTACAACGACCTCTCGGCGCCGTCGATGGGCATGGCCAACACCCGGTTCGGGCGCAACGTGCCCCTGGCCGAGGGCCGGGCCGAGACGCTGCCGCAGCTGATGGATCCCAATCCCCGACTGATCAGCACCAAACTGTTGCAGCGCCGCGAATTCAAGCCGGCCACCACACTCAACGTGCTCGCCGGGGCGTGGTTGCAGTTCGAGACCCGGGACTGGTTCAGCCACGGTACCGACGCCAATCGGATGCTCGAGATCCCCCGCCCCAACGGGGACGACGAATGGCCCGAGGACACCATCAAGGTCCCCGCCACGGCCGTCGACCCCACGGCCGCGCCGGGCGGTTCGACCTTTGTCAACACCGAAACCCACTGGTGGGATGCCTCGCAGATCTACGGCAGCAACCAGGATTTCCAGAAGGCCATCCGTAGCGGCAAGGGCGGCAAGGTGCGCATCGACGCCGACGGGTTCATCGACATCGACCCGGCCCTCATCGGCGCTTCCGGTGGCGCGGACGGCTGGTGGCTGGGCATGGAGCTGATGGGCACGATATTCATGCGTGAGCACAACGCCATCTGTGACCGGCTCAAGGCGGCATATCCGAACTGGGACGACGACCAACTGTTCAACAAGGCACGACTCATCAACGCCGCGCTGATCGCCAAGATCCACACCATCGAATGGACCCCGGCGATCCTGGGGCATCCGACCCTGCAGATCGGGATGCGGGCCAACTGGTTCGGCCTAGCCGGTGAGCGGGTCAAGGAGTTGTTCGGCCGGATCGGGTCCAGCGATGTGGTCAGCGGTATCCCGGGCTCGACCACCGACCACCACACCGCCCCGTATTCGATTACCGAGGACTTCGTCACCGTCTACCGGATGCACCCCCTGGTGCCCGATGACTATGAATTCCTCAGCCTGACAACCGGAGTCGAGCCACGCCAACTCACCTTCGGCGAGATCCACGGCGGGGCGAACTCCCGCGGTGTCCTCAAGAGCATGGGTGTGGCCGAGTGCCTGTACTCCCTGGGCGTCGCCCATCCCGGCGCGGTCACCCTGCACAACAGCCCGAATTTCATGCGGAACTTCCAGCGCACCGACGAACACACACTCGACATGATCGCCACCGACATCCTGCGCTCCCGGGAACGAGGAGTCCCGCGCTACAACGACTTCCGCCGTGCATTGCGACTGAACCCGGTGACCAGCTTCGACCAGATCAGCGGCGGCGACGCTTCCACCGCCGCTGTGATGGCCGAGATCTACGGCGGCGACATCGAGAAGGTGGACACCACCGTCGGCATGTTCGGCGAGAAACTGCCAGAGGGATTCGGGTTCAGCGACACCGCATTCCGGATCTTCGTGCTGATGGCCACCCGTCGCCTCAAGAGCGACCGGTTCTACACCGTGGACTTCACGCCGCGCGTCTACACCCCCGAGGGCATGGACTGGATCGACCACAACGACATGACCTCGGTGTTGCTGCGGCACTATCCCGAGCTCGAGCCGTCACTGCGCGGGCAGCGCAACGCCTTCGCGCCGTGGGCGCGGATCTAGTTGGGACATCGGGCCGCTAGAAGGTGCGCTCGTAAATGTCCGCGGCGATCGCGATGGCCGTGTCGTTGCACTGCTCATCGGTGAGCGGCAGGTCACCCATCATTGCCACGCTCCAGGAGATGGTCAGCAGGGCCTGGCGGGCGTGATACACCGCGACGGGATCGTGGGCGGGGGCAGTCATGGCGTCGGAAACGGTGCGGAACTGGTAGCGCAGGTCGGCGCCGACCCCGAGCCGATTGAACGCCGCATAATTCTCGTGCATGAACCGCGTCATGGCCCGGCCGGTGCCGTGCAGAACCGTGCCGTACCGTCGCAGGACCTCGAGTCCGGTTTCCCTGCCCGCAGGTTGATCGGCAGCCCAGCTCAGGATCTCGTCCACACCCGTACGCAAATCGTCGGCAAGGCTCACCACGATGTCCTCTTTTGCCGGGAAGTGGTAGTAGACAGCGGCCTTCGTGATCCCGAGACTTTCGGCAATCTGACGGATCGAGGTGTGGTCGTAGCCGTGGGCCGAGAACAGCTCAAGGGCCACGGCGCGGATCTTGTCGCGGGTGTCGGTCCGTCGACCTGCCATCCAGCCCCTCCCATTACTTGACGCCCGGTAAGGGATGAGCTTAGCGTGGCCGGATCCATTACTTACCTGCCGTCAAGTAATGAATGTGACGCATCGAGGGGGAATCCATGCACGGTTCAGAGCTGCCCACAACACTGACCGGCCCACCACTCACCGCCGTCGGGGTCGCGGTGATCCGAGCCCGGGAATCCGAACGGGATGACCGCCTCTATGCCGATCCTTACGCCGCCCGCTTCGTCGCGGCAGCACAGCAGGCATATCTCGCCCCGGACGCGCCCGAGGGTGCCGCCGAAACCTGGGCGACCGTGTTGCGATTGGCCGCGGTGATGTACGAATCCCGCACAGTCGGTGTCCGCCTGGTCGACGACGCCTTGACCCAAGCGGCCGATGCCGGGCGCACCCAGATCGTGTTGATCGGCGCCGGGCTGGACACCCACGCGTTCCGGCTGACCTGGCCCGGGTCCGTGCACCTGTTCGAGGTCGATCTACCCCAGCTCTTCGCCTTCAAGGAACCGACCCTGCGCGACGCCGTCGCGACCTGCGAGCGCCACGTCATCGAGGCCGACCTGTCCGACGGCGACTGGGCAGAATCCCTGGTGACCAACGGGTTTGATCCCGCCATCCCGACGCATTGGGTCGACCATGCCCTGATGACACTGCCGAGGGCCTCGGCTCGCGCCGGGGTCGAGGCGATCACGCGACTGTCCACGCCCGGCAGCCGGTACGAATTCCCGACCATGGGTAGCCAGAGCTTCAACACCACACTGAAGTCGGTGGACGGCGCCGCAGACCTGTATCGCGGCACGTCCAATGTCGATCGGGGCCTCGGTGACGACGCCCGGCACTGGATCGAAAGCCTGGGGTGGTCAACGTCTTTCACCAGCTTCGCCGAACTGGCCGCACGCTATCCCCGCAAGGTCGGTTCAGACGCCGGCAGCGGAACCGTCACCGCCACCCGGTTGGAAACCCTGTGACGAACGTGCAGGTTGTTGTCGCAATTTCGCCATCAGCGACAGAAAGGCTGCACGCTCGACACAGCGCCCAGGCGAGTGATCTGCGTCGCGCGTTGATCGCAAAAAATCCCGCTACCTGCGAGAACAGGTGCGGGATTTATGGCGGTGGCGGAGGGATTTGAACCCTCGGACGGGGGTTACCCGTCACACGCTTTCGAGGCGTGCTCCTTAGGCCGCTCGGACACGCCACCGTGTGGCAGCTTACCGGGCGAGCGCGCCAAGCCCTAATCGCTTACCGCTGGGCCGCGAAGAACTCCTCCAGCAGGGCCGCGCACTCGTCGGCCAGGACCCCGCCGACCACCTCGGGACGGTGGTTGAGCCGGCGATCACGGACCACATCCCACAGCGAGCCGACCGCCCCGGTCTTGGGTTCCCAGGCGCCGAACACCACCCGCGCCACCCGGGCAAGCACCAACGCGCCCGCGCACATCGTGCACGGCTCGACTGTCACGGCCAGCGTCGCACCTTCCAGCCGCCACCCGTCGCCGAGCACCCGGGCGGCCTCGCGCATCGCCACGATCTCGGCGTGCCCGGCCGGGTCGCCGGTGGCCTCACGGACGTTCGCAGCGCGCGCCAACTCGGTCCCGTCGGCGGCGAACACCACCGCACCGATCGGCACGTCGCGCGGACCGGCTGTCCGGGCAGCCCCGAGCGCCGCGCGGATCAGGGATTCGTCTGAGGCACTCACCGACCGAGCCGGTCGAGCACCGCCGACAGCTCGTCGGCGAAGCCCATCTCGCGGGCGATCCGCCCGATCTGCTCGTCGGCGTACAGGTCGGTCTCCGACAAGATCACCCCGAGCACGTCCTCGTGCAGACCGATGTCGGACAGCACCGCGAGGTCGCCTTCTTCGAAGGGATCCGAGTCTTCGAGATCCTCTTCTTCCAGGTCAGCGTCCAAATTCTCCAGCGCCTCTGCGGCGATGTCGTAGTCCAGTGCCGCGGTGGCGTCCGACAGCAGCAACCGGGTACCCGCCGGTGCGGGCCGCACGATCACGAAAAATTCGTCGTCCACATCGAGCAGTCCGAACACCGCCCCGGCGCTGCGCAGCTCGCGAAGCTCGGTTTCGGCGGCGGTCAAACTCTTCAACGATGACGACCGCATCGGGGCACACCGCCACCTGCCGTCCTCCCGGACAACGGCCACCCCGAAACCATCGGGCAGGTCTGCCGGTGCACGCTGCGCCTCCATGCCCGCCTACGGTAGTCGCCGACCAGCAATTTTGACAGGGATCACCCTCGGCCCCGGCCGGGTCGGTGTGCCAACCTTGATGCGTGACGAACACACCCGTGTGCGTGTTGGGCCTCGGTCTGATCGGTGGCTCGCTGATGCGCGCCGCTGCCGGGGCGGGCCGTGAGGTCTTCGGCTACAACCGGTCGCTGGAGTCCGTCGCGGCCGCCAAGTTCGACGGGTTCGACGCCACGGCGGACCTCGACGAGGCGCTGCGCCGGGCGGCCGACTGCAACGCGCTGATCGTGGTGGCGGTGCCGATGCCGGCCCTGCCGCAGATGCTCGACCGCATCCGCAGCACTGCACCCCAGTGCCCGTTGACCGACGTGACCAGTGTCAAGGGCGCGGTGCTCGCCGAGGTGGCACAAGCCGGCCTCCTGCAGAACTTCGTCGGCGGGCATCCGATGGCCGGTACCGCGCACTCCGGCTGGTCGGCCGGTGATGCCACGCTGTTCACCGGCGCCGCGTGGGTGGTCAGCGTGGACGACCACGTCGACGCCGGCGTCTGGTCCCAGGTGGCCCAGCTGGCCCTGGACTGCCACGCCGTCGTGGTGCCGGCCCGCTCCGACGAGCACGATGCCGCCGCGGCCACGATCTCGCACCTGCCGCACCTGTTCGCCGAGACCCTGGCCGTGATCGCCGGAGAAGTTCCGCTGGCCTTTGCCCTGGCCGCCGGATCATTCCGCGACGGCACCCGGGTGGCGGCCACCGCACCGGACCTGGTGCGGGCCATGTGCGAGGCCAACGCCGACCAGCTGCTGCCCGCGCTGGAACACGGCATCGAACTGCTGACGCGAGCCAAGGAGACACTGGCGGACACGGGTTCGGTGGCCGATCTGGTCGAGACCGGGCATGCCGCGCGGATGCGCTACGACAGCTTCAGCCGCCCCGAGATCATCACCACGGTGGTCGGCACCGACAACTGGCGGGCCGAGCTGGCCGCCGCCGGACGAGCCGGCGGGGTGATCAGATCCGCTCTGCCAGTCCTGGGTAATCAAGGATGAAGCCGTCGGGATCAACCGTGATGGTGGTGTCGGCGACGGGCGAGCGCAGTTTCACCGCGGCTCCGGGCCCCGGGCTGCTGTAGCTGATGTTCGCGGTCTCCACCGACAGGTCCGGCAACCGCACGTAGACCACCGGCAGCGTCACCGACTCCGCGCGTTGGTGCAGGCCCGTCCGCCGGATCGGCAGCGCGTTGAAGAACGGGCTGAACACGAGATCCACATCGAGCGCACCGCCGAAGTCCGAGCGCTTGGTCTGGGTGTGATCCTGCACCAGCCACATGTTCTCCTCATCGCGGGCGATGGAGAGCTGGCGTTCCCGCTCGGCCAGCGTGACAGTCAGAGACAACCGCTTGGTGGCGCCGGTCTCGTCGGTGACCAGGTCATAGGAGGCCGAGAAGGCCGGGTGGGAATCGGTGGAAGCCGCCACGATCCGGCCATAGGCCTTGATCCTGTTGCCCGACAGCTGAACCCGAGCGGATTCCATCCGGGGTTCGTCGTGCGCCCGCCAGGTCAACACTGCTGGCCAGGCACGATCCTTCTCGTCGCTCACCCGTCTACCGTATGCGACGACGCGCGGCCTTCGTAGCCGAGTCCGGAACTCCCCGCCGGACGCGACTCGAGCGCCACCTCGTCGCCGAGCAACGGCTGCGGAATCCGTCGTCGACCTCCCAAGCGGCCACTACCGGGTACCGAGAGCCACACCGCGAACGCCAGCGCGGCATCGAGAATCAAGGCCAGCGCCGTCACCATCAGCGCACCCACCAGCGCGATGTGGAACTGCCGCACCTTGATGCCGTCGATCAGATACCGGCCCAACCCGCCGAGACTCGCGTAGGCCGCCACCGTCGCGGTCGCCACGATCTGCAGCGTCGCGGTTCGCAGACCGCCGACGATCAACGGCAGCGCGTTGGGCACCTCGACCCCGAACAGCACCCGCCGCTCCGTCATGCCCATCGATCTGGCCGCGTCCACCACGGCGGGATCGACGTTCGCGATCCCGGCGTAGGTGCCGGCCAGCAACGGAGGAATGCCCAGCAGCATCAGGGCCACCGTCGGCGGCACCAAGCCGAGCCCCCACAACAACACCCCGAGCAGCAGCACGCCGAGCGTGGGCAGGGCGCGCAACGCGTTGACCCCGGTGACGACCAGGAAGGTGCCGCGCCCGGTGTGCCCGATGAGCAGGCCGACCGGGATCGCGATCACCGCCGAAGCCGCCACCGCGACGACGGTGTACTGCAGGTGTTCGACGATGCGGGCAGTCAACCCTGCGGGCCCGGCCCAGTTGGCGGCGGTGAAGATGAAGTCGAGTGCCTGTTGCAGAAAGTTCATGCTGCCGCCTTGGCGCGCGTGGCCCGCGGCGTTCGAGGCGTGCGATTCCACGGCGTGATGGCCTTGCCGGCCAACATGATCAAAGTGTCGATGACGACGGCCAGCACGAAAATCGCGATGATCCCCGCGATGATCTGGTCACTCTTGTTGGACTGATAGCCCTCGGTGAACCAGGTGCCGAGGCCGCCGATGCCGATCACCGAACCCACCGACACCATCGAGATGTTGGTGACGGCCACCACCCGCAGCCCGGCGATCAGTACCGGGATGGCGAGCGGAAGTTCCACCTTGAGCATCCGCACCCACGGTCGGTAGCCGATCGCCGTTGCCGCGTCACGCACCTGATCGTCCACCGCGTCGAGCGCCTCCGGCACCGCCCGCACCAACAGCGCCGTGGTGTAAAGCGTCAGCGCCACAATGACATTGGCCTCGTCCAGGATGCGGGTCGGGATGACCAGCGGCAGCACCACGAACAACGCCAGCGACGGGATGGTGAAGATGATGCTCGCGGTCAGGGTGGTCAGCCGCCGCAGCGCCGTGGTGCGTTGAACCGCCGCGCCCAACGGCACCGCGATCAGCAGCCCGAGCACGATCGGCACCAGTGACAACCGCAGATGCACGATGGTCAACACCCACAGGTCGTCGAGATGGTTCAGCAGATACCGCACGGCTACCCCAACTCCGGGACGCGGCGCTGCTCCTTGAGCGCGTCGAGCACGTCGTCGGCGCGCACACCCCCGAGGAGCCGGCCTTCCTCGTCGACCGCGACACCGAGACCGCTCGGTGACGAAAGCGCGGAGTCCAGCGCCTGCCGCAGGGTGCCGTCGGGCGGAAAGAACGACCCGCCGCCGATGGTGCTGTCGTAGAGCTCATTGCCCTTGCGATGCACCTCGACCCCGTCGGCATTGATCCACGCGAACGGCTTGCCTGATTTGATGACCAGCCGCCACTGACCCGGGCTCAGGTCGAGCGCGTCGATGTCGTCCTCGTCGATGTGTTCGATCTCGTGCAATGGCAGTCCGCTCGCGTGAAAGAACTGCAGTCCGCGGTAGCCACGGTCGGCACCGACGAACGCCGATACGAGTTCGTTGGCCGGATTCGACAGCACAAAGGCAGGATCGGCGTATTGCAGTAGCGCCCCGCCGCGGCCGAACACCGCGACCTTGTCCCCGAGCTTGACCGCCTCGTCGATGTCGTGCGTGACGAACACGATCGTCTTGCGCAATTCGCTTTGTAATCGCAGGATTTCGGCCTGCAGGTCCTCGCGGACCACCGGGTCCACCGCACTGAACGGCTCGTCCATCAACAGGATCGGCGGGTCGGCGGCCAACGCGCGGGCCACCCCGACCCGCTGCT
Source organism: Mycobacterium shunyiense (assembly GCF_058270075.1). Taxonomy (NCBI): domain Bacteria; kingdom Bacillati; phylum Actinomycetota; class Actinomycetes; order Mycobacteriales; family Mycobacteriaceae; genus Mycobacterium; species Mycobacterium shunyiense. The sequence goes on along the minus strand of NZ_JBZDPU010000008.1, from coordinate 165,615 downwards.
GCTGCCCGCCGGACAGTTGTGCCGGATACCGGTCGGCAAGTTTCGGGTCGAGCCCCACCCGTTCCATCACGCCGATCGCGGCCTTGCGGGCCTTGCGCCGGGATTCGCCCCGCAGCACGGGCACGGTCGCGACGTTGTCGACCACCCGCAGATGGGGCATCAGGCCGGCGCTCTGGATGACGTAGCCGATGCCGAGACGCAGCTTGACCGGATCGACCGTGCTGATGTCGTCCCCGTTGACGGTGATGGTGCCCGAGGTGGGGTCGATCATCCGATTGATCATCCGCATCGAGGTGGTCTTACCGCAGCCCGACGGACCGACGAACACCGTCAGCGTGCCTTGCGGCACTTCCAGATTGAGATTGTCGACGGCGACCGTGCCGTCCGGGTACTGCTTGGTGACGTTCTCGAAGGTGATCATTTGATCACCCGCCGATCGAATCCGTTGTCCCTGATCCACTTTTCCGCCGCCTCGTCCGGATCGACGCCGGCATTGCCCTCGACCGCGGTGTTCAACTCGATCAGGGCCTCGGTGGTGAGCTTGGCCGACACCGCGTCGAGCACGGTCTTGAGTTCATTCGACATCTTCTGCGAGGCCACCAGTGGAACGACATTGGCGGCCAGGAAGACGTTCTCGGGATCCCCCAGAGGCACCAGGTGGTACTGCTCGATCGCCGGTGAAGTGCTGAAGATGTTGGCGGCCGTGACGGCGCCACTGTTGAGGGCTTGAACGGTGGCCGGACCGCCACCGTCACTGATCGCGACGAAATTGACGGGCGCGATGTCCAGCCCATACCGGGACTTCAGGCCGACCAGTCCGGTCTGACGGGTTTGAAACTCCGATGGTGCACCGACTTTCACCTCAGGCGAATGCGCAGCCAGATCGGCAACGGTCTTCAGGTTCCAACGCTGGGCGGTCTCGGCGGTGACCGCGAGGGTGTCCTTGTCTTCAGCCGGTGACGGATACAGGATCGACAGGTCGCCCGGCAAGGCCTTGAACAGCGCGATCAGCACCTGGTCCGGAGTGGTGGCAGTGGCCTGGGCATCGAAATACTGCAGGAGATTCCCGGTGTACTCGGGGATCAGATCGATCGAGTGGTCCTGCACCGCAGGCACATACGTCTCGCGGCTACCGATACCGAACTGCCGGCGGATCTGAAAGTCATTGGCCTCCAGAGCCTGGGCATAGATCTCGGCGATGATCTTGGACTCCGGGAAGTCGGCCGACCCGACGGTGATCGACTTCAGGTCACCCGAGATCGGCCCGCCGCCCAGCGGATTGGAGCTTCCGCAGGCCACCGCCAGCGGAACGATCAGGGCGAGCAGGGTCATCGTGATTGCCAGGGTTTTGCGCTGCACAGGCGCATCCTTTCGGCGACGGCGGCGGGACGATCAGCCTCTGACGACCCTAACGGCACACCCGACATGCCGCCGCGCTTTACCTCATGGTGTTTGCTTTGCCGCCATGACGGGCAAAGATGTCAGTATGACCAGCGATCCGTCTGCATCGCCCGATCTGCCTGAGCCGACGCCGAATGTTCCGGTGACACCGACTCCTGACCCAGGCAAAGTCCCCGATGCCGGCAAGCCCCCCGCCAAGTCAGGTAAGGCCGCCGAGCCCAAACTGACCCGCGCCGGGGCCCTGTGGTCAGCATTGATCCTGGGTTTCCTGGTGCTCATCGTGCTGCTGATCTTCATCGCGCAGAACACCGAGCCGGTCCCGATGACGTTCCTGGCCTGGCACTGGTCGCTGCCGACAGGCGTGGCCATCCTGGGCGCTGCGGTGGCCGGCGGATTGCTGACCGTCGCCGCCGGATCGGCGCGAATCTTCCAGTTGCGCCGCACGGCCAAGAAGAACTTCAAGGCCGCGCAGCGCGACTGACTCGTCAGCCGATAGCGCGTAGGCCCGAGGCGATCGCCGGGGCCACCGCCTCGCCGACACTCGAACCGCCGGGCGCCTCAGAGCCTTGGCGTGCACGGAAGTCGATACCCGCGGCGATGATCGCTGCCTTGAAGTACGCCAGCGCCATGTAGAAGTCCCAGTGCGCCAGGTCCTGGCCGGACTGCACCGAGTAGCGGTTGGCCAACTCGTCGGCCGACGGCATCTGCGGTGAACTCCACGCCGCTTCCATGCTCAGGATCAGGTTGAACATCGGGTCGCGGTACACGCACATCAGCGCGGCGTCGCTCAGCGGGTCGCCCAGCGTGGAGAGCTCCCAGTCGAGCACCGCGAGGACCTTCGTCGGATCCTGCGCGTCCAGGATCGTGTTGTCGATGCGGTAGTCACCGTGCACGATCGAGTTGCGGCTCTGGGCCGGAACCGAATCCGCCAGGGCCTGATGCAGGCGCTTGACGTCGTCGTCGCGGGGGTCGTCGGGCAGCCGGACCAGGTCCCACTGCGAACCCCAGCGACGTACCTGCCGTTCCAGGTAGCCGGCGGGCTTGCCGAAATCGCCGAGACCGACGGCCTCGGGATCCACCGCGTGCAGGTCGGCCAACACGCGGATCAGGGCGTCGACGCTGTCGCTGATCACGGTCTCGTCACCCAGCTCGGCAAGCTCAGATGCGCTGCGGACCACCCTGCCGTCCACGTTCTCGACCATCTGGAACGGAGCACCCAACACGGAGTCGTCATTGCTCATCGTCACTGCCCGGGCGACCGGTACCGCGGTGCCGGCCAGCCCCGCCACCACCTTGTACTCGCGGGCCATGTCATGTGCGGACGGGGTCAGACCGTGCAGCGGCGGACGGCGCAGCACCCAGGCGGACTCGTCGTCGCACACCCGGAACGTCAGGTTGGAACGGCCACCGGCGATCAGCTCGGCGCGGAGTTCACCGCTGCGGGCGATGCCCTCCGAGCGCAGATGCCGGTCCAGGGCGCTGAGGTCGAGACCCTCCAGATTTGTCACCGTCACTGTTTACCACCGGACATTTCGAGGCAGCAGGTCCCATACGTGTTCGGTCCCGTTGACCGAGGCGACGGCCAGCTTGCCGGAGCGCGACGACAGCAGCCGGGTGACCGAGGCGTAGTCGACGTGGAACGACAGCAGCCGCTGGGTCTGCAGGATCTGGTGCAGCAGCACGTTGATCACCCCACCGTGGCTGAACACCGCGACGGTGCCGTCATGGTCACCGGCCTCCACCAGGTCCTCGACCGCGGCGCCGATCCTGGCCATGAACGCGTTCTCGTCCACGCTGCTGGGCAGGTGACCGTTCACCAACCGCGCCAGCTCCTCGGGGTTCTCCTTGGCGATCTCCTCGATCGGCACATAGTGCGACATGTCGCGGTCGTACTCGGCGAGCCGCTCGTCGACCTCGACCTGCAGGCCCAGCTCCTTGGCGACCGGTCCCGCGGTCTGGATCGCACGCCGCTGCGGGCTGCTGACGAGCCGGCTGACGGGAAAGCGAGCCAGGGCGGCGGGCAGCCGCTGCGCCTGGGCGATGCCTTCTTCGGACAGGTCGGGATCGGACCCTTGACCGGGCTCGCTGCGCAGCGGTAAAGCATGTCGGACCAGAAGCAGTTGCACCGTGTCACCATAGGGCCGCGGTGTAAGCCGGCCGGAGAGGGTCATCACATGGGATATGCCGACGAGTTGTTCGACCTCACCGACCGGGTGGTCCTGGTCACCGGCGGCAGCCGCGGGCTGGGCCGCGAGATCGCGATGGGAGCCGCGCGGTGCGGCGCCGACGTGGTGATCGCCAGCCGCAACCTGGACTCATGTGTGACCACCGCGGAGGAGATCAGCGCGGCCACCGGTCGCGCTGCCCTGCCCTATCAGGTGCACGTGGGCCGGTGGGACCAGCTCGACGGTCTGGTGGACGCGGTGTATGAGCGGTTCGGCAAGGTCGACGTGTTGGTCAACAACGCCGGCATGTCACCGCTGTACGAGTCGCTGGGCTCGGTCAGCGAGAAACTCTTCGACTCGGTGTTCAACCTGAATCTCAAAGGGCCGTTCCGGCTTTCGGCCCTGCTCGGTGAACGCATGGTTGCCGACGGCGGCGGCACGATCATCAACGTCAGCTCATCCGGCTCGCTACGGCCCGACCAGTACATGCTCCCCTACGCCGCGGCCAAGGCCGGGCTCAACGCCATGACCGAAGGGCTGGCCAAGGCGTTCGGTCCGACCGTGCGGGTCAACACCCTGATGGCCGGGCCGTTCCTCACCGATGTCAGCAAGGCCTGGGACATGGCCGGCGAGCCGTTCGCCCACCTCGCCCTGCAGCGGGCCGGCAACCCTCCCGAGATCGTCGGGGCTGCACTGTTTCTGATGTCTGATGCGTCCAGCTTCACCACGGGATCGATCCTGCGGGTAGACGGCGGCCTGCCCTGAGCAGGGCGCGGTAATGTAGCGCGGGTAGCAAACTTGTCATGACACCCTGACCGGAAGGTGATGCGGATGGCGGGGCCCGTTTCGCGCCACGAGCACGTCGCCTCCGAACTGCGTCAGCGCATCAGACGCCGCGACTACGCCATCGGAGCGCCCCTACCCACCGAGAGCGCGCTGTGCGCCGAGTTCGACGTGTCGCGCGGTCCGGTGCGCCAGGCTCTCGCGACGCTGAAGAACGAGGGCCTGATCCGGGTCTCGCGGGGCAAGCCGGCGGTGGTCCGCAGTCATGACGCCACCCAGACCCTGGACACGTTCACGCCGTTCACCCAGTGGGCCGAGCGTGCCGGGCGCGTCGCGGGCAACCGCACGATCGAGGTGGCGCGCCGCCGTGCCTCCGAAACCGCCATCGAGGCATTGGGTTTGACGGCCGACGACTTCGTGGTCGAGGTGTTGCGTGTCCGCCTGCTCGACGGCGAACCGGCGATGATCGAGCGCAGCACCTTCATCGAATCCGTGGGTTCCCTGCTGTTCGAGTTCGATACCGACTCCGGGTCGATGACCGACTATCTGGCCAGCCGTGGCGTGTACTTCGACTCGATGGAACACGTGCTCGACGCGGTCGCCGCCGGACCGGACGACGCCGCGAATCTCGGGATCGCGCCGGGCAGTCCGTTGTTGCGGGAGCGACGAGTCTCGCGGGACCAGCACGGCGTCGTCTTCGAGTGCGCCGACGACCGCTACCGGCCCGACGTCGTCACATTCAGCATCGTCAACGCCCGCACCAAGTTTTCCTCCGCCGAACAGACGTGAACGCACCCCAAACCGGGTGATTTGGGGTGCGTTCACGTCTGCTCGCGGGAATCAGTCCGCGGCGGGCATCCGATTCCAGTGCGGGATGAGCAGCAACGCGGACAGCAGTGCGGCGCCGGCGAATCCGTAGAACAGCGTCGAGGTGCTCACGTAACCGGGCAGCAGCCCACCGAGGATCGCGCCGACCGAACCGCAACAGTTGATGAAACCGGCCGCGGTGCCGGCGTGCTTGGAAGTGCCGAAGTCGACCGCGGCGACACAGGAGATCATCGCGTCGGCGCCGTACACGCTCAGGCCGATCAGCCCGAGCACCACCACCATGACCCAGGCACTGCCGGTCGCGGTCAGCGGACCGAACAGCGCGAGCACCGCCACCAGGATCCCTAGACTGATCACACAGGCGGGCACGCGTCGCGCACTGAACACGCGGTCGGAGATCCGGCCGAGCAGGATCGGGGCGATCACGCCCGCCACACCGAACGCCACCGGGATGGTCACGGCCTGGAATTTGTCACCGTCGACCAGACGCTCCGCGACGATCACCGGCCCCCACAGCAGGATCGCGTAGCGGGCGGGCTTGAGCAGGAAGTACGACGCGCCAAGGGTTCTCACCATACTGTCACTCAGCACCACCTTCAGCGACTCCCGCCACGACGGGGTCGGTTCGGCGACCGCCTCGGCCTCGGGCGACTCGTCGAGTTCGACGCCCTCCCGGGCATCCTGGGCAGCGCGGTACTCCTCGATCGGCGGCAACCCGACATCCTGCGGCCGGTTGCGCTGGAACAGCAGCACGAGCACGAACACCCCGACCACGATGGCCGCCCCGGTGAAGAACGCCGCCCGCCAGGTGCCGAACACGTCGTAGGCGGCCCAACCCAGAATCGGTGCGGCCACCAGGCCACCGAATGCGTAATTGGTGCTCCACAATCCGAGAACCCGACCCCGTTCTCCGATCGAGAAGAACTGGGCCATGTTGCTCAGCGTCGGGGACCAGCCGGTGGACTGGGCCAGGCCCTGCACGATCATCAGCGGCAGCAGGAACACCAGCGCGGGCAACAGCCCCATGAAGACGGTGGCGATCGCCGATATCGCGAGACCGCCGAGAATGACCACCCGCGGGCCGAAGCGGTCGGAAACCTGCCCCCAGACGAACTGCCCGGCCGCATACGCCGCGAGGTAGGCGGCATCGAGGTTGGCCAGGGTGCTCTTGGTCAGGTGCGTGCTCAGGATCGGGTCTTCGAGGATGCCGAGCTTGGCGACAGAAAAGGCCTGCCGGGTGAAATAGAAACCGGCGTAAGCGATCCAGGTGACGGCGAAGATCTGGAACCGCCAGCGCTTGTAGCGCGGAACGATCGTGGTAGGAGCGGGAATCGCGGTTTGGGTCATGAGATTGCACCTCTGGTGGGCGTGCTGCAGGCATGCGGTGTGCTGACGGGCCGGGGCAGATTGCCGAACGAGTGTGGCCGAACGTCAAAGGCAGGTTTCTCTTGCGAGAACGGTGCAGAGGGGGCGCGGCGGTCGGGAGGCGCGGCCTGCGACCGACCGCCGCGGGGGCGGTGGAGGGTGGCGGACTACCGGAGGGCTGCCACCAGAGCGGGGAGATCGGCGACGCTGTCGAGGATGTGGGTGGCGCCGGCCTCGGACAGCTGAGCCCGGTTGTGGGCTCCGGTCAGCACGCCGATCGAGGCTCGCGCGCCGGCACGCAGCCCACTGATGACGTCCGAGGAGGAGTCGCCCAGCACGATCATCGAACGCACCGAATCGGTTTCGGTCTGCATCAGCGCGGTCAGCGGCATGTCCGGGTACGGCCGGCCGCGGACGCCCGGGGACGGACACAGCACCACGTCGGCCAAGTTGTGCCAGCCCAGGGCATTGATGATGGCCGACTGGGTCTCATGGGCGAACCCGGTGGTCAGCGCGGTCTTGATACCACTGGAGCGCAAAGATGTAATGACATCTTCAGCACCGGGGATCGGGCTGCAGTTACCCTCGGAGACCAGCTGGGCGTAGCAGCGTTCGAACTCCTTGTTGGCGGCCTGCGCCTGTTCCTCGTTGCCCTTGGCCAGGTGCCGGAAGACCACGATCTTGGACTGGCCCATGGTGTCGGAGACGTAGCGCAGCATCTCCTCACGGTCGGCGTCGGTCTTCGACAGACCCGCATGACTGTCGGCGGCCAGGAACGACTGCTGAACCAGCCCGCTGTCCTCGACGGTGGTGCCGGCCATGTCGAAGACGACGAGGCTGATCGGATCAGTTGCTTTGGTACCCATTGGTTTATCCCTTCGGTTTGGATCGTTCAGACGGTGGCGGCGAGCCGGTCCAGCGCGTTGCAGACGCCGGCGTGGGCCAGGCCCATGCTGGTGGTCATGCCGATACCGGTGGTGACGGTGACGACGTGGGTGCCCTCGATGGGCTGCTCGATCAGGAACTCCTGCCCGGGCGCCGAGGTGTATACGCCCTGCCAGCGCTCGGTCACCTCGATGTCATTGACGCCGAACAGTTTCCGGGCCTCGTCGAGCAGGACGGCAAATCCCTCTTCGGACTGGAACGGAGGTGCGGAGATGTCGCGATAGTGGGTGTCGCCGATCAGCAGTGAGCCGTCGGGCTGCGGGGTGTACATCTGATGCAGGTCGATCGCGAGGTAGTCGGGGTGCTCGGCGCGCAACCGATCGGCGACGGCCGGCGTGCTCGGGAGCCCCTCGAATCCGGAGTATCTCAGCAGCGACCAGCCGGTGAACAGTGGTGCGGGCAGCGCGAAGGCCAGCGGCAGCCGAGCCCGCAGCATGTGGAGCCGGCAGCGCAGCAGGCCGTCACGTTCGGCCAGCTCGGGGAACAACCGGTCGACGTCGTAGTTGACGGTGACGAACGTCGTGCCCGCATGCAGCGGCCCGCGCGGGGTGTGCACCACGCCGGGTTCGAACCCCGAAGCCGCGGTACGCCAATGGAAGTCGACGCCCTCGGATTCGAGCCACCGAGCGATCGACGGGGCGGCGGTACGCGGATCGACCTGTAGATCATTCGGCAGGTACATGCCGCCGGTGACATCGGTCGGCACCACCGGGATCTTCTCGAGGAGCAGCTCGCGGCTCAGTAGGCGCACCTCGCCGTCCTCGCGGGTGGTGGCGAACTCATCCATCACCGCGAGCTCGTCGTCGTGGCGGGCGACGCAGAACGTACCCGACTCGGCCGACCAGAACCCCGCCTTGCGGGACAGGTCGAGCCAGTGTTGCCGGCCGTTGCGGGCGTAATCCCGCGCGACGCCGGACTGCGCGGTGATGCAGGCGTGGCCGAAGTTCTGGACCGACGCGCCGACGACACCGTCGGCGTGATCGACCACGGCGACGCTCAGTCCCCGCTGATGCGCGTGATAGGCGTGCGCCAGGCCGACGATGCCTGCACCCACGACCACGACGTCGTAGCTGTGTTTTCCCATGCGGACACTGTGGTCCACATCACCGCAACTTGTCAATACAAGTTACGAGTTTTTACCTCGTGTCTATATATGTAAAGTTCTGTTCACCTCACGGCGTGACGATGTTGAAGTCCGGGTCGGGTCGGTCCAGAGCGGCCAACAGCGACGGCAGGGCGTCGGTGTCACCGGTGACCTCGAGGCCCGGTGACGCGGCGTCGCCGGTGGCGAAGGCCAGCAGTCGCAGCTTGTTCGCCAGCTTCACGGTGGTCAGCGCACTCGCCGCGTCGGCGTCGGCCTTGCGGTAGACCAGCACCCCGTTGCGGACCGTCACGCGGTAGTTCGTCGCTGTGTCGAGGAACGTCACGTCGACGGCCAGGTCGAGATCCCAGGCCCGCGGCCCGTTGAGGCTGATGGCGAGGACGTCGAACATCTGCTCGGGACTCAACTGGGCCAGCATCGTCGGCGCGGTGACCTGCCCGACCGTACCGAACTTGCCCTCACGCAGCTCAAGAGCGCCGGAGAGGAAGTAGTTGCGCCACGTGGCGTTCTCCGAACCGTAGGCGAGCTGTTCCAGCGTGTCCGCATAGAGCGCGCGGGCCGCGGCGTGCTCGGCATCGGTGAACATCACATGATCCAGAAGTGTTGCCGCCCAGCGGTAATCACCTTCATCGAAGGCCTTGCCGGCCAGCTCGACAACCCGGTCAGGGCCGCCAATCGCGTCGACGTAGCGCGGTGACAGCGCTTCGGGCGGGTGTGGCCACAGGCGGGCCGGGTTGCCGTCGAACCAACCCATGTAGCGCTGGTAGATCGCCTTGACGTTGTGATTGACCGAGCCGTAGTAACCGCGGGCATGCCAGGCCCTCTCCAGCGCGGGCGGCAACTGGAACTGCTCGGCGATCTCGATGCCGGTGTAGCCCTGGTTGAGCTGGCGCAACGTCTGATCGTGCAGGTACGCGTACAGATCCCGTTGCAGCGAAAGGAATTCCACGATCCGTTCCCGGCCCCATGTGGGCCAGTGGTGCGAGGCGAACACGACGTCGGTCCGGTCGGCGAAGGTGTCGATGGCCTCGGTGAGATACCCGGCCCAGCCGTGCGGATCACGTACCAGAGCACCGCGCAGGGTCAGCAGATTGTGGAGATTGTGGGTGGCGTTCTCGGCCATGCACAACGCGCGGAACTTCGGGAAGTAGAAGTGCATCTCGGCGGGCGCCTCGGTCCCGGGCGCCATCTGGAACTCGATCTCGACGCCATCGATGGTGTGGGTCTCACCGGTGCGGCAGATGTCGATGGTGGGGACGATCATCGCGACCTCGCCAGTGGACGTGCTCTGGCCGAGCCCGCACCCGACCTGGCCTTGCGGCCCGCGGTCCAGCCGCCCGCCGTATTGGTAGGTGGCGCGACGGGTCATCGCGGTGCCGGCGTAGACGTTCTCCTGCACCGCGTGTTCGACGAATCCCTCGGGCGCCAGCACCGCGACCTTGCCCGCATCGACGTCGGCCTGGTTGGTGACGCCGAGGACTCCGCCGAAGTGGTCGCCGTGGCTGTGGGTGTAGATGACCGCGACCACGGGCCGGTCCCCGCGATGCTCGCGGTACAGACCGAAGGCCGCCGCGGCCACCTCGGTGGAGATCAACGGGTCGATGACGATGACGCCGGTATCGCCCTCGATGAAGCTGATGTTCGAGATGTCCAACCCGCGCACCTGATAGATGCCCTCGACCACCTCATAGAGGCCCTGCTTGGCGCACAGTTGCGACTGGCGCCAGAGGCTCGGATGCACCGACGGCGGCGCCTCACCTTCGAGGAAGGCATAGACGTCGTTGTCCCACACCACAGTTCCGTCCGCCGCTCGCACCACACACGGGTCGAGCGCGGCAATGAAACCGCGGTCGGTGTCGTCGAAATCGCGCGTGTCCTCGAAAGGCAGGCTCATCAGGTGCTCGCGGTGGGCGGCGTCGATGACGGCGGCCGGTGGCTTCTGCTCCATACCGACGAGCCTGCCACTTCAGATTGACGGCACGGTCACGCTTGCCGGAATGATCCGGCTGATCTCGTCTCCCCCGTGCCCCGCGTCGACCGCCGCGTCCACGTAACCGCGGAAGGCTTCCAGCGCGCCTGCGTCCAGACCCGCCGCCTGCGACGCAGCGATCAGGTGCCGCACCGAGGCGGCCACCGAGGACACCGAGGCGCCGGCGTCGCTGTGACGGTCGTCCTCGACGCGTTCGGCGATCTCGCCGAAGATCGGCGGCAGGATCGCGGCGATGTTGTTCGCGTGCGGCAGCAACTCGGTGGGTGGGATGCCATGCGCACCCGCCATCGCGAGGGCATGCACGAACCCGCTGACCGAGGTCCAGAACACATCGAGCAGGGCCATGTCGAAGGCCGCGGCCCGACCCACATCTGCGCCGACCCAGCTGACCGTCGCCAACGCCTCGAGCACTTCCCGGTGGGCGTCGAACACGTCGCGCGGCCCGGCGAGAAGAATGCTCGCGCTGCGGGTTCCGATGGTGTCGGTCGGCGTCATGATGGCCCCGTCCAGATAACGTCCGCCGCGTGCGATCACCAGGTCCTCGGTGTGCTGCGCCGTATCCGGGATATCTGAGGACAATCCGATGACCGCCCGGCCCGCGAGTGCGTCGCCTGCCGCAGTCAGCACCGCGTCTGCGGCCGACTGATCGACGACGTTGACCAGGACGAGGTCGCCGGCCGCGGCCGCCAGCGCGGGTGTGTCGGCCCACAGCGCGCCGCGGGCACGGAGCGCGTCGGCCTTGGCCGCTGTCCGATTCCACACGGTAGTGCGGTGTTTCGCAGCCACCAGCGCGCTCGCGAGCGCCTGGCCCATCGGTCCGAGACCGAGCACGGTGACGGTGGTGGTCATGCGGCCGCCCCGTTCTTGATGCTCTCGATGATGCGGGCGAAGCCGTCGTTGCCGTGGCCGGCGTCGATCTGCCGGTGGATCAGCCGTTGCACCATGTCGACGACTTCGGTACTGATCCCCTGGTCCCGGCTGGCGTTGACGATGTCACTGAGATCGGAGAAGTGCAGACTCTGCTGGCCGGGTACCGAGTAGTCGCCACCGTCGATCACGGTCGCGTACCCGGCGATCGCGGGCATCAGGGCCGGCAGCCACGCGGCCGTGCGGGCGGCGAACTCCTTCGCAGGCACTCCGGCCGCTCCCACCATGGCGGCTCCGTGTGCGAATCCCGCAAACATCACGTACATGGCCGACAGCAGCGCCAGGTCATACAGCGACGCCATGCCCGCATCGTCCCCGAAGTACTCAGTGCTGCCCCACAGTTCGAAGAGCTCGCGATGGTCTTCGAACAAGGCGGCCGAGCCGCTGTATAGGATCGCCGACTGCGGCGTCGCGATCATCTCCGGCGTCGCCATGATGCCGCCGTCCAGATAGTCGGCACCGTGGGAAGCAACCCAGCGAGCCAATTCGCGCGCACCATTTGGTGATGTGGTGGTCAGGTTCACCACACGGCGGCCGGCCAGCAGGTCCGCGACGGGTTCGAGAACCTCACGCACCGAAGCCTGGTCGAACAGGCAGACCACGATCACGTCCGCGTCGAGCGCCGCAGCCGGATCTGCCGCAGCGGTGGCTCCTGCCTCGACGAGTGCAGCGGTCCGTGCAGCGGTCCGGTTCCAGACGACGGTGGGGTGGCCCGCCTTCACGGCGGTGTCTGCCAGGGCTGAACCCATCTCACCGAGACCGAGAAAACTGATCGTATGGCGTGTGGTTGTCATGCCACCATCGTTGGAGAGACACTGACCACCCGACAAGTACCCACTTAAAAGTGGGATACTTACTTTTTCGAAACTATTGGCCCTGAGCAGGGAGAATCTCCGATGGCCCAACTGGGCAAGTACACCTGCGGACTCGATGCGGCATTCGCCGTGGTGGATGGCAAATGGAAACCGCTGATCCTCTGGGAGCTGCAGGAAGGCCCGAAACGATTCAACGCACTGCACCGAAGCCTGCCCGGGGTGTCCCAGAAGATGCTGACCCAGCACCTCAAGGAACTCCAGCGGCACGGCGTCGTACATCGGGAGAGCTATCACGAGGTTCCGCCGCGGGTGGAGTACTCCATGACGCCCGCGGGCCGGGAGCTACTCGAATCCCTTGAACCACTCGGAGATTGGGCCACCAAACACATAGAGCTAATCTGCGCGGGAGAGGCGAGCTAGCCGCATCACGGCCGATCCAGCGTGTGCAGGCTGACGTCCGACAACACGCCCGAGGCGATACGAGCCGTCATGTATGTGCAGTACGGCTGGCGACGCCGGTCCGTCGGCGATCCCGGATTCAGCAGGCGCAGACCGGTTTTCGCGGTGGTATCCCAGGGGATGTGACTGTGGCCGAACACCAGGACGTCGGTACCGGGATAGTCGCGGGCCATCCGGGCCTCCCGACCCGTGGCCGTACCGGTCTCGTGCACGACGGTGAATCGCAGCCCGTCCAGCGTCACGTCGGCACGCTCGGGTAGTCGCCTGCGCAACTCGGCCCCGTCGTTGTTGCCCCAGCAGCCGATCAGGTGCGCCGCGCGTGAACTGAGCGCGTCGAGCAGTGCGGGGTCGACCCAATCACCGGCGTGGACAACGACATCCGCCTGGTCCACCTCCTCCCACACCTGAGCCGGCAGATCCTTGGCGCGCTTGGGGACATGGGTATCGGCGATCAGCAGCAGCCGCATGCCAGCCGAGCCTACGTGACCGATACCGGTGAGCCCGGGATCTCGTACCGCTTACACTCCGACCATGGATCTACTACGCAACGTAGTTGTTTATGCGCATCTCATCGGTTTCGCAGTCATGGTCGGCGCCTGGATCGCCGAGGCCGCAGCCCGACGCTTCCTGATCACCCCGGTGATGACCTACGGCATGGTGCTGTCGCTCGTCACCGGCATGGCACTGGCCGCGCCCTGGCCCGCCGGCATCGTGCTGAACTACCCCAAGATCGGCACCAAGCTGGTCATCCTGGTGGCGCTCGGTGCGGTGTTGGGCATCGGCACGGCACGGCAGCGTCGAGCGGGCGGCCAACCGGTCATGGCACTCTTCATCACCGCGGGCGTGTTGCCCCTGCTCGCGTCGGCGATCGCGGTGCTCTGGAACTGAGGCCCCGGCCTCGAACCTGAGCTGAACCTGAGACGTTCCCGTAAAGTTAACTGGCAAACAACTTTTGTCGGCAGGTACGGGAACGATGGGTCACAGACACGCCATGGCAACCGCCAAGGTCATGCGCACGGCGGCATTCACCGGATGCGCTTCACCACACGGTGACATCCGGGTACGCGCGCGCACGCGTCCCGCAGAATCGGCGCGTCAGACCCACCACGGCGCGTTCGAGCAGCCGCGGAAGCGCCGCTACATCGGGCAGTTGAAGTCCTCGACATCCACGGTGACCGGCCGGTCACCGTGGATGAACGATCGCGTCACCGTGCTGCGCGGGTTCCTCGCAGAGTTGCACGGGCTGCATCTGCCGCCCGAACTCGCCCGGGTCCAGGTGGCCGGCCACATCGAACTACTGGTCTCCGTGCTGCGGCTGGACCGCCAGAGCGCGCGTCAGTTCGTCACCGACGACGTTCTGCGCGAGATGGCGGTCGACATCGCCACCGCCGTCGCTTCCGACTGAGGCTTAGCCCCTGTAGTCGCCGAGATCGACGCCAGGGTCGCTGTCTCGCAAGAAGCACAGCCCTGGTGTGGATCTCGACGAAAAAAAGCGAGGCGCGGTCCGCAGACCACGCCTCGCTTTTTCAGAGTGCGCCCGAAGGGATTCGAACCCCTAACCTTCTGATCCGTAGTCAGATGCTCTATCCGTTGAGCTACGGGCGCCTAGCGTTATTCAGTTGTGCGGTTGACAAGTCAACCGTGGCGGAGGCGAGAGGATTTGAACCTCCGGTCCCCTGTAAGGGGGACAACTCATTAGCAGTGAGTCCCATTCGGCCGCTCTGGCACGCCTCCTTCGAACTTCTGTGAGGGTACCGGACTCCGTCCTGTCGCCCGAAACCGCCGAGGGCACACAGTACACAGCCTCCCCTATTCTGGCCAAGTGAGTATCCGTTTGCGCCCCGAAATGGCCGACCTCCCGGCGTACGCACCAGGCAAAACAGTTCCAGGCGCAATCAAGATCGCGAGCAACGAAACCGTGCATCCGCCGCTTCCCAGCGTGCGCGAGGCGATCGTGCGAGCCACCGAGAACATCAACCGCTACCCCGACAACGGGTACCTTGACCTGCGCGAACATCTGGCCAAGCACGTGGGTTTCGCGCCAGAGAACATCGCCGTCGGCTGCGGTTCGGTGAGCCTGTGCCAGCAGTTGATACAAATCACATCCGCTCCCGGCGACGAAGTCGTGTACGGATGGCGCAGTTTCGAGATCTATCCGCTGCAGATCCGCACCGCCGGCGCGACGGGCGTGCCGGTGCCGTTGCGTGACGAGACTCACGATCTCGACGCCATGCTCGCGGCGGTCACCGACCGCACCCGGCTGATCTTCGTGTGCAATCCGAACAACCCGACTTCCACCGTCGTCGAACCCGAGGCGCTGGCCCGGTTCGTGGCGGCGGTGCCCGACGACATCCTGATCGTGCTCGACGAGGCCTACGTGGAGTACATCCGCGACGGGCTGCTGCCCGACAGCCTCGGTCTGGTCCGCTCGCATCGCAATGTCGTTGTTCTGCGCACCTTCTCGAAGGCCTACGGGCTGGCCGGTCTGCGGGTCGGGTACGCCGTCGCCGATCCGGAGATCGTGACCGCCCTGGGCAAGGTCTACGTGCCCTTCAGCGCCACGAGCGTGTCCCAGGCCGCGGCCATCGCCTCGCTGGAGGCCGCCGACGAACTCCTGGCCCGCACCGACGCTGTCGTCGCCGAGCGCATCCGCGTCAGCGCGGCCCTGCGTGAAGCCGGATTCACGCTCCCACCGTCGCAGGCCAACTTCGTCTGGTTACCTTTGGCCGAACGCACTCTGGACTTCGTGGCCAGGGCCGCCGACAACCGCCTCATCGTGCGCCCGTACGGTGAGGACGGCGTGCGGGTCACCATCGGAGCCCCGCACGAGAACGACGCCTTCCTGGAATTCGCCACGCGCTGGATCGCGGGTGACGCCGGGACTCGGACAGGAGAGACGAAGTGAACGGTGTACGCGGCACGTTCGACGGATTCGTCAGCCGCGAGGGTCAGATCCCCGACGCCGAACTCGACGCGTTCTGGGCGCTGCTGCGGCCCGCGAGCATCGACTTCATGCTCGGCGAGTGGAAGGGCGGCGAATTCCAGACCGGCCACAAGGCCAACGGATTCATGAACCGGCTCAACTGGTTCGGCAAGTCGTTCCGCTCGGCCGCCGAGGCCCAGCCGCTCGTGTGTCTGGACGCCGAGGGCAACAAGTTCTCCAACACGGAGGCCATGAACGGCGAGGCCAGCCTGTGGCTGGAGGAGTTCCGCGGCGAGGTGACCGCGACCATGGTCTACGACGGCCGTCCCGTGCACGACCACTTCAAGGTGGTCGACGACAACACCGTCGTCGGCATCATGAACGGCAAGGGCGCGGTCGACACCACTTCGGGGGCGGCTCGCTACCTGTACTTCTACCTGCAGCGCGTCTAACCCTGCGGCCGGCGGCCGGTGAAGGCCAGCAGCTGGTCCAGCACCGGCGCCCCATCGCTGATCTCGACCGGATCGTCGAAGCCGGCGCGCACCCGCCCGTCGGGCGTGATGATTCCGCGCGCCCACTCCAGGACACGCTGCGGTTGATCATCCGACACGTCGACCGTCTGTCCGGTGGCCGCGGCGTAATCACAGGCGTGCACCAGGAATTCGAGTGACAGGATCCGGGCCATCATCCGCGCCGGGGCCTCCCCCGGACCGAACGGAACGGTGCCGTCCACTCCGCGTCGGCGCCAAGCCGCCACGGCCGGCCGCGCCGCGCTGAGCACCTGCTCCTCCACCGAGGTGTCTGGGTTGCGTTCGGGGAGCTGCGCATCGGCCGCAGAGCCGATCAGGGTGATGGAGTTCAGCAGGTGGTCCGTCAGCCCCGCCACGTCGAACTCGCGACACGGTGTCGGACGGGACAGATCGTCCGCAGTGATGCCGCTCAGCACGCGTTGCAGCACGTCGAGGGTGGCCTCGGCGCTATCGAGTTCATCCATACTCGGTAGTGTCCACTCCATGTCTGACACGTACGAGTCCGTTTCCGTCGAGATCAAGGACTACGTCGCCCAGGTGACGCTGTTGGGTCCCGGCAAGGGCAACGCGATGGGTCCGGCGTTCTGGGCGGAGATGCCCGACGTGTTCGGCGCTCTCGACGCCGACCCGGACGTACGCGCGATCGTGCTGACCGGCTCAGGCAAGAACTTCAGCTATGGCCTGGACCTGCCTGCCATGGGCGCGACGATGCCGGGACTGGACGCCGGCGCGAAGGCCCGGGCCGATTTCCACACCACCCTGCGCAAGATGCAGGGCGCCATCACCGCTGTCGCCGACTGCCGCACCCCCACCATCGCGTCGATCCACGGCTGGTGCATCGGCGGCGGCGTCGACCTGATCAGCGCGGTGGACATCCGCTACGCCAGCACCGACGCCAAATTCTCGGTGCGCGAGACCAAGCTGGCCATCGTCGCCGACGTGGGCAGCCTGGCCCGCCTGCCGCTGATCCTGTCGGACGGGCACCTGCGCGAGCTGGTTCTGACCGGTAAAGACGTGGACGCATCGCATGCCGCGCGCATCGGTCTGGTCAACGACGTGTACGACGACGCCGATGCCTCGTTGGCGGCGGCGCACGCCACTGCCAACGAGATCGCCGCCAACCCGCCGCTGACCGTCGCCGGCGTCAAGGACGTGCTGGATCAGCAGCGCACCGCCAGGGTGGCCGAGAGCCTGCGGTACGTGGCCGCGTGGAACTCGGCGTTCCTGCCGTCCAAGGATCTGGCCGAGGCGGTCACCGCGATGTTCCAGAAGCGCCCGCCGCAGTTCACCGGGGAATAGGCGTCCAGCCGAGTTCGGCCTTGGCTTTCGCGTTCGACAGCGGAAGCCACGCCTGCCCGAACGCGGTCGCCGGGTACGAGGCGACCAGTCCTACCAGCCGGTGCGAGATCGGCACCGGTGGCGGCCGGTGTAGCTTGCGGCTGAGCTCCCTGGCGTAGTCGCCGAAGGACTGGGGGCGGTCGTCGACGATGTTGTAGATCTGCCCGCCCCGGCCCCTGTCGAGGGCGTCGGCGGTGGCCCGGGCGACGTCGTCGATGTGTACCCAGGACAGGACTCCCGGACCGGTCAGTGCCGGCAGGGCCCACCACTTGGCGAGCCGGTGGAACAGCTCGTCGTGGATCACCCCAGGCCCATAGAAAACGCCGTAGCGCAACACGATTCCCTCGGTGCCGCTGTGTTCACCCGAGCTCAACACCGTGCGTTCCATGCCACGAAGCGCCTCCAGGAACTCGGCGCCGTGCGGCGGTGGCGGCCCCGGGTAGGGATCGCTCTCGTCGATCCGGGTCGGCCCGTCTGCGCCATAGCCGTACGCGAAGATGACCGATTCCGCGACGACGCGACGCACGCCCGCACGTTGGGCCGCTGCCACCAGGTTCGGCGCCCCACGACTCCACAGTTCGGTGGCGGGGCCGAAGTCCTTGGGGCGCTTCGGACCCCACTTCGGCAGTGTGGTCAGCAGGCTCACCACCGCCTCCGGTGCGAATTCGGCCAGCACCGCGTCGATCTGGCCCGTATCGAGGACGTCGGCCACCACCGGTTTGGCACCCTCGGCGGAGATCTGGGCGGTCTTGCCCGACGAGCGGGTCACCCCGATCACCTCGTGACCGCGTGCGGTGAGCTCCCGCAGCAACGGGATTCCCGGGACACTGGTTGCACCCGCCACCAGGACACGCATCTATGGTTCTCCTGCCTCTACGTTGAATTTCTGGTCGGACATGCTGATACGTAAGGCAATTGCCAGTAGCACCGTGGTCAGCACCAGACCCGCAGCTTCCAACCAACCCACCCAGTTGCCTGCGGCGTGGTTGGTGTCGATCAGGTGACTCAACGAATGCAGGACCCAGTGCGCGGTCGCGAAGGCCAGCGTGGGCACGCGCCAACGCGGCCACTTCAGCGCCGCCAGCATCATCAGCCCGAGCGGTAACTCGAACGAGGCGTTGTCGAGGATGTAGTGATCGTTGCGTGTGCCGAACGCGCCAAGGGTGTCGAAGAATGTGCCCGGCGCGAACAACATGAACAGACCGAGGATCACCGAGTAGGCGCCGAACACGGCGAGGACCACTTCGGGGTAGCGCCGGGTCTGCGGCACCGGCGGCGCGGCATTGGCCATGTCATCACGCTAACGCTGCAGTGGTCTCCGAGTAGGCTCCAATTCCATGGCAGATTCGGGTACCAGTTCGGGTCCGGAGCTGTTGGTCGAACTCGACCGGGGCAGCAAGGCGCCGCTGCATCGTCAACTCGCCGACGGACTGCGCGATGCCATCCGTTCCGGTCGGCTGGCTCCGGCGTCCCGGATGCCGTCCACCCGTGTCCTGTCCGCCGACCTCGGAGTGTCGAGACGGCTCGTGGTCGAGGCCTACGGGCAACTGACGGCAGAGGGATTCCTGCACAGCAGCCAGGGCGGCAGCACCCGGGTCGCGGCCGTCGACGCCGCCCCCTCCGGCAGCTTCGGTCCTGACCGCGTTCGCCCCCGCTTCGACATCGACTTCGCGCCAGGCTCACCGGATCTCGCCAGCTTCCCGCGTCAGGCCTGGCTACGGGCCATGCGCCAGGGCCTGGCCGAGATCGAATCCAGCGCATTCGGCTACGTGGCGCCCCACGGGCTGCCGGCCGCCCGGAGCGCGGTGGCCGACTACCTGCGCCGTACCCGCGGCGTGGTCGCCGATCCACGCCGCATCGTGTTGTGCTCGGGCGCAACCCAAGCCGTCGCGCTGCTGGCCCGATGCCTCGACGGGCCGATCGCGGCAGAGAATCCCGGATTCTGGTTGCACCGGATGATCCTGCGCCACAACGGTGTCGAGCCGGTCCCGATCCCGGTGGACGACAACGGTATCGACGTCGCCGCACTGGCCGCCGGCAATGCCACGGCGGTGCTGACCACTCCGGCCCACCAATCGCCGACAGGGGTGGTGCTCTCGGCCGTCCGGCGCACCGCACTTCTCGAATGGGCCCAGCCCGGGCGGTTGATCATCGAAGACGACTACGACGCCGAGTACCGCTACGACCGGGCGCCGGTGGGCGCTCTGCAGGGAGTCGCGCCGGACCGGGTGGTGTACCTCGGCTCGACCAGTAAGACCTTGGCCCCGGGGCTGCGCATCGGCTGGATGGTGTTGCCCGCCCACCTGATCGAGCGGGTCAGAACCGCCAAAAGCCTTGCCGACACCGGGAGCTCGGTGATGGATCAGATCGCGTTCGCCCAGTTCCTGACCTCCGGTGGCTACGACCGTCACCTACGGCAGATGCGCCGACGCTATCCGGCCCGCCGCGCCGCGCTGCTGACAGCGTTGTCGCGGCACCTACCCCAGGCCGAGGTTCTCGGCGCGGCCGCAGGCGTGCACCTGACCGTGCGATTTCCGGAAGGATTCCCGCTCGAGGAGCTGACCCGACGCGCCGCCGAGTCACGTATCCGACTGGAGCCGTTGGGGCCCTGTTACGCCGATCCGGCGACCGCGCCCCCCGGGCTGATCCTCGGGTATGCCAACCTGACCGAGGATCAGATCGCGACCGGTGTGGAAATGCTGGGTCAGGCCGCACGCCAATTGGGCGCGGCCTGACCGTGACGCCGTGTCAGCCTGCTTCTTTGGCCGACTTCCGCTCTGCCATCTTGTACTTCACGAGAGCGACCAGCGCCTTGGGATTGCGCGCGAACGCGCCTGCGGCCTGAAGGTACAGCTTGGCCTTCTGGGCCGCCGTCAACTGTGGCTCTTGATCCGTCACTGACTCTCCCCTATCCGAGAACGTGCCCGAACAGTAGCGTGTGTCAGCTTCGGAGCTCCTACCGCCCGGCAGCCTGATCGACACTGCGGTCGGCGGGCTTGACACCCAGCTTGCCGGCCACGTAGTCGGCAGCCTGGTCCGTCAAGCCGTTCGCCGCGTACAGGTTGTGCGCATTGCTGTCACCACCGGTCGGCGAGCACACCGGGTCCTCCGGGATACACAGATCATCGGTCTTCCCGGCGTACCGGGGGCCAACCGTGATCGGCGGTGCGCCGGTGTAGATCATCTGGAGGAAGCCGCTCGACGGCTTGCCGAACAACGCCACCGCGGCGACATGATCGGCCACCTCCGCGGGCAACGGGCCACTGATGCTCGGCGGCAACACGAACCCCTGCGGCACCGCATCCTCGGTGAGGTAAGCGGCCACCGCAGCACCCTGGGAGAAACCGCCCAGCACGATCTTGGTGTCGGGGCAGGCCGCCACCGTTGCCCTGACCTTGTTGCTCGCGTCGGCGACACCGTCGGCTGCAGTCGCAAAGTCAAGTGAGGCAGGGTAATTCACCGCGTAGACGTCGACGGACTTCCCGCCGGTCCTGGCCTGCAGCGCGTTGACGAACGCGTCCCCGACACCACCCACGCCCGGCGGCTCGAACGTGCCCCGCGCGAATACCACCTGCACGTCCGCACACGAATCCGCAGAAGCCTGCCCGGCAGCGGCGATGCACCCACCCGCCACGAACGCCGACGATGCCACTGCCGCCAACCAACGACCAATCCGGTTCATTTCTCGACCCCACTCGTTTCGACCCGCGACAACTTTTCGCACCAACTACTCCTCGATACCCAAGATCAAGGCGGAGTGAATCTCCCCGAAGGTGTGATGTGCGACACGTTTAGCGCGACGCGGTGGCGGCCCTCAGGTTGCTAGGAAGCCGCGCCAACGCGCTGGCGCTCGCGTTTCTCCTCGTAGAACCGGGCGCGCTCGTCGACCGCATCGAGGAACTGGGCTAGCTCCTCGCGGGCCTTCTCACCTTCCGGCCCGAAATCGGTTCGGTCGAAAATCCGCCAGAAGCGCAACACCGGCTGCACCACGTCGTCGTGATGGACGCGCAGATCGTAGATGCCGGCCTTGGCGATGGTGATCGCATTCTGCGCGAAGTCGGCCATCCCCAGACCCGGCATCGCGAAGTTCACCACCTCGTCACGGATGGCGATCATCGAGGCGTCAGGCGCGATGTCCAGCGCCGCCGCCATGAGATTGCGGTAGAAGACCATGTGCAGGTTCTCGTCGGCGGCTATCCGGGCGAGCAACTGATCGGCAATGAGGCAACCGGATGCCCGCCCGGTGTTGCGGTGCGACACCCGCGTCGCCAGCTCCTGGAACGACACATAGGCCATCGCCGCAAGCGGCGTCTTGTCGCCAGAGTCGTACCCCGCCACCGTATGGGCCATGCGAAGACGTTCCAGGGCAACGGGATCCACACCGCGCGTGACGACGAGGTAGTCGCGCAGGGCGATGCTGTGGCGCCCCTCTTCGGCGGTCCACTGCCCGACCCAGGTGCCCCACGCGCCGTCGCGGGAGAAGCGCGTGGCGATCTCACGGTGGTAGGACGGCAGGTTGTCCTCGGTCAGCAGATTCACCGTCATGGCCACTTTGGCGACATGATCCAGCGGCGAATCCTCGGGTTGCCAGTCTTCCCCGTCCAGAAAGGCGAAGTCGCGCCCCCGACTCCACGGGACGTAGTCGTGCGGAAACCATTCCCGCGCCATCGAGAGATGGCGGTCGAGGTTGCTCGCGACAACCGGTTCCAGTTCGTGGAGCACTCCGCTCTGGGCGTCCATTCCAGTCCTCCCAAGGTGTTGGCGACACAACGGCGTCAACGCGCCATTCCGTAACCTACGGTAGCGTAGGTTACGGGACCGTAGGTTATTTTTGGATGAACGGTTCAGAGGCGGCTCACTTCGCCCCGGCCGCACCTTCCTCCAGCTCACGGAGCATCGCCAGCGACAAGAAGGTCATGGCACCCTTGTCCTCGAATTTGTGGGCCACGTTGCCGGCGATGCCGCCCTGCACGGCGAGCTCACCGATCAGGTCGAGTTTGAGCTGCGGACCGCCCTCCGAGAAGTCGAGATCCGCCAGATCCACCCACACGATGTTCGGACGGGTGGTGGACTCGTAGACGTACCGCTTGTTGGTGAGATCCAGGACCACCTGCCAGATGGTCTGCGAGGCATCGGGCTTGCCCGGGTCCGGGATGCGGAACGGCTGCGCGGCGTTACGGATCACCGAGAACATGCCGGCGATGGCCTCCACCTGGCCGGCCGGTTTGGGCAGTCGGCCGGCGTAGTAACTGGCCCGGGCGAAGCGGTCGCTGGCCAGGGTGGAGCCCGGGATCGGCTGATCGCCACCCAGACCGGTGAACGACTTCACCAGTTCCAGCTGCTGATCGAACGTCGGCGAATTGGTCATCACCTTGTAGTCCTTCGAGTGGTACACCCGGGCCTTGCCGTCGACGTACTCGATGATCGCCGAATCCCCGGTCGCATCGTCGAGCGCCAAGTGCAATCCGGGGCGGACCCCGCCGGTCGGATCGTCCATCTGTACGACCTGGACATCGGTCTCCGCGATCCAGGCGGTCGCCTCCGCCACCGTCGCGAAGTTGTCCAGGAAATACTGGAGCCAGATGCCCTGGCCGAGTTGGGTGCGCGAATCGTCAGGCTCACCGTAGGTCGACTCCGCCAGCCACAGGATGTGTCCGGCAAGGCCCGCCTCGTTCATGCCGTCGACAGAGGTGATGTCGAAGGCCGTGGCGACCACGCTGCCGTACTTCGAGGTCCAGGTGAGCTTGCCCGAAACCCCGTCATCCCGTTTGACGCCGCGGGGTTGCTTCCACAGATTGGTCATCAGGTCCTTGTGGAAGTCCATGTTCCTGCCGACCAGAACCGCATCGCCTGCTTCGGGCCACATGACTCTTGTGCACATGCGAGCGAGCCTAGTGTCGGCACACGTAGGTGTACGGCGAACCCGCGGAACACATCTCATCGCGCAGTTAACCGCTATCGTTTCAAGGCATGGCGTCGACGACGTTGTTCAAGTTGCCTTCTTCGCTCCCGGCAACGCTGTGCACGGTCCTCGCGGCAACGGTGCTCGCCGCCGCGACCGCGCTGTCGGGCGCCGTGAGCGCCATGGCCGATCCGATGACCGTGTGCCCGCCGAACCAACCGTCCTATTGGAATGGGCAACTGTGCTTTCCGCAGCCGTGCGTGCCGCCGTACGCGCCGGGCATCCCGCCGTGCTTCATGCCGCCACCACAGATCGGCCCGAACGGATTGCCGGTATTCGGTTGAGCCCCAAGAAGTTGCTCGCGTAGTTCTACTGATCCGGTCGTCCACTCCGTGACCCACGATGGCGTCATGAATCACGAACCGAGTCGCCGCGGGCCGCTGTCGTTCATCGGCATCGCTGCGATGGTTGTCGCGTATCTACTGGTGTTCGCGGTGCTCTCCGACACGGACATGGCATCCAGATTCGAGAATGGCGTCGCGCCACCGGGGACCGACGTGTTGGGTAACCGCATCGCCGCAGTGAGTGGCGTCGTGGCCGGAGGATGCGCATGGGTGGCAGTTGTCGCGGGTCGCATGGTCGTCCCAATAGTGTTGGTACTCATGGCCTCTGCGCCGCTGGCGCTTCTGTCGCTCGTCACGCTGCAACTTGCGTTCTGATCGACCTTCGTCGGCCGTGCAGACCTACCCAGCACCTCGTGTTCGTTCGCTGCTCGCGCGCTGCGATCAGGGCCGGCACCTTCATCGGGAGACACCCGCTGCAATGCGCCGCGACTGGCCGCAGCCGACCGATAGGATTCACCTTCATGTTGCCGGCAAGACTGGTCACGGCTGCCGCAGTAGCCGCTGTCACCCTCACAGGTTGCGGGCCGACCACCGCACCGTCGCCACCAGCCGTCCCGACAAGTGCGACAACCTCTGCGGCACCGGCCAGTACGACGCCATCGAGCACGAAGCACGAACCGTCCGCCGCAACCTCGGCCCCACCACTGGCCACCGATGCGCACGGTTACACGGTCACGTCGATCACGGAGCCAGGCTCGCAACCGGACAAGTCGGTGACCATCCCTCAGCTGTCCGGCGGCGACCCGGCCGTCACTGCGCGCTTCAACGCTGCCATGCAGGCCTCGCGGGCCGGGATGCCCGCACAGTCCGCCGACATGAGCGTGGACGACGGGGAGCTGCCCGGCGGGTTCGGTAGCGGCGTGACCAGGATCGGGTCCGGCGTCGTCGCCGGGCGCATCGTCCTGCTCTGGTACGGCAAAGGCGCCGCGCACCCCAACCAGAGTCTGGGCACCGTGGTGATCGCGACCCACACCGCGACGCCGGTCACCGTCGATGACCTTTACCAGGATCGCCCCGCCGCGCAGGCCCGGCTGCGGACGCTCCTGCCGCAGCTGGACACCAGCGGGCGGCTCAACGAGAGCTCGGTCTCGGGCGAGGACATCGACGCCAACTGGTTGCCCACGTCGAGCGGGCTCGAGGTCTACGTGTCAGTGGCCCACGTGATGGGTGACTACGTAGTCGTGACCGTGCCTTGGGACCAGATCGCAGATCAGCTGCGGCCGGGGATGCTCGATGTGCTGCGGGCGGACTGAGGGCAGCCACATCCATGCCGACATTTCCGGCGGAACTGACCTATGCCGGTGCAAGCCTCACCGAACCCGGCCGCGATGTCTGGACGGCCAATCCACCGACCTTCCGCCGCTTCGAGCACACGATCGTCGTCGGCCACGGGAATGCTGTGTGGATCTTCGCGGCGGCCGAGGTGATGCAGTGGGGCATCAAGCGGCGCAGCGGCTTCGATGTCGCACCGAACAGTGTTGCCGTTGAAGGTTCCGACTTCTGCATCACGGCAAGGTGGGGACCTGTCGTCGTACGGGAGCCGGTACGGGTCGTCGCTGTCGTCGACGACGACGATCGTTGCGGTTTCGCGTACGGCACGCGACTCGGACACCCGGTCTGTGGCGAAGAGGCATTCATCGTGCACCGAAATGCCGTCGGCACAGTATTTCTGACACTGCGCTCCCTGACGCGGCCTGCACCCGAGTGGCCCTGGCGGCCGCTGTTTCCCGCGTTGCTGATCGCGCAACGCTTCTTTCGCCGCCGCTATCTGCGGGCACTTGCTGTCTGAGCGATCGACTCATCGCCTGACGGCCGGCGGGCTCACACGCCTTATGGCGGTGGCGGAGGGATTTGAACCCCCGGACGGTGTTAGCCGTCTCTCGCTTTCAAGATACCGCGAACAGGGTAAATGCTCCGGGTGTCGGATTGCTCGGCGTGTCCCGACGTGCACTTAGGTGGTCTCGCGGAGCGGATCGCAGGACGGGATTGGGTCATCCGTGGGTCATCAGCGACGGACCGTCACCATGTCGCGACCTGGCACGACGCCCAGTCCGGAGATGTGTACCAGCGTGTCCCGACGCCTCTCCCCCGGTCCCTCGACACGCCGAAGGCTCCGGAGCGGTCTCGGTGGAACCTGTCGTGGCCTCAAGAGACCATGGCCTTATGAGCGAGAACAACGCCGCGGGTCTGATGCCGCAGAAGCTGCACACCATGGAGGAGGCGGCCGAGATCCTCCGTGTCAGTAGGGAGTACCTGTACCGCATGCGACAGCGCGGCGAGATCACCGTGGTCAAGTTCGGCCGGCGCACGCTGGTCGAGGCGTCTGAGATCGACAGGGTGATCGCTGCGGCGCGGGCAGCATAGGGATCTGGCAACGAAGATGCATCAGACCGGCAAACGCTTCTGGAACGTTGCCGGTCTTACGCTTCGGGTACATGACCGAATCTGACCCCATCACCGCTGCGATCACCGCGCTCGTCTCTGCCCTTCGGCAGGAGATCCGTGACCAATCGCCGCCTCCACCGCCGGAGCCGCGCAGACCCGAGGAGACAACGGCGGACACCGCGACTTCGGCTCCACGCACCCTGACCCCGGACTCACTTCTCACGGTTCAGGAGGCGATGGCCGAACTGCGTATCGGTCGGACACACCTCTACCAGCTGATGGGCCAGGGCAGGCTCCGCTCGATCAAGTTGGGCTCGCGAACCCTGATCCAGTACCGGGATCTCCTCCGGTTCATCGACGAGCTGCTGGCCGACTAGCTGCGCGCTGGGTGCGTGCCGGTCATCGGCCCTCCCGTGTCAGCACCACGGCTGTGACCGGCTTACCGATCAGCGTCGGAGACGGAACTGCACCCGCGGCGACCCCGCGTTTACCCCGCTCCGCTTGCCGCAGCGCCTCACTGACCTCCTCGTAATCGCCCAGGTAATCGTCACCACCGTGACGGTCCAGCTGCTGCACTTCCATTCTTGTGGCGCCGAGGATTTCGCTGAAGCCGCCCTCATACCCGTCAGTGAGCACCAGTGCCGTCTCGGGGAGTCCGGCAAGGAACTGTCGCAGCTCCCCGACTGTTGGCGGCGGTGGGAATCCAAGCTCGCGTGCTGTGGGCAGGCTTGCCGGGTCCGGATTCTCCGCCTCGTGCAGCTCGATGCGATTGCCGTCGGGGTCCAGGGCCAGGGCCTTGTGCCGGACGACGAAGCCATGGTCACGCAGTTGCTCAGTCACTGTCTCGGCATCGGCCACGGGGTACGTGAGGTGGATGCGCGTAACAGGGCTGCGTCCGGCGGCGTGCAGCACGATCCAGACGTCGCTGGGCAGCCGCGCCGCTAGCTGGCCGGCCTTGCCGGCGCGGAAATCGAACCCGATGAGGCGGTAGAACAACGCGCTCCGCTCCACATCGCTGACGTACAGCGCGATCTCGATCACCGGACGCGCTCGATCACCGTGCCTTCGGCGCCGCCACGGGGTTCGATGCCGATGATGTCACTGCCGCTCGTCACGGCTGCTCCACCGTGATCGACATCGGCTCCGCGAGGATGCGAGCGACAACGTCGAGCTGTTCCTCAGTGAGATCCTCCTGGCTGCGCTGCTCCAGGGTGAGCGCAGCCCAGACAGTTTTCGCCATGGGGCAGGCCGGGCATGTGCGCGGACTGATCACGCCGAACTGCCCCATCTTCGGCGGATAATCCCACCCAGCTTCGTACGCCGCGGCGGGAGTGAGGATCTCGGTCCGGCCGCAGACTTCGCAGATGTGCCGGAGACTCATCGCGTCCACCCCGCTGCGGAGTTCACCGCTGCTCGGCATCACCACGTCGCCGGCCGGGCGGCCGCTGTAGTGCGCGGCATCCGGCACAGGAACCACGCTGATCCCACCCACCGTGACCGCAGTGCCGGCCAGCAGCTCGGCGAGCTCGCTGCGGGTGACAGTGACCATGCCCTCGCTGGTGTCCGCGCTGGTGCGCCCGCCGTCCTCGACGCTGCGCACCATCACGCGGCCACACGGTGAGCCCAGGGCGCGGGCGGATTGCGGATCGCCGAGTTTGTCCAAGAGCGCGTTCAGATTTCGGATAGTGAGCTCGAGACGGCGCGCGTCGGCGTCGTACCTCATCGGCCCTCCCTTCCAAGGATCAGCGCGGTGACCGGCTCCCCGACCAAGGTCGGAGGAACGAAGTCCTGGATCGGGTTGCAGGCGCTTCCGCCAGCAGGCTCGGCAGCTTGCCGCTGTGCCTCGTCGATCAGCTCGTAGTCCCCCAGGTAGTCCTGCTCGCCGTGCCGGTCGAGCCGCTGCACCTCATGCAGAGTGGCGCTGGAGATCGTCGTGAAGCCGCCCTCGTAACCCTGAGTCAGGATCAACACGTCGTCCGGCACTCCGTCGAGCAGAGCTCGCAGCTCCCCCGCCGTGGTGACGGGACCGGCCGGAATCCCCGCTGTGGCCTCGACGTCAACCGCGGCGTGACCCCGCAGCGCCGCGAACCACTTCCACGTGGACTGGTAACCGGTCCGGGCGTCAGCCTCGGCCGCGCCGGCACCCCACAGCGTTGTCGCCCACAACTCGGCGGCTTCCTCCACGGCACCTGGTTCTCCGAGTACGGCTCGGACACCCGCGACTTCCCCTGCGCTCCAGGTCGACTCGTACGGCGCCCAGCTGTCGCGGCGCACGAGAGCGGCACGCTCGCGAAGATCAGCAGCGCGGCGGTCACGATCTTCTGACGTCGGCATCACCGGTGCTCCTCACACAGCGGTGGGACCGCATCCTCGGGCACGTCGGCCTCCTCGCCGCAGACGACGCACGTCATCAGGGACTGGTCCTCGGCGTCAGCCACTCGCGCCAGCGCGGCGTTGTGCCGATCGGCACCGGCACCCCGCACCTCTACGTGCAGTTCCCCGTCGCGCACATCCACGCTCTCGACGACCAGGTCCTCGTCGATGTTCACCAAGTCGCGGATCAGGTGCGCGTACAGTGCCGCCCACCCCGGCCAGGGGCAGGCCGGCCAGCGGTGCGCGGGCTGGGAATGCACGCCGCACTCCACCCGTACCCAGCCGTTGTCGCGCTGATGCAGCTGGCCGGGCGCTCCGCAGCGTTCGCAGGTGACGGCGGACTGCCGCTCGGCGGCGGCGATCCGCTCATGCACTGACTCGGCCAGTTCCGGGTCGCTCGCCTCGGCCCACACCTCGAGCGTCCCGAGCTTCTGCTTCACCTGCCGCACGACGAGGTGCGGATCGATGCGCTCCAGGTCGGCGCGGAGCGCAGCGAGGAGCTCCGCCCAGCCATCGTTGGGGTCGATCGGAGGCCAGCCGTAGCCGTCGGTCTCGGTCATGAGGCCGATCCTGCCGGGCCGCACTGACACCCCGCGAGCCAATTCCTCGATGCACGCCGCGGTGCATGTGCAACAGATCCGGCAAACGATGATGGACCTGCGGCCGCTCCGCGAGCTGTTGCAGGATCGGTGAACTAGATTGCAGAGCGGTGTTTTTCGCCGTGTCCGATGCCGCGGTGGCGTGGCAGTCTGCAGGGATGAGCAACGCCACCGCCACCCGCCCCGTGATCCGCGCGAACGTTTCGGACATCGCCGCGTTGGCCGAGTTCTTGTCCCTGCTCTTCGACGCGCCGGTGACGATCACCTCCGCGCGCGACGAGGTGTCCGCACCCTCCGGACACCACTTGGTCATGATCGTCGCGGAGGCTACGTGACGCTGACCCTTCTGGTGCTCTACGTCTCCGACCCGGAGCGAAGCCGAGACTTCTACGAGTTGCTCGGCCTGGACTTCACCGAGCAGCGCCATCAAGGCGGCCCGGTTCACCACGCCGCAGAGCTGCCCAGCGGGATCGTGCTGGAGCTGTACCCAGCGGGCGATCACCCCGTCACCCGCACCCGGCTGGGATTCATGGTGCGGGATCGGGCAGCGGTGGCGGCGGCGCTGCGCGTGGCGGGGTTCACCGTCAAGCGGCAGAGCCTCGCGATCGACCCGGACGGGAACCGCGTTGAGATCACAGACTCCGAGGCGGTCTCGCGGCGGGAGACGGACGCCGCCCTCTCTGCAAGGCTCGGCCGGGACGAGCTGATGTAGTGACGGCGACGGCAACCGAGTGGTGCGACCACGCGCCGGCCCCACCCTGGAGAATGTCCGGATGGTTGAGACCGAGAAGACTCCGTGGGTCCCGCAGCGCGTAACCGAAGCCGACGCCGAGATCGGCCAGGTGCTCGCCGCGGCGCGCGAGCGGGCGGGGATGCAGGTACGCGAGGTGGCGGAGGCGTCCGGCATCGACAAAAGCATCATCACCCGCATCGAGTTGGGCCAGCGACCATGCCGAGTCGCTGAACTCGCCGCACTCGCGGATGCCTACGGCGTCGACCGAGTAGCGCTGTTCCACGCCGCCACCGCCGACATCTGACCGCAGCGGAGAATCAGTCCGCCTCAGTCACAACCCGAGCTGCGTGACCGCGTTCCCGATCAGCGGCGCTGACTCGCGCACGTAGCGGGTGACCATCGCGGGCGACCGGTGTCCGGTCTGCCTCATGATGCTGTGGTGATCCGCACCGGCCCGCGCCGCCTGAGTCACGAATCCCGCCCGCAGACTGTGCCCGCCGAGCCGCGCGACGGCCTCGGGATCGAAGCCCGCCGCGAGCGCCCGTCGCCGGATCACCGCATGAACCCCCGCACCGGACAGTGCAGTGTCAGTGAGCATCCCGCTGCGGCGGACCGACCGGAACAGCGGACGCCGAGGGTCGATCTTCGCCGCGCGTGACCGGCACACGTGACGGTCCCCGAACTCCGGCGCATCAGTGATCAACCGGATCACCGCGTCCTTGCCACCCCCATCGAACGCGGAAGATACTGCGGCCCAACGGACATAGGCGCACGGCGGGCACCGCTTCGGCTCCTTCGACCGCGGCAACGGGTACACGGCGCCCTCCCCCAACTGGTCCGTCTTCGACTTCCGCAGGTGCACGTGAACACCGTCCGCCGCGTGCAGCTCCACGTCGGCGCCGGTGAGTGCCGTGAGCTCGCTGCGCCGCAGCGCAGCCGCGAATCCCATCAGCAACAAGGCGCTGTCTCGGCGCTCGTACACCTGCGACACCCAGCCGGTCGCCTGCTCCCGCGCGGCGGTGACGATGGCGACCACGTCGTCGGTGAGCAGCGGGGTACGAGGCATGCGTGGTCTGTCACCGCGGGAGGCGTACTGCCGCCTGATCCCCGCCACGGTCTGACGCACCAGTTCGTGCGCTGCAGGGTTCGGTTCCACGCCCGCGCGGCGGTGACGGTCTGCGATCGCGGCGACCCACTTCCCCAACGTCATCGTCGAGTAGGCGCGCTGTCCGTCCGGGGTGATCGTCTCGGCGGCGTCGACGACGTACGCCGCGATGGTCGCGGGATGCGCGGGCAGTGCCTCGTACCCACTGCGCCGGCACCAGCCCTCGAACCGCCGCCACGCCGACGTGTAGGCGCGACGGGTGCCCTCCGACTGCGACGAGACGGTGGCGGACCGGATTCGTTCGACGACATCGGGTGCGAGGTCCGGCGGCTGCGCGCCGGCAGTCACTGCGGGAAGCATCATGCGGCGGAAACTATGCGGCTCGCCCGCCGCGATGAGGCATGGGGCGCGTCGGCACGGCCTCGACGTCTACCTGCGCCCTGTGCGGGAACGCCCTATTTCTCAAGCTATTTCCCCTGTTCACGGGCTCGATAACTGCGGGAATGGAAATTCTCGTCGGTCACCGCACAGAAACCGGATGTGACTGTGATGGGCTGGCGAGCAAGGAGATTCGACCTGGGGCGATGCGCTGGTCAAGGGCCAGAGAAGAGGTGGGAAGAAATTCCCGTCGGTTAACTCAGGGTGAGCCTGGAAATGGGTTGAGCTGGGGTTTAGCCTCCGCGGTCGCGCCCTACACCCGCCCCGGCGGTAGCCGAGGGCACGGTGACCGACATGGACCAGACAGATCCCGTGTACGACAACGAGAACATCCGCGACGAAGGCGAGCAGTGGGACGATGAGGAACGAGATCGGGAGTGACCGGGCCGTTCTGATCAACGGCGTCGCCGGTACCGCTAGGGTCCCTCCATGACCGTTGCCCAGACCGCGTGCATGACCACCTCTCAACTGGCCGACGACCTCGACACCGCAGTCGAACAGGTGATCCGGACCGGCCAACAGATCGTCATCGTGCGCGCCGGCAAGCCGGTGGCCGCACTCGTCGCGTTGGAGGACACCGAGCCGTACCGCGACGAGGTACTCAACTTTCTCCGCAGCGCCGACTGCCACTACGGCAACGCGTTGCGCGATGAGGATGCCGGCTTGTCGGTCGCGCAGGCTGCCGCCAAGCGCGACGAGGTGAAGCTCAGCAGGATCGAGGACCTCCGCCGCGCCGTTCACCAGGTCGCCGACGCGGAACCGTCCCACACCAAAGCCGAGGCCGGCCACGAGGACGGTGTCCTACGGGCGCTGCTGCACTTCGAGTCCGAGATGTCGCCGGAGTTGCGCCAGCACGTGTACGCCCGCCTCACCGCCGTGCAGTCGGAGTTCGGGCTGAGGGAGACGACGCAGCCGCTGCGTTGCGTGACTCGCGGAGCGAGCGCTCGGCGAAGGTAGGCCCCGCAACACCACCGCGCGTCTGCGCACGAGGTGTCGCCCCGCCGACGCGATGGAGCGCCTCGGCGTCACCCGACTCACGGTTGACGCGATGATCCGCCGTGCGTCGCCGTCGCCCGCTCTGCGCCTATGCTGACGCGATGGGTTCCATGACCGCCGTGTTCATCCCCGGCCCCGGCGTTGAAGATCCCATGACCACAGTGAAGCAATGGGGTGCCGATGAATATCCCCCGATGGGGAGTCCCACCGACATCTGCGATCAGATCAACTCATGGATCACGGCGGCCGGACTCGGAACTCCATGGCGTGACGACACTTCAGGTGTGACCCTGCCGGATGGTGTAGCGGCAGTGCGCTTCCACATTCATCGCGATGATGTTCGATCGATCTGGATCTCGAGGCCGACGGGCGAGCTGCTAGAGCTGTTCTGCCGCAACGGGCATCAGCTCGGGTGGCGGGTGTTCGACGTAGGCAGCGAGACCGAGTACCTGCTGAGCGATTTTTCGTAGCGCTCCGCCTCGCCCTGCGCCCCGGGCCAACGCCGCGGAGAAACCGGCGTCACCACCCGTCGTCTTCGTCGTCCGCTTCCTCAAGCGGCGGACGCGGCTTGCGCATCACCGATACCGCCCAGATCACTCCGCCGATCACCGCCGCGACGACTGCCAAGAAGAGCAGCTGTCCCGCCATGTACACCATGTCATCCCCCGGAATCGCTTAGTACGGAGCTTCGTTGAGACCATTGCCACGTAACTATCCGGTCAGCTCCCAGTACTTCTCGGCGGCCGTCTCCACGTATTTACTCAACACGTCAGACAGGGATTCGAATCTATACCAATCGCTGCGTGGATATGAGCCCGCCGAAATCAATACAGCATCGTCCGCATCGATGATGAGCATGTCGGTGTCGCCGACGAATTCACCGAGCACCCAGTCAGATTCCGAAACTTCGTAGCCGTCATTGGCCCGGTCCCGCGATCGCTGCTTCGCCTCTGTCGGGTTGTGAAGTGTCAATCCGCATATTCCGAACTGTTCGTCGACGAGAAGCAGCCCTCCGGAAGTGCGGTGCCAGAATTCGCGTAGCTGCCTTGTGGCACCGGCCGGGATGTCACTGTCACTGAGCCCGGCGTCCAGGCTGCAAGTGAGCGTCACTCCATCCATGTCCGGCGCGGGGATGGACACGTTCCGGTAGTTCTCCATGAACTCAAACACGTGCGGAACAGCCCGTCGCCGTCTGGTTGCCGGGCAGGGCGAACCCACTCATCGCCCACATCTGATCGACCGCACCAGTGCCTGCGCCGAGGTCAGATCGTCGCCGCTGTCGAAGTACACGGCCAGCTGCAGGTGGCCGGCGCTGCTCACCGCGAAGCCGTAGAGCGCCGGCAGCCTCCCGTCGTCGGCCCCTTCGGCGAGGCGGTACGTGAGGTAGTGCACACCGTCCTCGGACCACTCAGCGTGGTCGAATCCCCGCGGTGAGACGTGGCCCTTCACCTGCCGCAGGCGCTCGGACGGGGCGTCGTTGCGGGGGTTACCCCACGGGGTGAGCATCGCCGTCAGGCCCGGCCGCCAGAACACCGCCGAGGACGAGCCCGTGTCCTGGTGAATGCGGAAGTTCATCGGCTCGGGCACCGTGAGCACCCAGTCCGCGCTGAGCTCGTGGTAGCCGCTCACGACGGGGAACTGCGGGTTGAGCGCAGGCGGTGTCGGCTCATCCGGCTCACGCGGCGCGCCCTCGGGATCCTCCACGAACGCGTCCCCGTGTCGGATGAACGCAGCCCCCGGCGGCGCCTGGAGGTACGGCAGGATCGCACGGTCGTAGTTGGCGATCTCGTTGAGCGACAGCAGGTTCACGTGGCCGGGTTCGGCAAGGTACTGCGGGGTCTCGTCCCCGGCGGTGAACACCCAGCCCGAGCCGTCGCGGTACATGTAGCCGACCTGGCTGCCGTCTACCAGGATTCGGTCGGTCGCCATGCAGCCGTCCCCTGGAGCGAGGCCCGGCACGATGTCCTCGGCCGACAACCGGAACTTCTTGTTCGCCACGAACGGCACAGTACCGCCCACCGCGCTAATGCTCTCCCGTGCCGCCGTCGAGCGTTCAGACCCACGCAGGCCCGGTCACAGCGGCACCCCGGCCAGATCCGCCACGTCCTCGATTCCGGCGATGGCTACTGTCCCTTCGCCTTCTGCTCGATCAGTTCGATGAGATCGTCAGGGAACCCGGCGATCCGGCCAATCATCACCAGCGGGGAGTTCTTGCCCTCGGTGCGGTTGGGGTCGGCGCCGTGGTCCAGCAGCAACCGCACCATCGAACCGTCGGGACAGGTGCGGCTCTGCTTCATGATCGCCATCCACAGCGGAGTGTTGCCCCACACGTTGATCGGATCGACGTTCGCCCCGGAATCGAGCAGCGCCTTGGCGAACTCGACGTTGCCTCGGTCCGCGGCGATGTGCAGCGGCGTCATGTCTTCGGGTCCGGGGGTGTTGATGTCGGTGCCCTCAGCGAGCTCCACACCGAACGCCGCGGCGTCGTTGTCCATGACCGCGCGGTGGATCGGCCTGAGGGGGTCGATCTTGGGCGGACGACCGCTACGAGCCATGGGGATGTACCTCCGTTATGGGAATCGGGATGGTTGGTGCCTCGGCATTCACGGTATCGGCCGCGGTGAGGAACGCGTCGTGCACGGCGTCCGACAGCTCGGTGACGTCATCGCGCAGCCGGGCGCGGGCGTCGGCGCTGATGAACAGGCCGTGCAGGGTCAGCGAACCGGCGCTCGGTGTATTGCCTCCCATGACGTAGGTGCTGTACTGCGCCCACATGCGGCGCCCGGCGGCGGTGAAGTAGCCGCTGCTGCGCACCGCGCACGCCTGCTGCCCTTCGGGCACCGTCAACTGATGCGTCGTGAGCGACTCGGCGGCCAACCCGCGCAAGGTGCAGTCGTTGTGTTCTGAGATGACACTGCATGGCGGCCATCCGGTGAATCGGTAGACGCTGATGGTTTCGCAGCCGTCCCATCCGCCGTCGGCGCGGGCTTCGGCGACGACAGCTGTCCTGGTGGGTTGGACCGATCCCATGTCGACTTGGACAACCTGCCAAGTGTGCGGAACAGTCAACTGCCACAACCACTCCGGGGACTCCTGCGGCCGACATAGGCGGAGATCGGCAAGGTACGGGGCTACGGTGTCGACAACCGACTCCACCGTGATCAGTCGACGGTGGTCGTTGCGGGGGTCTGAGTCTGGGTGGGTCATCACTTGAGCAGGTAGGCCAGATCGCTGCCGAACTTACCGAGGATCACGAGGACCCCGCCGATTCCCGCCAGGATCCCACCCGCCTTCCCCGCTTCCTCGGGCGTGACGTTCACGTCAGGCATGTGAACCGAGATGTCGGGCGGGGACCACCCGGGAGACGGAGCCGCCGGCGCGGGGGCAGGCAGGGTATCGGCGTTGACGCCGGCCGGGCCACCCAAGGGGTTGTACGTGTATTCGCCGCCGCCCACGCCACCCGCACCGGTGAGCCACGGCGGCAGCGGCGGTGGCGGGGCGACGGGCGGAAGTCCCGGCACAGGCGAGTGATGACTGCCGTCGAATGAGGGCAGAGCGACCGGCGGATGGTTCAGCACGTTGGGCAGGTTGGGCGGCAGTGAGATGCTCGGCGCTGCAGTGCTTCCCGCCGCGGCGTTGGCTCCCTGCACGATGCGGTCTGGCGTCCAGGCTGGATTTGGGGCGTATGGACTCTTGTCCTCGTTGGCGTGACCAGAGTTCTCTGCCGGTGTTTCCATCCGGAAGTTCTCCCGGCGATTCACGAAGTCGTTGAGCTCCTGTTGCGTCCAGCCCTCCTCCATGGCTTGCCTGAGGATCCGCCAGTTCTCGGAGCCGAAATCATGTCCGAGATGGTATTTGCCTTGGTCCGGGACGGTCATCGCCCCCGGTGTTCCCTCTGCGACACGCCTGCCCGTTACCTCGTCGAACCAGAGCAACTTCCCGTCGGCATCCCGCAGGGCGGGGATCACATCACCGCTGACGTCCGACAGGAAGTCGCCTTCTGGCGTGCGGAGCGAATCTCTGAAAACACCCAAGCGCGTCGACTTGCGGATGTAGGGCCGGCGCAGCTTCGACATGAAGTTCGTCGCGGCCTCTTCGGCCTGCGCATAGGCGTCGTTCGCGTTCAGACCGCGGCTGGACGCTACGACCAGGCCTTCACGCAGCACGTTTTCAAGCTGCGCGGCTTCCGCCGCGGAGAGATCCTGTCCGTTGACCAGGTCGTTGAGTGCGGCCGCGACCTGGGCGTCGGACATCGGCCCCGACCCGTCGTTCGGTGCGCCCACCGCAGGGTGGTTCGGGTCTGAGCCATCTGTCTCATGGTCGACGAGGTCGACGTGACCGTTCCGTCCGTCGCTCTCGCCGTCGAACCGGATCCCTTCCAGATCAGCGGCTTTCGCCTCCAGTCGGTCACCGACCAACTTGTCGGCCTGCATGAGCTGCTGAGCCGCCCATCGGATGTCCTCGGCGTGCTCGTTCAGGGATGTCTGGCGCGCCCGCATGGAGAACACGTCGACGCGCTTGGTGTCGGTCACCGACAAGTCCTCGGCGACGCTGAACCCTGCGTCCTCGGCAGCCTTGATCGCCTCCACCGCTTTGTCCTTGGCGGCCTTGATGTCGTGGCTGCCGTTCTCGGCGAGGTCCGCGGCGGCGCGCAGTACACCGCTCTGACGGCCGACCACGGCGGTGTCTGCTGTCACTCGGTCGAGGGCGGCGTCCTTCGCCGTGCCCTCCCAGGTGGTGCCACCCGGCGACGAGATGTTCTGGCGGTGCTCATCGAAGGCGCTCTCGGATCCCGTGGCCGCGGTCCGCCAGGTGGTCGCGGCGTCGGACAGGTGCGAAGTCGCCCACTCCTCGATCTCTGAGCGCGTGGGGACTGGAGTGGGAGCAGCAGCCGGACTCACACGGACACCGTGGTGTTGATGGCGTCGCGGCCGTCGGAGTCCGTGGTGTCGTACCGGGCGCTGCTCACCGACAGGTCATCGGCCTGGCCCTCGATGCGCGCCGACTGACGCTGACGCACTGAGGCGAGGGCCGCGTTGACCGCTGCCACGCCGGCACCGCTGGGCTGTGAGGATGCGGCGGTGTCGAAGTGTCCGCCCGTCAGCCCCGCGCCCACGACTTCGCTGCTGAACGCCGCTGTGCGCAGACCCGCCCCGTCGACTTCCAATCCGTTTGCCACGCCAATCCCCCAACCGGCTGATACACCTGGTCGTGAGCCTATCTCACGATTTGCGCCCACCTGTGCGCGAGATTGTCACGGGGGTGGCTCGGCAACCGCGTGGAACCGAACCCGGTCGGGCTGCGTCCAAGTAGACATGGACGAGTACGCGGAGGATCTGCCCGGACCGCGGCTGCCGGGGTGGGCAGAGGACTACCTGGTAGGGGAACGCGAGTGGCACCGGTTGCTGCGCTGGACCGGTGCGATGAGCGAGTCGGAGGCGCGGGAGCAACTGCGTCGGCGCCTCGGTCAGTAGCCGCTCAGGTCCAGGCCGTCCAGCAGCCCGGGCTTCTTCACCTTCGCCGCGTGGCCCTTCCCATCCAGCGGCACCATCGGGATTCCCGCCTGGCCGAACGCCGTGACGATAGTGAACGGATCGTCATCGTCGCCGCGAGGTACTGCGCGGGCCTGTCCCACGGCGTTCGGGGAGCTGTCGGTGATCTCCTCCCACGTCTGTCCCTTGACCAGCAGCCGCAGCGTGCCGCGTTTGATCAATGTGGAATACCGGAAGCCGACGGCCTCGATCTCATCCAGCGCCACCGTCCAAGGCTGCCCGCCGCGGTACGGGGTCACGATAACGGTGCCGGCCACCGGGTCACAGTAGATGCGGTGGCGGTGGCCGGTGTAGGTGACGGCGTTCATCGGGTGATCCTGTCATTCGGTCCGACGTAAGGAGTCAGGCCTCCGGCACCAGTTCGGCCGCGGCTCCGAGCAGCGCTGTGATCGGGAGCCCGACCAACTCCTCCAACTCGGCCCGCCGGTCACCGGACAGCCGCGCCCACACCTCGTCGAAGGGATGCCATGGCCGGTCACCCGGGTGGGCGCTGGCACCCCACTCGCCCCAGTGATCAGTGCGCAGCTGCTCGCGGAACGTCTCCTCGTTTTCTCCAGACAGGAACAGCAGCAGGTCGTTGTCCACCCTCGCGGGCACCGTAGTGAAGCCGCGTGCTGTGATGTCGCCGGGATCCACCAGCCACTCGGGTGTCTTGCCGAAGAGGCGGTGTTGCTGCACCACTGCGTCTGGGTCACCCGACTCGATCGCGGCGAGGAAGCGCTCTGCGGCGGGACGGCCATGCCTATTGCGAACCGCCCCGAGCGGCGCCATTGCCTCCAGCACTGCCGGCGGGTCGACCAGGCGCTGCGCGAGTACCCACAGGTGCCCCTCCTGGGACATGTTCCAGTCCCAGCCGAGTTCCGAGTGGCGGATTCGGTACACGGCCCACAACGCCTCCCAGGTGGCTTCCGGCGCGCGGTCGGCCCAGCTGCCGGCCTTCACCTGGTTGCCCGTCGTGAACACGGTGTCCGTCCGCGGGTCGGCGAACACGAACCTGTTGTACGCCTTGAGATCTGCTCTCAGCGTATCCACCGTGACGTCGTGGTCGGCGGCGACGGCCTCGATCAGCTCCGACACCGGCGGAGGCGCGAACCCGTCCCGCATGATCCGTTCCGCCATCGAGACACGGGTGCCGTGGTAGATCGGCACTGGGAGTTGAGCGATCTGGTCGGCCATGCTGATGTCCACTGGGACAGGGTGACTCACGCGCTGGTAGTGCTGGCGTCCGGGTCGGTGGACTCGGACGCCGGTGCAGCGATGACTTCTCTAACCGGCTGTGCCTAGAGAGCCGCGAGGGTGCGCGCAGACGTCGTGCCCTGAACGGCAGGTGCGGGATTCTCCTCTGTCGCGGTCCTCGAACGACATGACCACGCGGTCGTCGCACTGCGGGCACTCGAGCCAGCATGCGTCGTAGGAGAAGTCGATCACCCGCTCGATTCCCCTGTTGGGCGAGCCGCTCACCGGGCCGGCTGAATGAACAGCGCACGGTGGAACTGCGGCTGTCCGTCCCTATGATCGAAGCGGTCCCAGCCGAGGGACGCCCAGAACTCGTCCGCCTCCTCGCTGTATGCGAACAACCGACGCTGACGGTGCAGCTCCGCGAGGCCCTGGACCACACGGGGGCCTACACCCCGATTGCGCACCGCGGTGGCCACCTCCATGAACTGGATCTCTAGGCGTTCATCCCCGAGTTTCGGCACACCCGTGTACTCGGGGTTGATGCCGCCGGGGTCGTCGAGTTCCACCCGGGCTACCTCCACGCCGCCTTCCAGTACCTGCACGAACCAGGGCTCGCTCACGGAGTAGCGCCGGGGCTCGTCCCACCAGCGTTCGTTCTCGTAGGCGACCGACCGATCGAACGGCGGCATCCACGAATACCTGTCCGCCGAACCGCGGCGGCGGTCAATGAACTCCAGGGTCATGGCGCTCTACTCCGCGCTCTCGGCCAGACTGTCCACTATCTTCATCGTCTCGACCGCGACCGTGGTGACCCTGGCGATGAGGTCGACGATGTACCGCGGGTCGCCGTGCTCGTCGCACCAGCCGTTCGGGTCGTTGATGATTCCGGATGCCTTGTCGGTCTTCACCAAGTAGCGATCGATGATCCAGGCGAGCGCTGAGCGAGATCCGATCATGTACCGATCCGCGTCCTCGGGGATGCCGGCGACGGTCACCTTCGGGCTGTAGGTCAGTTTGGTGACGTCATCGATGTTCTTACCGGTGTCGGGATCCTTCTTCTTTGCCCACTTCATCTTGGTCACGCGCCACGTCTCGCGGTCCTTCGGATCCACGCCCGGCTTGAGTTGCACATCAACCGGATACGGCAGGACAGACTCATATCCGATGTGGAGTTCGGACAGCGCCCGTCCGGCCGTGGCGAGTTGCTCGAACCGCTCCCGCGAGTCCGGTGTCGGGATGTGCGGCAGCATCTTCTTCAAGTCCGCCGCGTAGGTCTCGCGGTAAGACGGATCGTGCAATAGGCCGTAGACGTAGAAGAAAATGTCGTCCTTGGTGACGTGATCGCCGACCGCCGCCCGGTATAGGGCGAGGATCCCGTCGGTGATGTTGTCGACGCGGCGGTAGCCATGTGCGTCCACGTCCTCGGTGCCGGTATCAAGGTCAAGCGCCCCATCGTCGGCATCGACCTTCTCGTAGATCCAGCGGGGGAAGAATTGACCTCCGCTGCCTGCCCCCGTGACGTGCAGGTCTGGCAGCCTGTCGAGCATGAGAGCCGAGAAGGGTACGGATGATCCATTGCCAACCTGGTAAATGCCGGTGTTCTCATGGTGCGGTGTAGGGAAGATTGACCCCAGCGAGCCCCAGATGTGGTTGAGCTGCCGGTCATAGTAGACATTCTGCCTGCTGAATGGTCGGTAAATACATTCAGTGATGCGCTGAGGTTCGTAGCTCATGGGTTTGGCCGACGCGAGCCGATTTTTCGCGCTGAGTGTCCAGCTGAATTTGGTGGGATCATTCAACTCAGCTGATTTTCTGTCGAAATAGTTTGTGATATTTAACTTACTCGCCGGAAGCCCTTGGTTCGATATCCATGACGCGTATTTTTCGACTGTTTTATTGAAGAATGAAATGGCCGAGCTGCAGACATTTTCAAGTGACATGCGGGAATAGCTGTACACCCAAGCGTCGCGGCCTGTCTCTAGCCCACGGGAGTGCAGTTTGAAAACTTGGACGTCTCCGGGGTTCGGTTTCTTGGCACCGATGGCGGGCCACGCGCCGAAATCGTCGCTACGCTGGCTAACCCAGTCACCGTGTTTGTTAGGGGCAATCGTCTGCCATTCAACAGATTCGAGATCACCACCCGCGACG
The DNA here is from genome assembly GCF_058270075.1 of Mycobacterium shunyiense. Taxonomy (NCBI): domain Bacteria; kingdom Bacillati; phylum Actinomycetota; class Actinomycetes; order Mycobacteriales; family Mycobacteriaceae; genus Mycobacterium; species Mycobacterium shunyiense. Next base: position 124,230 of record NZ_JBZDPU010000008.1, on the reverse strand, counting down.
ATCTCTAGTTTTCGCTCCCGGGTCAGGTAGTCGCCGATGTCGTGATAAAAGATCTCGCAAGGCCCGACGTGGGCAGGATTCCTGACTCCTATGAAGATGGCGACAGTGTTCCGACTGCCGGAGCCGAAAACCTTGCCGCCTTCGCGGCGGGACAGCTCACCGGCGGTGCGCTGGTTGCCGCGCAAGTTGTAGACGTACAACCGGCTGTACTCGTCGGCGAGGGCGAGACGCATGCCGTCAGCCGTATTGCCGTCAATCCAGCCGCCGTTGGATACAAACGCAACGACACCGTGGTCTCCGATGCGGTCGGACGCCCATCGGTATGCGCGAATGTACGAGTCGAACATCGAATTGCTGCCGCCGCGTCCCCTGGTCGCGAGATAGGTCTGGCGAATCCTGTTGTCCAATGTGGGGTAGGCGAGGTTTGCATTGTTGTCGTTCGCTGAGTCCTGCCCCATGGAGTAGGGCGGGTTGCAGACGATGACGTGGATCGGTGCCGCGAGCTGCTTGACGATGCGAGAGTTGTTCTGCGGGAACATCTCCGTGTCCATCGAGTCGCCGTCTTCGGTGATTTGGAAGGTGTCCGTTAGGACGATCCCCTCGAACGGGCTGTATTCCGCCTTGGTCAGCGCGTGGTAGGTGGTCTCGATGTTCACCGCAGCGATGTAGTACGCCAACAGCATGATCTCGTTGGCGTGCAGCTCGCCGGTGTACTTGCGGGCCAGATCCTCCGGGCGCAGGAGGCCGGACTGCAGCAGCCGGGTCACGAACGTGCCGGTCCCGGTGAACGGGTCCAGCACGTGCACGCCCTCGTCGGTGAGACCGCGGCCGAATGCCTCCCGCGACGCATGATCCGCGGCGCGGAGGATGAAGTCCACGATCTCGACCGGGGTGTAGACCACGCCCAGGGCCTCGGCCTGCTTGGCGAAACCGATCTTGAAGAACTTCTCGTACAGCTCGGCGATCACCTGTTGCTTGGCGTCCGCGGTGGCAACCTCGGACGCCCGGATCCGCACCGAATCGTAGAAGCCCTCCAAGTGCGCGGTCTCAGCTTCCAGACCCGCACCGCCGAGCTGGTCCACCATCGCCTGCATCGTCTTCGACACCGGGTTGTGCGCCGCGAACTCGTGGCCGGCGAACAGCGCGTCGAAGACCGGTGCGGTGATCAGGTGCTGGGCGAGCATCGAGATCGCATCGTCTCGGCTGATGGAGTCGTTGAGGTTGTCGCGCAGGCCCTGGAGGAACTTGTCGAACGCCGCGGTGACCTTCTTGTCGGCACCGTCCAGCAGTGCTCCGATCCGGGTGATCAGAGCCGCGGCGATGTCCGCAACGTCCTTCGCCCAGTCCTCCCAGTACGTGCGGGTGCCGACCTTGTCGACGATGCGGGTGTAGATCGCCTCCTGCCACTCCGACAGGGAGAACAGCGCCATCTGCTGCGCCAGACCACCGCCGTCGACACCCTCGCCGTCAGCGACACCGGAAGCCGGGTCGGTTGTGTCGGTGCCACCCTCGGCGGTGGAGGCCGACCCCTCGCCGAACGTCTCCGGGTCGTCAGTGGTCGGGCCGACGTGCCCGCCCAGCAGACGGTCGGATCCCTTCCCTGCGTCGACACCGGGGTTCGCCGCGTTGATGGCAATCGAATTCACCATCGCGTTGAACCGGTCGTCGTGAGCACGCAGGGCGTTGAGAACCTGCCACACCACCTTGAACCGCCGGTTGTCGCCGAGGGCCTGCGACGGAGAGATCCCGGCCGGAACGGCGACGGGCAGGATGATGTACCCGTAGTCCTTCCCCAGGGCCTTGCGCATCACACGACCTACGGACTGGACGACGTCGACGACGCTGTTGCGGGGATGGAGGAACATCACCGCATCGAGTGCGGGAACGTCCACCCCTTCGGACAGGCACCGCGCGTTGGACAGGATGCGGCACTCGTTCTCCGGCAGCGGCGCCTTGAGCCACTGGAGCTCCCGGTTACGTTCCAGGGCGTTGAAGGTGCCGTCGACGTGGCGGACCTGAACCGCCAAGTCGAGGTTCGTGGTGTTGATGTCGACGCCGTCGTCTTGGCTGTCGCTGAGCATCTCCCGGTATGCCTCAACGACTTTCGGGAACAGCTCGGCGACCTGCTTGGAAGTCGCGATGTCCTTCGCGAACGCGACCGCCCGCCGCATAGGCGCCTCACCGGGCGCGAAGCCCTGACCGTCCGGAGTCTTACCGGCGCGCTTCGCCAGGCCGTTCCAGCAGCCCACGATCTTGGTCGCGTCGTCGAGGCGCAGCTCCCCCTCTCCGCCGGCCAACTGTGTCTGCAGCGGAGCGGCCACCATCTCCTCGTCGACTGTGAGCACCAGAACCTTGTAGTCGGTCAGCAGGCCGCGCTCGACGGCCTCCCCAAAGGACAGGCGGTGGAACTCCGGGCCGTACTTCGACTCGTCGTCCATCGACGTGATCTCGGCCGAATGCTCATCGGCCTTCGCCTTCACGGCCTCGTCATAGATCCGCGGCGTGGCCGTCATGTACAGACGCCGAGTCGCGTGCAAGTAGTCCTCGTCGTGGACCTTCACGAAATTCGACTCGGCGGCGTCTTCCAGCGTCACGCCGGTGGTGCGGTGCGCCTCGTCGCAGATCACCATGTCGAACGGGGCCACACCGAGCTTCTGCGCGTCGGCGACCACCGGCAGCGACTGGTACGTGGTGAACACGACCGTCAGACCCTTCGCGCGCTTGCGGTGCGCCATCTCGTCGGCCAGTTTCGCCGCGTTCGTGGTCACCGGGATCGCCACGTCGTAGACGTTGATGTCCTCGGCGGCTCGGGAGACCTTCGTGTCCGAGCACACCGCGAACGCCCGCAAGTCGAGCTGAGTCTGAGCGGTCCACTCCCGCAGCGTCTGCGAGAGGAGGGAGATCGATGGGACCGCGAACAGGATCCGTGCGCTGCCGCCGTTCTCGGCTGCGGCACGCTCCGCGATCTTCAACGCGGTGAACGTCTTGCCGGTGCCGCAGGCCATGATCAGCTTGCCGCGGTCGTTGCCGGCCGCGAACCCATCGAAGACCTTCTCGATCGCGGTCGCCTGGTGCTGGCGCGGCTCGTGGCGCGTCGCCTCCGACACGTCGATCTGCAGGTCGCCGTCCACCATCGAGACGTCCCAGTCGATCGGCGAGTCCGCGATCTCGGCGAGGCCGATCCGCTGCACTGGGATCTTCTGTCCCTCGAGTGCATCCTCGGCGTTCTTCCCCCACTTGTCCGTGGTGGAGATGATGATCCTGTTGGTGAACGGGTTCTTCCCCGAGGCGGTGAAGAACGAGTCGATGTCCTCCTTGCGGAGCGTGTGCGTTGGCTCGTAGAACTTGCACTGGATCGCCGTGTACTCGCCGGTGTCCCGCTCCCGGGCCACCAGGTCGATTCCGGTGTCCGGCTTACCCTTCCGGTCCGGCCAGTCGATCCACCTCCACACCGCGTCGTACTGCTGCGCCAGCAGCGGATCTAGCTCGAAGTAGCGAACCATCAGCTTCTCGAACTTGGTCCCGCGTTCGGAGTTCGATGGCGCTTCACGGAACGCTGCCATCACCTCGTGGATCGACCCCATGCTGCGTGCCCCCTCGGCTATCGACGCGTGCGTCAGATGAGCCTAGGCGGCAGTGACGACAAGGCGGTGCACCTGGGTGGAGCGACTGCGTGTCTGGCTTCGGTTGCGGTGCCGTTAGCCGATACCCGCGCCGTTGCCCCGAGACCACAACACCTGGTGAACAACGAAGCTGCCCGATGTCTCGGGCTCAGCTGGCACTAGGCCCCCGCGTGGCCCCCGAGTCGCGATCAGCTCGCCGATCGGGGCCAGATACTGCTCCCACAAGGTGTCGCGAAGAACCCTGACGTGCTCTCCGAATTCGACCGCCAGCGGCGAGGTGTCCGAAGGACCGCCGGAAGGCGACACCGAGGCCCGGATCGAGTCGAGCACGTCAGGCTCAGCGTCCAGGTAGTCGGCGTAGACGGAGACGGTCTCAAGATCACGGGACCGGCGGTGTGCGACGTGATCGTGGCGCCATCCCATCAGGGTCTCGTGGAACTCGATGCCGCGGTCACCGCGGGCTGCGCGCAGCAGCGCCTCGTAGTCGACGTTGCGCCGCTTCTCGCTGACGGCCATCCGCCCATAGCTGACGATCGCTGACTCCCACAGCGCACGCCGGTGGAACACGTTGGCCGCGACGTCGGTGATCTTCGTCCTGGCTGCGAGGACCATGTCGACGTGGATCAGGTCCGCCCACAGGGAGGACCACTTCCCGAGTCGATTCGCATCAGACTCGCTGAGCTTCATGCGCCGGACCTGGTAGGTGTCATCCGCCATGGAGTGATGGTGCCTGAGCCAGCGGTCTTGCGGGCGGAGACGGGGATCAGGGAGCACAGCCGTTGTACCGCGTCGGGTCATGCGCCAGTCCCCTTGCTCAACAGCGCGGCGGTGTCCCCGAGCGCCTCGCCCGGCGTGTGTACGTAGACCCGCATCGCCAGCACGCCACCGTCAGCGTGCCCGAGCCACGCGGCAATCATCGGCACCGGCGCCCCGCGCAAGCTCAGCAGCGACGCTGCGGTGTGCCGGCTCGCGTGCAGTCGACGGTGCGGCAGCCCTGCCGCCTCGAGACTCTTGTTCCACCAAGCGTTTAACGTCCGCGGGGACAGCGGCGCACCGAGGTCGTGGCAGAACACGTGGCCGTCGCCTCCGCCCTCCCAGCGTTCTCCGAGACGACGCCGAGTCTCGTCCTGCTCCGCGTGTACCCGCTGCAGGATCGGCACCAGGTGCGGCGGGATCGGGAGCGTCCGGACTGACGAAATCGTCTTCGCATCATCCTGTTCGATGGTTCCCTCGGCGGTGGCCACCCGGGTTGCCCGTACGGTGAGGGTAGGCGCCTCGGCGTCGAGATCTATTGCACTCCAGCGTAGTCCGGCAAGTTCTCCGCGGCGTAGGCCGAGCAGAGCCAGGTGCACGAATGGTTCCCGGCGACGCGCGTACTCGTCGGTGCCCTCCGTGTGCGCCTTGATGAGCAGCTCCACTTCCGCTTCGGACAGGGAGTCGTCGGTCTTCATCGCCGGTTCGTTGCTCGGCTTCCGGAGCGGCTCGACCAACGCCACCACGTCGCGGGCGACCACGCCCTGCGCATGAAGGTCGCGCCACACGGTCTTCCACCGGGCCAACATCGGGTTGATCGTGGTGCGCGCCCACACGCCGCGATCGCCGGAACCCGTTCGCAATTCAGTGATTAACGTCTCGGCGTCGAGCTTGGTGAGCTTCTGCACCTTCACGTCGCCGTACCGTTCCGCCACGGGAGCGAGAGCGAATCGATACGCGGCGGCCGTCGTGGGCTTCACGCGCGCGCTCTTCGCCGCTAGCCACTGCTCGACGGCCTCGCGCACGGTCACGTTGCTCGGCGCCGTGTGCGTGCCGGAGGCGAGCTCCGCGGTGATCGTCGAGTGCCATGCCGTCGCTTCTGCCGGCGTCTTGAACCGCTTCTTGTGCTGGAACCGGGAGCCGTCCGCCCGTCGGGCGTGGAGGCGCACCTCGTAGCGCGGACCGTCACCGGTGTCGACGCGGGTGATGTAACTGGGCAAGCGAGCCATAGGAAAATCCCACCGTAGAAATTCGGTGAGACCAGCGCAGGCGAACGACACGCCGACCGGTCCGGCGGGTCAATTCCCCGCGGATTGGGTCACTTTGGGTCATCGAGATGGTTCCGAGCTCCGCACGCGAAACTCGGAAACCACCTCTGAGCTGCGGTGGCGGAGGGATTTGAACCCCCGGACGGTGTTAGCCGTCTCTCGCTTTCAAGGCGAGTGCATTAGGCCGCTCTGCCACGCCACCGCCGACAAGAGTACGGGCTTCACACCCGGCCGATGTGCGCGGGCGGCGATCCGTTCTTCAGCGCGACGCTGATGCGGCGACAGTTCTCCCCCATTGCCGCGATCTGTGGACGCGAAAGCCTGCCGAGGAAGTGCGAGCGGACGCCCTGCCCGTAGGTCACCATCGCCTCGCGGACGGCGACCCTGCCTTCTTCGGTGATCGTGGCGACCACGCCGCGCCCGTCGTCCGGACTGGCACACCTGGTCACCAGGTTCTGAACTTCCAGCCGTCGGATCTGCCGGGTTACCCGGCTGGGCAGAGACATCAGCCGCTCGGCCAAGTCACCCATCCGCGCCGACCCGGTCGACGACTTGTCCAAGATATCGAGCAGGCGCACATCATTCAGCGTCAGATGATGCGCATCTACCAACGACCGGTTCAAGGTCGCATACATTCGCAACGCCGAGTCGAGGTAGTTCTGCCATGACCTCTGCTCGGCGATGTCCAGGCCCGGCATGTCACCCGCCGTGCGCCCCGCAATCATCCCCGCCATGGGCGCAATCGTAAGGGACGTCAGTATTGCTGCGCTTGGGAAACAGAAGGCTTGTAGCGTGGAAAAAATGCATGCAATTGTCGCTTCCGTCGATGGCCATCTGACCTGGGAAAACGTCGCTGATATCACACCAGCAAACGACGAGATTCTGATCCGGGTTCACGCCGCGGGCGTCAATCGGGCCGACTTGCTGCAAGCGGCGGGCAAGTATCCGCCCCCGCCAGGCGCCAGCGACGTCATCGGACTGGAGGTGTCGGGCACCGTCGCCGAGCTCGGCGCGAATGTTACCGACTGGTCAGTTGGGCAACCCGTATGTGCATTGCTCGCCGGCGGCGGCTACGCGGAATTTGTCGCCGTACCCGCCGCCCAGGTGCTGCCATTGCCTGATGGCGTTGCCCTGAGCGAGGCCGCAGGCCTACCCGAAGTGGCCTCCACAGTGTGGTCGAACGTCGTGATGACGGCAGGTCTGCAGGCCGGCCAGCTCGTCCTGTTCCACGGCGGCGCCAGCGGCATCGGCACCCACGGCACCCAGGTGGCCCACGCACTCGGCGCGCGGGTCGCCGTAACTGCAGGGTCGGCGGACAAGCTCGCCCTGTGCCGCGAGCTCGGCGCCGACATCACCATCAACTACCGGGACGAGGACTTCGTCGAAAGGGTGCGGGCCGAGACCGGGGGCTCCGGGGCAGACGTGATCCTCGACATCATGGGCGCCGCCTACCTCGACCGCAACGTCGACGCACTGGCCACCGGCGGCCGGCTGGTGATCATCGGCATGCAGGGCGGCATCAAGGCCGAGCTGAACATCGCCAAGCTGCTCGGTAAGCGCGCTGGCGTCATCGCCACCTCGCTGCGTCCCCGGCCCGTCGACGGACCCGGCGGCAAGAGCGAGATCGTGCGGGCGGTCCTCGACAACGTGTGGCCGATGATCGCCGACGGGCGGGTGCGGCCGATCATCGGTGCCGAACTGCCCATCCAGCAGGCTCAGCAGGCCCACGAACTGCTCGCCTCCGGCGAGGTGTCGGGAAAGATCGTCCTGACCGTCTAGCGCGATCAGCCCAGCGAGGCCAGTGCCCGCACGAGCTGATCGACCTCGGCGCCCGTCGAGTAGTGCGACAACCCCACGGTCACCGCGCCACCGATGTCGTTCACCCCGATCACGTCCAGCACGCGGGAGCTGGCATTCGAGATCGCCAGGATGCCGTTGTCTGCCAGCCGTTGCACCACCCGCTCGGCCGGCACGTCCCGCACCACGAAGCTGAGCACCGGAATCTGCGACTCCGGCCTGCCGATCACCATCACCAACGGCAAGGAGCGCAGCGAGGCCACCAGGTACTCGAACAGGCGGTCCAGATACGCCCCCGCCGACTGCATCGACACGGCCAGCCGTTCGCGCCGCGAGCCGCTGGCCGTGTCATCGAGGTTCGACAGGTACTCGATGCTGGCCACCACGCCACCGAGGAAGCCGTACTGGTGCATGCCCACCTCGAGCCGGGCCGGGCCGGTCGCCTGGGGGTTCAACGACACCGAGGCCAGCGAGTCGATCACCGACGGGTCGCGGAACACCAGGGCACCGATCGGAGGGCCACCCCACGGCACAGCGTTGAGGGCGACGACGTCGGCGTCGATCTCGTTGATGTCGATCAGCCGGTACGGAGCCGCGGCCGAGTGGTCGACGACCACCATTCCGCCGACCTCATGCGTGAGCTTTGTCACCTCGCTCAGATCGGTGACGGTTCCCAGCGTCGACGACGCCGAAGCGATGGCCACCAGACGGGTCGGCTTGTCGATCAGCCCTTCCCACTGCCAGGACGGCAGCTCTCCCGTCTCGATGTCGACCTCGGCCCACTTGACCTTGGCGCCATAGCGATTCGCCGCCCGTAACCAGGGCGCGATGTTCGCCTCGTCGTCCAGGCGGGTGACCACCACCTCGTAGCCGAGGCCGACCCGACTGGAGGAGGCCTCGGCCAGCGAGGTCAGCAGTTGGGCCCGGTCTGCGCCCAGCACCACGCCCCGCGGATCGGCGTTGACCAGGTCGGCGACAGCCTGACGGGCAGCGGTGAGGACGGCCGCGCTGCGGCGTGCCGATGGGTGCGGTCCCACTGCCGTGGGCATCGAGCCTCGGAACGCAGTGGACACCGTCGTCGCGACGGAATCGGGCACCAGCATGCCGTTCTGGGCATCGAAGTGGACCCACCCATCGCCCAATGACGGGTGCAAGCCACGCACCCGGGCGACGTCGTATGCCATGCCAGCCACCTTAGAGCGTCCGCAAATATCACAAACCGACACGATTTGGTGAGCGCCCGACCGCACGTTTGCACTTGAAGAGACCGTGCTCGGACCGGGTCGCCCTGGGCAGCCATACTAGTCCAGTGGGCTTCGGGTTCGGAGTGCTAATCGCACTGTTGTTGCTGGTAATACCCGGGGCGCTGATAGCCAGGGCGGGTGGACTCACCGTGTCGACGGCGGTCGCAGTGGGTCCAGCCTTGACCTACGGCACTGTCGCGTTGACGATCGTTCCACTCGGGGCCGTCGGCGTCCCGTGGAATGCATGGTCAGCATTGTTTGCTGTAGCCATCGTTGCCGCCCTGGCGGCCGGGTTGCGGAGGCTGCTTGTCCGCTACCGGGACCGCGACGCCGAGGCGTCGGGCATCGCCATCAAGCCGGCATTGGTGGTTGCGGCGGGGGTGGTGCTGGGCGCCGTCCTGATCGCCGCCGCCGCTTTCGCCGGGCTCCCGCACTGGCAATCCATTCCCAGCACCTGGGACTCGGTGTGGCACGCCAACACCATCCGGTGGATCCTCGACACCGGCCAGGCTTCTCCGACCCACATGGGTGAACTGCGCAACGTCGAGACCCACGAGGCGCTCTACTACCCGTCGGCCTTCCATGCTCTTGCGGCCGTCTACTGCCAGCTCACCGGTGCCGCCGCGACCACCGCGTACACCGTGAGTTCGGTCGTCGCGGCAGTATGGCTGTTCCCGGTGAGCGCGGCAGTCCTGGCGTGGAAGATGGTTCGCCCGCACACCTGTCAGATGCGCACCGCCGTGGTTGCGGGCACCGCGGCAGCACTCGCCGCATCGTTCACCGCCGTGCCCTACGTCGAGTTCGATGTGGCGGCAATGCCCAACCTGGTGGCCTACGGCCTCGCGGTACCGGTGTTCGCCCTCATCGCCTCGACCCCGGCCCATCGCGACCGCATCGGGCTGGCCGCACTCGCCACGGTCGGCGTCTTCTCCGTGCACCTCACGGGTGGCGTGGTGACGGCGCTGCTGGTGGGCGTCTGGTGGCTGGGGCATGCACTGTGGCAGCCGGTGCGCGGCCGGCTCTCCGACTTCCTGACGCTGGCCGCCGTCGCGGTACCGGCCCTGGTGATCCTGCTGCCCCAATTTCTCGCGGTCCTTCAGCAAGCCGACATCATCGTCGGCCACGCCTTCGTCAACCACCTCGGCAAGAAGCACTCGCTGTTCGCGGCCGTCGTCCAGCACACCCGCCACCTCAACGACTTCCCGATCCAGAACGCCCTCATCGCTCTGGCCGCCATCGGCGGAGTGGTGATGCTGGTCAAGAAGATCTGGTGGCCGCTGGCGGTGTGGCTGATCCTCATCGCGTCGATCGTGCATTCCGGCGCACCGTTCGGCGGGCCGGTGGGCGCCATCACCGGAAAGTTCAGCGACCTGTTCTACAGCGATCCGCGCCGGTTGTCGGCAGTGGTCACCCTTCTGTACGCGCCGATGGCGGCGATCGGTCTGGGCGCACTGGTCCTGCTGGGCGCCGCTGCGCTGCGCCGGGCCGGCGCCCGACCGACCTGGATCCACGCGGCGGCCGCCGTCGCACTGGTCGCCACCACAGTGGGCCTGGCCTGGCACTACTTCCCCCGGCACAAGTACCTGTTCGGACAGAAGTACGACTCGGTGATGATCGGCGCCAAGGACCTCGAGGCCTTCGCCTACCTGGCTGAACTGCCGGATGCCCGCACCACGTTGATCGGCGACGCCAACACCGACGGCACCGCCTGGATGTACGCGGTTTCGGGGCTACACCCGCTGTGGACGCACTACGACTATCCGATGCAGCAAGGCCCGGGGTATCACCGGTTTATTTTCTGGGCATACGCAGATGATGCCGACACCGATCCCCGCGTTGCCGAGGCCGTCGAGGCGCTCAACATCCGCTACGTGCTCACCAGCACACCGGTGGTCCGCGGGTTCGTGATGCCCGACGGACTAGTGTCGCTAGACAGCTCACGGTCGTGGGAGAAGATCTACGACAACGGTGAGGACCGCATCTACCGCTGGCACGGAGAGAACGCGGCGAAGAAGACGAACTGACACGACCGATCCAAGGGAAGGCCATGACCATCAACCCCGACGATGACAACATCGAGATCCTCGCCAGCACGGCCGATGAGACCGATGCCGAAGCTGACGGCAAGTCGCTGACAGACCTCGTCGAGCAGCCGGCCAAGGTCATGCGTATCGGCACCATGATCAAGCAGCTCCTCGAAGAGGTGCGCGCCGCTCCGCTCGACGACGCCAGCCGCAACCGGCTGCGCGACATCCACCGCACCAGCATCCGCGAGCTCGAGGACGGTCTGGCCCCCGAACTGCGGGAAGAACTCGAGCGGCTGACGCTGCCCTTCACCGAGGACAGCATTCCGTCCGACGCCGAACTCCGCATCGCGCAGGCACAGCTGGTCGGCTGGCTGGAAGGCCTGTTCCACGGCATCCAGACGGCGTTGTTCGCCCAGCAGATGGCGGCCCGCGCGCAGCTCGAGCAGATGCGCCAGGGCGCCCTTCCGCCAGGACTGCAGGTCCCGGGCGGGCAGCGCGGCGGCCCGTCGCACCCCGGCACCGGTCAGTACCTGTAGGTCGCGTTGTCTGATCCGTTTATCTCGACGCGCGAAGCATGGGTGGAGTTCCCCATCTTCGATGCCAAGACCCGCTCGCTGAAGAAGGCGTTCCTCGGCAAGGCCGGCGGCGCCATCGGACGCAACGAGTCCAACGTCGTCGTCATCGAAGCACTGCGCGACATCACGATGTCGCTGAAAATGGGCGACCGGGTCGGTCTGGTCGGCCACAACGGTGCGGGCAAATCCACACTCCTGCGGCTACTTTCGGGTATCTACGAGCCGACGCGAGGCTCGGCCACGGTGAGTGGGCGGGTGGCTCCGGTCTTCGACCTCGGTGTCGGGATGGACCCTGAGATCTCGGGTTTCGAGAACATCATCATCCGTGGACTGTTTCTCGGACAGACCCGCAAGCAGATGCTTGCCAAGGTCGACGAGATCGCCGAGTTCACCGAACTGGGCGAGTACCTGTCGATGCCGTTGCGGACCTACTCGACCGGTATGCGGGTGCGCCTCGCGATGGGCGTGGTCACCAGCATCGACCCCGAGATCCTGCTGCTCGACGAAGGCATCGGCGCGGTCGACGCGGAGTTCCTGAAGAAGGCGCAGTCACGTCTGCAGAGCCTGGTGGAACGGTCCGGGATCCTGGTGTTCGCAAGCCATTCCAACGAGTTTCTGGCCCGCCTGTGCAAGACCGCGATGTGGATCGACCACGGCACCATCCGGATGACCGGCGGCATCGAAGAGGTTGTCGGTGCCTACGAGGGTCCGGATGCGGCCCGGCATGTGCGTGAGGTGTTGGAGGAAACGGCCCGTGGAGCCTGAATCCGTCGTCGCGGTGATCGTGACGCACCGGCGTCGGGAACTGCTCACCAAATCCCTTGCCGCGGTGGTCACCCAGGACCGCAAACCCGATCACCTGATCGTGGTCGACAATGACAACGACGAGGATGTACGCGAGCTGGTCCTGAGCCAGCCGGTACCCGCGACGTATCTCGGTTCCCGCCGAAACCTCGGCGGCGCAGGAGGTTTCGCGCTGGGCATGCTGCATGCTCTGGCCCAGGGAGCGGACTGGATCTGGCTGGCCGACGACGACGGCCGCCCTGCCGACAACACGGTGCTTTCCACCCTGCTGGCCTGTGCCGAGCAGTACAGCCTGGCCGAGGTCTCGCCCATGGTGTGCAACCTCGACGATCCGGAGCGCCTGGCGTTCCCGCTGCGCCGCGGACTGGTGTGGCGTCGACTGGTCAGCGAGTTGCGCACCGAGGGTGAGGGTGCCCTGCTGCCCGGTATCGCCTCGCTGTTCAACGGTGCCCTGTTCCGGGCCGCCACAGTGGAGTCCGTCGGCGTCCCCGATCTGCGCCTGTTCGTCCGCGGCGACGAGGTCGAGCTGCACCGGCGACTGGTCCGCTCCGGTCTGCCGTTCGGAACCTGTTTGACCGCAAGCTATCTGCACCCATGCGGGACCGATGAGTTCAAGCCGATCCTGGGCGGTCGGATGCACACGCAATACCCGGACGACGAGACGAAGCGGTTCTTCACCTACCGCAACCGGGGCTACCTGCTGTCCCAGCCAGGTTTGCGCAAACTGCTGCCGCAGGAGTGGATGCGGTTCGGCTGGTACTTTCTGGTGTCCCGCCGCGACCCTGCAGGTCTGCGTGAATGGATCCGCCTGCGGCGGTTGGGCAGTAGCGAAAGGTTTTTTCGGGGCGAGCGAAGCGACGGGAGAAGCAACAGATGACGTTCACCGACGCGGCGTCCGACTCCAAGACCATGGCCCGGGCCGTACGCGATCTCTCCGACGGCTTCAGCAAGCGCGAGCTGTGGCTGCACCTCGGCTGGCAGGACATCAAGCAGCGCTACCGGCGCAGTGTGCTCGGTCCGTTCTGGATCACGATCGCCACCGGCACCACCGCGGTGGCGATGGGCCTGCTGTACTCGAAGCTGTTCAAGCTCCCTCTGGAAGAGCACCTGCCCTACGTCACGCTCGGGTTGATCATCTGGAATCTGATCAACGCGTCGATCCTCGAAGGTTCCGAGGTGTTCATCGCCAATGAGGGCCTGATCAAACAACTTCCGACCCCGTTGTCGGTGCACGTCTACCGGTTGGTGTGGCGGCAGCTGATCCTGTTCGGCCACAACATCGTCATCTTCGTGATCATCGCGATCGTCTATCCGAAACCCTGGAAGTGGACCGACCTGGCGGTCATCCCGGCGCTCGGCCTGATCGTGCTGAACTGCGTATGGGTGTCGATCTGCTTCGGCATCCTCGCCACCCGCTACCGCGACATCGGTCCGCTGTTGGCCTCGGTGGTTCAGCTGTTGTTCTTCATGACTCCGATCATCTGGAACGAGTCGACGCTCCAACAGCAGGGCGCCGGATCGTGGGCGAAGATCGTCGAGATCAATCCGCTGCTCCACTACCTGGACATCGTGCGGGCCCCACTGTTGGGCGCCGATCAGGAGGCGCGGCACTGGATTGTGGTCCTGGCTCTGACGGCGATCGGTTGGGGCTTCGCGGCGATCGCCATGCGCCAGTACCGGGCACGCGTGCCGTACTGGGTGTAGACCGCTACATATCCTCCGGTTCGGAGCCGAACACGAACCTGCGTCCGGAGATCTCCTTCGGGTGGATGCGGACGTAGCGACGTTTTGTGGTGGCAATCCAGGAGAGCAGCTGCCCGCTCTCGGCCGCGGCGATCTCGTCCGGCGTCTCAAGAAGCTGCGGTTCGCCCCGCACGATCACGCTCCAGCCCCCGACCACGTTGTGCTCGTCGGCTTCGAACAGCACCCGGTCGTTCCACAGGGCGCTGATCAGCTTGGTGCCCTCGGCAGTCCGGAACAACACGGTGCGGCGCTGGACGACGAAGTTGACCGGGAAGATTTCGAGCCGGGTGCCGACCGTCGTGACCAGACGCCCCAGCGTCACGCTCGACAGCAACTGCCAGCACTCGTCTTCCCCGAGCACCGAAACCGGGCTCTGCGGCGTCATGAGGCCACCGTAGCGCCGAAAAGACGATCGGCGCGCCCGGCTCTTCGAAGAAGAAGCGGGACGCGCCGATTGGCGGGATGACTACCGGACGTTCATGTCCTTAATTCATGTTCCAAGGCTCGCCGTAGGTGGTGACGCTGTCACCGGTCGAGGCGATCAGGCGGGCGAACGGACGCAGCAGCACACCACCGGCCGCACCGGTCACGGTGCCGTGCGCGTTGGACACCGCCACCCCGCCGGCCGCGCCCTTGACGTCCACCGAGAAGGTGGCCACTTCCTGGATACCGGGGCCGTTGCCCAGGTCCGCGCTGATCGACACACCCGGGAACAGGTTCGGCGTGATCACCGAGTTCAGGCCGAAGGGCGGGCCGGTGATGTCACCATCGTCGATCAGGATGTTGGGGGTCGTGTAGGAGAAGTTGATCCCGACGCCCAGTGACCAGGGGAAGCCGATCTGGTAGCCCAGCTCCAAGGTGCCCTCGAAGTCCTCGGCACCCGGGCCTGCCACGGTGTACTTGGCGCGGCCGGAATGGAACCACTCACGGGTCAGCCGGTTGCGATCCAGCGGGAACACACCATTGAGGAAGGTGTCCCACTGCTGAACCGTCAGGGTCCGATCCTGACCATCGACCAGGCTCAGTTCATTGTCCAGACCCGCATGAGAAGTGGCCGTGCCTATGAAGAGGCCCGCAAAGACCCCTGCCATTGCGGTCACCAATGCGACCAGCACCCGACTGAATGCCAACATGTTCTCCCTAGCTGTGTCGGTGATCCGATTCGTTCTTCACCAACCAGGGTCCCCACCCCAGAGATACATGGGCGATTCGCTACCCGATTAGGCAGGTCACATCCGTTTCTCATGCCGTGCTCATGATTGGCAGGAGAAACGTAACCGGGCATTTCCCGGGCGGCAACGCCAACGGTTTCCGGCCACCGAGCAGACAAACCCTGGCACAAAGTTTGCTGGATCAGCAGCCGAACGCGTCACACCGTCGCTGTCCATTGCCTGAGAGCTCGGCGCGCCGCGTTCGCCTGTGCCCGCCGCGCGAACGCCGCGCCAGAGCCTCGTCACGGCACCGGAACTGCTATTTCACCATTTCCATGGAGGGCGGGGCAGTCAATCACGCTGAGCAGAAGGATTGCCGTCACCATCGTCAATATCGCAACCCGCCCCGCCGACGGCTCCACGTTTGCGCTTGCTGTGTAAACGCCCCGTTACGCGCCGCCGAACGCCCGGATTAACTACACCGGCCGAAGATCCTTCAGTGGCCTCGCAGCCGTTATTCCATTTTGTGGCTGACATCACACTTGCGGCGCTGGAGAACGGGCCTTCCGGGGTCGCTCAGCGGTCATGGTCGCCGAGGCGGAACCGCCTTCACCACCGCATTGATGCGGTTCCACGCATTGATCGTCACCGCCATGGAGACGACCTGCCCCAGCTCGCGTTCGGTGAAAGCCGCCGCCGCGCGTGCGTAGACCGCGTCGGAGACCGGTCCACGAGTCAGATCGGTCACCGCCTCGGTCAACGCCAACGCCGCCTGCTCCTGCTCGGTGAACAGATCGCCCGCCTCTTCCCAGGCGGCGATCAGCGACAGCCGCTGCTCGGTCTCGCCGTTTTGGCGGGCGTCGTGGGTGTGCATGTCGAGGCAGAAGGCGCAGCGGTTCATCTGTGAGGCCCGGATCTTGACCAGCTCACCGATGGTCGGGTCGATGTCCTTGGACGCCGTGCTCGACAGCGTCATCATCGCGTCGTAGAGACCCGGCGAGACCTTGTAGATCTTGAGGCGGTCGACGGTCACGGCGGGCTCGATTGTCTGTGTCATGACGACAACGCTAGCCGGGAAAGTACCGCCCAGATGGTTCAATATCGTGGTGATTTCACGGGCCAATTTCGGTCGGGACCTACACCTCGAGCTGCGCGCAAGGATTGAGCCCGGCAGCCGCACCGCCCGCGAACAGCTGATCACCGCTCTCCGAGAAGGAATCCGAACCGGCCGATTGAGCACCGAGATGCGACTGCCACCGTCACGCGCGCTGGCCTCCGATCTGGGGCTGGCCCGCAACACCGTCGCCGAGGCCTACGCGGAGTTGGTCGCCGAAGGCTGGCTGGCCTCACGTCAGGGGGCGGGCACCTGGGTAGCGCGCACCACCGTCACTCCGCCGGCGCCACGCCCACGCCGCATTCCCTCGGTCCCTCGGCACAATCTGATGCCCGGCTCGCCCGATGTGTCGCAGTTCCCCCGGTCGGCCTGGTTGGCATCGGCCCGCCGGGCCATCACCGACGCGCCCGTATCCGCGCTGCGAATGGGAGATCCGCGCGGACCGCTGACGCTGCGCGAGGCACTCACCGAGTATCTGGGCCGGGTGCGAGGCGTGCGGACGACTCCGGAGTCGGTCGTGATCTGCTCCGGGGTGCGCGACGGCATCGACCTGATCGGGCGAGTCCTGGGCACCGACCGCCCCGTCGCGGTAGAAGCCCACGGGCTGTTCATCTTTCGCGACGTACTCGCGGCGCTGGGCGTCCCGACAACACCGATCGGCGTCGACGAACACGGGGCGGTGATCGGCGACCTCGAGCGCCTGGACGCTTCGGCCGTACTACTTACTCCCGCGCATCAGAGTCCGTTCGGCATGGCGCTGCACCCGTCCCGCCGCACCGCGGTCATCGACTGGGCACAACGCACCAACGGGTACGTGCTGGACGACGACTACGACGGCGAGTTCCGCTACGACCGTCAGCCTGTCGGCGCCCTGCAGGCGTTGAACCCCGAACGGGTCGTATACCTGGGCTCGGCCAGTAAGAGCATGGCGCAGGTGATGCGCGTCGGGTGGATGGTGCTGCCCGAGGCACTGATCGATCCGGTCATCGGGGCGGCCGGCGGGGCGCAGTACCACGTCGACGCCCTCACGGCACTGACGCTGGCCGACTTCATCCGCAGCGGCGGCTACGACCGGCACATCCGGCGGATGCGCAACCGCTATCGGCAACGACGCGACACCCTTGTCGCCGCACTCGCCGGGTTCGACCTCCGCATCGACGGTCTGGCTGCAGGAGTCAACATGCTGCTCACCCTGCCCGACGGCGCCGAACCCGAGGTGCTGCGCCGGGCCGGGGAGGCCGGCATCGCGTTGAACGGGCTGTCGCTCATGCGTCATCCCCTGGCCGGACCCGACACCCCCGACCCCGACGGGGTGATCATCGGATTCGGAGCGCCCGCCGAGCACGCCTTCGGGCCTGCGGTCGACGCGTTGTGCGGCGTGCTTTCAGCTGCGTTGCGTTAGGAATCCTCACCGACGATCAGGTCTGCCGGACCGGTGGGCAGCCGCCATCCGAACATCAATCCGGCCAGCCGTAGCGTCGTCGCCAGCACCGAGCCCACCACCAGGCCGACCCACTGCGGACCGAAATAGTCGATGACGGCATAGGCAGTCGCACCGATCAAGGCGGGCACGGCATAGAGATCGGCAGGCCGCATCAACATCGGGATCTCGCGGACCAGCACATCGCGGATGATGCCGCCGCCGATGGCGGTGGTCATGCCGATCAGCACTGCCGCGAACCAGCTGGCGCCGTGGTCCACGGCGAACGCCGCGCCCGAGGTCGCGAAGAAACCCATGCCGATCGCATCCAGCGGCAACACGATGTGGTTGAACCGGATGAGGTACTTCGCGGTGAGGGTGGCCACAACCGTCGCCGCCAGCGCCACCGTGATGTTCGGCCAGTGCTGAATGGAGACGGGCGGATGGACCCCGAGGAAGACGTCACGGATCACCCCGCCACTCACGCCGGTCAGCACACCCAGGGCCGCGATCCCGAACAGATCGAAGCCCTTGCGGATCGCCACCATGACCCCCGATGACGCGAACACCGCGATCCCGAGGTCGTTGAGCACCGTCTGCAACACGAGTGCACCGTATGCGCTCGCTAAGCTGCCCGGGTGGCCGAACCTGTCATGTCGCCGACTCTTGACCTCAAAACGCAGGCGTTCCGGTTCCTCGTCACCGGCGGACTGGCCGCGATCGTGGACTTCGGCCTGTACGTCACCCTCCTTCGGCTGTTCTCCACGGTCTGGCACGTCGACGAGGACATCCGGGTCAACGTCGCCAAGACCATCAGTTTCATCGCCGGAACCACCACGGCCTACCTGATCAACCGGCGCTGGACCTTCCAGGCGCCGCCCAGCAGGGCCCGGTTCATCGCAGTCTGCG
Source organism: Mycobacterium shunyiense (assembly GCF_058270075.1). Lineage (NCBI taxonomy): Bacteria > Bacillati > Actinomycetota > Actinomycetes > Mycobacteriales > Mycobacteriaceae > Mycobacterium > Mycobacterium shunyiense. Next base: position 105,802 of record NZ_JBZDPU010000008.1, on the reverse strand, counting down.
TTCTCTACGCACTCACCTATGCGGTGCAGGTGGGCATCAACTTCGTGTTCTACATGCAGTTCGAGAACCAGCCCTGGCGAGTGCCGGTGGCTTTCGTCATCGCCCAGGGCACCGCGACGGTGATCAACTTCATCGTGCAACGTGCGGTGATCTTCAAACTGCACTGAGTTGGCATCACCTCCACGAGAGTGACACCAGGGTTGTTCTGCGCACCGATCTGACAACCATCACGTCACACTCGGCGTTCAGTCGGGCTGGTCCGTGGCTACTGACGGGTACTCTCCTTAGCGATGTCGACTACTGACTTGCCGACCACTCCCAAGCGCCTGACAGGCTGGGGCCGGACCGCACCGACCGTGGCACAGGTGCTCTCTACCAGCGATCCCGAGGTCATCGTCAAGGCTGTGACCAGGGCCGCCGAGGAGAAGGGCCGGGGCGTGATCGCCCGCGGCCTGGGCCGCTCGTACGGCGACAACGCGCAGAACGGCGGCGGGCTCGTCATCGACATGTCCGCGCTGAACCAGATCCACTCGATCGATGCCGGTTCCCGGCTGGTCGACGTGGACGGCGGGGTCAACCTCGACCAACTGATGCGGGCCGCACTGCCCCACGGTCTGTGGGTTCCGGTGCTGCCGGGTACCCGTCAGGTCACCATCGGCGGCGCCATCGGCTGTGACATCCACGGCAAGAACCACCACAGCGCAGGCAGCTTCGGCAACCACGTACGCTCGATCGACCTGCTGACCGCGAGTGGCGAGATCCGCAAGCTCACCCCGGACGGCCCCGAAGCCGAGCTGTTCTGGGCGACGGTCGGCGGTAACGGCCTGACGGGCATCGTGCTGCGGGCCACGATCGAGATGACGCCAACGGAGACGGCGTATTTCATCGCCGACGGCGATGTCACCCACGGCCTCGACGAGACCATCGAGTTCCACAGCGACGGAACCGAGGACAACTACACCTACTCGTCGGCCTGGTTCGATGCGATGAGCGCCCCGCCCAAGCTGGGGCGCGCGGTGATCTCCCGCGGCTCGCTGGCGAAACTGGACCAACTGCCAGCCAATCTGCAGCGCGATCCCCTGAAATTCGATGCGCCGCAGTACTTCACCGCGCCGGACGTCTTCCCCAACGGTCTGGGCAACAAGCTCATCTTCGGTGCGATGACCGAGGTGTGGTACCGGTTGGGCAAGACCTACCGGGGTAAGGCGCAGAACCTGACGCAGTTCTACCACCCGCTGGACATGGTCGGGGAATGGAACCGCGCCTACGGTTCGAGCGGATTCACCCAGTACCAGTTCGTGGTGCCCACCGAGGCCGTCGACGAGTTCAAGCGCATCATGATCGACATCCAGCGGTCCGGGCACTACTCGTTCCTCAATGTGTTCAAGCTGTTCGGTCCGGGCAACCAGGCGCCACTGAGTTTCCCGATCCCCGGGTGGAACGTCTGCGTCGACTTCCAGATCAAGGCCGGCCTCAGCGAGTTCCTCACCGAACTCGACCGGCGTGTAATGGAATTCGGCGGCCGGCTCTACACCGCCAAGGACTCGCGGACCACGGCGAAGACGTTCCACGCCATGTATCCGCGTATCGAAGAGTGGCTGGCAGTGCGACGTAAGGTCGATCCCGACGGCTTGTTCGTCTCAGACATGGCACGCCGACTGGAGCTCGTCTAGCTCCTCACCGTTCACCTCGGATTGGCGAGAATTTTATTCTTGACTAATTCCAGAAAACGGGCCAGACTCGGTCCCGTGGCGACAACCGCGGACTTCCAGCAGATGCTGAGAAGCGCCGACATGCGTGTGACCCGCCCCCGAGTGGCGGTCCTGCATGCAGTCCATGCGCACCCGCACGCCGATACGGAAACGATCATCCGATCGGTGCGTGAAGACCTGCCCGAGGTCTCCCACCAAGCCGTGTACGACTCGTTGCATGCGCTGACCGCAGCAGCCCTGGTGCGGCGCATCCAACCATCCGGTTCGGTCGCCCGATACGAATCACGTATCGGCGACAACCACCATCACGTCGTGTGCCGATCATGTGGCGCAATCGCCGACGTGGACTGCGCGGCCGGGTCTGCCCCATGCCTGACCGCGTCACATGACCACGGTTTCGAGATCGATGAAGCCGAGGTCATCTACTGGGGTACTTGCCCCGAATGTTCCACTGCCCCAACTAGATAACCCTTAACCCGCCAGCCCCGGAAAGGATTTGTCATGGCCGACGCCGAAACTCACCCCCCGATTGGTGAAGCACAAACCGAACCCGCCGAAAGCGGTTGTCCCATGGTCATCAAGCCTCCCGTCGAGGGCGGCAGCAACCGCGACTGGTGGCCCAACGCGGTCAATCTGAAGATCCTTCAGAAGAATCCCCCCGCCATCGACCCGTCGGACGAGGGCTACGACTACCGCGAGGCCGTCAAGTCTCTCGATGTCGAGGCCTTCCAGCGCGATTTTGATGAGCTGCTGACCAATTCGCAGGACTGGTGGCCCGCGGACTTCGGTCACTACGGTCCCCTGTTCGTCCGCATGTCCTGGCACGCCGCGGGCACCTACCGCGTCGAGGACGGCCGCGGTGGCGGCGGGCGCGGCATGCAGCGCTTCGCCCCGCTGAACAGCTGGCCCGACAACGTCAGCCTGGACAAGGCCCGCCGTCTGCTGTGGCCGCTGAAGAAGAAGTACGGCAAGCAGATCTCGTGGTCCGACCTGATCGTCTACGCCGGCAACCGGGCGATGGAGCACATGGGTTTCAAGACCGCGGGCTTCGCCTTCGGCCGCCCGGACTTCTGGGAGCCCGAGGAGGACATCTACTGGGGCGCCGAGCACGAGTGGCTGGGCTCGCAGGAACGCTACGCCGGTGCCGACGGTGACCGCACCAAGCTGGAGAACCCGCTGGGTGCCAGCCACATGGGTCTGATCTACGTCAACCCCGAAGGGCCCGAAGGCAATCCGGATTACCTGGCCGCCGCCATCGACATCCGCGAGACGTTCGGCCGGATGGCGATGAACGACATCGAGACCGCGGCGCTGATCGTCGGTGGCCACACCTTCGGCAAGACCCACGGTGCCACCGACATCGAGAACGGTGTCGAGCCCGAGGCCGCCCCGCTGGAGCAGATGGGCCTTGGCTGGGCCAACCCCGGCCTCGGCAACGACACCGTCAGCAGTGGCATCGAGGTCACCTGGACGCACACCCCCACCAAGTGGGACAACAGCTTCCTGGAGATCCTCTACAGCAACGAGTGGGAGCTGACCAAGAGCCCCGCGGGCGCCAACCAGTGGAAGCCCAAGGACAACGGCTGGGCCAACTCGGTGCCGATGGCGCAGGGCACCGGCAAGACCCACCCGTCGATGCTGACCACCGACCTGTCCATGCGGTTCGACCCGATCTACGGCGAGATCACCCGCCGCTGGTTGGATCACCCTGAGGAGCTGGCCGAGGAGTACGCCAAGGCCTGGTTCAAGCTGATCCACCGCGACATGGGTCCGGTGACCCGCTACCTCGGTCCGCTGGTGCCCAAGCAGACCTGGGTGTGGCAGGACATCATCCCGGCCGGTAAGCAGCTGTCCGATGCCGACGTCGCCACCCTCAAGGCGGCGATCGCGGATTCGGGTCTGACCACCCAGCAGCTGATCGACACCGCGTGGAAGGCGGCGGCCTCGTACCGCTCGAGCGACATGCGTGGCGGCGCCAACGGCGGCCGGATCCGGCTGCAGCCGCAGCTCGGCTGGGAGGTCAACGAGCCCGAGGAGCTGGCGCCGGTGATCGCCAAGCTCGAGGAGATCCAGGCCGGTTCGGACACTGGGGTGTCCTTCGCCGATCTGGTGGTTCTCGGCGGCGTCGTGGGTCTCGAAAAGGCAATCAAGGACGCCGGTTTCGACGTCGCGGTGCCGTTCACCTCGGGCCGCGGCGACGCCACCCAGGAGCAGACCGACGTCGACTCGTTCGCCTACCTGGAGCCCAAGGGCGACGGCTTCCGCAACTTCGTGGCCAAGGGTGACACCCTGCCTGCCGAGTACCGCCTGATCGACCGGGCCAACCTGCTCGGCCTGTCGGGTCCGGAGCTGACCGTGCTGATCGGCGGCCTGCGCGTGCTGGGCGCCAACCACGGTGGCTCGGACGTCGGTGTCTTGACGGACAAGAAGGGTCAGCTGACCAACGATTACTTCGTCAACCTCACCGACATGGGCATCAAGTGGGCACCGGCACCGGCCGATGACGGCACCTACGTCGGCACCGACCGCGCCAGCGGCTCCCCGAAGTGGACTGCCAGCCGCGTCGACCTGCTGTTCGGCTCGAACTCGCAGCTGCGGGCGCTCGCCGAGGTCTACGCCGAGGACGATTCCAAGGAGAAGTTCGTGAAGGACTTCGTCGCCGCTTGGACCAAGGTGATGGACAACGACCGGTTCGACCTGGCCTGATCGCCTGACCGACAGGTAACGCAACACCCCGCGGGCTTCAAGCTCGCGGGGTGTTGTTGGCTCACTGGCCTTTTGCGCGCATGGCCCGATACGCCGCCTTACCGAACGTCTCCGCGACCAACTCGGCATCGCCATCGTCGTCAAGCATCTTCCGGACGGCCGCCTCACAGATCGCCAGGAACACCTCGACCAGCATCGGCAGCGTGACATCGACATCGGCGACCTGCCACCGTTGTAGCAGTGGGCTCATCGCCGTGGCGAGCTGACCCCGGATCCGCTCCCGGCCGGCGACGATCGCCGCGGTGAGCACCGGATCGGGATCGGCCGCGAAGATGATGCGCCACGAGGCCGGACGCTCGCGGACCGTGCTGTGCAGCGCGTGGAATCCATCGACGAACAGTTGCTCGATCGATCCGGTGCGCTCAGGTGGCAACAGTTCGAGCAGGCTCGCCAGCACCGCGTCGGTTTCCCGATCCAACAGTGCGGCAAGCACTTCCCCGCGGCCGGGGTAGCAGGCGTACACCACCGGCCGGGTGACACCCAGACGTCGCGCGATGGTCCCCATCGTCACGTCGGCCAGGCCCTGGTGCGCGGCGATCTCCAACGCGGTATCGAGCACCTGCGGCCGACGGCGGTCCGGGCCCAGGTGTTCGGCGCGGGCCCGGTTGGCTAGTGCGGCATCTTCCATGTCAACCGATGGTGCCAAGGATCGGCTGTGATTCCACGATTCCCTCGTCACTCGGCGCGCGGCCCTCGCCGAACACGCGGACCGCCTGCCTGTCGCGAAGCGCGAAGTGAGCCTGACTCGGTGCGTCGTAACCGAAGCGGCGCTGGGCCTCTCGCGGCGTCGTCGTCACGGGATCCTTCGGCGGGACGGACAGCAGGACCCGGGCGCCGATGGGCAGGGTCGCCGGCGAGAGCAGCCGCAGCAGGATCAGCTCGAGCCGGGTACTCATCGCGATCACCCGGAACCCGATCCGCAGCGGCAGCACGGCCAGCGCGTCGAGGACCCGGGATGTGCTGAGCCCGGCCATTTCCCGCATCCAGCGCGGCATCGTCGCCAGGGTGCCGCGGCGCAGGAAGGCAGTGATGACCGTGGTGCCGGGGCGCAGCAGCAGCGGCATCTTGGGCAACATCACCTCGGCACCGAGCAGGTGATGCATGGCCTGGCGGGCGATGTCCGAGCCGATCAGCTGGGGCCGCATCTGCTCGAAGTAGTCGCGGATGCCCTCGCGGGTCAGCGGAACGTCGGAGGGATCGCAGGTCTGCAGTTCGGCTGCGACCGCGCATTCCCGCCAGTACTGCAACTCCTCCTCGGGTGACAGCGGGCCGGGGCCGTACTTCTCGTAGGCCACCAGGATGGAATGCCAGGCGGTCAGGTGGATCCACAACTGCGAACCGGGATCGTTGGCGTCATACGTCTTTCCGGTGACGGGGTCGGTGCCGATGGCCTTGGAGTGGATCTTGACCAGGACATCGGCGGCCTTCGTGGTCGAACGGCTGTCGTCGAACGCCACCATGGCGAAGTACCGCAGCGTGCGGTCATAGCGGGTGCGCGGCCGCGCGTAGATCTCATGGGTCTTGTCGACCGCCGCGACCAGCGCGGGGTCGAGTTCCTCGATGACGACGGCCCGCTGAAACCCGATCGACAGCGAGGTGGGATAACTCCACACCTTCCAGGTCACCGAATCGGGACCGAAGAATCCGTAGTCCTCCCCCGGTTCGGTGTCGGGCAGTGTCAGCCAGTCGCGGATCGTCATGATCTCCCCCATTTCCTACACGGTGTAGAAAAAAGCTACGTCGTGTAGGAAATGCGGTCAATACCCTGCGCCCGAATTTTCCGACGGAGGTCGACCCGGCGCGGAGGTCAGTTCACGGTGACAGCTTTGAGCTCGGCGAACATCGCGTCGATCACATCAGCCAGATCTGCGCCATCGGATGCCGAGATCCATTGCCCGAAGGCCACTTTGAAAACCGCGACGCCGGCCTGCGCGGCCAGGCTCGCAGCGGGCTCGGCAACGCCACGGGCGCGCAGGGCCTCGGTCGTTGCGGTGGCCAGCGCGGCGAGCTTGGCGAGCTCGCGCTCCTGAAGGCCCGGGTTGGCGTCGATGACAGCCTGCCGCCGGCGGGCGTGGTCCCGCCGTTCGACGAAGATCGCCGTCACCGCCCCCAGCCCCGCCCTGACCATGTCCAGCGCGGAGGCCGACTCCGGCGCGTCCGCGATCGCACCCACGAGGGTGTCGCTCAGCAGATGCTCACCCCAGAACAGCACCTCACGCTTGTCGGCGAAATGACGAAAGTAGGTGCGCTCGGTAAGCCCGGCCCGCGCTGCGATCTCGGCGACGGCGGTCTGCTCGAAGCCCTGCTCCCCGAAGAGCTCGAGCGCAGCCTCTTCCAGCCGGCCACGGGCATTGGGTTCCCATCGCGCCATCCCGAGATCCTATGTGATGACAGTTGCTGACATCGTGCGTATCGTTGGCGATGACAGCAACTGACATCACTGTGGAGGTTCCCATGCGGATATTCGTCACCGGCGCATCCGGCTTCATCGGCTCGGCCGTCGTACCCGAGCTCATCGGGGCCGGGCATCAGGTCCTCGGTCTGGCCCGCTCCGACGCGTCGGCAGCTGCGCTGCGAACCGCCGGCGTCGAGGTCCACCGCGGCGACCTCGACGACCCGGACAGCCTGCGGTCAGGCGCACAGGACGCCGACGGCGTCATCCACCTGGCCTTCGTGCACGACTTCAACGAGTTCGCCGCCGCGAGCGAGATCGACCGCCGCGCGATCGAGACACTCGGCGAGACACTCGCCGGGTCGGACCGCCCACTGGTCGTGGCATCCGGCACCACCGGCATCCGGTTTGGGGAGGTCTCCACCGAGGACGACGCGGCGACGCCCGGGTTACCGCGGGTCTCCGAGGCGACGGCATTGGCGTTCGCCGACCGCGGCGTGCGCTCGTCGGTGGTGCGGCTGCCACCCTCGGTACACGGGCCGGGCGATCACGGATTCGTCCCGCAGCTCATCGAGATCGCCCGGGCACGCGGTGAATCGGGCTACCCCGGTGACGGCTCCAACCGCTGGCCGGCCGTGCACCGACTCGACGCCGCGAGACTGTTCCGGCTGGCCGTCGAATCGGCGCCCGCCGGTTCGCGACTTCATGCGGTCGACGAGGAGGGCATGCCGGTCGGCGACATCGCCGGCGTCATCGGCAGGCAACTGCATCTGCCCGTCACGGGCATCGCCCCGGACGCCGCGACGGAGCACTTCGGCTGGATCGGCACGATCTTCTCGCTCGATGTCCCCGCATCGAGCGTGCACACCAGGGACCGGTTCGGTTGGACGCCGACCGAGATCGGACTGCTCGACGACCTCGCGCTCGGCCACTACTTCTGATTCCCGATGGCCTGGCCTGGACGTTCGACCTCGCGGGACGGGACGCACGGTACCCTCGTCACGATGTCCCACGAGGCTTGGAGCTGCGCTAGATGGTGTTCGACGCCGTAGGTAACCCCCAGACGATTCTGCTGCTCGGCGGCACTTCAGAGATCGGGCTGGCGATCTGTGAGCGCTATCTGCGCGACGCGTCGGCCCGCATCGTGCTGGCCGCCCTGCCCGGCGATCCGGGCCGCGACGACGCGGTCGCCCAGCTGCGCAAGGCGGGCGCCAGCGCAGTCGAGGTCATCGACTTCGACGCGGTCGACACCGCCAGTCACCCCGACGTGATCGACAAGGCGTTCGCCTCCGGTGACGTAGATGTCGCGATCGTCGCGTTCGGCCTGCTCGGTGATGCCGAAGAGTTGTGGCAGAACCAGCGCAAGGCCGTGCAGATCGCCGAGATCAACTACACCGCAGCCGTTTCGGTCGGTGTCCTCGTCGGCGAGAAGATGCGGGCACAGGGCTACGGCCAGATCATCGCGATGAGCTCGGCCGCCGGCGAGCGGGTGCGTCGCTCCAACTTCGTCTACGGCTCCACCAAAGCCGGGCTCGACGGGTTCTACCTCGGCCTCGGCGAGGCGCTGCGCGAATTCGGACCGCGGGTGCTGGTGATCCGGCCCGGGCAGGTCCGCACCCGGATGAGCGCCCACGTCAAGGAAGCCCCGCTGACCGTCGACAAGGAATACGTCGCCGAACTGGCCGTCACCGCGTCGGCCAAGGGCAAGGAGCTGGTCTGGGCGCCGGGTGCGTTCCGCTACGTGATGATGGTTTTGCGGCACATCCCGCGCTCCATCTTCCGCAAGCTCCCCATCTAATGCCGGCCGGAGTGGCCGGTCCGGCCAGGGTGGCCGGACACATGGTGATCGCCCTGATGCTCGCCTCGGCGGTGGCCGGGGTGTCGATCGCGGCGATCGCCCAGGTCCAATGGCCGGCCTACAACACGTCCAACCAACTGCACGCACTCACCACGGTGGGCCAGGTCGGCGCGTTGGCCGGAATCTTCGCCGCCGGTCTGATCTGGCGGCGCGGCCGGCGCACCCTGGCCCGGCTGGTCGGCCTGATCTTCCTGTCGGCCTTCTCGGTGGTCACCCTGGCGATGCCGCTGGGCGCGACCAAGCTCTACCTGTTCGGGGTCTCGGTCGACCAGCAGTTCCGCACCGAATACCTCACCCGGCTCGCCGACACCCCCGGCCTGCACGACATGACCTACTTCGGGCTGCCGCCGTACTACCCGGCGGGCTGGTTCTGGATGGGCGGGCGCATCGCCGCGGCCACCGACACCCCGGCCTGGGAGATGTTCAAGCCCTGGTCGATCGTCTCGATCACCATCGCCGTGGCGCTGGCATTCGTGTTGTGGGCCACCATGATTCGCTTCGAGTACGCGCTGATCGTGACGACCGCGAGCACCGCGGCGATGCTGGCCTACTCCTCCACCGAGCCCTACGCCGCGATCATCACCGTGCTGTTGCCGCCGGTGTTCGTGCTGGCCTGGTCGGGGCTACGGGGCAAAACCCGCAACGGTGGGTGGGCCGCCGTCATCGGCGTCGGGATCTTCCTCGGCTTCGCCGCCCTGCTCTACACCCTGCTGTTCCTCTACTGCGCATTCACGCTCACCATCATGGGGCTGGTGCTGGCCGTGGCGCGCCGCAGCATCGACCCGCTGCTGCGGCTGACCGTCATCGCCGTCATCTCCGGGGCCATCGCCCTGCTCACTTGGGCCCCGTACCTACTGGCGTCGTTGCGCGGTGAACCCGCCGAGAAGGGCACCGCCCAGCACTACCTGCCCGACGCCGGCGCCCAGCTGACCTTCCCCATGCTGAGCTTCACCCTGCTCGGTGCGCTGTGCATGCTCGGCACGCTGTGGCTCGTGATCCGCGCCCGCAGCTCGACCCGGGCCGGGGCCCTGGCCATCGCGGTGCTCGCCGTCTACGCCTGGTCTCTGCTGTCGATGTTGACCACCCTGGCCGGCACCACCCTGCTGTCCTTCCGGCTTCAGCCCGCACTGACCGTGCTGCTCACCACCGCAGGGGCGTTCGGATTCGTTGAATCGGCACAGGGCCTGGCCCGTCTCGCAGCGAGGCGCTACCGGGCCGAAACCGCGCGGCGGGTGGTCGCCGCAGCCACTGCCATCGGCGCGATCGGCGCCGTCACGTTCAGCCAGGACATCCCCGATGTGCTGCGCCCCGACATCAACGTGGCCTACACCGACACCGACGGCACCGGCCAGCGGGCCGACCGCCGGGCTCCGGGGGCCGAGCGCTACTACCGCGAGATCGACGCCAAGATCGCCGAGGTCACCGGGGTGCCGCGGAACCAGACCGTGGTGCTGACCGCCGACTACAGCTTCCTGTCGTACTACCCCTATTACGGGTTCCAGGGGCTGACGTCGCACTACGCGAACCCGCTGGCCGAGTTCGACAAGCGGGCCAAGGCCATCGAGGGCTGGGCCACGATGGGCAAGGCCGACCAGTTCGTGAAGGCGCTCGACGAAATGCCCTGGAAGGCGCCGACAGTGTTCTTGATGCGCCATGGCGCGAACGACACGTACACGCTGCGCCTGGCCTCCGACGTCTACCCCAACCAGCCGAACGTGCGCCGTTACCACGTGGCGCTCGACGCGGCCCTGTTCGAAGATCCACGTTTCGAGGTGACCGACATCGGCCCCTTTGTCCTGGCGATCAGAAAGCCAACCCCCGATGGCCATTAGTTCCGGCGCAGATACGCCGATAGCATCAGAGCCCGTGACGGGACCGCAGGGAACCGCCGGCAGCAACCACCGGACGGTGCGGCTCATCGCGATCGTCGCCGGTTTGCTCGGCGTATTGATGGCGGTGGCAACACCGCTGCTTCCGGTCAAGCAGACCACCGCCCAGCTGAACTGGCCGCAGAACGGCACCTGGCAGAGCATCAACGCGCCACTGATCGGGTATGTCGCCACCGACCTGACCATCACCGTGCCGTGCCAGGCCGCGGCCGGACTGGCCGGGCCCGAGAACCGCGGCAAGACAGTCCTGCTGTCGACCGTGCCCAAGCAGGCCCCGAAGGCAGTCGACCGCGGGCTGTTGATCGAGCGGGTCAACAACGACCTGCTTGTCATCGTGCGCAACACTCCGGTGGTCAGCGCGCCGCTGGCCGCCGTGCTCAGCCCGGCCTGCCAGTCCCTGACGTTCACCGCGCACGCCGACAAGGTGACCGGCGAATTCGTCGGGCTGACACAGGGCGACGCCAGCGAAACCGCCGACGACCCGACCGCACCTTTGCGTGGTGAGCGCGGCGGCTATGACTTCCGTCCGCAGATCGTCGGCGTCTTCACCGACCTGTCCGGGCCGGCACCCGAGGGCCTGAAGTTCTCGGCCACCATCGACTCCCGCTACAGCAGCGCCCCGACGCTGCTCAAGATGCTGGCGATGATCATCGGGGTGGCGATGACCGTCATCGCGCTGGGCGCCCTGCACCGTCTCGATACCGCCGACGGCGTCCGGCACCGTCGCTTCCTCCCACCCCGCTGGTGGTCGATGACGCCGCTGGACGGGCTGGTCACCGCGGTTCTCGTGTGGTGGCACTTCGTCGGGGCGAACACGTCGGACGACGGCTACATCCTGACGATGGCCCGAGTGTCCGAACACGCCGGCTACATGGCCAACTACTACCGCTGGTTCGGCACGCCCGAAGCCCCGTTCGGCTGGTACTACGACCTGCTGGCCCTGTGGGCCCACGTCTCCACCAACAGCGTCTGGATGCGGCTGCCCACACTCGTGATGGCACTCGCCTGCTGGTGGGTGATCAGCCGCGAGGTACTTCCGCGCCTGGGCCGCGCCGTCAAGACCAACCGCGCCGCGGCCTGGACCGCCGCGGGCATGTTCCTGGCGTTCTGGCTGCCGCTCAACAACGGGCTGCGCCCTGAACCGATCATCGCCCTCGGCATCCTGCTGACCTGGTGTTCGGTGGAGCGCGGGGTGGCCACGAACCGCATGTTGCCGGTGGCGATCGCGATCATCATCGGCGCGCTGACACTGTTCTCCGGACCCACCGGCATCGCTGCCGTCGGCGCCCTGCTGGTCGCCGTGGGACCGCTGAAAACGATTGTGGCCCGGCATACCTCACGCTTCGGACACCTGCCGCTGCTGGCGCCGATCCTGGCGGCCTGCACCGTGACGATCATCCTGATCTTCCGTGACCAGACCCTGGCCGGCGAGCTGCAGGCCAGCACCTTCAAATCCGCCGTCGGCCCCAGCCTGGCGTGGTTCGACGAGCACATCCGCTACTCGCGGCTGTTCACCTCGAGCCCGGATGGTTCGGTGGCGCGGCGCTTCGCGGTGCTGACGCTGCTGGTGGCGCTGGCCGTGTCGGTGGCGATGACGCTGCGCAAGGGCCGCATCCCCGGCACCGCCGCCGGTCCGAGCCGGCGCATCATCGGCATCACGATCATCTCGTTCCTCGCGATGATGTTCACCCCGACCAAGTGGACCCACCACTTCGGCGTGTTCGCCGGTCTGGCCGGATCGCTCGGCGCACTGGCCGCGGTCGCGGTGACCGCCGCAGCGATGAAGTCCCGGCGCAACCGGTCGATGTTCGCCGCACTCGTGCTGTTCGTGATGGCTCTGTCGTTCGCGACGGTCAACGGCTGGTGGTACGTCTCCAACTTCGGAGTGCCGTGGTCAAACTCGTTCCCCGAGTGGCACTTCGGATTCACCACGATGCTGCTGGGCTTGTCGGTGCTGGCCCTTCTGCTGGCCGCCTGGTTCCACTTCACCGACCGCGACCAGTCCCCGGACGAGCCGCAACGCCGCTGGCAACGGATCGTGCAATCGCCGCTCGCGATCGCCGCCTGGGTGCTGGTGATGTTCGAAGTGGTGTCGCTGACCCTGGCGATGACCGAGCAGTACCCGGCCTGGTCGGTCGGACGCTCCAACCTCGAGGCGCTCACCGGCAAGACCTGCGGACTGGCCAACGACGTGATGGTCGAGGAGAACGCGAACACCGGCCTGCTGGCACCGATCAGCGAGCCGCCGGGGCAGGCACTCGGCGCGGTCACCGCGCAGGGATTCGGTCCCAACGGCATCCCGTCGGACGTCTCGGCCGACCCGGTGATGGAACAGCCCGGTGCGGGCAACTTCGCCGACACCGACTCGGGCACCGTGACGGGCAGCGAAGTCGGCACCGAAGGCGGGACCACCGCGGCCGCCGGCGTCAACGGATCCCGGGCCCGGCTGCCCTACGGACTCGACCCCGCCACCACCCCGGTGCTCGGAAGCTGGCGGGCCGGCACCCAGCAGCCCGCGATCATGCGCTCGGCCTGGTACCGGCTGCCCGACCGGGACAAGGCCGGACCCCTTCTGGTCGTCTCGGCCGCAGGCCGCTTCGATCCGGGCGAGGTCGTGGCCCAGTGGGCCACCGATGCCCAGGCCGCCGAGAACAAGCCCGGCGGCGGTGTCGGGTTCGCCGATGTCGGCGCAGCGCCGGCCTGGCGCAACCTGCGCGCCCCGATGGCCGCCATCCCCCACGAGGCCACCCAGATCCGCCTGGTCGCCTCCGACGACGACCTGGCCCCGCAGCACTGGATCGCGGTGACCCCGCCGCGGATCCCGGAACTGCGCAGCCTGCAGGACGTGGTCGGCTCCGAGGACCCGGTGCTGCTCGACTGGCTGGTGGGTCTGGCATTCCCGTGCCAGCGCCCGTTCGGCCATCAGTACGGCGTCACCGAGGTGCCCAAGTGGCGGATCCTGCCGGACCGCTTCGGCGCCGAGGCCAACTCGCCGGTGATGGACTACCTGGGTGGTGGCCCGCTGGGCATCTCCGAACTGCTGCTGCGGCCGTCGAGCGTGCCGACGTATCTGAAGGACGACTGGTTCCGGGACTGGGGCTCGCTGCAACGGCTCACACCCTGGTATCCGGACGCCACAACGGCCCGCCTGGACCTGGGCACCGCGATCCGCAGTGGACTGTGGAGCCCGGCGCCGCTGAGGCACAGCTGATCAAACCCGTGCTTGATTAGAAGTTCACACACACTCTCGCCAAAAGGGCGACGGTGGCCAGGGCTCACATACGGGTCGCATAACATCGAGCCTCGTGCCTTCCGATGAGCCAACCGACCGTGTTGTGGGCATCGCACGCCTGATCGCCATCGTCGCGGGCATCGCGGGTGTGGTGCTGTGCGCGCTGGTGCCGCTGCTGCCCGTCAAACAGACCACCGCGACCATCCAGTGGCCGCAGGGCACCGATGCCGCAGGCAACGTCACCTCGGTGACGGCCCCGCTGGTGTCGGGCGCCCCGCAGTCCCTCGACGTGTCCATCCCGTGCTCGGCGATCGCGACGCTGCCCGCCGAGGGCGGCCTGGTGTTCTCCACGATCCCCTCGGGCGGCATCGACGCCAGCCGAAACGGCCTGTTCGTGCGGGCCAACCCCGAGACCGTGGTCGTGGCGTTCCGCGACTCGGTGGCCGCCGTCGCGCCCCGCGCCGCCATCAACGCGGGCGGCTGCAGCGCGCTGCACCTGTGGGCGAACCTCGGCGATGTGGGCGCTGACTTCGTCGGCATCCCCGGCGCCACCGGCACCGCGGCCGTGGAGAAGAAGCCTCAGGTTGCCGGCCTGTTCACCGACCTGAAGATGGCGCCGCAGCCGGGTCTGTCCGCCCGCGTCGACATCGATACCCGCTTCATCACCACGCCGACCGCACTGAAGCTGCTGGTGATGGCGCTAGGGGTGGTGTGCGTGGTGGCGTCGATCCTCGCGCTGGCCGTGCTGGACCGCCGGAGCAGCCACCGGATCCGCAGCGCCTGGCGCCGGTTCGTGAAGGTCCCGCTCGCCACCTGGATCGCCGACATCGGCGTCATCGGCGGCCTGCTGGTGTGGCACGTCATCGGTGCCATCTCGTCGGACGACGGCTACAACCTGACCATCGCGCGGGTGTCGGCCGACGCTGGGTACACCGCCAACTATTTCCGCTACTTCGGCACCACCGAGGCCCCGTTCGACTGGTACCAGTCCGTGCTGGGCCACTTCGCGGCGATCAGTACGGCCGGGGTGTGGATGCGGCTGCCCGCCACCCTGGCCGGCATCGGCACCTGGTTGCTGCTGAGCCGTTGGGTGCTCCCCCGCCTCGGACGACGCGTCGCACTGAACCGCGTCACCGTGTGGACCGCCGGCGCGGTGTTCCTGGCCGCCTGGATGCCGTTCAACAACGGCCTGCGCCCCGAACCACTGATCGCCTTCGGCGTGCTCGCGGTGTGGGCGCTGGTCGAGAATACGATCGCCACCCACCGACTGTGGCCGACCTGCCTGGCGATCATCGTCGCGGCGTTCAGCGTCACGCTGGCCCCGCAGGGACTCATCGCGCTGGCCCCGCTGCTGGTCGGCGCCCGCACCGTCGTCAGGATCATCAAAGCCCGGCGCATCGCCCTGCCCGCACTGGCCACGCTCGCCGGGTCGGCCGCACTGATCTTCGTCGTGGTGTTCCGCGACCAGACCCTGGCCAGCGTCGCCGAATCGGCCCGCATCAAATACACCGTCGGCCCGACCATCTCGTGGTACCAGGAGTTCCTGCGCTACTACTTCCTGACCGTCGAAGATTCTGTCGACAGCTCGTTGACGCGCCGGTTCGCGGTCCTGGCGATGATGCTGTGCCTGTTCGGCATGATCGCCGTCCTGCTGCGCAAGGGCCGGGTACCCGGACTGGCCAGCGGCCCCGTCTGGCGGCTGATCGGCACCACCGCGATCGGCCTGCTGCTGCTGCACTTCACCCCGACCAAGTGGGCCGTGCAGTTCGGTGCCTTCGCCGGGCTGGCCGCCGGGCTCGGGGCGGTGACGGCGTTCGCCTTCGCCCGGGTGGGCCTGCACAGCCGACGCAACCTCGCCCTGTACGTGACGGCGCTCCTGTTCGTCCTGGCGTGGGCCACCTCCGGTACCAACGGCTGGTTCTACGTCGGCAACTACGGCGTGCCCTGGTTCGACCGCCAGCCCGTGATCGCCGGGTTCCCGGTGACCACCATCTTCCTGGCCCTGGCCATCATCACCGCGGTACTTGCCGGCTGGCTGCACTTCCGGATCGACTACGCCGGTCACACCGAGGTGGCCGACACCCGACGCAACCGCGTGCTGGCGTCGACACCGCTGCTGGTGGTCGCAACCATCATGGTGGTCCTCGAAGTCGGCTCGATGGCAAAGGGATTCGTCCAGCGCTACCCCGTCTACACCACCGCCAAGGCCAATGTCTCGGCGCTGACCTCGGGGTTGTCGTCCAACAGTTGCGCCATGGCCGACGACGTACTCGTCGAGGCCGACACCAACGCGGGCATGCTGCAGCCGGTGGAGGGCCAGACCTACGGCGAGTACGGGCCGCTGGGCGGCGAGAACCCAGTTGGGTTCACCCCCAACGGAATCAGCGACACGCTGGAACCGCCGAAGCCCGTGGTCGCCAACCCCGGCACGGTCAACTCGGACGGTTCACCCAACAAACCCAACGTCGGCATCGCATACGCCGCAGGCACCGGTGGTGGCTACGGACCCGTCGGCGTCAACGGTTCCCGGGTGTACCTGCCGTTCGGCCTCGACCCGGCCCGCACCCCGGTGATGGGCAGCTACAAGGAGAACACCGTCGCCGCCAAGGCCACCTCGGCCTGGTACCAGCTGCCGCCCCGCACCGCGGACCGTCCCCTCGTGACGGTCGCCGCCGCCGGCGCCATCTGGTACTACGACGAGGAACACGAGTTCCACTACGGCCAGTCGCTGAAACTGCAGTGGGGCGTGCACCGCCCCGACGGCAGCTTCCAGGCACTCGACGCCGTACAGCCGATCGACGTGTTCGCCCAATATGCCTGGCGCAACCTGCGTTTCCCGCTGGCGTGGGCACCGCCGGAGGCGAACGTGGCCCGGATCGTCGCCGATGATCCCAACCTCTCCGAAGACCAGTGGTTCGGCTTCACCCCGCCGCGGGTGCCGACCCTGCAGACCGCGCAGCAGTTCCTCGGCACGCAGACCCCGGTGCTGATGGACATCGCGACCGCCGCGAATTTCCCGTGCCAGCGCCCGTTCTCCGAGCATCTCGGTGTCGCCGAGCTGCCGGAGTACCGGATCCTTCCCAACGTCAAGCAAGTGGTGGTGTCGTCGAACATGTGGCAGTCCGCCCAGAAGGGTGGCCCCTTCCTCTTCATCCAGGCGCTGCTGCGCACGTCGACCATCCCGACGTACCTGCGCGACGACTGGTACCGGGACTGGGGCTCGATCGAGAAGTACGACCAGGTGGTCCCGGCCGGCCAGGCGCCGGTCGCCACGATTGATCAAGGGACGCAACGAGTGTTCGGCTTCAGCCGGCCCGGACCGATCCGGGCCCTGCCATGAGCGTGACCCTGCGCGAACACAGCGCCGACAAGAATGTGCAGATGACCCGCTGGGTCGCGATGATCGCCGGACTCATCGGCTTCCTGTGCGCGGTGGCCACACCCCTGCTGCCGGTGGTGCAGACCACGGCGACGCTGAACTGGCCTCAGCAAGGTCAGCTCGGTAACGTCACCGCCCCGCTGATCACCCAGACGCCGGTCACCATGTCGATCACGATCCCGTGCGAGGTGATCCGGTCGGTGCCGCCCGAGGGGGCGATGGTGCTCGGCACCGCCCCCAAGGAGGGCAGGCAGGCCGCGCTGAACGCGTTGTTCGTCAACGTCAACGCCAAACGCGTCGACATCACCGACCGCAACGTGGTGATCGCCAGCGTCGCGCGGGAGAAGACAGACTCGCCTGCTTGTCAACGCATCGAGATCACCTCGTCAGACGCCGGCACCTTCGCCACTTTCGTCGGGCTCACGGGTACCGACGGCAAAGAGTTGCGCACCGGCTTCGCCGACCCCAACCTGCGGCCCCAGATCGTCGGTGTCTTCACCGAGCTGAGCGGAGCTGCACCGCAAGGTCTTTCGTTGTCGGCCACGATCGACACCCGGTTCACCTCCAAACCCACCGCACTCAAGCTGGTGGCGATCCTGCTCGGCATCGCCGCCACCGTGGTGGCACTGCTGGCGCTGTGGCGCCTCGACCGGCTCGACGGCCGGCGGATGCACCACGTGATCCCGTCTCGCTGGCGCACGTTCAGCGCCGTGGACGTGGTGGTGGTCGGCGGGTTCCTGAGCTGGCACGTGATCGGCGCGAACTCATCCGACGATGGCTACATCCTGCAGATGGCGCGGGTGGCCGACCATGCCGGCTATATGTCGAACTACTTCCGCTGGTTCGGCAGTCCCGAGGACCCGTTCGGCTGGTTCTACAACCTGCTGGCCCTGATGACCCATGTCAGCGACGCCAGCATCTGGATGCGGCTGCCCGACCTGATCTGCGCGCTGGTCTGTTGGCTCCTGCTGTCGCGTGAGGTGCTGCCGCGCCTCGGACCTGCGGTGATCGCCTCCAAGCCCGCACTGTGGGCCGCGGGCCTGGTGCTGATGGCCGCCTGGATGCCGTTCAACAACGGGCTGCGTCCCGAGGGCCAGATCGCCACCGGCGCACTGATCACCTACGTGCTGATCGAACGGGCCATCATCTCCGGACGGCTGACTCCGGCCGCCATGGCGATCATCTCCGCAGCCTTCACCCTCGGCATCCAGCCGACCGGCCTGATCGCCGTCGCCGCGCTGCTCGCCGGTGGCCGCCCGCTGCTGCGCATCCTGGTACGCCGCCGGCGCGTGCTGGGCGTGTGGCCGCTGGTGCTGCCGCTGCTCGCCGCGGGCACGGTGATCCTGACCGTGGTGTTCGCCGACCAGACGCTGGCAACGGTGCTGGAGGCCACCAGGATTCGCACCGCGATCGGCCCGAGCCAGGAGTGGTACACCGAGAACCTGCGCTACTACTACCTGATCCTGCCCACCGTCGACGGCTCACTGTCGCGCCGGTTCGGGTTCATCATCACCGCACTGAGCCTGTTCGCCTCCCTGTTCATCATGTTGCGGCGCAAGCGGGTTCCCGGTGTGGCCCGCGGGCCGGTATGGCGGCTGATGGGCATCATCTTCGCCACCATGTTCTGCCTGATGTTCACCCCCACCAAGTGGGTGCACCACTTCGGCCTGTTCGCCGCCGTGGGTGCGGCGATGGCGGCGGTGGTCACGGTGCTCGCCGGGCCTGCGGTCCTGCGCTCGGCGCGTAACCGGATGGCCTTCACCGCGGCTGTGCTGTTCGTGCTGGCGCTGTGCTTCGCCACGACCAACGGCTGGTGGTACGTCTCCAGCTACGGCGTGCCGTTCAACAACGACAAGCCAAACATCGGCGGAGTCACGGTGAGCGCCATCTTCTTTGCGCTGTTCGCCATCACCGCGCTGTGGGCGTACTGGTTGCACCTGAGACCCTCTGCCGAGGGCCGGGTGGCGCGGGCACTGACCACCGCACCGGTGCCGATCGCGGCCGGGTTCATGGTCGTGGTGTTCGTCGGTTCGATGCTCTACGGCGTGGTGCGCCAGGACGGCACCTACTCCAACGCGTCCTCGAACCTGCGGGCCTTCGCCGGCGGCTGCGGCCTGGCCGACGATGTGCTGGTCGAACCCGACACCAACGACGGGTTCCTGACCCCGGTGCCGGGCGAGTACGGCCCGCTCGGGCCGCTGGGAGGTACCGCACCGACCGGGTTCACCCCCAACGGCGTGCCGGACCACATTGTCGCCGAGGCGATTCGGATCACCGTCCCGATGCCGGGCATCGACGCCGACTGGAATGCACCTGCCGAGCTGAAGACCCCGGGCATCAACGGCTCGACCGTGCCGCTGCCCTACGGACTGGACCCGGCCCGCGTGCCGCTGGCAGGCAGCTACGTCGAAGGCCCGGCCCAGCAGGAGAGCAAGCTGGCCTCCGCCTGGTACCAGCTGCCCGCTCCCGACGCCGCCCACCCGCTCGTGGTCGTCACCGCGGCCGGAACCATCACCGGCAACAGCATTTTCAACGGCCGCACCGAAGGTCAGGCGGTCGAGCTGGAGTACGGGCGGCCCGGGCCCGACGGCGCCGCCGTCCCGGCCGGACGCGTGACGCCCTACGACCTCGGTCCGATCCCGTCCTGGCGCAACCTGCGCTTCGACCGCAGCGAGATCCCGGCGGATGCGACGTTCGTCCGGGTGATCGCCGAGGACAAGTCGCTGTCTCTCGGCGACTGGATCGCGGTCACCCCGCCCCGCGTTCCCGAGGTCAAGACCGTGCAGGAGTACATCGGCTCACAGCAGCCCGTGCTGATGGACTGGGCTGTGGGCCTGGCCTTCCCGTGCCAGCAGCCGATGCTGCACGCCAACGGTGTCACCGAGGTGCCGAAGTTCCGCATCACCCCGGACTACAACGCCAAGATGAAGGACACCGACACCTGGGAGGACGGCATCAACGGCGGTCTGCTGGGCATCAGTGACCTGCTGCTGCGCCAGCATGTGATGGCCACCTACCTGAACAAGGACTGGGGTCGCGACTGGGGCTCGCTGCGCAAGTTCGACACCATCGTCGACGCGACACCCGCGGAGGTCGAGCTCGGGACGGCAACACATTCCGGGCTCTACAAGCCGGGCCGGATCCGTATCAAGCCGTAACGTTCCGTCAGAGGCATCGAGTGGCCAGTTGTGACACGCGTACAACGAAAATCCGTGTCATAACTGGCCAATCGCGCTAGCCAGCCGACGACTTTTCGGCGGCGGCAACCAGCTTGCGTGCCAGCGTCCCGAGCACGACCCGCAGAACCAGCCGGTAGGCCAATCCGACCACCCGCCAACGCGTCTCGAACCGCCCGCGCCAGGTCACCTCGGTACCGTCGGCAACCTCGTCAAACGTCACCTGTGCCTGATAGTCGCGGATCGGGCCGTCGGTGAGCATGGTGTAGCCGTGCCGGCGGTCCGGTTCGTGGATGGTGGTCATCTCGTGGGTCGGTTTCCGGCGCATGCCCACCGCCCTGATCGCCCCGACGCCGCCGTCATCGGCCGGGCCCCGCGTCTCCCATGCCGAATAGGGAATCAGGGGTGCGGCCCACTCGGACCAGCGGGATCCGTCGGACACGATGGCGAACAGGGTTTTTGGCGACGCCGTTGCGTGGCGCCGAATGACGCATTCGTAGCGGTTCACGGTCGGGACTTTAACAGAACGATGTTCTATTATTGCGGAATGCCGGAACCCTCCCCGCCGTTCACCCGCGCACGCAGCGAGGCGCAACGTCAGGACCGGTCGTCCCACGTGTTGACCGCAACGCGGCGATGCCTGGAGGAAACCGGTGCGGCCACCCTGACATTGGGCGACGTGGCCGCAGCAGCCGGACTCGCGAAGTCGGGCATCCTGCGGTACTTCGGGTCACGCGAGGCGCTGCTGCTGCGGGTGATGTACGACGAACATCTGTCCTGGATCGAGGCCCTGGCCGACGAACTCGGTCGGTCAGCTCCCGCGGCGGCACTGGCCCGCACACTGGCAGCCCACCCGGTGCTGTGCGATCTCATCGCGGCCTCACCCGTGCTCATCAATCGACTCGACCCGGAGGGCTTCCGCACCCTGACGACTCAGGGCGAAGCCGCACAGCGGCGACTCGGCTCGGCGCTGCAGCAGTCACTTCCGTTGTCCGACGAACAGCTCCGATCCCTGACGGCCGCCGTCCACGCCTTCACCGGTACCGCGTGGGCCTGGGCGACGCCGAACTCGGCCGGGCGCGACGCCATGGTCACCGACTTCGAAGCAACCCTGAGACGGCTGCTCGAGATCTTCATCGCAGGCCTGCACGGGTGATTACAGCGAATACGAGTGCCCTGTGGACAACTTGTGGATAGTTTTCGGCAGCCTGAGCATCACAGCTTTTCAGGAGCCACGTTTTCGAATTACACGCTTGTGAGTAAGGCTGTGCGCCGGCGGCCTGTTGCAAACCTGAACGGCGTCACCGCGGGAGGGCGGACAAGGCGACCGCGGCCGCGTTCGCGCCGCACATACCGTGCGCCCCGGGCCCCGGCGGGGTGGCCGCCGAGCACAGGTACATGCCGGGAACACCAATTCTGTACGGCTGCAGCGTAGTACGTGGGCCGAACATCAGCTGCCGGATGTCCTTGGCGCCCGTACAGATGTCACCGCCGACGTAGTTGGCGTTGTACACCGACATCTCCGTCGTCGACCGCACCGACGTCCCGACTATCCGGTCGCGAAACCCGGGGGCGAACCGCTCGAACTGACCGACGATCGCCTCGGTCGCATCACCGGTGTAGCCGTGTGGCACATGGGCATACGAATACACCGGATTGATGTCGCCGACCGAGCGGCTGGGATCGGCCACATACTGCTGCCCGACGAGCACAAACGGTCGCTGCGGCATCCGGCCGGCGTGGATCGCCCGCTCCGTCGCAGCAACCTCGGCGAAGCTGCCACCCAGATGTACCGTTCCGGCATCGTTGACCGCGGGATTCGTCCACGGCACCGGGCCCTGGACCGCGAAGTCGACCTTGAATGCACCTGGACCGTAACGGAATCCACCCAGACCATGGGCGACCCGCCGTGGCAGCCGGTCCCCCAGGATGTCGACGACGGCCGTCGGCGCAAGGTCGAACATCGTCACCTCGGCCGGTGGGAGCTGCGCTGCCGACGTGACGCGGACGCCGGTTTCCACCTTGACACCGAGCTCCGCGAGCACCGCAGCCAACGCATCGGTGATGGCCTGCGAACCGCCCTGCGCCACCGGCCAACCGTGCCGGTGCCCGGCCGTGATGATGCCGAGGCCGATGGCAGACGTCAGCGGATAGCGCAGGGGCCGGAAGGTATGTGCCGCAACGCCACCGAACAGAGCCCGGGCCCGTTCGGTACGGAAGAGCCGGGCGAATGCCGACGCCGGGAGCAGGGTGGGCGCACCGAACCGGGCCAACGCCACCGGGTGCCTGGGCACCCGCAACAGCGGCCCCATGATGTCCTGCGACAGGAGGTCGAAGTTCGCCGACGGCCCACCGAAGGCCCGGCGCCAGCGGTGGCCGTCCGACCCGAGAGCCGCTGCGGTGTCGTCGATACCGCGATACAGGAGGCCGGCGTCACCCTCGTCGAGAGGATGCGCGCAATCGATTTCAGGCCATTTCCAGTGCAGTCCATGGCGTTCCAGCCCGAGACCGCTCAGGAAAGCCGAGCCGACCGCCATCGGGTGGATCGCCGAGCAGTGGTCGTGAACCAGGCCCGCGATCTCGCCCTCGCCGGAACGCACCCCACCGCCGATCTCATCGGCGGCCTCCAGCACGGTGACGTCCAGTCCGGCCTTCGCCAGGGTGATGGCGGCCGCGAGACCGTTGGGCCCGGCGCCGACCACAAGCGCGGTAGTCATGCGTGGTGCCCTCCTGCCTTTCGCCGAACAGACGCGTAGGTACCCCTAAACCGTAGTTCAGGGGTACCTACACGTCTGCTCGCGCTGGAAAAGAAGGTTAGATCGGGGTCAGGCCGTGCTTGCGCTGAACCTTGGGCATGTTCTGCTTGTCCCGCAACAGGTGCAGGGACTTGCGGAGCAGCAGCCTGGTCTCGTGCGGCTGGATCACACCGTCGATGTATCCGCGCTCGGCCGCGATCCACGGCGTGGCCAGGTTGAGGTTGTAACCCTCGATGAAGTCGGCGCGGATCTTCTGCACCTCGGGCGCGGTCGGATCCGGGAATCGCTTCACCAACAGCTGCGCCGCGCCCTCGGCGCCGATCACCGCGATACGCGCGGTCGGCCAGGCGAAGTTCAGGTCTGCCGAGAGCTGCTTGGAGCCCATCACCGCGTACCCGCCGCCGTAGGCCTTGCGGACGACGATGGTCACCTTCGGCACGTCGGCCTCGACGATCGCGTTGAAGAATCGGCCGCCACGCTTGATGATGCCGTCCTTCTCCTGCTGCACACCCGGCATGGCGCCCGGGGTGTCGACCACGAAAACCAAAGGCAGGTTGAAGGAGTCGCAGAACCGGATGAAGCTCGCGGCCTTGTCGGAGGCGTCCGTGTCCACCACACCGGACAGGAACATCGGCTGGTTGGCGATCACACCGACCGGCCGACCGTCCACCCGCGCGAACGCGGTGATCATCGCCGGGCCACGCTGCTCGGCGATCTCGAAGACGTCACCGTCGTCGAAGATCCGCAGCAGGATCTCGTGCATGTCGTACGCGGTGTTGTCGGAATCCGGCACGATCGAATCCAGCTCCAGATCGTGCGGCGTGATCTCGGGTTCCAGACCCGGGTTCACGATCGGGGCATCGTCGAAGTGGTTGGCGGGCAGGAACGAAAGATAGTCGCGCACGTACTGGAACGCGGCCGCCTCATCCTCGACAACCTTGTGGATGTTGCCGCGCTGGGCCTGGACGTCGGCGCCGCCGAGCTCGTCGAACGTCACATCTTCACCGGTGACGTCCTTGATCACGTCCGGGCCGGTGATGAACATGTAGCCCTGGTCGCGCACCGCCACGAGCAGATCGGTCTGGATCGGCGAATAGACCGCGCCGCCAGCGCATTTGCCCAGAATGATGGAGATCTCCGGGACCAGACCGCGCAGCATCTCGTGCCGGCGGCCGAGTTCGGCGTACCAGGCCAGCGAGGTCGCCGCGTCCTGGATGCGAGCGCCGGCGGAGTCGTTGATCCCGATGATCGGGCAGCCGACCATGGCCACCCACTCCATGAGCTTGGCGACCTTGCGGCCGAACATCTCACCGACCGAACCCTGGAACACCGTCTGGTCGTGGCTGAACACGCCGACCGGTCGGCCGTTGATGGTTCCGTGCCCGGTGACCACGCCGTCGCCGAAGAGCGCGTTGGGATCGCCCGGGGTCTTGGCCAGCGCGCCGATCTCCAGGAAGCTGCCCGGATCGAGCAATGCGTGGATGCGGGCACGGGCGCTCGGGATGCCCTTCTTGTCCCGTCGCGCAATGGCTTTGGGGTCGCCCGGCTCCTTGGCCAGTTCCAGCTTCTCGCGGAGCTCGGCCAGGAGTTCAGCCGTGGTCTTGTTCGTCACTTGCTCTCGCTCTCGGCTTCGATACGGTTGATCGCCTCGCTCATGTGAGCACCGACTTTGGCAATGTACGGCTCATCGATGGCCTGGATGTGCTCGCCCCCGATGGGCACCACCTCGAGATCCTTGACGTACTCGCCCCAGCCGCCGTCGGGCTTGCGGGTCGCGTACGCGGGCTCGAAGACGATGGCGTCATCGTGGTACCGGTCGGCGAGGTACAGCGTGACGTGGCCGTCGTAGGGCTGGACCTCGATGGTGGCCAGAGCCCGCTGATCCAGGTACGACGTGCGCTGATGCTCGATGATCCCGCCGGGGATCTGCACGCCGCTGTCCTTGATCGCGTCCAGGACGAACTTCACCTGGCCCTCGTCGTCGAGCTGCTCCAGCTCCTCGTAAGGAATCGCCGGGATCTCGACATTGAAGGTGCGCTGGGCGAACAGGGCGTAGCGGTCCCAACGGGCCCGCATGCCTTCCTTGCTCTGGTCGATCGGCTCGCCAGGGAGCGCGAGGTCGATCAGCCCGACGAACCGGACATCGGCGCCGGCCTGCTTCAGACCGATCGCACACGCGTAGGCCAGCGCCCCACCGAGCGACCAGCCGGCCAGGATGAACGGGCCGTTGTGCATCGCCAGCAGCTTGGGCACGTACTCGGCTGCACGCTCCTCGATCGCACCCTCGACCCGCTCGATGCCGTAGATCGGGGTATCGGCAGGCAACCGCTTGATCAACGGTTCGTAGACGACGGTGGATCCACCGGCCGGGTGGAACACGAACAATGGAACGTGTGAGGTTCCTTGTTTGGGAGCCCGCAGCGTACGGACGAATCCGTCCACCACACCCTCTTCGAGCTGATCGCGCACGATCGTGGACAGCTCTTCGATGGTCTTGGCCGAACGCACCTGTTCGACGGTGACGGTGCCCTCGGCGCGCTCGGAGAGCCGCTCGGACAGCTTGGTCGCGGTCTCGACATCGACGAAGGGCAGCTCGTTGAAGATGCCGCTCGGCGACTTGCCGGTGACGATCGCCCAGGTGGCGAAGGTGACCCGCTCCGCGGCGTCACGCGGGGGCACGTCGGCGCCGAGCGCCTCGGTGACGGCCTCCTGGGTGAGCACCTTGGCTGCCGCGGCAGCCGCGGTGGCCTTGCTGGGTCCCGACGGCGCCGGGGCGGCCGGTCCGCTCGGATCGCTCGGCGGAGCCGGGACGGCCGGTCCGCTCGGATCACTCGGCGGCGGCGGGATCTCCAGGCCCTCGGTGGCAGCGGCCTCGGCGACGGGGTCCACCCCGGTGACTGCTTCGTCCTTCTCGCTCAACGGATGTCCGGCCTCGGCCAGCTTGGCCTCGAGCTCGGCAACCGTCGAGGCACCGCCCAGGAGTTCGGACTGCTCGGCCGCGATCTCCTCGGCCGTCTTGCCCTTCTGGGATTCGGCGATCTGATCGACCTCGTCGCGGTGCTCGATCGCGTACTTGATGAGCTCCTCGACGTTGTAGAGGTTGGCGTCACGCACCGCGGTCAGCTGAATCGGCGGCAGGTCGAAGTCGTACTCGACGCGGTTCTTGATCCGTACCGCCATCAGGGAATCCAGGCCCAGCTCGATCAGCGGCACCTCCCACGGCAGATCCTCGGGCTCGTAGCCCATGGCGCCGCCGACGATGGCGCCGAGCCGCTGCGCGATGGTCTCGCCCGACTCCGGCGACCATTTCTCGAACCCGGCGCCCATGCCGGCACCCTTGGTGAGGTTGTCCTGAAGGATCTCGGCATCATCCTCGACCTCAGGCTCGGCCAGAGCCGGCGCGGCCGAAACCTGTTCGGCGACAACACCGGCACCCACCGCGGTCGGCAGCGTGGTTGCCGCACCGCCGCGAGTCACGATCGCGTCATAGACCAAGGTGAACGATTCATCGATGCGGGCATGCACCTGCACCGAGGCACCACCCGGGTGCCGGGTCAGCGTGGTGACCAGACGAGAGCCCTCGGCCGGCACCGCCCGCTGCTCCGACGCGGTCAGCTTGGCATCCGGAAGCACCTGCGCGGCCGCGGCTTTCACCAGGGCAGCCAGATCAGCGGCGCCCTTCGACACGAACTCCCAGACATGCTTGCCGTCGGGCGTCGCGACGTGGTTGCCGGGCATCACCGTGGAGGCGTCGCCGGTGAAGTGCGCATCCAGCCAGTGCTGCTTGCGCTTGAACTTGGTCGGCGGGATGTTGGCGAAGTCCAGCGCGCCGGCCAGGCCGGTGGACTTGCGCGGGAACAGGGTCCGCAGGTCCAGGTCATGGCCGTGGACGAACAGATGAGCCATGGCCGTGACCATCGAGGTGACCTCGTCCTGCTTGCGGGCCAGGGTCGCGATCAGCTGCGCATCGTGCAGCCCGGCCGAAGCCGTCGTCAACCCAACCTGCATGAGCGCCACCGGGTTCGGTGCCAGCTCCAGGAATGTGGTGTGACCGTTGTCCACCGCGTTGCGGATGCCGTGGGTGAAGTAGACGCTGTGCCGCAGGCCCTTCTTCCAGTACTCCACGTCGTGGATCGGCTCGGCACCCGCCCGGATGAACTTGCCCTCGTGCACGGTCGAGAAGTAGCCGGTGCTCAGCGGGTGGGGTTCGATGCCCTGGATTTCGGCGGACAGCTCGCCGAGCAGCGGGTCCATCTGCTGGGTGTGGCTGGCGCCCTTGGTCTGCAACTTGCGGGCGAACTTGCCCTCGGCTTCGGCACGGGCGATGATCGCGTCGATCTGCTCCGGCGGACCGCCGATCACGGTCTGGGTCGGGGCGGCGTACACGCACACCTCGAGACCCGGGTAGTCGGCGAACACCGTCTTGATCTCGTCGGCCGAGTACTCGACCAGCGCCATCAGGCGGATGTACTCGCCGAACAGCATCGCCTCGCCCTCGCCCATCAGGTGGGCACGCGAGCAGATGGTCCGGGTGGCATCGGCCAGCGACAAACCGCCGGAGAAGTATGCGGCGGCAGCCTCACCGAGCGACTGCCCCACCACTGCACCGGGTTTCGCACCGTGGGCCTTGAGGAACTCACCGAGCGCGACCTGGATGGCGAAGATCACCGTCTGGACCACTTCGATGGGGTATTCGCAGGTTTCGTTCGTGTAGTCGATCGCGTCGTCGAGAATCAGCTCGACGACCGAGTACCCGCGTTCATCCTGGATGTAGGCGTCGACCTTGTCGATCCACTCGGCGAAGACCGGCTCGCGCAGGTACAGCTCTTTGCCCATCTTGCGGTGCTGCGCGCCGAAACCGGCGAGCACCCACACCGGGCCGTTGGTGACCGGGCCGTCGGCCGAGATCACACTCGGATGCTGCTTCCCATCGGCGACCGCCCGCAGCCCCTTGACCGCCTCGTCGTGGTCGTGGGCCAGCACGATGGCACGCGAACGGCCGTGGTTGCGGCGCGACAGCGAGCGTCCGATGGACTCGAGCGACGACGCCCGACCCTCTTCGCTGTCGATCCAGTCCGCCAACGCGGCGGCGGCGACCTTCTTGCGTGAGGTCAGGAAGGCCGAGACGGCAAGCGGGACAACCTTCTTGACCGGCTCGGCGGCGTCGGCGGCGGCCAGCTCCTCGCGGGCCGCCTCGATCAGGCGCTTGGCCTCATCGGTCAGGCCGGGCAGCTCATGGTTGGCCTCGTCGTACGTCGGGTACTCGTCAGCTTCAGCCTCGTCGTGGATGAACTCGCCGTACTCATCCATCCGGACGCCACCGACATACGTCGCGTTGGCGTCATCGGCAGCCGACTTGTCCTCGACCGCTTCGGGTTCCGGCTCCGGCTCGACCAGATCCGATGGCAGGACCTCGCGCAGCACCAGGTGCGCGTTGGCGCCACCGAAGCCGAAGCCCGACACACCGGCGATCGCATGACCGCTGTAGCGCGGCCACTCCGAGACGGTGTCGTTGACCTTGAGGTGCTCTTTGTCGAAGTCGATGTACGGATTGGGCCCGGCGTAGTTGATCGACGGGGGCAGCTTGTCGTTGGCCAGCGACAGCGTCATCTTCGCCAGGCTTGCCGCGCCGGCCGCCGACTCGAGGTGGCCCACATTGGATTTCACCGCACCCAGCAGGGCGGGTTTGTCTGCCTCGCGGCCACGTCCGATGACCCGGCCCAGGGCGTCGGCCTCGATCGGATCACCCAGGATGGTGCCGGTGCCGTGCGCCTCGATGTAGTCGACGGTCCGCGGGTTGATCCCCGCGTTCTTGTACGCCTTCCGCAGAACCGCTTCCTGCGCATCGGGGTTCGGGGCGAGCAGTCCGTTGGACCGGCCGTCGTGGTTGATCGCACTACCGGCGATGACGGCCAGGATCTGGTCGCCGTCGCGGCGGGCGTCGGCCACCCGCTTGAGCACCAGCATGCCGCCACCTTCGGAGCGGGCATAGCCGTCGGCGTCCGAGGAGAACGACTTGATGCGGCCGTCCGGCGCCAACACGCCACCGACCTCGTCGAAGCCGACCGTCACCATCGGGGTGATCAACGCGTTGACACCGCCGACGATGGCCACATCGGCCTCACCGGAACGCAGCGCCTGCACACCCTGATGCGCTGCCACCAGCGAGCTCGAGCATGCGGTGTCGACGGCGACCGACGGGCCGCGGAAGTCATAGAAGTACGAAACCCGGTTTGCGATGATCGAACTCGCGGTTCCGGTGATGGCGTACGGGTGGGTCACCGACGGGTCCGAGACCGCCAGGAACTGGTAGTCATTGGTCGAGTTGCCCACGAACACACCGACACTGGTGCCGCGCAGACTCGACGCCGGGATCCGGGCGTGCTCCAGGGCCTCCCAGGTCAGCTCCAGCGCCATGCGCTGCTGTGGGTCGATGTTGTCGGCCTCCATCTTCGACAGCGCGAAGAACTCGGAGTCGAAACCCTTGATGTCCGACAGGTAGCCGCCCCGGGTGCGGGCCTTGGCCACGCGCTCGGCGATCCGCGGCTCGGAGAGGAACTCTTCCCAGCGGCCCTCGGGCAGGTCGGTGATGCAGTCCTTGCCGGCGAGCAGGGCGTCCCACATCTCGTCGGGGGTGTTGAGGTCGCCCGGGAAGCGGGTGGCGACGCCGACAATGGCGATGTCTTCCACATCGTGTTCCCGCGACCAGTCCTCGTCGTCGGTGCTCGGGGGTTCGGGCTCGCCCTCGATGATCACCGTCGCCAGCGACTCGATGGTGGGGTGCCGGAACAGCACCGTGGCCGTCAGCGTGACCCCGGTCAGGTCCTCGATGTCGCTGGCCATCGCCACCGCGTCGCGCGAGGACAGGCCCAGCTCGATCAGCGGCGTGGTCTCGTCGATCACGTCCGGCGACTGACTCGTGGCGGTGGCCACCGCTTTGCGCAGCCACTCGCGCATCTCCGCGACGGTCAGGTCGGGGCGCGACGCCGGTGCCCCGGCGGGCTGGGTGCCCTCTGGAAGATTCGAATTGCTTTGTGTTTCATCCATATTCAGGTCACCTTGCATCAGAACGGGCTGGTCGGCCACGTGTCGTTGGCTTAGAGGTTCGGTCAGTCCGTCTCGTCGGGGAACGCGTTGGCGATCTTCCCGCTGCGCAGGCTGCCGTCCAGGTACGCGGAGCGGCAGGCCCGACGGCCGATCTTGCCGCTGGAGGTACGCGGGATGGCGCCGGCCGCGGTCAGCAGCACGTCGCGCACGGTGACACCGTGCCGCACGGCGATCGCGGCCCGGATGTCGTCGGTGATCGGGCCGACTTCGAGCTTGTGGGAGCCCGGAGCGCGCTCGGCGACGATGACCAGCTGCTCGGAGCTGTCGTCGTCGTCACGGTGCAGGCCGGCGTGCGCGTTCTCGAACACCTCGTCGGGCAGCTGGTTGGCCGGCACCGAGAAGGCCGCGACGTAACCGGTGCGCAGCGCCTTGCTGGCCTCCTGAGCCGAGTACTCCAGGTCCTGCGGGTAGTGGTTGCGGCCGTCGATGATCACCAGGTCCTTGACGCGGCCGGTGATGTAGAGGTCGCCGTCGTAGAAGGCGCCGTAATCGCCGGTGCGGACCCAGGTGGCGTCGTCGTCGGCACCCTCGGCGTGGGACGGGCTCGTCCGCGACTTGAGGGTGTTCTGGAAAACCTGGATGGTCTCTTCGGGCTTACCCCAGTAGCCGGTGCCCATGTTCTGGCCGCTCATCCAGATCTCACCGACCTGTCCGTCGGGCAGCTCGGTCGCACTCTCGGCGTCGACGATGACGGCCCACTCGGAGACGCCGACCTTGCCTGCCGAGGCCTGGGCGACCGCCTTGGGCGAGTCTGCGTCCACCTCGACGATCCGACCGGTGTTGAGCTCGTCGCGGTCGACGGAGATGATCTTCGGCTCTTCGGCGGACGGCGTGGTCGACACCATCAACGTCGCCTCGGCCAAGCCGTAGGACGGCTTGATCGCCTTGGCCGGGAAGCCGAACGGGCTGAAGGCCTCGTTGAACCGGCGCACGGTGGCCGCCGAGATCGGCTCGCTGCCGTTGAGCACGGCCTTGACATTGGAGAGGTCGAGCGGCTCGCCGTCCTTGGGCACGCCACGTGCCGCGGCGTGGTCGAACGCGAAGTTCGGGGCCACCGAGATGACGCCGCCCGTGTCGCCTTCCTTGCGGGCCATCTCGCGGATCCAGCGTTCGGGCCTGCGCACGAACGCGGCCGGGGTCATGAAGGTGAAGTAGTGGCCGATCATCGGCGCGATCAGACCGGTGACCAGACCCATGTCGTGGAAGAACGGCAGCCAGGACAGTCCGCGGTCGCCCTCCTCACCTTCGAGCGCCTCGACGATCTGCACGACGTTGGTGGCCATGTTCAGATGGGTGATCTGGACACCGGTCGGGATCCGGGTCGAGCCGGAGGTGTACTGCAGGTAGGCGATGGTCGTCTCGTCGACGTCCTTGAAGTGGACCCAGGTGGCGGCGACGTCGTCGGGCACGGCGTCCACCGCGATGACACGGGGACGCTGGTTGGCCGGTCGGCTGCGGAAGAACTTGCGCACGCCCTCGGCGGCCTCGGTGGTGGTCAGGACCGCCGCCGGATGGCAGTCGTCCAGCACCGCGTGCAGGCGGCCGACGTGGCCGGGCTCGGACGGGTCGAACAGCGGCACCGCGATGCGGCCGGCATAGAGGGCACCGAAGAAGGCGACGAGGTAGTCCAAGTTCTGCGGGCACAGGATGGCGACGCGATCGCCGGGTTGGGTGACCTGCTGAAGCCGGGCGGCCACCGCCTTGTTGCGGGCGCTGAACTGCGCCCAGGTCAGGTCACGGGCGACACCGTCGCGCTCGGTCGAGAAGTCCAGGAAGCGGTATGCCAGCTTGTCGCTGCGAACCCTGGCCCAACGCTCGACGTGCTCGACGATGCTGGCGCCGTCAGGGAACTTGATCTGACCGTCCTTGATGAACGGATTGATGAACGGCATATAACTCTCCTGTCAGAGCCGTACTCGTCGCGTTGTCGCACGTCACTGGAGGTGCGTTGCAGCCACTCGGGCGGCCGTACGTACCCAAACCCGGACGATCGTACCGGGCGCGGCGACCACGCCTACGAGTCAGCTGACGGCTCTAGTCAACCAACCACGCACGCGCAAAGCTCTTATTTTTCTCTTAATGTTAAGGGACTGTGACGGTCCCGGCCAAATCCGCCACGCGAGTCGCGGTCCGGGCGTGTTCGGTGTCAACCGTGCTTGGGGTGCGGCGCGTTGTCCACCAGGCCCTTGGCCCAGCTCAACGTCCACTGCGTGGCGGTCTCGCCGTTCTCCACCCAGAACTGCGGGGTGTTGTACAGAGCGTGCACCGGGCCGGCCGCGCTGCCGGTCAGTGTCTCCAGGGTCTTGGGCAGGTTGAAGATCGAGAACGCCTCCTCCGGCGCCGAGCAGATCAGGTCTCCCTTGCCGCATATCTGATTGGTCCGGTCGTTGAGCGCCCCGAAGCCGCCCTGCCGCGGTCCCGTCATGGTCAGACCCATCTCGGACAACACCGGCACCTCATGCAGCGTGATCTCGGCTCCCTGGCCGGGCGGGTTGGGGCCGATGTCCTGCCCGACGCCGAGTTGGCGACGCCCGTCGGCGATCAACGTCGCGCCCAGCACCAGATCCTCGTCCACCGGGCCACGGCCGTTGCCGATATCGCTGGCAAGGTCCCCACCGATCACCGCGCCCTGCGAGAACCCGGCGATCACATAGCTGGTCAGCGGGCACCGGTCGTTCATGTCCGTCATCGCCTTGACCGCGGTGCGCTTCCCCTCGGCGCGGCTGTCGTTGTAGGACATCTGCTTGTCTGCGGCGAACGGGTTATGGAACTGCGCGGTGTAGGGCACCGTGTAGACCTCGAGCCGGTCCTTCCCGAACTGCTCGGACATCGGCCGGCTGATATTGCTCATCAGCGACAGCGGGAACTGCGTCGGGTTGAACGGGTCGTCCTGTGGCGAGGACTCCCAGGTGCCGGGGATCGAAACCAGCATCACGTCGGGGCAGTCGGCGGACTGGAACTCCGGGCGCGGCTTACGTGTCGTCGACGGTCCCGGGACCCCGGCCGGCGGCTGGGCCGACGGCGGCGCCGACGGGCTCTCGGGGCGACGCAGGTAGATCACCACGATGGACACCACCAGCACCACGACGAGTGCCATCGCCCCGGCGGCGATCAGTGCCAGGATGCGGTGCCGCTTCCGGCGGCCGGCATTTTTTGCCATGGGTTACTCGGGCTCCTCGCGTGCGGTGCGGTGATCTGCTTGTCAGCAGAGATGTTCGGTGGCGATACGGATGTAGTCGGTGGCGGCGGCGTCGATCTCGCCGGACGTGGGGCTTTCCGAGGTATGGGCGGCCCGGACATCGCTACGCACCAACGGCAGGACGAAATCCCGTACCGCCTGGTCGTTCAGCTTGGCGGCGTGAGCCTGGCACACATACGACCCGATCGACAGCGCCAGCAGCTCACTGGACGGGTTGATCCCCGTGTCCTTGAGCTTGTCGAGATACGTGTGCTGCTGCGACGTCAGGTCCAGCTCACCGGGACGACCCTGCTGAGGTTGCGCGGACACCGCCTGCGGCTGCGCACCGTTGACCTGTGACGTCGGCAGGGCCAGCGGCGCCATGATGTCGCCGCCCGCGTCGCACGCCGTGAGCAACGACGCAGCGGACACCGCTGCCACCAGGGTGGCCGACCGTACCGTGTGCTGCACGCTTCCACCGTACCGGCTGGTGAAAAGTGCCCCGGCGCAGCTGATTCTGGTCACCACGGCGGCCCGCCCGGACCGCTACTTGATGGTCGCGACCAGCTCACCCGACATCTGCGCCAGCTGCGGCGCCCAGCTACCCCAGTCATGCTGGCCTCCGGCCGGCATGTCGAAGTGCCCGTTGCTGCCGCCGACCGAGCGGTAGTGCTGGTAGAAGGACCGGTTGCTGCCCTGCGCCAGATCGCAGACACCGATCATGGCAGCCGGGTCGCTGCACGTCAGGGCGGCGGGGCTGTACACCCAGAGCCGGGTGTTGGCATCGGCCAGCAACTGCACGTGCACGTCGGGGTCATGCCACTTCCAGCGGCCCAGCTGTGGGGCACCCCACATGCCGTAGCTGTCCACCCCGCCGAACTGGGCCATACCCGCGGTGATCGCGCCGTTGAGAGTGGTGGCCGACGGAGTCAGGAAGCCCGACAGCGATCCGGCGAAGCGGTACCGGTCGGGGTGGAACGCAGCCAGCGTCAGCGCGGCGGTGCCGCCCTGCGAGGCGCCCACGACCCCGTGCCCGCCCGGAGCCAGCCCCTTGTTGGCGGCCAGCCAGTCCGGCAGCTCGGCCGAGAGGAAGGTCTCCCACTGCTTGCTGCCGTCCTGCTCCCAGTTCGTGTAGAGGCTGAACGCGCCACCGGCCGGGGCCGCCACCGAGATACCGCGGCCGGCCAGGGTCGACATCGCATGACCCGCGTTGACCCAGTTGCTGACATCGGGGGCCGCGTTGAACGCATCGAGCAGGATCACCGCGTGCGGGCCACCGCCCTGGAACGCGACCGGAATGTCACGGCCCATGGCCGCCGACGGGACCATCAGGTACTCGACACCGTCCGCCCGGGCCGGAGCGCTCGTCGTCGCCGACGCTGTCCACAGGCCGGCTCCCAACACCACCGCCAGCAGCATCGCCCGCATCAGACTCAACGCACGTCTCATCATCAACCTCTCCCGCTGCCGGTCGTTCGGCGTGCCCCCGCACACGTAATCCGCGTTGTAGTGAACCACATCGCAACCACAGCCGGGGCCCAGAAACGGCTGACGGCGGCGACCCCGTGGGGATCGCCGCCGTCTTCCGTGTTGTCAGGTGCGTTGGATCGCTACCTATCGTCCGCTCAGGCGGTCGGGGTAGCGCCCAGGACGCGCTGCAGGTCAGGCTTCATGGCCTGCAGCTGCTGGCCCCAGTAGGCCCAGTTGTGCGTACCGCTCTGCGGGAAGTTGAACACCGCGTTCTTGCCGCCGGCCGCGATGTACTTCTCCTGGAAGGTGGAGTTCGTGCGGCACACGAAGCCCTCGAGGAACTTCGCGGGCATGTCGGCGCCACCGAGCTCGCCCGGCTTGCCGTTACCGCAGTACACCCAGAGCCGGGTGCCGTTGTTGGCCAGGGTCGCGACGTTCTCGGTCGGGTCGTTGGCCTTCCAGGCGTTGTCCGGGTCACCCGTCTTGCCCCACATGTCGTCGGCCTTGTAGCCGCCGGCGTCACCCATCGAGATACCGATCAGCATCGGCCACCAGCCCTCGGACGGGTTCAACGTGCCCGACAGGGACGAGGCGTAGATGAACTGATCCGGGTGCCGAGCCGACAGCATCAGCGCCGACGAACCCGCCATCGACAGACCGACCACAGCGCTGCCGGTCGACTTCACGTCCTTGTTGGCCGCCAGCCACGCCGGGAGCTCCTGCGTCAGGAAGGTCTCCCACTTGTAGGTCTTGCAGCCGCCGTCCTTGCTGCCACAGGCCGGCTTGTACCAGTCGCTGTAGAAGCTGGACTGGCCGCCGACCGGCATGACAACCGAGATGCCGGAGTTCAGGAACCACTCGAACGTAGGCAGTTCGATGTCCCACCCGTTCTGATCTTCGCGAGCGCGCATACCGTCCAGCAGATAGAGCGCAGGTGCACCCGCGCCACCGCTCTGGAACTCGACCTTGATGTCACGTCCCATCGCTGCCGACGGAACTTCGAGATACTCGACCGGTAGGCCGGGCCGAGACCAGGCTCCAGCGGTTGCCGAGCCGCCTACGACGCCAACCAGGCCAGGCAGCACGGCTGCTGCGGCGACCGCAACCGTCAACCGGCGCGACAGGCCGCGCATCTTCCCAACGAACTTCATACCGCTCCCTATCTGAATCTCTTCTTCGTATTCCGCACATCGATAAATGACCGACGTAAGCGGCTCACGTGCCCGTGTAGTCAACCACACGATTGCGTGATGCTTCTCTTCAGCAGTTGTCGTCCCTGGTCGCCCCTCAGCCGTTGATGGTCGCGATCAGGTCTGGTTGGAGGGCCCGCAGTTGAGCGGCCCGGTACGGCCGGGCGTGGTTGCCCGCCGGGGGAAAATGAGAGCTCACGTTGCTCCCGCCCGCGTTGCCGCGGGCAGTCTGAAAGTCCTTGTTGCACTTGATCGGGTCGTTGCGCGTCCTGGCGACGGTGCGCAATGCCGGGAACGACGCGGCACGGGTGGGCCGGCCCGGGCGGTAGACCGACATGTTCGACGCGGACCCGGCCGACATCGTCAACGCCTCCGCAGCGTTCCCGGTCCAGACGACCTGCTCGTCGGCGGCCAGATGACCCGCGAACCCGGGTGTGAGGAAGGTCTCGCGAGAGAACGCACGGGCCGTGGCCATCGGTAAGCGCCGACCCCAAGGGCGCATACCGGAGACACCAGAGGTCAGCATCGGTTTCTCGTACCGTCCGTTCAAGATCGATCACGCGGGCTCGTCTGGGTATCGGTGCCGCCCGCCCGGGCGTTACCGGATACACAGAATTCGGTCCTACGATCTCGCGCGCGGTCACGGTCCGGTGGCGGGCATCCCTGTGTACGGCGGGTTCTTGGGCTCGGGAACCGGCAGGCCGCACCGCTTCAGGTCATAGAGAGGCACGCGGTCGATCCGGTACTTGGTGAACTCGTAGGCGTGCGCCAGGTTGGAGAGGAACCGCCGTGGGCTCATCTCGCCGCGCACCGAGTTCAGCATCGACTCGGTGTCCGGGCATTCCAGTGCGGCCTCGGCCTGAGAGACCCATTCCTCGTCCAGGTAAGGCGGGATCCACTGCTTGGTCTTGAGGAACGGCCCTTCGGCCACCGCCCAGTCCGGGAACAGGTTCTTGTCGTGACCGATGCGGCCGTCCGTCAGCCGCTGGGTGTGCATCGCCAGCGGATTCGTCAGACCGATCTGGTCGATGACCCGCACGTCGAGTCCGACGTTCATGCCGAGCATGCCCATGTTGGTGAAGAACACGGTGTGCGGGGTTTCCAGCGCCCGACGGTCGGATGGGCTGAGATCGGGCGGTGGCGGATAGGCGGGTACGACGTCCCACTGGTCGTAGTTGCCCGATGGCAACAGCAGCGCCCCGTCGGGGGTGTTGTTGATCGCGGTCAGCACCGCACGCATCCGGGGATAGTCCAGGTAGTCGGCGGCGGTCAGCGGGTGCGCGTGACCGGTGGCCTGCGAGTAGAACCGGCGCTCGTCGACGATCCCGGTATAGGTGACGCGGGTGCCGTCGGCCCCCAGGCCCGGCGAGTTGGCGGCCCAGATCGACCAGCCCACCACCGATGCCCACAACACACTGGTGGCCGCGGCGAGCAGGTATCCGGTTTCCCGGGTGAACCTGGTGCCGTCGGGCAGCACGACCGGTATGACCGCGACGGGCATCAGCAGGCAGAACAGCGGAGTGAGCAGCACCCGGCCGTGCATGAAGTCACCACCCTGGCGCACCCAGTAGATGCCCTGCAGCAACCCACTCGCGAACATGAAAAGCACTACGGCCGCGGGACTCTGGACAGTGCGGGCCAGCCAGCCGTAGCCGCGGGGCACCTGATGGCGCACCCACCACGGCCGGGTCCGCGTGGTCAGCAGCACCGCGCCGAGGGCAGCCAGCAACAGCACCGGCACCCACAGCAGGTACGGGTGGTTGAAGTTGGTGAGATAGGTCAGGCCCTGGGCCCACTTGGATCCCGACGCGTCCTTGGCCACCGCAGTGCCCGGCACGATCAGCCCGTAGTAGCCCATCCGGAAGATCTGGTAGGCGACCGGCAGCAGTCCGCCGGCCACCAAGATCAGGACGCGGCGACGCCAGCCCCGGGCGGCGATCAGCATCATGACCAGTGCGCCACCGCCGATCAACGCCAACTCGGGACGGATCAGCACACTCAGCCCGGCCACGGTGGCCAGTGCACCATCGAAGTACTTGCTGGACACCGGGTTCGGTGCCTTTTTGGCCGCGCCGCGCCGTGTTGCCGGAGCCGCGCGCAGGGCCTGCGACCAGCACACCAACATCCACCACAGCAGGCCCAGATAGGCGAGGACCAAACCGTTTTCGAGCCCCGAGGTGGCGAAGTCGCGGGCCGGCGGGACGGCGATGTAGACCAGCGCGCCCGCGGGCAGCAGCAGGGCGCGGCGACCCTGCAGGCTCGGGGCATACAACCGGCCGGTGCCGAGCATCGCCAGGACGACACCGAGCACGCTCAACGTCAGCGCGAGGGCCAACGCCACGTACTCCATCCGGACCGAACCGCCGAGCCAGGCGCCCAGCGTCACCAGATAGGTCCACGCGGTGGAGGTGTTGGCCTCGATCCGCTCACCCGCATTGAAGACGGGACCGTTGCCCGCCAGCAGGTTTCGGACCGTCCGCAACACGATCAGACCGTCGTCGGCGATCCAGCGGCGCTGCCAGGCGCCCCAGCCGAACAGCCCGGCCACCACGACGACACTCACCCACAGGCTGACCCGCACGGAGACGTCGTAGGGAAACACCGGCCACCGCGCCAACCGGGCACCCACGCCGCCCGCCAGGCGGCGCAGCGTGATCCGGTCAGCTGAAGTAGATGGCTGCACCGATGGTTCCGATCCAGGCCAGGAACAGGATCTGCAGCACTCGGTCTTTCAGCGCAATCTCCTCAGGCTCACCGGCGATGCCACCGTCGATGTCGACCGCATAACGCAGGATCGCGACCGTCCAGGGAACGATCGTGATCGCGTACCACGATGCATTCCCGTCCAGGCCGGAGCCGCCGCTGGCACTGTCGCGGCCGAAGGCCCACAGGCCGTAGCAGAGCACCACCGCGGTGGCCGACAACGTCCACACGAAGCGCAGGTAGCTGCTGGTGTAGCGCTCCAGCGACTTACGGATCTTGGCGCCGGTGCGCTCGGCCAGTTGCAGCTCGGCGTACCGCTTACCGGCCGCCATGAACAATGCGCCGAAGGCCATCACCAACAGGAACCACTGCGACAGCGGGATGTCCGCGGCCACACCACCGGCGATCGCCCGGATCAAGAACCCCAGCGACACGATGCAGATGTCCAGCACGGCCTGGTGTTTGAGCCCGAAGCAATACGCCAGCTGCATGGCGATGTACACAACCATCACCAGTGCCAGATTCGGGTTCAACAGCCATGAGATGCCGATCGAGGCCACCCCGAGCACGACAGCCAGCGTGTAGGCCAGCGATGCCGGGACCACGCCGGCCGCGATGGGCCGGAACCGCTTCGTGGGATGGGCGCGGTCGGCCTCGACGTCACGCGCGTCGTTGACCAGATAGATCGACGATGCGGCCAGACAGAACACCACGAACGCGATCGACACCTTGTAGGCGAGATCGGCGTAGTCGTACTGGATCCCGCTGCCGACCGCGGCCACCGGGGCCGTGAGCACCAGCAGGTTCTTGATCCACTGACGCGGACGGACGGCCTTGACCAGGCCGACGGCCAGGTTCTTCGGCGGACCGGCCTCCGGCTGCGCTTCCTCACTCATTTGGCCACAGTCTCCTTCGGCCCGACACCGGCAGTATTTCCGACCACAGAACCGACGAGCGTCCCGACGGCCACGCCGGTGAGCACATCGGTGGGATAGTGCACGCCCAGCACCAGACGCGACAGCGCCATGGGCACCACCAGCACCGCACGCACCGGCAGACCGGTGGTCCGGGCCAGCAGCACCGCGGCGGCGGCGGTCGAGGTGGCATGT
Organism: Mycobacterium shunyiense; assembly: GCF_058270075.1. Classification (NCBI taxonomy): domain Bacteria; kingdom Bacillati; phylum Actinomycetota; class Actinomycetes; order Mycobacteriales; family Mycobacteriaceae; genus Mycobacterium; species Mycobacterium shunyiense. The sequence goes on along the minus strand of NZ_JBZDPU010000008.1, from coordinate 65,885 downwards.
GCCGAAGGGAAGCTCAACCGGCTCGGCGTCCCGACGTTCACGGCGATATCGGGGTGGTGCGGCCGCTCACGGCGTACCACCCTTTTGATCAGGACCGCGGCGGCATGGGCCAGGAAAGCCCCGGCACCCACCGCCAACCATGACTTGCGCTTGGCCGGCTGGGCCAGCGCACCGGCCGCCGCAAGCCCGAGCCAACCCAGGCTGTGCTCACCGAAATGAGACAGCGCACGAGCGCCGGTCAGTACGCCCGGCCGGGTGGCCAGGGCAGACTGCACGGCAACCAACACGGCGTCCTCGCCGCGCGGGGCATCGGTCATGTCAGTTTTTCTCCGCCGACTCTGTCAGCAACACCGTCTCCCACTTCTGGGTGCTGGTCAGCACCGGCAGCGCCTCACGATAGACCTTGCGCAGTCGGTCGAACTGACGGACCACACGCAACTGCTGGCGCAGCGAGGCCCGGAGCAACGCGAACATCTTGGCGCGATCGCGCTGGCGGTACACCACACCACGCCCATCGGCGGTGGTGACGGTGACCCCGTCGACCCGGCACAGGGAGAACCAGCGGGCGTCCTGGGTCGCCACGTTGATCTCCGGCCGGGTGTGGGTTTCCGGGTCGTGCTGACGCAGTTGGTGGACCACGCCGCGGGCCAGGTTCACCATGATGGCCGGCTTGGACACCGGGATGCGGACCTTCTTGCGCTTGAGGTCCGAGGCCGCGGGCAGTTCGGTGGCACCGCCCAGCACGACGGCATCGGGGAACTGCTGGCGCATCGCGCGGATGTCGGGCAGGGCCGATTCCAGGATGGAGAAGATGTGTTCCGGGCCCGCCAGGAAGTCCTCCATGGCCCGGTTCTGGATGGCGACCGTCGAATACTCAAGGCACAGAAGATGTTTGAACGTGGCCTTGAGGTGGCTGGCCAAAAGCCCGCGCGCGTCGCCGTCCCAGTGCAGAGCCGCGATCACCAGCCGGTTGCGCAGGTGGAAGTAGGCCTGCCAGTCGATGGCGTCGTCCTTGTCGCTCCACGCCATGTGCCAGATCGCCGCGCCGGGCAGGGTGACGGTGCGGTAGCCGTGCTCGGCGGCCCGCAAGCCGTATTCGACGTCGTCCCACTTGATGAACAACGGCAGGGGTTGCCCGAGTTCCTCGGCCACCTGCCGGGGGATCATGCACATCCACCAGCCGTTGAAGTCGACGTCGATCCGGCGGTGCAGCAGCTTGCTGCGGTCGGAGTCGGTGTCGTCCAGCGCGTACTTGGCGAAGTCGTGGTCGTACTCGGCGTTGGGGGCCGCCGACCACATGAAGTTCGTCCGGTCGACCATCTCGCCCATGATGTGCAGGTGCGACGGCTCCTGCAGGTTGAGCATCTGGCCACCCACCAGGATCGGTTCCTTGGCGAACCGGTTCATGGCCAGGGCGCGCAGGATCGAATCGGGTTCGATGCGAATGTCGTCGTCCATGAACAGGATCTGCTCACAGTCGGTGTTCTTCAGCGCTTCGTACATCACCCGGCTGTAGCCACCGGACCCGCCCAGATTGGGCTGGTTGTGGATCGTGAGCCGGTTGCCGAGCGCTGCCGCGGCGTCCTCGAAACCGGGATGGTCCTTGGCCTTGCTGGTGCCCTGATCGGACACGATGACCGCGCTGACCACCTCGTCGACCAACGGATCCGAGGTCAGCGCGGCGAGCGCGTTGACGCAGTCGGAGGGACGGTTGAAGGTCGGGATGCCGACGGCGATGTTGGCGCGGCCCGGCGCAGGTGTCGGGGCGTACCAACCGGCGCTGTGGACGCGCACCGCGGTATTGCTGGTGATGTCGAACCAGATCCAGCCGCCGTCCTCGAAGGGTGCGAGGTCGATCTCGAATTCGACGGCTGCGGGCTCGGCGGAGTCACCACTCGAAACAGGGGCGCCGCCGACGGTGATCCGGGCGCCGGTGGCCTTGGACCGGTAGACGTCGACGCGGGCGGTGCCGGTCAGCTCCACGCGCAGCACCACTGACTTCAGGGTGGACCAGCGCCGCCAGTAGCTGGCCGGGAAGGCGTTGAAGTAGGTCGCGAACGAGATGCCGGATTCGGTGCCGATCTCCAGCGTCGTGCGGGTGGGCGCGTGGGCCCGGCGGGCATTGGTCGGGTCTTCGACGAGATAGAGCTTGCGGACGTCCAGTGGCTCACCCGGTCGCGGCAGGATCACGCGGGCGAGCAGACTGACCGCCCTGGACTCTCCGGCCGCCAGTGCGCCGGAAGGGATGTCACTCATGCGTTGCTGCTTTCCTTGTCGGTCTGCTCATTCACCAGCGGAGCACCGTCAGCCAGGTGCGGTGCCAGGGTGTTGTCGTACATGTTCAGCGCGCTGGCGATGGCCATGTGCATGTCGAGGTACTGGTAGGTGCCCAGCCGGCCACCGAAAAGCACCTTCGCCGAGGCGGTCTCTGCCTTGGCGCGGGCCCGGTAGGAGGCCAGCAGGGCGCGGTCGGCCTCGGTGTTGATCGGGTAGTACGGCTCGTCGCTCTCTTCGGCGAAGCGCGAGTACTCGCGCATGATCACCGTCTTGTCGGCCGGGTAGTCCCGCTCGGGATGGAAATGGCGGAACTCGTGGATCCGGGTGTAATCCACGTCGGCGTCGTTGTAGTTCATGACGGGTGTGCCCTGGAAGTCGCCGGTGTCGAGCACCTCCAGATCGAAATCCAGTGTGCGCCAGCCCAGCCGGCCCTCGGAGTAGTCGAAGTAGCGGTCCAGCGGCCCGGTGTACACCACCGGGGCGTCGGGATTGGCGGCACGCAATTCGTCGCGGACGTCGAACCAGTCGGTGTCCAACCGCACTTCGATGCGGTCGTCGGCGGCCATGTTCTCCAGCCAGGCGGTGTACCCGTCGACCGGCAGGCCCTCGTAGGTGTCGTTGAAGTAGCGGTTGTCGAACGTGTAGCGCACCGGCAGGCGGGTGATGTTGGCCGCAGGCAGCTCGCGCGGGTCGGTCTGCCACTGCTTGGCGGTGTAGTGCTTCATGAACGCCTCGTAGAGGGGGCGCCCGATCAGCGAGATGGCCTTCTCCTCGAAGTTCGCCGCCTCGTGCCCGGCGATCTCGCTGGCCTGCTCCTTGATCAGGGCGCGGGCCTCGTCGGGGGTGAAGTAGCGCCCGAAGAACTGCGAGACCAGGCCCAGCCCCATCGGGAACTGGTAGGCCTGGCCGTCATGCATCGCGAAGACGCGGTGTTGATAGCCGGTGAAGTCGGTGAACTGCCGCACGTAGTCCCACACCCGCTGGTTGGAGGTGTGGAACAGGTGGGCGCCGTACTTGTGGACCTCGATGCCGGTCTGCGGTTCGGCTTCCGAGTAGGCGTTGCCGCCGATATGCGGGCGCCGTTCTATAACAAGGACACGCTTGCCCAGCTGCGTCGCCGCGCGCTCAGCGATCGTCAGACCGAAGAAACCGGAACCGACGACGAATAAGTCGAAATGTCCGCTGGACTGGTCTGTAGCGACCCGGGGAGATAAGGACGTCATCGGCAGCCAGGGTATCCGACCGTGCCCCCGTGCCCCGAATTCGACGAAGGGCCCAGGTCGCAATTCGCTCACGATTCAATATCGTCACTCTAGACACACGAGTAACAGCCTTAACATCGATCTCGTTGGCATTCATGGGCTCCACACCACCTGGTCCGGAACCGCCGATGAAGCAAGCGGAGAGCACCCCGTGCAATCCGAAATGCAGTCCTTAACTGCAAACATATTGAGGAGACTTCCGTGCCGAACCGCCGTCGACGCAAGCTCTCGACAGCCATGAGCGCAGTCGCCGCAGTGGCAGTCGCAAGTCCAGTCGCCCTAGTTGCCATGTCGCAGCTGTCCCCCGCGCCGCAGGAGCGCGAGTTCACCCAGGCAGCGCTGGTCACCGACCTGCCGGGCGAACTGATGTCCGCACTGTCGCAGGGCCTGTCCCAGTTCGGCGTCAACCTGCCGCCGATGCCGTTTCTCAACAGTTCCACCCCGGCCCCGACCCTTGGCTCGCCGACCCTGACCTCGCCGGGCCTGGCGTCGCCGGGACTCACGTCACCGGGGCTGACCGCGCCGGGCCTGACCGACCCGGGTCTCACCTCACCCGGACTGACCTCGCCGGGGCTCACGTCACCCGGACTCACTTCGCCGGGGCTCGCCTCACCGGGCCTGACGTCCCCTGACGCCGCGCTGACCAGCCCCAATGGCGCGACGCCGAGCTTGACCTCGCCGACCGCCGGCCTTCCCGCCGCACCCGGCGGGTTGACCAACCCGGCACTCACCCCGCCGGGGACCGGCTCGCTGACCAACCCGGCACTGACGCCGGCCGGCGCCGCACCGGGCGGGCTGACCACGACCCCGGCAGGCCTGGGCGGGGGCCTGACCTCGCCGACGGGCCTGGACCCGGCCCTGAGCGGTGGCCTGGGAGCCCCGGGCGAGGTGCCGATCTCGGCTCCGATCGGGCTGGATCCCAGTGCGGGCACCTACCCGTTGCTGGGCGCCGACCCGTCCTTGGCCGCGATGCCCGCCACCAGCAGCGGCGGTGGCGGACTGTTCGGCGACCTGTCCAGCGCGGCCAACCAGCTCGGCGCCGGCCAGGCCATCGATCTGCTCAAGGGCATGGTCATGCCGGCGATCACCTCGGCGATGAAGCCGCCGGTGCCCGCGGCCCCGGCCCCGGTCCCGCCGCCGCCCGCCTAGTAAATAAGCCCGGTTGAAAGAACGGCACCGCAGAAGCCATCGGCTCTGCGGTGCCGTTGTGTGCGAAAGGTGACGCGCGGGCCGTGTCGAATCATTCGTAACACCAGACTCATACGTAACATCAGTCCGTGCAGTCCCGCCGCTCCACGCCGTCGATTCTCTTCACCGCACTTGCGGCGACGGTTGTGATCGTGCCGTGGGCCATCTCCGGATCCGATTCCGGCGAACACCAAACCGCATCAGACGCTGCGCCGCAGCTCACACAGCAACCACTCGACAATCTCACGGTCGGTGAGAGCATCCGCGAGGTCCATCAGGACACCCCGTTCTCGATGGTCGCGCTCACCTCGCCGGACCTGCGCGGCACCTCGGCCCGGGTTCGCGCCCGCAAGGACGACGGCAGCTGGGGACCCTGGTACCAGGCCGAGAATCTCGACGGGGTCGGCGCCGACACTCCCGGCCCGCGCGGCACCGAACCGGTATTCGTCGGGCGTACCAACACCGTGCAGATCGCCGTCACCCGCGCGCCGCAAGCCCCACCGCCACCTCCCGGCAAGAGGGGGAAGGTCGGGCCGGCGCTCGGCTATGTACCTGCCAACGTCGAAGCACCCATCGGCCAGAACGTCACCGCGGTCCTGATCAGCCCGCCCCAGGCCCCCGTCGACGTCGGGCCGCTGCCCACCGCCGCCATCAACCCCGGCCAGCCGCCGACCATCATCAGCCGCGCACAGTGGGGCGCCAACGAATCGATGCGATGCGGAAACACCGTGTACGACAAGGGCATCCGAGCCGGCATCGTGCACCACACGGCAGGTAGCAACGATTACGCCCCCGAGGACTCGGCGGGCATCATCCGGTCGATCTACGAGTACCACACCCGCGAGCTGGGCTGGTGCGACATCGCCTACAACGCCATGGTCGACAAATACGGCCAGGTGTTCGAGGGCCGCGCAGGCGGCATGGACAAGCCTGTCGAGGGATCCCACACCGGCGGGTTCAACATCGACACCTGGGGTGTGGCGATGATGGGCGACTTCGACGTCGTGCCACCGACCGAGATCCAGGTGCGCAACACCGGCCGCCTGCTGGGCTGGCGACTCGGCCTCGATCACATCGACCCGCACGGCACCGTCGTTCTCACCTCAGCCGGCGGATCCTTCACCCACTTCCCGCGCGGAGCCACCCCCACTTTGCCGACGATCTTCACCCACCGTGATGTCGGTATCACCGACTGCCCAGGCAACGCGGCGTACGCCCAGATGGATCGCATCCGCGACATCGCCGCCCGGTTCAACCAGCCGCCCGGCCCGGCGGACCTGGCCGACCAGATGCGTGGCGGCGCGATCTACAACCGGTGGCAGGCCGCGGGCGGTGCGGCCGGAATGCTGGGCAATCCAACCTCGCCCGAGACCGCGGGCGAAGGTGCCACCCGCTACGCCACCTTCGAGCGCGGCGCCGTGTACTGGTCGCCCGACAGCGGTGCCGAACCGGTCTCCGGAGCCATCTACGAGGCGTGGGGAACCCTTGGCTTCGAACGGGGAGTCCTCGGCCTGCCGACCAGTTCCGAGATCGGTGAACCCCAGTGGATCGTGCAGAACTTCCAGCACGGCACGCTGAACTTCGACCGCGAGAAGGGGACGGTCACCCGTGTCGTCGACGGCGTGCCGGTCGAACTGCCCCCGCCGTCACCCGACGATCAGCCGGTGCAACTGGAGCGTTTCACCCCGATCACCTGACCGGCCGAAACCGGTTGCGGCTCAGGACCACCAGCGTTCGAGCACGTGGGCCACACCGTTCTCGGCATTGGTCACGGTGACCTCGTCAGCAGCGGCCACCGCCTCGGGGTGGGCATTGCCCATCGCCACACCACGCCCGGCCCAGCTCAACATCGGTATGTCGTTGGGCATGTCGCCGAAGGTGACGATGTCGGCCGCGGTGAGCCCCAGCGGGGTGGCCAACTCCGCCACACCGGTGGCCTTGCTGATGCCCAGCGGCACCACCTCGATGAGCCCGTTGTTGGTCGAATAGGTGATATCGCCCTGTAACCCAACGTGTTTGAGTAGCTCGGCGGCCATGTCGGCACTACGTGCGCCGGCCTTGCGGATGAGCAGCTTCACCGCAGGGGCACTGAGCAGATCCTCCACCGACACCTCGGTGTTGTCCGGATTGAGCCAGGCATGTTCGTATCCCGGCGAGCTGACGAACTGCGGGGTCGCCGTGTCGTGCGCTGACCGACCCACGCGTTCCACCGCCAGCCCCGCGCCCGGGATCACCCGCGTGGCGATCTCGGCGAGCTCACCGAGCACCTCGGTCGAGAGCGTGTGCGCCGACACGATGCGGTCGGTGGCCGGGTCGTAGATCACGGCACCGTTGGCGCACACCGCCATCGGCGCGAGACCGAGGCCCTCGACCACCGGTGCGATCCAGCGCGGCGGCCGTCCGGTGGCCAGGACGAATGTCGTCCCCGCCGCCACCGCCGCCTGTACCGCCGCCCGCGTGCGCGGCGTGACCTTCTCGTCCTCGTCGAGCAGCGTTCCGTCCACGTCGGTGGCGATCAGCCCCGGCGCCCGTTCGTCGCCCATCAACTGTTTCCCGTCGCTTCGCTCGTCCAGCCATCGTTCCTTGTCGCTTCGCTCGCCCGCTTACGCGCACGTTCGGCGAGTTCCGCCTCGTCGAGCAGCTTCGCCTCGGCCGGTGTCGGCGCACTTCCACCGAGCCGGTTCGGCACCCAGTACGCCCCGGCAGGCTCGGCGTAGCCCTGATGGGTCTGATCGAGCAGTGCCGACATCGCGGCCCGCAGGGTGTCGTCGATCTGAGTGACCGAACCCGATGCCCAGATCGGCTCGCCGACGGCCACGCTCACCGGAATCTTCTTGCGTCCCAGTGACTTCGGATGGTCCTTCGTCCAGATGCGCTGGGCTCCCCAGACGATCAGCGGAATGATCGGCACACCGGACTCCAGGGCCATGCGCGCCGCACCGGTCTTGAAATCCTTCAGCTCGAAGCTGCGGCTGATCGTCGCCTCCGGGTACACCCCGACCAACTCGCCGCGGCGTAACGCCTCCACCGCCGCGCTGTAGGCGCCCGCTCCCGCCCTGCGGTCCACCGGGATCGTCCCGGTGTGTTTGATCAGGTAGCCCACCGGCCTCACCTGCTCCATCTCCGCCTTGATCATGAAGCGCATCCGGCGGCCACGTTCGGTCGCGGCCAGAGCTGCAGGCAGGAAGTCGACGTAGCTGGTGTGGTTGATGGCGACGACGGCTCCGCCCGTGGTGGGCAGATTGTCCAGCCCACGGAAGGTGATCCGGGTTCCGGTGGCCCGCACCACGAGCCCGGCGGCAATCTCCAAACTTCGGAAGACCGGTTCCATACGCGACTTACCCCGAGAGGTCGGTCGGTCCAGAAGGTCCGGTGGGCCCTGTGGGTCCGGCCTCGGCTCTCTTGGCCGCTTTGGCGGCGGCCTCCTCGGCGTCCATCCGGTTGGCCTCGGCCAGCGTCGGGGCCGAACCACCGAGCCGGTGCGGTACCCAGAATTCACCGGGCGGATACGGGCCGTAGGCGTCCTGCACCTGGGTGAGCAGATGTTGCATGCGCGAATGCAGCAGTGCGGTCAACTCCGGCGCGGGCAGGGTGGGCTGGATCGGCTCGCCGACGGCGATCGAGATGGGCACCTTGGGCCGGTACAGATTCTTCGGGTGGCCCTTGGTCCAGATGCGCTGGGCACCCCACACGATGTGCGGCACGATCGGCACCCCGGCCTCGATCGCCATCCGCGCGGCGCCGGACTTGAAGTCCTTGATCTCGAAGCTGCGGCTGATCGTCGCCTCGGGGTACACCCCGACCAGCTCACCCGCCTTGAGGTAGTCGACCGCCGACTCGAACGAGGCGGCCCCGCTGTCGCGGTCCACCTCGATGTGGCGCAGGCTGCGCATGATCGGTCCGGTGATCTTGTTGTCGAAGACTTCCTTCTTTGCCATGAACCGCACCTTGCGGCCCCGCTTCTGCAGGTAGGCCGGCAAGCCGGCAAAGGTGAAGTCGAAGTAGCTGGTGTGGTTGATGGCCACCACCGCACCGCCGGTGACCGGGAGATTCTCTACCCCCGTCACCGTGAACTTCAGCCCCTGCAAACGCCAGGCAGCTCGAGCAACTTGTATGACAGTCCCGTACACCGGTTCCACGTAGCCAGCCTAATCCCAGCCCGGATCGGCGCATCACCCAACTCGGGCTAGGCTGGGCGGGCATCGAAGTACTCCATCGAAAGGCCGTTTGTGCAGGTCACCAGCGTCGGACATGCCGGCTTCCTGATCGAGACCAAGGCTGGCAGCATTCTGTGCGACCCCTGGGTCAACCCCGCCTACTTTGCCTCCTGGTTCCCGTTCCCCGACAACACGCAGTTGGACTGGACGGCGCTGGGAAATGTCGACTATCTGTATGTGTCGCACCTGCACAAGGACCACTTCGACCCGGAAAATCTGCGCCGCCACGTCAACAAGGACGCTGTGGTGCTGCTGCCCGACTTCCCGGTGCCCGATCTGCAGCGCGAGCTGCAGGCGCTGGGCTTTCACCGGTTCTTCGAGACCACCGATTCGGTCAAACACACCGTCAGCGGCCCCAAGGGCGACCTCGATGTGATGATCATCGCGCTGCGGGCGCCGGCCGACGGCCCGATCGGCGATTCGGGTCTGGTGGTCGACGACGGTGAGACCGTCGTGTTCAACATGAACGACGCGCGGCCCGTAGATCTCGAGGTCCTGGACACAGATTTCGGCCAGATCGACGTGCACATGCTGCAGTACTCGGGGGCCATCTGGTATCCGATGGTCTACGACATGCCTGCCCGCGCCAAGGAGGCCTTCGGCATCCAGAAGCGGCAGCGCCAGATGGACCGATGCCGCCAGTACATCGCGCAGGTCGGCGCGACGTGGGTGATTCCCTCGGCCGGTCCGCCGTGTTTCCTGGATCCCGAGTTGCGCGATCTGAACGACGACCACGGCGATCCGGCCAACATCTTCCCCGACCAGGTGGTGTTCCTGGACCAGATGCGGCGCCACGGGCATGACCGTGGGCTGCTGATGATCCCGGGCAGCGCCGCCGATTTCGCCGGCTCGCAACTCAATTCGTTGACCCACCCCGTCGAGGACCCGGAGGCGATCTTCACCACCGGCAAGGCTGCCTACATCGAGGATTTCGCCCAGCGCATGGCCCCGGTCCTGGCCGCCGAGAAGGCCTCGTGGGCATCGGCGGCGGGCGAACCTCTGCTGCCCGGGCTGCGGGCTCTGTTCGAACCCATCATGAGCCAGACCGACCAGATCTGCGACGGCATCGGCTACCCGGTGGAGTTGCGGCTGTCCGGCCCCGACCACAGCGAGACCGTGGTGCTGGACTTCCCGAAACGCCTTGTCCGTGAACCCATCGCCGACGAGAAGTTCCGCTACGGCTTCGCGATCCCGCCCGAGCTGGTACGCACCGTGCTGCGGGATGACGAACCGGACTGGGTCAACACCATCTTCCTGTCCACCCGGTTCAAAGCCTGGCGCGTGGGCGGTTACAACGAGTACCTGTACACCTTCTTCAAATGCCTCACCGATGAGCGCATCGCCTACGCCGACGGCTGGTTCGCCGAGGCGCACGACGACTCCTCGTCGATCACCCTCGACGGCTGGGAAATCCAGCGTCGTTGCCCGCACCTGAAGGCCGACCTGTCCAAATTCGGTGTGGTGGAAGGCAACACCCTCACCTGCAACCTGCACGGCTGGCAGTGGAACCTGGACAACGGCAAATGCCTGACCACCAAGGGCCACGAGTTGCGGTGCAGCAAGTCATGACCGCCCCGCGCCAGTACTACGACGACGGTCTGATCCAGTTGGACCGTGAGGCGATCACGTTGCGGCGCTACCACTTCCCGTCGGGAACCTCGAAGGTGATCCCGCTGCGGTCCATCAGCGGATACCGGGCCGAATCACTCGGTCTGGTCCTCAACCGATTCCGCATCTGGGGCAGTTCAGACCTGCGCCGCTGGCTGCCGCTGGACGTGTGGCGGCCCCTCAAGTCGACGTTGATCACCTTGAAGGTCAAAGGGACTCGCCCCGACCCCGCGTTCACCCCGCAGCGGCCCGCAGAGTTCATCGCGGTACTCGACGAACTGCTGGGGCGCTAGGCGTCAGCGCGCGGAGCGCACCACCTGCCGCAGTTCGGATGCCGCGCTGGAGGCACTGTCGTACACCCGCACGATGGCCTCGTCGCCCGGCTTGAGGAAGGTGGACTCACCCAACGGGGTGTAGCGGGTGGCGCCGATGCCGATCAGCACGTTCTCGGGATGGCCGCTGGCCACCATCAACGCACCGACATCCTCCAACGGCGTGTCGGCCGAGCCCTTCTGGTTGGCCAGCCGCTCGACGATCCAGTCCAGCAGCACCTCGCCGTAGTACGAGTAGCCCACCAGGGGTGAATCCACCCCGTAGGCATGCTGCTGGCCGGCCCCGTCGCCACTGCCCTCGCTCAGATAGCAGACCAGCCGCATGGTGGCCGTCGGACCGTCCGGGGTGAGATCACTGATCTCGAAGAATTGCGGCGCAACGCCTTTGGAGGCCGGGCCCCAGTTCTTTTTGTAGCTGATCTTGGGTGCGCCCGGCCTGCGGATCGAGCAGTCGTTGAAGGCGCCGAGCGCGAACGGCTCCAGCCGCACCACGGTGTCGCCGTTCCACACCACCCGGCAGGCCACCCCGACCTCGGGCTCGATCTGAAGGTTCAGTGGGCCCTGGAATTCGGGGTCCTCGCCGACCTCAGGAATCACGATGGCATCGCTGGACAGCGGGAACTCGCCCAGAAAGTCGTCCCGGCCCGGCGCGTACCACGGAAAGATACCTTTGGGTGCGTACCCTTCGGTAACAACCTTGACGAAATCCCCGGCCTCCCCGGCCTGTTCGAGGTGCCCCGCGAAGTTACCGGCCACGCCGAAGCCGAACCAGTTGCGCAATTCGGCAAGGTCGATGTCGATCATGGCTGCAACCCTACTGTGGCCGCGACAAGCCGGTAACAAGTCGCTCTTAAGTCGCCAGGGCCAGGCTGTGCTCCGCGAGTGCCGATCCGCGCCGGACCGGCCGAATCCGAGGAGTATCCCGTGCCGACAACCACCACAAGCACCACAAGCACCACCGTCTCACCTCGTCGCGCGGGTGACCCCGCGCCGGACCTGCTGGGTATCACGTTGGCACACCGCGCGATGCTGGCCGACCTGCTCCGGCTGGGCGACCTGGCCGCGGCGGTGCGCGATCGCGATGTGATCTGCACACCCGGCCGGGCCCGGGTCATCTCCCGGTATGTCGAGCTGCTGTGCGATTCCATCCACCATCACCACACCACCGAGGACACGGTGCTGTGGCCGGTGGTCCAGGCCAGTGTGGGCGACCATGTGGACCTGAGCGAGCTGATCGACGACCACGCCGCGCTGGGCCCGCGGTTGGAGCAGCTGCGGGCCCGCGCCGCGGCGTTCCGCCTGTCGATGGGTGATCGCCATATCGCCGGCTTCATGGCCATCGAGCTGGCCGAACTGGCGGCCCTGCTGACCGAACACATCAACGACGAGGAGATGGAGGTGTTCCCGCTGATCACCGAACACGTCTCGGTCGCGGACTGGGAGACGGTCGAGAAGGCCGCCCGCAGAGCGGGGTGGTTGTGGTTCGAGGGTCCGCGGTCGCTCGCCGTGATGAGCGACGACGAGCGCACACACCTGGCCCAGCAGGTGGGGATCGAGCTGCGGATGATCCTCGCCGTCGTGGGGTTGCGGTACCGGCGCCTGGAGCGAGCCGTCTTCGGCGTCAGTCGATGAGCCGGCCCACCGGTCAGTCGATGAAGCGCCGCGCCTCGCCCGCCAGCCGGTCCCTCAGCTTCGCAGCGGCCTCCCGGTAGCCGCCCGCCTGCTCCGGCCGGCCCAGCGCGTCGGCAGCGACGGCCAGCGCCTCGTCGACGGGCCCCATCATGAGGCCGTCGACACCGAGTCCGGCGATGCGCCCGGAGTAGGGCTCGAGGTCGGCCGCCCGGGCCTCTGCCTCCTCGACATCGCCGAGCGCCACGGCGGCATTGACGCGTAGCACGGTGAACGGAAGCCAGAAATACGCCCGCTCGATCGGTTGCCGGTCGCGCCACAGTTCGCGGGCCTCCGCCTCGCGCCCCCGCGCGATCAGCGCCAGCACTGCGGCGTCCAGTGCCGCAACCGACACCTCGCGGTAGAAGAACACCAACTCGTCGGCGAGCACACCGAGGTCTCCGAGGCAGAACTCACCCGTCACCCGGCCGACCATCGCCAGCTTGGCTCCGTTGGCGGCACCGTTCTCGACCATTCGTGCCGCCAGATCGGTGTAGGCACCCACCGCCTCGTCCAATCGCGCGGCGAGCAGATACATCCGGGCACGGAACAGTCCCAGCACGCCGAGGAGATGGACGAGCTGGCCGGTGCCGGCCCGGGCCACCGCGATGTCCACGTGGCGTTTCGCGGTCACCAGATCGGACCGATGACCGGCCGCCAGCGACAGCAGCCAGTGCGCCACCGCTTGATAGTCGGCCTGCTCGGTGGCCTCGGCGGTCCGCAGCAGTTCGGCGGCGGTCGATTCACGCTCGGCATCGATGTCGGGGCCCAGCGCGCAGTACGCCCGGACATTGAGGGCAGTGCACAACAAGCGGCCCGACGATCCCGGGTCCTCGGCGTAGGCGCGTCGCGCCAGCTCGAGCAGTTCCGTGCTGGCGGCCAGTGCGCCCTCCGGATCGGTGCCCTCCAGCTCCACATAGAGCGCCTTGAGCAACCGGATCCGGTCAGCCGCAGTGACTTCCGTCGGACCACCGGCCAGCACCTGGCGCAGCAGGCCGATCATCTGCGCATCGGATTCGTCGTACTCGCGGTCCCGCCACACCAGCGGGGTGTCCCACGCGGTCAGGACCCGCACCATGAGGTCGTCGCGCGACTTCCCGGTCAGCAACTGCAGCGCAGCCTTCAACTCGATGCGCGCGGCGACGGCGTCGCCGGACTGGGCCAGGGCGGAGATCAGCCCGCACCGGGCTTCGATCTCGGGCTCGAGGCCCTCTGCGCTGGGCCGCAACCGGCGACTGGCCGCCAATTCCAACATCTGCACGGCGGCCCGCCACTGCCGGGCGGCTTCGACGTGAGCACCGACCGAATCCGCCTCACGGGCTGCCGCGGTCGCGAAAGCCGTGGCGGCCAAAGCGGTTTCCGCCGTCGCCGACGCGACCGCGTGATGCGCCAGGGCGGCCGGGTCGACGGATCGGCCGGGGGCGGACAACAGCTCCAACGCCGCACCGTGCAACCTCGACCGCCGCAGTTTGGAGGTGTCCTCATAGAGCGTGTCGCGAACCAGCGAATGGGCAAACCTCAATCTGCCTGGCGCCGGCTCGTCGAGCAGGCCGAGCAGAACGGCCGGTTCCAGCGCGTCGAGCAGGTCGTCAGGGTCGTTGCGCCCCAGTTCGGCGAGGAGGTCGACGTCGATGTCGCGGCCCAGCACGGCTGCTTGACGCAACGCGGTGACGGTGGGGCCCGGTAACCGGGCCAACCTGCGGCGCAACACATCTCGGACGCCGACGGGCACCGATGCCCAGACCGCGTCCGGCCCCTCCGCGGCCATCAGCCGGGCCAGTTCGCGGACGAACAACGGGTTGCCGCCGGTGCGTTCACGCAGCAGCCGCAGCGCCTCCCCGCTGGCGGCGGTCAGTCCGTAGTCCGCTGCCAGTGCCGCCGTGGCCGCCGCGTCGAGACCGTCGAGAATCAGATGTGCCGCGGTGTGCACCGTCAGCGCCGCCCGCGCCACCTCGAGTTCGCCGCGGTCCTCCGACGGGCGATAGGTGCCGATGACCAACACCGGAAGATCCTTGATCCGGTCGGCCACCAGCCGCAGCAGCTCCAGCGTCAGACCGTCGGTGCGGTGCAGGTCGTCCAGGACCACCGCCAACGGTTGGCTGCCCGCGACCGCGCTCAACACGTCGGCCACCGCATGCCCGAGCCAGAACGTGCCCGCCTCGGCCGCGGCGACGTCGTGCAGCAACGGTGCCAACGCCTGCCTTCCGTTGTCCGCCGGGGCTCCCGCCTCCAGCAACTCGCGCAACACCTCGGTCCACGCCCACCCTGCCGGTGCGCCGTGGACCTCCGGGCAACGGCCGAGCACGGTGCGCCAGCCCGCAGCCCGCAACTGGGCCGTCGCCGCGGCCGCCAGGGTGGTCTTGCCGGATCCCGCCTCTCCCCCGATCCACAGCACTGCGCTGTTGCCGGCGGCCACAGCGCTTGCGGCAGTGTCGATTTCGGCGAGCTCCTCGGCCCGGCCGTAGGCCGTCAATTCTGAACCGCCGGGCGCGGCGACCTCCGGGATCGCAGGCTGAGCCGGCCGGGAGGGCTCCAAATGATCGGCCTGGCGCAGGATGTCACGCTCGAGATCGCGCAGAGCGCGGCCCGGTTCCAGTCCGAGCTCATCGACGAGGTGGTCCCTGGTACGCCGCAGCACTTCCAGCGCGTCGGTCTGACGTCCGGTCTGATACAGGGCCGTCGCCAGCACGGCAGCGGCACCCTCGCGGCCGGGACGCTCGCCGACATGCCGTTCCAGCGCGGCGATCGCGGTGCTGTACCGGCCCAGCTCGACCTGCGCAGCGGCCTGGGCCTCCACCGCGGCCAGCCGCAGCTCGGTCAGGCGGGCGATCTCCGGCGCCGCCCACAGCGCATCGCCCGCCCCCGCGAACGGGTCTCCCGACCAGTCGGACAAGGCCTCTTCGAGCAGGCACACGCGTTGCTGTGGATCCGATTCCCCATATGCAGCAGTGACTTTCGCTTCGAACTGCCAGGAGTCGACGGCATCGGCCGGTAGTCGCAGACAGTATCCCGGCGCGGCGCTGACCAGGATGCGGGCCGGGGCCCGTCGCTGCCGCCCCGGCTCGAGTGCCCGCCGCAGATGCGACACATAGACCTGGAGAGCCGCCAACGCCTTAGGGGGCGGTTCACCCTCCCACAGGTCATCGATGAGACGGTCGACGGACACGGTATGTCCGTGTGCGGCAACCAATCTCGCCAACAGCGCCCGTTGCAGCCGGGCACCGAGATCCACCGGCTCGTCGCCCACCCAGGCCTGTACCGGCCCGAGCACCCTCACCCGTACCACGCTGTCCCCCGACATGTCCGCAGTTCTACTGGGCCGCGGTGTGGACGGTTACCGGGGTTCCAGCACCGGGGTGCCGACGAACGGCACCAGCGCCTCGGGTACCCGCACGCTGCCGTCGGGTTGCTGATGGTTCTCCAGGATCGCCACCAGCCAGCGCGTGGTGGCGAGCGTGCCGTTGAGCGTGGCGGCGATCTGCGGCTTGCCGTTCTCGTCGCGGTAGCGCGTGGCCAATCGCCGCGCCTGGAACGTCGTGCAGTTCGAGGTGGACGTGAGCTCCCGGTAGGTCTGCTGGGTGGGCACCCATGCCTCGCAGTCGTACTTGCGTGCCGCCGATGAGCCGAGATCGCCTGCGGCGACGTCGATCACCCGGTAGGGCACGTCGATGGCCGCCAGCATCTGGCGCTGCCAGCCGAGCAGTTTCTGATGCTCGGACTCGGCGTCCTCGGGCTTGCAGTAGATGAAGCCCTCGACCTTGTCGAACTGGTGCACACGGATGATGCCGCGGGTGTCCTTGCCGTAGCTGCCGGCCTCGCGCCGGAAGCACGACGACCAGCCGGCATACCGCTTCGGACCGTCGGACAGGTCCAGGATCTCGCCCGAGTGATAGCCCGCCAGCGGCACCTCCGAGGTGCCGACCAGGTACAGGTCGTCGGCTTCGAGCCGGTAGATCTCGTCGGCGTGGGCGCCGAGGAATCCGGTGCCCGCCATGACTTCCGGGCGCACCAGCACCGGCGGGATCATCAGTGTGAACCCATTCGCCACGGCCACCTGGGTGGCCAACTGCAGCAGGCCCAGCTGGAGCAGCGCCCCGGCACCCGTGAGGAAGTAGAACCGCGAGCCCGACACCTTCGCGCCGCGTTCCATGTCGATGAGCCCGAGTGCCTCGCCCAGCTCGAGATGGTCCTTGGCGTTCTCGATCGCCCGCGGCTCGCCGACGGTGTCCAGTAGCGCGAAGTCGTCCTCGCCGCCGGCCGGCACACCGTCGATGATCACGTTGCCGATCGCCATGTGCGCAGCGGTGAAGGCGCTCTCGGCCTCGGCCTGCGCCGCCTCGGCAGCCTTGACCTGCTCGGCCAGGTCCTTGGCCTGCTGCAGCAGGGCCGGACGTTCCTCGGGTGTCGCCTTGCCCACCAGCTTGCTGGCGGCCTTCTGGTCGGCCCGCAGATTGTCGGCCGTCGAGATCGCGGCCCGCCGCGCCGCATCGGCCTGCAGCAGGGCGTCGACGCGCGCCGGGTCTTCCCCGCGGGCTCGTTGCGACGCACGGACGATGTCGGGATTGTCGCGCAGCAGCTTGAGGTCGATCACGGGCGCAACCCTACTTTTTGAAGTGCGAAGACGTACATCTGAGGTGGTCGAAAAGGTGGCGCCGGTCAAGAGTGACGGCCTCCGGGCACAACCTCGCAACATTACAACCGCATCACTTGTCACAGGGGCTGACACGCCTGTCACAATGGAGGGCAATGTTGGACGCACCCGAGCACCCCGAGTACCCCGAGAACGGGGCCCTGCTCGCCGAACCTCTTCCGGTCGAACGACCCGCGAGGGAACGGTGGTGGCAGAGTCTTGCGGCCGCGTCGACGCGACGTGCGCTGCTGTTGACCGCGCTCGGCGCACTACTCATCGCGGGCCTGATCACCGCGTTGCCCATGGGTGAGGGATCGAGCTCCGCGCCGGGCGCGATCGCCCTCGGGCCGCGAGGCAACGACACCTTCAATCACGTCAAGCGCGGCGACTGCCTGAACTGGCCCGGCCGCAATCCCGACGCCGCGCACATCGTGGACTGCAAGGACAACCATCGCTTCGAGGTCGCCCAGGCCGTCGACATGCGCACTTTCCCCGGCAGCGAGTACGGACCAGGTGCGCCGCCGCCGTCGGTGGACCGGATCAAGCAGATCAGCCAGGAGCAGTGCACCCCGTCGGTCCGTGGCTACCTGGGCCCGAAGTACGACCCGAACGGCAAGTACACGATCGGCCTACTGTGGTCGGGCGAGAAGGCCTGGAAGCAGTCCGGTGAGCGGCGCATGCTGTGCGGGCTGCAACTGCTCGGCCCCGGCGACGGCCAGTTGGAGTCGGCAGGCAAGGTGTCCGACGTCGACCAGTCGAAGGTCTGGGCCGCGGGTACCTGCCTCGGAATCGACGCCGCCACCAACCAGCCCACCGACGTCCCGGTCGATTGCGCGGCACCGCACGCCATGGAGGTCACCGGCGCGGTCAACCTCGCCGAGAAGTTCCCGGGCGGGTTGCCTGCGGAGGGCGATCAGGACAACTTCATCAAGGACGCCTGCACCGCGCAGACCGATACCTACCTGGCCCCGGTCCAGTTGCGCACCACCACGCTGGCGCTGAGCTACAGCACGATCTCACTGCCCAGCTGGTCGGCCGGCAGCCACCAGGTGTCGTGCAGCATCGGCGCCACGTTGGGCAACGGCGGCTGGTCGACGCTGGTCAACAGCGCCAAGGGACCGCTGATGATCAACGGACAGCCCCCGGTGGCGCCGCCTGACATCCCGGAGGAGCGGCTCAACATGCCGCCGATCCCGATGCCCGATGTGGACGAGACCTCGTCCTCGTCGTCGGGTTCGTCCTCCTCGTCGGGATCCGGTTCATCCGGCTCCGGCTCCTCGGGCTCGTCCGGCTCCGGCTCCTCGGGCTCGTCGGGTTCCGGATCGTCGGGTTCGTCGGGATCCTCTTCGAGCGGCCAGCACATGCCGCAGGCCTCGACCACCGCCGCGCCGGCTCCGACACAGGCCAACACCTTCAACCCGCCGCCGCCCGAGCAGGCACCGGCCCCGGCACCTGAGCAGGGCCCCGCGCCGGCTCCCGACGGCGCGGCGCCGCCTGCGGGCCCGCCTCCGGGTGAGCCGGCCCCCGTACCGCCGGCGCCGTAGCCGTGCCGGTGCGGATGAGCTCGCGGCGGTTCGACGAGTTGGTGTCCGATGCGCTCGACCTGATCCCTGAGCAGTTGGCGGCCGCGATCGACAACGTCGTGATCCTGGTGGAGGACCGCGATCCCGACGAGCCCGAGATCCTTGGCCTGTACCAGGGCGTCGCGCTGACCGAGCGGGATTCCTGGTACGCCGGCTCACTGCCGGACACCATCACGATCTACCGCGGGGCCCTGCTGGATTTCTGTGACAGCGAGGCCGATGTGGTCGACGAGGTGGCGATCACGGTGATCCACGAGATCGCACACCACTTCGGGATCGATGACGAGCGGCTCCACGAACTGGGTTGGGGATGAGCCGCTTGCGCGAAGACAAATGGCCGGGATGAGCCGCTTGCGCGAAGACGAAGGGCTGGGCTAGGTCGCGGGTTACCCCGCGCGGCAACCGGGTTTTGTCGGTCCGCAGTGCTATCAACGGGCTATGACGATCCAGTGCCGGGAGTGCGCAGCCGGTCTGGAGCATTGCCACGGCACCGTGATCCACCACGTCCGGTACCGCGCGGAATGCACCGACGACACCTGCACCACTCCGGAAGCAGCGCATACGTTCAGCCTCGACTGTGAGTCGGTGGGCTGCCCGTGTGCAAATGACAGTGCCCAGTCGATCCAGCGGGCCGGTTAACCCATCGGGTCGGTTTCGGACTTCACCGCGTCGATGACCGGCGTGGCTTGGGGCTCCGGGTAGAAGGGCGGTGTCACGGCCGCCCACTGAACGCAGCTCCAGCGTCCGTCGGTGATCGGTGCCAGCACCACCGATTCGGTGTTGGCCAGATGGTGATCGAGGGCGAAGCTGCCGTCGACGCCGGCCAGCACGGCGGCCACCAGGCGGATGGCCGCGCCATGGCTCACCAGCACGATGTCGCTCTCGAAGGCGTGGTCGTCCAGGTAGCGAAGCCGCAGCTCGGTGAGCACGGGCACGTACCGGGCCAGCACCGCCTCGGCGCTCTCGCCGCCGGGCATCGGCACGTCCAGTTCGCCCCGGTGCCAGCGCTCGTAGATCCGGTTGAACTCGGCGACGGCGTCGTCGTCGCTGCGGTCCTCCAGCTCACCTACCTGAACTTCGTGGACGCCGTCGAATTCGAATGGGACAAGCCCGGTTTCGACACCGATACCGGCGGCGGTCTGTGCCGCGCGCCGGGCCACCGAATGGGCCAGGATCGACGGGCGCTGGTTCAGCGTTCCGGCGAATCTCCGGGCCTGCTCGTGGCCGAGATCGGTCAGGTCGGCACCGGGTGGCACGGTGTCCAGACGCCGGGCGACATTGCCGTGGGACTGTCCGTGACGGACGAGGATCAGTCGTCCGCTCATGAGTCGTCCGTTCCGTCGCGCAAGCCCGCCAACCACCGTGAGGCCTCATCCAGGCGCGGCGGGGGTGCACCCGCGCTCGCTCCGGTCGGCCAGGAACCTAGATATCGCACATCGGTACAACGTCGATAGAGCGCTTTGAGTGCCTCGGCCACCGGATCGTCGTCGATGTGTCCGACGCAGTCCAGGAAGAACATGTAGGTGCCCAGCTCGGTTCGGGTGGGCCGGGATTCGATCCGGGTCAGGTCGATGTCGCGGATCGAGAATTCGGTCATGGCCGTGACCAGGGCGCCTGGGGTGTTGTCCAGCCGAAGGACCACCGAGGTCCGATCGGCGCCG
Source organism: Mycobacterium shunyiense (assembly GCF_058270075.1). Lineage (NCBI taxonomy): Bacteria > Bacillati > Actinomycetota > Actinomycetes > Mycobacteriales > Mycobacteriaceae > Mycobacterium > Mycobacterium shunyiense. The sequence continues at coordinate 45,459 of NZ_JBZDPU010000008.1, read as the reverse complement.
GTGGCTGCGGGCGGCGCACCGGGCGGGCCGGCCAGGACGAAGCGGGTGCGGGCGTTGGCCTCGTCGACCACGTCGGCGGCGAAGATGTCCAGGCCGCAGCGCTCGGCGGCCAACCGTGTGCTCACCCCGGCGTCAGCCCGGCCCTCGGCCACCTCGTGTGCGGCGGCGGCGTTGGACGTGGCCGGGACGATGTCGGCATCGGGCAGGTTGGCGGCCAGCCACCGACGCACCTGCGCCAGCGCCACCGGGAAGGCCGCGACGGTCTGCACGGGCCCACTGTGTCCTGGCCGCGTCACGATGGTGAACGCGACGTCGAGAGTCAGCTCGGCATAGACCTGTAGCGGCTTCCCGACCGCGAGGCTGTCCAGGGTCGGCAGCACCGACCCTTCGATCGAATTCTCGATCGGTACGCACGCGTAATCCGCCGAGCCGTCCCGCACCGCAGCCAGCGCGCCCGGCGTGCTCTCGGTCAGAACCGGGGTGAAGCGGGCGCTGCCGTCGCCAGTCGCCGGCGACAGTCCGGGCACCAATTCATGGGCCACCATCTGCAGTAACGCCACTTCGGTAAAGGTTCCCTCGGGCCCGAGGTAGGCGATGCGCGGCACCTCCCAACCCTATCGGGTCAGCGTCTGCGTCATCGGTTGATGACGCCCGGCGGGCGTTTCACGGAAGCCTTGCCCGCCGGGCAACGTCCAGTTAAGTTAGGCTTACCTCACCTAAGTTCCTCACCTAGTTTCGAAGGCGGCGAGATGGCCATAGCGACACCGACGACAGCCGAGCGGATCCGCAGCGCATGTGCACGGGGCGGCGGCGCCATGGTCGCGGTCGAGGGCATCGAACCCGTCGCCTCACCCGTCCATCACCTGCTCGACGACGGCTCGTTCGCGATCACCGTCCCCGAGAACGGCCCCTTGGCCGGCATGGCGATGGCGGCCGGCTCGGCAGGGGTGCAGGCCGTGCTGGAGATGACCGACTACGCGCCGCTCCCGTTGCGCGAACCCGTGCGCTCCCTGGTCTGGATTCGCGGCCGCCTACAGCACGTGCCGACCGACGCGGTTCCGGCGCTGCTCGACCTGGTCGCCGCCGAGAACCCGAATCCAGCTCTGCTGCAGGTGAACTCCAAGGCCCAGCCGAACGACGACCAGGACAACGACAACCACGCCCTGATGCGCCTGGAGATCGAGTCCGTGGTCGTGGCCGACGCCACCGGCGCCGAGTCGGTCGGCCTCGGAGCACTGCTGCAGGCGCGGCCCGACCCGTTCTGCGCGATGGAATCCGGATGGCTGCAGCACATGGAGTCCGCCCACCGCGATGTGGTGGAACGCCTGGCCACCCGGTTGCCGATGACACTGCGCACGGGGCGGGTCCGACCGCTGGGCCTGGACCGTTACGGGGTGCAACTGCGGGTGGAAAACGAACACGGCGATCACGACGTCCGGTTGCCGTTCCCCAAGCCGGTCGACGACGTCACCGGCCTGAGCCAGGCCATCCGGATCTTGATGGGCTGCCCATTCCTCAACGGCCTGCGCGCGCGCCGGATCTGACCCGCACGATCCGCCGCACCGCCGCACCGCCGCTACCGTAGCTTCGGTGACCGGGCCCAACGATCAACTCGAGCCGCAACGCCGCACGCTCAAGATCGAGATCGCCGTCGTGCTCGCGGTGACCTTCGGGCTCAGCGCGTACACCGCGTTCCTCCGGCTCATCGAAGCGGTGCTGCTCGGACTGTCGGGGCAGACCGTCGCGCTCAACCCCAAGCGGTCCCCGTTCGACCTGATCGACCTCGGCCTGCACCTGGCCGTGATCCTGCAGCTGCTGGCCTGGGGAGCATTGGCCCTGTACCTGCTGTGGCGCAGCGGTTTCGGGCCGTCCAAGATCGGCCTGTCCCGTCCGCAGTGGCGCGCCGACGGATTGGGCGGACTCGGTCTGGCCCTGCTCATCGGCCTGCCCGGGTTGGGGTTCAATGTGCTGGCCCGAGTGCTGGGCCTGAGCGCCGACGTGGAACCGGCCGAGTTGTATGACACGTGGTGGCGCATCCCGATGCTGCTCGGTGTGGCGTTCGCCAACGGCTGGGCCGAAGAGATCATCGTGGTGGGGTTCCTGCTCACCCGGCTGCGTCAACTCGACGTCAGCCCGGGCCGGGCCCTGATCATCTCCAGTCTGCTGCGCGGCGCGTATCACCTGTATCAGGGTTACAGCGCGGGGCTGGGCAATGTGGTGATGGGCCTGGTTTTCGGCTACGCCTGGCAGCGCACCGGACGGCTGTGGCCGCTGATCATCGCCCACACCCTGATCGACGCGGTGGCATTCGTCGGCTACGCGCTGGTGGCGGATCATCTCAGTTGGCTGCATTGACGCCTGCGGCACGTACATTTCTGCTGTGGACGACTTCACCGCCTCGGGCGGACCTCGCGACCCGCGCTCGCGGCGTCCGGGACCGCGCCGCCGCGACAACGAGCCGTCCCAGGTGATCCGGCGCGACCCGAACTACCGCCCGGCCTGGCCGCCGAATCCGCCGACGCCGCCACGAACACCGCCGCCACCCAGACAACCCCCACCCAGGCAATCCCCGCCGCGGCAGCCCCCGCCCAGGTCCGCGCCGCCACCACCACCGCGCCCACCCCGGGGTTCGCAGCCGACTCCGCCCAGGTCGGCGCCGCCGCCCCGACCCCCGGCCGCACCCGCACCGGTGCGCAAGCCCCGCCGGCGACGCCACTGGGGCCGTCTGGTGTTGGTGGTGCTGCTCGTCGGCGTGCTGGCGCTGATCGGCGGCGGTGTGTGGATTGACTCGTCACTGCACCGGATTCCGGCACTGGCCGACTATCCCGAGCGGCCCGGGGCGGCACACGGCACCACCTGGCTGCTCGTCGGATCGGACAGTCGCCAGAACCTCAGCCCCGAGCAGCAGGCCGATCTGGCCACCGGCGGGGACATCGGCAACGGCCGCACCGACACGATCCTCTTGGTACACATTCCCGGGATCGGCTCGGGCACACCGGCCACCATGGTCTCGATCCCCCGGGATTCCTACCTGCCGATTCCGGGCTACGGCGAGGACAAGGTCAACGCTGCGTTCTCGCTGGGCGGGGCACCGCTGCTGGCGCAGACGGTCGAGCAGGCCACCGGTCTGCGCCTCGACCATTACGCAGAGATCGGTTTCGACGGTTTCGCCGGCCTCGTCGATGCCGTCGGCGGGGTGACGATGTGCCCGGCCGAACCGATCAGCGACCCGCTGGCCGGGATCGACCTTCCGGCGGGTTGCCAGGAGTTCGACGGCCGTAACGCGCTCGGCTACGTCCGCAGCCGAGCCACGCCACGCGCCGATCTGGACCGGATGATCCACCAGCGGGCGTTCATGTCGGCGCTGCTGCACCGGGCCACCAGCCCGGAGGTGCTGCTGAACCCCCTGCGGTGGCAGCCCATGGCCCGCGCGGCCACCAACTCGGTGGCCGTCGACCAGGACGCGCACGTCTGGGATCTGGGCCGGCTGGGCTGGGCGATGCACGCCGACATGGTGACGACGACGGTGCCGATCGGCGAATTCACCGGCAGCGATTCGGGCGCGGTGGTGGTGTGGGACAGCGACGCGGCAGGTCGGCTGTTCACCGCACTGGCCAACGACACCGCCGTTCCGGACGACGTGATCGAAAAGTCGCAACCTTGAGCTTAGGCAAAGCTAAATAAAGCAGTAGCAAATTCTGTACAGCAAATGTAATGCGCACCACACGACCGCGGTCCAACTAAGGTAAAGCTGACCTCAATGAGGTCTACCTTCGATGACAACGCGTTCTGACCTGCTATATCCTCGCGATCATGACGATGACCGGTGAACACGACACGAAATTCCACGCACTTGTTCAGGACCAGATCCGCAGCGAGTTCACCGCGTCACAGCAATACATCGCAATTGCGGTTTATTTCGACGGCGCGGATCTTCCGCAGCTCGCCAAGCACTTCTACGCACAGGCGGTCGAAGAGCGCAACCACGCCATGATGCTGGTCCAGTACCTGCTCGACCGGGATATCGACGCCGAGATCCCCGGTGTCGATGCGGTGTGCAACCGCTTCGACGCTCCCCGGGACGCGCTCGCGCTGGCGCTCAGCCAGGAGCGCACCGTCACCGAACAGATCAGCCGGCTGGCCAGTGTTGCCCGCGAAGAAGGTGACTATCTCGGCGAGCAGTTCATGCAGTGGTTCCTCAAGGAGCAGATCGAAGAGGTCGCGTCGATGGCGACGCTGGTGCGTATCGCCGACCGCGCCGGTTCCAACCTGTTTCACATCGAGGATTTCGTCGCTCGCGAAATCGCCGGCGGAGCGGGTGCGGACGCAGCGGCACCGAAGGCCGCGGGCGGCAACCTCTAGCCCTCGGGTCTTCTCAGTCCCGGCCCGCGCCGGTCAGGCCGTTCTGCAGCCAACTCTTGGTGCGGCCGGGATGATTCGTGGCCACCCACCCCACGCCGATGTCGCGGCAGAACTGCACATCCTCGTAGTGGTCGACGGTCCAGCAGTACAGGGCACGCCCCTGGGCGGCGGCCCGGTCGACCAATTCTGGGTGCTCGCGCAAAGTTGCGATGGACGGGCCGACGGCGGTGGCCCCGACCGTGGTGGCGGCACCGCCGCCCAGATACCGCGACGTCTCACCGAGCAGCACCGTCGGGAGCATCGGGGCGGCCCGGCGAATCCGCCATACGGCTGCCGCCGAGAAGGACATCACCACCGCTCGGGACAGATCGGCCGAGGCGGGCGCCGCGATTCCGTAGCGGTGCAGCAGCGCCAGCACCTTGTTCTCCACCAACGCGCCGTAGCGCACGGGATGTTTGGTCTCGATGAACAACTTGACCGGCCGGTTCCAGTCGAGCACCAGCGATACGAGGTCGTCGAGTGTCAGCAGCCCGGTGTCTCCGACGGTGCCTGCTGGCGCGTCGTCTTCCTCATCGTCGTCGGAGCGCCCGCCGGCATGCCACGACCCGTAGTCCAGCTTGCGCAACTCGGCCAGCGTCATCTCGCTGACCAGCCCGGTGCCCGTGGAGGTGCGGTCCACCCGGCGATCGTGCACGCACACCAGGTGCCCGTCACGGGTCAGGCGCACATCGCATTCCACGCCGTCGGCACCCTCACGCAGCGCCAGGTCATATGCGGCGAGTGTGTGTTCGGGCTTCTCGGCGGACGCTCCCCGGTGGGCCACCACGAACGGATGCCCAGGCCCCGGGGTCGCCTGCGCAGCGGCTTCGCCGTCGCCCGTTTCCATACGGCCTATGCTGCCGGGTTCTGCCCCTGGGTCTCAACCGGAACGGCGGATTCAGCGGAATCCTCACGATTCTGCGAACTGTCCGCCGCCTCGGTGTCGACCGGGGAAGGGTCGGGAGTGGGTGTCGGATCAGAAGATTCGGGCTCAAGCACCACCCAGCGCCGGACGCTGCGCTCGGCCGTCGCACCGCTGCCCTCGAACCCGACGAACACCTTGGCGGTCAGCAGGAACGCCGCCAGCGCCAGCAGATACCCGACGATCGCCGTCACGGTGTTGTTGGCGATGTTCTGCGGGGTGTTGTTGAAGAACGTCACGTACACGGTGCTGACCATCGACGCGAACGCGACGACCGCGCTGAACACCCAGACGATCCACCACACCACGATCTGGCGACGCAGATGCGAGAGGCGCCCTTCAAGGGCGGCCAGCTCCCACACGAACACCGGTGCCATCACGAGGTTCACCCCGGGCAGCAGACAGCACAGCCACAGCGTCCTGGTGCTGCGCGGATCGACCTCACCGTGGGCGGCGTATCCGGCGGCCCGCCGCGTGATGAGCCAACGCACCAACGACACCACCGCGACGACCACGACGCCCATCGCCACCACGCTGGCCAGCAGCCCGATGGCCACTCCGCCGATCGCGATCAGCGGATGCAGCAGCACGCTGCGGTTGATCAGCAGCAGCACATAACGAATCACGTGAGCGAACGCGGCGATTCCCAGCACCACCATGGCTGCGACGAGCATGAGTCGTACGGTGCCGGCGTCTGTCTCGCCGTCGGTTTTCTGAGGCTGTTCCTCGAGATCGAACTGCTGGTGCAGTCCCCAACTCGGAATCGAGCGGTAGTGCGGCGTCGGGCCGAGCGGCCGCCGCTGCCTGCGCTGGTGCGGCGGAGGGCCGGGACGCAGGGCGATCCAGCGATAGCCGGGGGCGAGGTGGGGCGGAGTGCGCTGCGCCGTCGGCGCCGTCTGTGCCGGCGACGGAGGCTGGGCGGAAGGTCCCCACTGTGACTGGGGCGACGACGGCGCCGAGGGCGCCATCAACGAACCGCCGCACCGGGGACACCACGACCGCTGCCGGTCACGCACGTTCCAGCGCGTCCCGCACTGCGAACACACCTGGATCATCCGACCAGCCTAGCCACGATCTCTGAACAGGTCCTTGGCGGTCAGACGGTTCCGGTGCCACCGGCGTCGGTGATGACGGGACGTCCGGCCCCGGCCCACGCCAGCATTCCGCCCTCGACATTGACCGGGGTGTACCCGTTGCGAGCCAGATAGTTCGCCACCCGCAGGGAACGTCCACCCGCGTGGCAGATCACGTACAGCTCGGCGTCCGGGTCGATCTCGGCGATTCGCGCCGGCACATCACCCATCGGGATGTGCTGGGCTCCTTCGGCGTGACCGCGTTGCCATTCGTCGTCCTCGCGGACGTCGAGCAGCACGACAGCCCCTTCGAACGTGGTGGGTACCGCAGCGATATCTGCCTGCCCGACTTCCACATCGTCCATGCCGTCCATGCTCGCATGCCGGTGCCGGTGAGCGCAGCCGCCCCTGATGGCTCGTCGCGGCGTTAGCAACGGAAAGCTATCCACAGTTTCCACAGGTTCATCCACAGGGCGGGCACCTGGAGAAAAGCCCCCGAAATGGGAGTTACTGTGCGGTAGCTGTCCATCACTGTGGATAAACCTGGGGTGTTCACGGCAGCGATCAACAAGCACCACCGCCGCGGAGCGAAATTAAGCACTCGGCTAAACCTCGGCCGCCGGCACGACCGGTCCGGTTTGGGATCAGCCTGATTCCAGGCCCCGTAATCGACGCGGAGGCCGATTTTCCCTTGGCCATTACACGGGCTATGATCGGCGTCACACCAGCTGTTGTGACAGAACTCACTGGGGGGCAAGGATTGATCGTGCAGGTCAGGAGTTTTTGATGGCGTCACATCCGATCGGATCGGGATCGGCCCTTCCGCAGCCTGAATGGCACTCATCCGGGCATCTGCACACCCGTAACCAGTTGATGTCGTTCCTTCGGGCCAGCGTGATCGCCGTGCTGCTGCTCGGCGTGCTGGCCGTCATCGTCTTGTTGTGACCGACGCCCGATCGGGTATACGTGTGGTCGGCGCACGCGTCCTTGCGGTGCGCCCTGCGATGGAGCAATGTTGGCGGTGATCTTGAGTGTCGAACCGTGAGGCTCGAACACGACGATCTCTGACGAACGCCTGGCTCCATCGATCGATAATGAGGAAGGAATCTCGTGGCTGAATACACCTTGCCGGACCTGGATTACGACTATGGAGCGCTGGAGCCCCACATCTCCGGGCAGATCAACGAACTCCACCACAGCAAGCACCACGCGGCGTACGTCAAGGGCGTCAACGACGCCGTCGCCAAGCTCGACGAGGCGCGGGCCAACGGAGACCACGCGGCGATCTTCCTCAACGAGAAGAACCTGGCCTTCCACCTCGGCGGCCACGTGAACCACTCGATCTGGTGGAAGAACCTGTCCCCCAACGGTGGCGACAAGCCGACGGGTGACCTTGCCGCGGCGATCGACGATCAGTTCGGCTCGTTCGACAAGTTCCAGGCACAGTTCACCGCCGCCGCCAACGGCCTGCAGGGTTCGGGTTGGGCCGTGCTCGGCTACGACAGCCTCGGCGACCGGCTGCTGACCTTCCAGCTCTACGACCAGCAGGCCAACGTGCCGCTCGGCATCATCCCGCTGCTGCAGGTCGACATGTGGGAGCACGCCTTCTACCTGCAGTACAAGAACGTCAAGGCCGACTACGTCAAGGCGTTCTGGAACGTTGTGAACTGGGAGGACGTGCAGAACCGCTACGCGGCGGCCACCTCCAAGACCAACGGCCTGATCTTCGGCTAGCTCCCGTCGACTGAGGGCTGGATCGGTTTTCTGATCTCTCACCAAGGGGCGTCGCGCAGATTGCGTGACGCCCCGCCCTCGTTTCTGGGGACGGTCGTTCTTGGCCGACTCGTTACCGGTCCGGATCCCGTGTCGCCTTGCACCGCCCGGGTTGCTGCCGCATTCTGATCTCATCGACCCACAGACGTGTCGGAGCACCGGCCAACCGGCGAGCCAACACCGATGTCCCGGAGGCGATATGGATACGACGGGGTCCGGCCGGGCGATTGAGATCGCCCCCTTCCATTCCGGCGGTGCACTCAAAGGGTTTGTGGTGCTGGGCCGATGGCCCGATTCCACCAAGGAGTGGGCGCAGCTTCTCATGGTCACCGTGCGGGTCGCCTCGCTACCTGGGTTGCTTTCCACCACAACGATTTTCGGGGTTCGGGAGGAATTGCCCGAGACACCCCGCCCCGGCACCGTCGGCATCGTCATCGCAGAGGGTCCGGTAGTCGGCGAATCCGCCGTCCCGCCCGGGTATTTCGCCGAGCACCAACCGCCGGCACTGCTGATGTTGCATCCGCCCTCGGAGACGACACCGTCGCTTCCCGAGTGCACCGGCGCCGCTTCCGGCTGCGTGTTACTGCCCGGCCTTCCACATCTCGGACTGGAACACCGCGCGGCCTGGGTGGAAGCCGAATCCGACGGCACGGTGACGTCGATGGTCAGCAGGGTGGGTGTTGATCCGATCAGTCACCCCGATACGGCGATTCTGGCGATGCTTTTGGCGGCGTAGGTACACCAGGAGCGGGACATCTTCTCCAACAAGGAGAGTCCAGCTTCCGAAAATGGATAAGAAACCTGGCGGGTCGGCCAGACAGCGGCTATGGTCCTCTAGATCAGCGAAGGGCGGAAGCCCCGCAATCGTCGTGTCGACATGCTGGCCTTGAGCCCGGCCGACAACCTGCGATGCGGTGGGCGACACCTTCGACCGTATATGGGTGAGCCGCGCAAGCGGCAGGTATCGGCGGTGTGTCGAAAGGTCGCCATGTCCGCAGGCGCAGGTGTCAGCGTCAGAGCAGGATCGCCGATGTCGGCGACCCGGCACGGGCTCCAGATAGCCGTGGCGTCCCGCCGCAACCATCCCCGTACCCCCATTTGTGCCAATGATTGTCTGGCGACGACGGAAACCTCCGCCTGTTTCCGCCCGGCAACTACCTTCCGGAATCGGTCCCAGAATCCAGCCGGCCCCGTCTGGCTATCGCGCGCGAGGGGGTTGACGGGCATTCCGCCGCCCAACCTGTAACGTGTTCCACGTCGTCCGACAACGGCCTCGCGCGGAATCCGACGCGACCGGAGGTCGGCACTCTAGCAAATATCTGTTTCCGCTAGTCACGGCCCTGCATCGGTTGCCGGCCAAGATGTTGATCATGATCGGGCGCCCCTGTGCTCGCAGCTCACCGCGCCCAATACAACGCAACCGTCACCTTTTGCATTGCCAGACGGTGCAATCCCGCCTACCCCCCACGGCGAAGGTCCGGGTATCCGCAGCCGAGGGGGTCAAAACGCAAAGCCAGTTTAACTTTTGTGGCGTTTGCACTTGGTTGTCGTCACAACACTCGCTACGATGGTCAGCAAATACGCCGCCTAATTCGTACCGCTCATGAAGCATGTGGAGGTCAAATCGATGAGCAAGACGTTCGCCGCCCGCCTAAACCGCCTGTTCGATACGGTTTATCCACCTGGGCGCGGACCCCACACGTCTGCCGAGGTGATCGCCGCACTGAAGTCTGAGGGCGTCACCATGTCGGCTCCGTACCTGTCCCAGCTCCGTTCGGGCAACCGGACAAACCCGTCGCAGGCAACCATGGCCGCACTTGCCAACTTCTTCCGGATCAAGCCTGCCTACTTCACCGACGACGAGTACTACGAGAAGCTCGACAAGGAACTGACCTGGCTGGCCAGCATGCGTGACGAGGGGATCCGCCGGATCGCTGCCCGTACTGTCGGGCTGTCCAACGAAGCTCAGCAGGATCTGGTCCAGAAGGTCGATGAACTGCGCCGCCGGGAACACCTCGACGACTGATTCGTCGGTCTCGGCCGGCACCTTCGCGCGCTGAAACCCACGTCAGTGGGGCCCATTCGGTTCCCACTCGCGCGGGTTTCAGCTGCGCGTCGCCGCGCCGCTCATTTCCCGGTACCGCTCGGAGATCGCGAGAATCCATTCCCGGTCGGAATACGATTCGGGCTGGCTCAACCAGGCGAGCCCCGGAAACTCGGAATCCTTGTCACCCTCGCGGGTGTCGTAGATCCACTGGGCGATAGCCTTGGCCTGCTCCCGCGGTGGCACGTCGGGTCGCTCCACCTCGTCCAATTGTGTTGTGTCGCTTGGCTCTCCCGATCCGCTTGAGCCACGCGGTGCAGCCGTCTGATGCTGCCGCGCATCGGCGGCGGTCGCCTCCAGATAGAGCGCATCGGAGATCAGCGACATCCGTTCGGCGACGCGGAACACCAACGGTCCGCGCGGACGTACGCCGATGCCGACATCGGGCTGGCGCCGGGCCAATTCGTTCAGAAGCGGCTTGATGGTCCGTAATTCGTGGTGCGCACCGAACCAGTCCTCGACGCTCGGCAGCAGCGATCCGGCGGCCACGATGACCATCGCACAACCGAGAAGGGTGGCCGCGGCGCCGACTCCGACGGGTTCGGTCCGGCCCACGGCTCTGAGTAGGACGAAGCCGCTGGCAGCCACGATCAGCACCATGCCAACGGTGAACAGGAACAGCGCCCGTCCACGCCGGCTGCGATTCGAGTAGCGCAGGCCGGCCCAGACCACCAGGGTGAGCGCCAGGAACACGTAGAGCAGTGGCAGCAGCCACGAAGCACCGTGGGACCCAAGGTCCCGGCGCAGGTATTCGGCCGGGGACATCTCCGGTTGCCTGCCTGCGGCGAAGAAGATCACCAGGCTGATCACCGCGACGACGCCGGCGATGCCGTACTGGATCAGCGCGATACGACGGGTGAGCGTGGCCGAACGGCCCGAGGAGGCAGTCGTGATCATGACGCAACTGCCTGCCGCACAGGCGATCAGCGCGACCTGGCTCAGGCCGGCCGCGATGTTGGGCCAGTGCACCACCGTGTCGATCAGCAGGGCGAGCGGCTCCCAGTTCAGCGCGGCTACGACACCGAGGCTGCCCAACGAGAGGATCATCGCGGAGCTCACCAGGGATTGCTTGTTGACCAGAGCCCAACCGATGCGCAGGCCGGTAGCCAGACCGAGTAGGCCGGCGATCACCCAGACGATCAACCAAACGCCTCTCCGAGGCGGACCTGCACGATCGACGACCGGTCGGACGGCAACCGGCCGAGGCGGTAGAGCAGGAGCGCGGCGAAATCCTCGGCTTCCTGCTCGATGTCCTCGCCGTTGGGCCCCATACAGCCGGTCCGCTGGTTCAGCATGTAGCTGATCAGATCCGAGGTGGCCACCTCGGCGGTGGCGGCCGCTGCGTCGACGATCGAGATGCCTTCGTGGCCCAGGACCAGGTGTCCGAGTTCGTGAGCCAGGGTGCGGTCCCAGGCCGGCAGACCCTGCTGGATGAGGAAGACGTCGCGGTCGGCGTACTGCCGCCACTGCCCGCACACCCCGGGTGGAAGTTCGGCCATGGTCAGCTCGATGGGTCTGCCGCGATCTTCACTCACCGCGTCGACCAGACGGGTCAACGTGACTTCACCCTGTCGCGGGGCGAGGTCGAGAACCTCGTTGACAGCGCGGGTGACGCTTCGACTGGCGGACATGATCCCCCCTTTCCACCCTGGATTCTTCCAAGTCGTGCTAACTCATGAACCGACTGGCATCGATTCGGACCGTACGGCCGGCTTTCGCCTGCCGGTAGCCCACGAATCCACCGAGGCCGGTCAGAGCCATCATCCCGGTAACCCCGGGCAGCGCCACTGCCGCGAGTTCCATTGTGTTCGCGGTGCGCAGGTAGTCCGCGTACCCCGCCCGGAACGCCACGGGCATCGCGGCGTCCAACCCGACAGCGGCGGGCGGCGGCGACCCGGAGCGCATCTTGATGCTGGGTTGCACGGGTCCCGACCACGGCCCGGACTGCGGCCCGTGGTCAGAGCCCGGAGCGCCCAACGGCACCGCGAGCGGCGGCACGATGACCGGCAGTGCGATCACCGGGACGGCGATCGGCGGTACCCCGGCCGCTGCGGCCAGTCCGGGCGGGGGTGGCACGGCCGCGTCGGGAGCCTGTGTCTGCGCGACGGGTATCTGGAGGACCGGTGGGCGCGGGAAGTCGAAGGGAGTCGGGACACCGGGACCCCACTCCCCGCCACCGCGAGTAGGACCGCCGATCAGCGTCGTGGTCGTCGCACTTGTCGGAGACGTCGTAGCCGAGGTTGTCTCGGTCGTCGACTCGGTCGTCTTCGTGGTCGTCGGCTCCGTGGACTTCGTGGTGGTCACCGCGGTCGACTCCGTGGTGGTCACCGCGGTCGACTCCGTGGTCGACGTCATTTGAGTCGTCGAAGGCGTAGTGGGCGCAGTGGTCCCCGATGTCGTCCCCGGTGTCGTTGTGGCCTCGGAAGTGGTCGGCTCGGCAGAAGTCTCCGACGGGTTTGAGGTGGGTGGCGTCTCGGTACCGGAGGCCGTCGCGGTGGCCGTCCCCGTGCCTGTCCCCGTTTGCGGGGGCGTGCCGGTCCCGGAGGGCTGGCCCGTTCCCGACGGTTCACCCGTGTCCGTCGGTTTGCCAGTTGGCTTGGTCGGTCGGCCCGTCGGCTTGGTCGGCTTGCCCGTGGGCCGGGTGCCGCTGTGGGACGGACGCGTGCCGGGCGGGCCGCTGTGCCCATCATGGCCATTGCCGGCACCGTTCGAGGATCCCTGGCCGCTGTCGGGCCGACCCCGATCGGGATCGGCAAATGCCAATGCCCCTCCGACACCGGCGGTGATCAGGCCCGCAAGCACCAGACCGGTCGAGGCGGCGACGCGCAACCGCGAACGCACGTTGTCACCACCCTTTCGCGCACCGCCCAACAGCTTCGATTGATGAATCTGATTCTTGCACAATCGGGCAGTCCAAATTTGCTAGCTGAGGCGATTACCCGGGCCCGTAGCGGGGAGCCGCAGCAGAGCAAATCCACCGGACGATACTGTGGGTCTGCAGCAGTTCTGCGGTGACCACGAACACACGACGAATTGACCGGGAGGCAACCGGAATGGGCCTGTTCACGCGACGAAAAAGCCGCGCCACCCGCCGCGCCGAAGCCCGCGCCATCAAGGCGAAGGCCAAGCTGGAGGCCAGGCTCACCGCAAAGAATGAGGCTCGTCGCATCAAGTCCGATCAAAAATCTGCGCAGCGGGCTCTCAAAGCTCAGGTCAAAGCGCAGCGGGACAGTGACCGCAATGCCCTCAAAGTCGCCGAGACCGAGTTGAAGGCGGCCCGCGAAGGGCGCCTGCTCTCCCCCACCCGGATTCGCCGCGTGCTCACCGTCACGCGTTTGCTGGCACCGGTGCTCGTGCCCTTGATCTACCGGGCCGCCACGGCCGCCCGTGGCGCCCTGGACGAACGTCGCGCTGATCGTCTCGGCGTCCCGTTGGCTCAGCTCGGTCAGTTCTCCGGGCACGGCGCCGAGTTGTCCGCGCGCATTTCCGGGGCCGAGCAGACCCTGCGCCAGGTCGCCGACAAGAAACCCAAGGACGCCGAGACCAAGCAGTTCGTTTCGGCGATCAACGAGCGCCTCACCGATCTGGCCGCAGCCGTGACGGCCGCCGAGAACATGCCGACCGCGCGCCGCCGGGGTGCCCACGCGGCGATCACCGCACAGCTCGACGGCATCGACGCCGATCTGATGGCGCGGCTCGGGTTGGTCTAGCTCAGCTCCATGGCCGGCGCCGCCCGTATCGACTCCGCAGCCCCGCTGCGCGGTACGGCCGTCGGCGCACTCACCGCTGCGCTGGCCATCGCCGCCCATGGCGTCGCCGGGGGCGGCCTACCGGACGGGGCCGTGGCCGCCCAACTCCTCGTACTCTCGGTGACATTGGGTGCGCTGGCCGCGAACCTGGCCGCCGCGAACCGCACCGTGGTGCTGTGGGGCATGCTGGGCACCGGCCAACTGCTGGCGCACGCGTTGTTGGCCACGGCCGGTCACGTGCACGACGCTCAGCCGGGTCTGGCCATGTTCGGCACGCATGTGGCCGCGGTATCGCTCGGCGCGGGTCTGATCGCTTGTGGTGCGCGCCTTTCCGCGGCGGTTTCGCGGGTGGTCCGCGTGATTGTGCGGAATGGCCGCGTCGCACCCGAATCGGCCGCCGGCGGCACGGCACGCAGCGCCGATCAGCCGTTGCACTCCGCCCGTCTCCTCGCCGCTTCGGTGTCGCACCGGGGTCCGCCGGTCGGCGTCATTGCCTGACCATCCGACCCGACCCACGAAAGACACCAATGCAACCCTTCACCGGGGCGTCCTCGCGCGCCCTACTCGCGACCTCCGCGGTAGCCGCCGCCGGTCTGCTCACCGCCGCGCCGGCCTGGGCCCATGTCCACGTCGACGCCGACAATCCGACGCCGGGGACCACCTCGGTACTCACCTTTCGGGTTCCCGGCGAGTCCGATACCGGCGCGCTGACAACACAATTGAAAGTCGACCTGCCCAACGTGGCCTCGGCCCGCACCGAGGTGATGCCGGGCTGGGCCGCCAAGCTCGACCGTGACACCGCTGCGGGCACAGTCCGGACGGTGACGTGGACGGCGGCGCCCGGGGTAGGCATCTCATCCGAGCAGTTCGCGCTGTTCCGGGTGTCGGTCAAGCTTCCCGACGCGGCGACCGCGAGCTTTCCCGTCACCCAGACCTACTCCGACGGCTCGGTGGTCCGCTGGGATCAGCCGCCCCTGCCCGACGGCAGCGAGCCCGAACATCCGGCTCCACAGCTGGCGCTCGCCGGAACCGAGGCCGCTCCGGCGCCCAGCCAAACCGCTCCTGCCGTCGCACAGCCCGCAGGCACCGTCGACAATTCCGCACGATGGCTCGCCGGCGGGGCGTTGATCGTGGCAGCAGCCGCGGTGGTCGCGTCCCTGCTGAACCGGCGCCGGTCATGAGCCGCCTGCCGGCCGCCATTCTGAGCGGACTGATCCTGGCCGCGTCCGCACTGCTCGGCGCCCCCGCGGCGTCCGCACATGCGGCCCGGATCGCGACCGACCCGGCCGAACATTCCTCGCTGAGCAGCTCACCGCCGCGGGTGAGCGCCACGTTCAACGAGGCACTGCAGCCTGCCTTCGCCAACATGACGGTCGTCGGGCCGGACAACAACCTGTGGTCCGAGGGCGATCCGACAGTGGCCGGCGCGGTACTCAGCGTCGGGGTCCGTCCGCTCGGCCCGGCCGGAACGTACACGGTCAATTACCGGGTGACCTCGGCCGACGGGCACGTGGTTTCGGGTTCCTGGTCGTTCGACCTGACGGTGGCCGGATCGGGCACGCCGGGCGCGGCCGCGTCGGCGCCTGCGCAGTCCGACGGCGGCATCGTGGTGTGGCCGTTCGTGCTGGTCGCCGCCGTCCTCATCGGCGGCGGAGCCTGGTGGGCGGTCCGGCGCCAGCGGTGACCGGCGCGCTGATCCGGGCGCTGGCTGACGGCGCCGCCATCGTGACCCTCGGCCTGGCTGCGGTGCCGCTGCTCGAATCCGACCGTTACCGCGCCGAATTGTGTCGCAGAGCCGCGGGACCGCTCGGGCTGGTGGCAGCCGCCTGGCTGTTGGCCGAGGTCGTGCGGCTGACTGTGGAGGCGGCGCAGACCGCGGGCGTCGGATTCTGGCAGATCGGCGTCCACACCCTGACCGACTTCGGCCTCCACACGACCGCAGGCCGTTCGGGGCTGGTCGGTGTGGTGGCCGCGTTGATCGTCGCTGCGGTGGCGATCCTGGCCCCGCGAGGTGCGACCACAACCGTCGTCACGCTCGGTCTGGCCGCAGTCGGTATGGCCGCCAGGACACTGGCCGGGCATCTATCCGAGAGTCCCGTCGGCGGAATGGCCGTGGCGGTGCACGCATTGGCCGCCGCGGTGTGGTGCGGCGTCCTCGCCGCCTTGGTGCTCACCGTGACGCACCGGGGTCAGTGGGCGAGGGTGTTGCCCAGGTTCTCGCAGTTGTCGCTGTCGTGCGTGGGCGTGCTGCTGGTCGCCGGGGTGGCCGGGGCGGCGATCAGGTTGAACTCGCCTGCCGATCTGTGGACGACCGCCTACGGCCAGGTGTTGACGGTCAAGGTCGTGGTGACCGCGGTCTTGTTGGTGTTGGCCTGGCGTAACCGGGCGCAGTGGCTGCCTGCGGCGCGGGCCCATCGCAGCAGCGCCGCACTGTCGCAGAACCGTTCGTTGGTGGAGTTGGGCATCATGGCTGTGGCGGTCACGCTCGCCGCGGTTCTGGCCGTCACGGGTTGACCGCTGCGGCGCCTGGCATGATGGGAAACACTGCCGGCCCTACCCACCGCGCTCGCGCGGAACACCGGACACTGCAAAGGAGCAGCCAGATGGCAGAGCAGCAGGATCAACCCGCCGAGAAGCCCGAGACCGGGGCCGAGTCGGCTGCGGCCGACGCATCAGCGGCCGGCGCGGATCCTGCTCCGCCCACTCCGGCCCCCAAACCCGGCCCTCCGCCGGCCAAGAAGGCCGCCGCGAAGAAGGCCCCCGCCAAGAAAACCCCGGCGAAGAAGGCCCCGGCCAAGGCCGCCAAAAAAGCTCCGGCGAAGAAGGCCCCGGCCAAGAAAGCGCCGCCCGCTCCTCCGGCTACTCCCGCCCCGCCCCCCGCCGAACCAGCCCCCGCGCCCGTCATCCCTCTGCCGGATGTCGCCAAGGCAGCCAAAGAGACTGCCGCCCAAGCCAAGTCGACTGTCACCTCGGCCGCCAATCCAGTGTCGGGCCCGGTGCCGTCCGCACTGAGCGAGAGCCCGTCGTCCAAGCTGCCACTTGCCGCGGCGGTGGCCGTAGGCGTTCTGGCCCTGCTCCTGGTCGTGCTCAGCCGTCGGCATTCCGAGGACAGCTGACCCGGGCTTGACCCTGACGCGACGTCAGGGTCGATAGTGGCCTCGTGCACGCAGATCCGCAGGTGAGATCCGTCGGCGCGGTCGCCGCGCTGACGGAGATCTCGGTGCGGACTCTGCATCACTACGACCACATCGGTCTCGTAGTGCCCAGCGTGCGTACCGCGACGGGTTATCGCGGCTATACCGACGCCGATATCGAGCGGTTGCATTTGGTGCTGGTGTACCGGTCGGTCGGGCTGGCGCTGGATGAGATCCGGTCCCTGCTCGACGATCCGGATGCCGACGTGCTCGCCCACCTGCAACGCCAGCACAGCGTCCTGTGCGATCAGGCCGAGCAGCTGCAGCAGACCATCAAGGCAGTGGAGGAATTGATGAGCGCCCACGACAGAGGAATTCAGCTGACCGCCGAGGAGCAGGTGGAGATCTTCGGCAGCGCCGTTTTCGACGAGCACGCCGAGGAGGCCGAAGCGCGCTGGGCCGATACCGAGGAGTGGAAACAGTCCCGGCAACGGACCGCGCAGATGACCAAGCGGGACTGGATCGAGTTCAAGGCCGAGAACGACGCGCTGCTCGACGCCCTGGCCGAGGGTAAGCGCACCGGGGTCGAACCGGGCTCGGCGCAGGCCGACGAGTTGGCGGCACGGCATCGCGCCACCATCTCGCGGTTCTACGACTGCAGTGACGACATGCATGTGTGCCTGGCGCAGATGTATGTCGACGACGAGCGCTTCGCCCGCTACTACGACGAGGCAGAGCCTGGGCTGGCCCAGTTCGTGCACGACATCATCGTGCAAAGTGTCGGTCGCTAGCGGGCTGCGATAATCGCGGGGTGAGTATCGAACCGCGCGCCACCGCTGATCTGGTCGACGAGATCTACCCCGACGTCCGTAGCTGCGATCTGCAGTTGCAGAACTACGGCGGCAGGACCATGTTCGCCGGGCCGATCACCACGGTGCGCTGCTTCCAGGACAACGCCCTGCTGAAGTCGATCCTGTCCACCCCGGGTAACGGCGGGGTGCTCGTGGTCGACGGTGACGGCTCGGTGCACACCGCGCTGGTCGGTGACATCATCGCCGGGTTGGCCGCCGACAACGGCTGGTCCGGGGTGATCGTGCACGGCGCGGTACGCGATGCCGCCGCGCTGCGCACCATCGATGTCGGGATCAAGGCGCTGGGCACCAACCCACGCAAGGGCACCAAGACCGGCGAGGGTGAGCGCGACGTCGAGGTCAGCTTCGGCGGCGTCACCTTCGTCCCCGGCGAGATCGCCTATGCCGACGAGGACGGCATCGTGGTCGTCGCCGCTTCCTAAAACCAGGAGCGAGAAAAGCCCCCACCTTGATGAAGGTGGGGGCTCTTCTCGTTTATTGCCTAGCTAACCTTCACGGCCGCACGGTGTTTGGTGAACATCAGCGACTCCTCGTCGACCTTGCCGTAGCGGATGGTCCGCAGGTCGAAGAAGTAGTTCTGCTTGAGCCGCCAGGGCGCCTCCGAGCCCGACTTGGGCAGGCTGTCCATGGCACGCCGGAAGTATCCCGGGGTGAAGTCCATGAACGGCATCTCGTCGACAGCGGTGCCGGGGTGCTGGGCCTCGACGCGGTCGAAACCGTTGGCGTCCATGTAGTTCAGCACGCGGCAGATGAACTCCGAGACCAGATCCGCCTTGAGCGTCCAGGACGCGTTGGTGTAGCCGAAGGTGATCGCCATGTTGGGAACACCGGAGAGCATCAGGCCCTTGTAGGTCATCGTGTCCGACAGGTCGATCGGCTCGCCGTTGCGCAGGGCCTGGGCACCGCCGAACAACTGCATGTTCAGACCGGTCGCGGTGACGATGATGTCGGCCTCGAGCTCCTGCCCGGAGCTGAGTTTGATGCCCTTGTCGGTGAACGTGTCGATCGTGTCGGTGACGACATCGGCCTTGCCCGACCGGATGGCCTTGAACAGATCGCCGTTGGGCGCCAGGCAGACTCGCTCATCCCACGGGTTGTAACGCGGGCTGAAGTGCTTGTCGTAATCGAAGTTTTGGGGCAGCCGGCGGGTGCCCATCTTGCGCAGGAACTGCTTGAAGATCGACGGGAAGCGGCGCGCGATCTGGTACTGGCCGGTGCTGTACCCGACGGCCTTCCAGCGGTTCGCGAAATGCGCGAGATTCTTCGGCAGGTACTTGTTGGCCTTCACGGCGAACGGATCGACCAGAGGCAACGATCCGACGTACGTGGGCGAGCGCTGCAGCATGGTGACGTGCCCGACGCCGCCGTTGACCAACGACGGGATCAACGTGATCGCGGTGGCACCCGAGCCGATCACGACCATCTTCTTGCCGGCGTAATCCAGATCCTCCGGCCAGTGTTGGGGGTGGATGATCTGGCCCTTGAAGTTCGAGGAGCCGGGGAACTCCGGTGAGTAACCCTCGTCGTAGTTGTAATAGCCGCTGCACACCGACAGGAACGAGCAGGTGATCTGCTTCTCCTCCCCATCGTGCTCGACGGTCACGGTCCACTTGTTCTCGGCGTCGGACCAGTCCGCCGACACCACCTTGTGGCCGGTGCGGATGTGCTTCCGGATGCCGTTCTCGTCGGCAGCCTCGTTGATGTAGTTCCAGATCGACTGGCCGTCGGCGATCGATTTGGCCGACTCCCACGGCTTGAACCGGAACCCGAGGGTGAACATGTCCGAGTCGGAGCGGATGCCCGGGTACTTGAACAGGTCCCAGGTGCCGCCGATGTTCTCCCGGCGCTCGAGCATCACGTAGCTCTTGGTGGGGCAACGGTCCTGCAGATGCCAGGCCGTGCTGATGCCGGAGATGCCGGCGCCGACGATCACAACATCGAAGTGTTCGTTCATGGGACCGACGGTATCAACATGGTGTTGAGTCGGTCAACAGTCTGTTGATAAATTCAACGCGGTGTTAGGCTGCTGGCTGTGACCACCTCCGGTACGACGCGCGCCCCCCGCGGTCGACGCGCCGCCCGACCATCGGGCGACGACCGTGAGGCGGCCATCCTCGAGACCGCCCGGCAGCTGCTGGAGACCAAGAAGTTCGCCGACATATCGGTCGATGACCTGGCCAAAGGTGCCGGGATCTCCCGGCCGACGTTCTACTTCTACTTCTCATCGAAGGAAGCGGTCCTGCTGTCGCTGATCGACCCGCTGATCAAGCGGGCGGACACCGGTTTCGACAGCGCACTTGAGGACATGCCCACCGACCCCAAGCGGGCGATCCGGCACGGGATCGAGATCTTCGTCAGCTCGTTCGGGTCGCATCCGGCCACCGCACGCGCCGGTACCGAGGCACTCAACAGCAGCCCGGAGTTCCGGGTGTTCTGGTCCGGGCTCATGCAGAAGTGGATCAACCTCACCGCCGCCCTGATCACCGCTGAGCGTGAGCGCGGCGCCGCCCCGGAGACCATTCCCGCGATGGACCTGGCGACCTCGCTCAACTTGATGAACGAGCGCACCATCATGGCGGCTCTGGGCGCCGAACAACCCGCGGTCGCCTACGACAAGGTGGTCGACACCCTTGCCCACATCTGGCTGGCCAGCATCTACGGCGAGGCCCTCTGACGCGTCCGCCGGCTATGCGAACATATGTTCGTGTCCGATGCCGTTCGATCCCGATTGCCTGCTCCGCAGGCGGCGGCGATCCTGCACGCTGATCTCGACTCGTTCTACGCATCGGTCGAGCAGCGCGACGATCCGGCGCTGCGGGGCCGCCCGGTGATCGTCGGCGGCGGCGTGGTGCTGGCGGCCAGTTACGAGGCCAAGGCGTTCGGGGTCCGCACGGCGATGAGCGGTGGTCAGGCCCGGACGCTGTGCCCGCAAGCCATCGTCGTGCCGCCGCGGATGTCGGCGTATTCGGAGGCCAGCGGGCACGTGTTCGAGGTCTTTCACGACACCACGCCGGTGGTCGAGCCACTGTCGGTGGACGAGGCGTTTCTCGACGTGTCCGGGTTGGGGCGGGTGTCCGGCACTCCGGTGGAGATCGCCCGACGGCTGCGCGAGCAGATCAGCGAGCAGGTGGGCCTGCCCATCACTGTCGGCATCGCACGCACCAAATTCCTGGCCAAGGTGGCCAGCCAAGTGGCCAAACCGGATGGGCTGCTGTTGGTCCCGCCCGATCGCGAACTGGCGTTCCTGCATCCGTTGCCGGTGCGCCGGCTGTGGGGTGTGGGCGCCAAGACGGCCGAGAAGCTCCATGCCCACGGGATCGAGACCGTCGCCGATGTGGCCGAGCTGCCCGAGTCTGCTCTGCGGCCCATGGTCGGCGGTGCGATGGCGCGACAGCTGTATGCGTTGTCGCGCAACATCGACCGACGCCGGGTGACGACAGGGGTCCGGCGCAGTTCGGTCGGCGCCCAACGTGCGCTCGGCCGGCGCGGCAATACGATGTCGGCCGCGGAGGTGGATGTCGTGGTGGTCAACCTCGTCGACCGCATCACCCGCAGGATGCGCGGGGCCGGCCGGACCGGACGCACCGTCGTATTACGTTTGCGCTTCGATGATTTCGGCCGGGCCACCCGGTCGCACACCCTGCCCCGGGCTACCGCATCAACTGACGCGGTCCTGGCCGCGGCCCGCGCACTGGTGACGGCCGCAGCTCCCGTGATCGCCGAGCGCGGGCTCACACTGATCGGGTTCGCGGTATCCAACATCGACCACCAGGGCAGCCAGCAGTTGGAGCTGCCTTTCGACTCGGAACCCGATCCGGTCGCGATCGACGGCGCCATCGATGAGGTGCGGCAGCGGTTCGGTAACGCGATGCTGACCCGCGGTGTGCTGGTCGGACGTGATCCGGGCCTGGAGATGCCGACGCTGCCCTACTAGAAGAGTTGCGCGTGCTAAAAGAACTGTCCGGCAATGAATCCCGCGAGCAGCACGGCGAACCCACCGATCTCGCCGACGATGAGGGCGATCATCCCGGCGTGCAGTGATGTGGTGGGCTTCTCGAACTGGTTGGTGGTGTCGCGCTTGGCACCGTGCTCGATGTAGGCGGCGATGGCGACGACGAAGAACAGCACGAGCACCATGGCTGCGGCGAGGTTCACCCACGTGGGCCAGGCGCTGAGTTCGACGAAGACCGCGACCAGCAGCGTCGCGAAGGAGTACAGCAGCGCGGCCCGGTGGGCGATGTCGACGTACGGGTGGGCCAGGTGATTCTCGCTGGTGGCCATCTGCCGGTACTTCCACACCCCGAGCACCAGGGCCAGCAGGAAGATCAGGCCGGCGGCGAGCAGGGTGATGACGGTGTCGATGCCGAGTTCCGCGTGCATCGCGTGAGTTTACGAGCCTGTCGAATTCGGCCGGTCACCCGCAGTGCGGTATTGGACCGAGGATCGTCCGCCGATGTGCTGCGGCCGTGGCAACGGAACTGAGCATGAAATCTGAGTAATGTCCCCCATCCGCCGCACCCCGGACTACGACAAGCTGCGAGACATGAACGCTTTCAACGACTCCTCCAGGGTCACCGCCGCATTCTTCCTCCAGGCCGCCATCGCTTTCGGGGCCAGCTTTCTCGGTCTGCTCGGCGGGGTCCTGTTCCTGCCCCTGGACCTGTGGCAGCGCCTGTTCCTGGCGATGACGGTCCTATTCCTCGTGACGAGCTCGTTCACCCTGGCCAAGGTGATCCGCGATCAACAGGAAGCCACCACCATCCGGGTCCGGCTCGATGAGGCCAGGATGGAAAAGCTGATCGCCGAACACAATCCGTTCACCTCAGCCGCCTGAGGCCCACTCCAGCAGTTCGTCGGCGGGCCAGGTGTTGACGATGCGCTCGATCGGTACCTCGGCGTCCAGGGCGCGCTGGGCCCCGTAGCCGAGAAAATCCAGCTGGCCGGGTGCGTGTGCATCGGTGTCGATACTGAACACGCAGCCGATCTCCAGCGCCATCGTCAGCAGCCGGGTCGGCGGGTCGCGCCGCTCCGGACGGGAATTGATCTCGACGGCCGTGCCGTGTTCGAGGCAGGCCGTAAAGACTTTCTCGGCATCGAATTTCGACTCGGGCCGCATGCCGCGGCCGCCGGTGACCAGGCGTCCGGTGCAGTGCCCCAGCACATCTGTGTGCGGATTCGAGACGGCCTTGACCATTCGCCGGGTCATGGCTTCCGAGTCCATCGCCAGCTTCGAGTGCACGCTTGCCACCACCACGTCCAGGCGTTCCAGCAGTTCGGGTTCCTGGTCCAGCGATCCGTCTTCGAGGATGTCGACTTCGATCCCGGTCAGGATCCGCATCGGGGCCACAGCCTCGCGTAGGTCCTCGATGACGTCGAGCTGCTCACGCAGCCGGTCCGGGGACAGCCCGTTGGCGATCTTGAGCCGTGGCGAGTGGTCGGTCAGCGCGCAGTACTCGTGTCCGAGGTCGCGCGCGGCCAGCATCATCTCCTCGATCGGAGCGGATCCGTCCGACCAGTTGGAGTGCACGTGCAAGTCTCCCCGGAGTGCGGCCCGCACCTCTGCACCCCCGAGATCGACAGCCGCCTCACGTAATTCGGCGAGGGTGTCGGGCTCCCGGCCGGCCCAGGCCTGGGCGATCACCTTCGCCGTCTTGGGCCCCACCCCTGGCAACGACTGCCAACCGTTCGTCGCGCCGAGGCGTTCCCGTTGCGCATCGGACAGCGCCTCGACGATGTCGGCGGCATTGCGGTAGGCCATCACCCGCCGCGGGTCCTCCCGGGCGCGATCCTTGTAGTACGCGATCTGACGTAGTGCGGTCACCGGGTCCATGGGCACTGCTCAGCAGTCCCCCGGCCGCGCCGCGCAGTGCGGCGTGGTGCCCGGGAACCGGTAGCGATGCGTCGCGACCCAGCGGTAGACCGCGTTCTGCAGTTGACGTACCCCCGGCACCCGGTACACGCGCAACGGAATCCTGGTGCCGAACCCGGCCGAGACGGCGGCGTTGATCGCTTCGGCGCCGCGGTACACCTCGCCCGAGGAGTCCTGCCACCATGCCGCTTCGAGCATCTGATCGGCCGGCACCCCGAGCCGGTCAGCGGTGCCGGCGGCCTGAAATGGCGCGGTCCGCAGATCGCCGGTGCGCTGCCGGCTCGTCAGAGCGTTCACGCTGCGGGTACACATGCCACAGTTGCCGTCGAAGTACAGGACGCCGTTCATACCTCCAGTGTGCCCGCATCGGGACGTGCATTTGCGCCCTATGACGGGCAGCCCTACAGTGGATTGAGATATTCTTCAATCCATCAATTCGTCAGGTCCCACCATGTCTCGGCTACTGCCCAACCGCGGCGACTACACCGAACTGCCGCGCTCGTGGCGCCGCGACATCCTCGCCGGGGTGACCGTCGGCGTGGTGGCACTGCCGTTGGCGTTGGCTTTCGGGATCAGCTCGGGGGTGGGAGCCGCCGCAGGGTTGGTCACGGCAGTGGTGGCGGGCCTGGTCGCGGCGGTGTTCGGCGGTTCGCACGTGCAGGTGTCCGGCCCGACAGGAGCGATGGCGGTGGTCCTCGCGCCGATCGTCGCGCAACACGGACTCGGCAGCATCGCACTGGTGACAGTGGTGGCGGGGCTGGTGGTGCTGGCCGCAGGCGTCACCGGCCTGGGCCGGGCGGTGACGTTCATCCCGTGGCCGGTGATCGAGGGGTTCACCCTGGGCATCGCGATGATCATCTTCCTGCAGCAGGTCCCCGCCGCATTCGCCCAACAGGCACCCGCCGGCGAGCGCACGCTGCCCGCCGCGATCACGGTGATCGCCCAGGCAGAGTGGACAGCCGCAGCGAAAACCCTTGGGGTGGTTGGGGTTGTCGCGCTCCTGATGGTCGCGCTCCCCCGCCTGCACCGCGCCATTCCGGAATCCCTGACAGCGGTCATCGTGGTCACCGTGCTGGTCAGCATCCTCCACATCCCGGTGGCCGCGATCGGTGAGTTGCCGTCGCATCTGCCCGCCCCGGTGTTCCCCCACGCCGATCTGGGCGCCTTGCGCACCCTGCTCGGCGCGGCACTGGCCATTGCCGCGCTGTCGGCCATCGAATCGCTGCTCTCCGCGCGGGTTGCGGCCACGATGTCACCGACCGGACCGTACGACCCCGACCGCGAGTTGGTCGGGCAGGGTTTGGCGTCAGTGGCTTCGGGTGTTTTCGGCGGCATGCCCGCAACGGGCGCGATCGCGCGCACCGCGGTCAACGTCCGGGCCGGCGCCCGAACACGCGTCGCGGCGATCGTGCACTCACTGGTGCTGCTCGGTGTGGTCTATCTGGCGACCGGACCGGTCTCGACCATTCCACTCGCCGCGCTGGCCGGAGTGCTGATGGTGACGTCGTTCCGGATGATCTCGGCGGGCACGGTCCGAAAGATCCTGCGCTCCACCCGTTCCGATGCGCTGACTTTCGTTCTGACCGCGGTGGTGACCGTGTGCTTCGACCTGATCGAGGCGGTCGAGATCGGCATTGTCGTCGCCGCATTCTTCGCGTTGCGTTCCGTGGCGCGGCGCAGCAGCGTGGTTCGAGAGGAACTTCCCGGTCCGCAGCTACCCGGCGACGACGAGATCGCGCTACTGAGGCTCGACGGTGCGATGTTCTTCGGTGCCGCCGAACGTATTTCGAGCGCGATCGTGGACGCCGAACATCCACACACTTCCGTCGTCATCATCCGGATGTCGCAACTCGGCATGCTCGACGCCACCGGCGCACACACCCTCGCGGAGATCGCCACCGAACTGGAGTCACGCGGGATCACGGTGATCATCAAGGGTGTTCGACCCGAACACGCCGAGTTGTTGGCCAACGTCGGCGTGTTCGAGTCACTACGGCACGAGAACCACCTGCTCGATTCGCTGGACGATGCGATCGCGCATGCGCGAACGCACGTCAGCGTCAGGTGACCGTACGGATCAGCTTCTTGTTGACGAACTCGTCCATGCCGAACCTGCCGAGCTCGCGCCCGAAACCGGACCGCTTGATGCCGCCGAACGGCAACTCGGCCCCTTCGGCACCGACCGCGTTGACGAACACCATGCCCGCATCGATCCGGTCGGCCACGCGGGCGGCCTGATCGGCATCGGTGGTGAAGACGTAGGAACCCAATCCGAACGGGGTGTCGTTGGCGATCTCGACGGCCTCGTCTTCCGAACCGGCCTTGTACACCACGGCCACCGGGCCGAACAGCTCCTGGCGGTAGGCGTCGTTGTCCTCGGTCACTCCGGTGAGAACGGCAGGCGGATAGAACGCACCGCGGCGCTCACCTGCCGACTTGAGCTCGGCACCCTGCGCGACGGCGTCCTTGACCTGCTGTTCGAGCCTTTCGGCGGCCAGTTCCGAGGACAGCGGGGCGATCCCGTCGGCGGCCGCCAGCAGCTTGTCGGTGAACTTGGTCAGGAAGTCGTCGTAGATGTCCTCGGCGACGATGAACCGCTTGGCGGCGTTGCAGGCCTGCCCCGTGTTCTCCATCCGCCCCTCGACGGCGGCTTCCACCGTCGCGTCGAGATCGTCGGTGGACAGCAGGATGAACGGGTCGGACCCGCCGAGTTCCAGCACGCACTTCTTGAGATTGCGGCCGGCGATCTCGGCCACTGCCGCACCGGCCCGTTCGGAACCCGTCAGTGACACCGCGGCCACCCGGGGGTCGGCGATGATCTCGGCAACCTGGTCGTTGGTGGCACGGATGTCGACGTAGGCGCCTTGCGGGAGCCCGGCCTCCAGGAAGATCAGCTGCAGCAGTTCGGCGGATTCGGGGCACTGCGGAGCGTGCTTGAGCAGAATTGTGTTGCCCACGATCAGGTTTGGGCCGGCGAAGCGGGCGACCTGGTAGTAGGGGTAGTTCCACGGCATGATCCCGAGCAGCACACCGACGGGACCTCGCTTGACCACCGCGTTGCCCTCGCCCTCAAGCAGGGGAATCTCCTCGTCGGCGAGGAACTTCTCGGCGTTGTCGGCGTAGTACTGGTAGATGGCGGCGCTGAAGTCGACCTCGCCCAGGGCCTGGTCGCGCGGCTTGCCCATCTCTCGGACGATGACGTCGGCGAGTTGCTCGCGACGCTGCTCGTGCAGGGCGGCGACCTTACCGATGAGCGCGGCCCGCTCGGCCACCGTGGTGGTACGTGCCCAGGTGCGGCCGGTCTTGGCGGCAGCTTCGATGGCGGCCTGGACCTCGGCGTCGGTCGAGGTCGGGTAGGTGGCGACCACCTTTGCGGTCGCCGGATCGGTGACTGCGTACTCGCTCATGTCTACTCCCAGATGGTCTGATCGCGTGATTCCGCATATTTCCCTGCCTGAGACTACCGATTGCGGCGTCCAAATGGCACCGAAGATACGGAATCAGCATTGACCGGTTCGTCCGGAATGAATGCTGCGACGGGACTAGTTTCTGAAGGCGTGCGCTTCGCCTTCAAAACATCCCCGCAGAACACGACCTGGGCCGACATGCTTGCCATCTGGAAAGCGGCCGACACGATCGACGTCTTCGAATCCGGCTGGACGTTCGACCACTTCTATCCGATCTTCTCCGACTCGTCGGGCCCCTGCCTCGAGGGCTGGACGACGCTGACCGCGCTCGCCCAGGCCACCGAGCGGTTGCGCGTCGGAGTGCTCGTCACCGGTATCCACTACCGCCATCCCGCCGTGTTGGCGAATATGGCCTCGGCACTCGACATCGTCTCCAACGGCCGCCTCGAGCTCGGCATCGGCGCCGGCTGGAACGAAGAGGAATCGGGTGCCTACGGAATCGAATTGGGCTCGATCAAGGAACGCTTCGACCGGTTCGAGGAGGCCTGCGAGGTCCTGAAAGGACTGCTGACACAGGACACGACGACGTTCGACGGCAAGTTCTACCAACTCAAGGATGCCCGCAACGAGCCCAAGGGCCCGCAGCAGCCGCATCCGCCGTTCTGCATCGGCGGCAGTGGCGAGAAGCGCACGCTGCGCATCACCGCGAAGTACGCCGATCACTGGAATTTCGTAGGCGGTCCACCCGAGGAGTTCGCCCGCAAGCGCGATGTGCTGGCCGCGCATTGCGCCGATCTCGGCCGCGACCCCAAGGAGATCACCCTGTCGGCGCACGTGCGGCTGGGTCCGGACCACGATGTCGCGAAGGTCGTCGACGAGGCGGCGGCGCTGGGCGCCGAGGGCCTGGATCTGGCGATCATCTATCTGCCGCCGCCCTACGATCCGGCCGTGCTGGAACCGTTGGCCGAGGCAGCCAGGGACTCAGGTCAGCTCACCGTCTGACACAAACAGCTACGCCCTCGGACCGGCGCTTTTGCGTCGATTCGAGGGCGTCGTGCGCTGTGACGGATACCCGTCAGAAACCGAAGCGAAGTAGCTCGTCCGCCGTGGCCAGGCGCTCGTTCTTGGCCGGGAACTCACGGCTCTTCATCGGATGACGGAACAATGACCAGGCAATACGACCCATCCGTGACCGACTGATCGGGTTGATGTACACGGTGAACACTCCTGCGAATTACTGGTTGCTGTACCCGTAGTTCTACGTTACCGCAGCACTCTCACCACGTCATTAAATACCCGCCGTCCGGCAAACTGGGCGAGGCACGCCGCAAAAACATCAGATGTTTCTAATGAGACTAATGGGGCGATTGAGGCGACCGAACGGCTCCTTTTCGAGATGTGGATCACATTTCGTCGCTGGTCAAGCCATCTACGTGCTGTGATGCAGGTCACGACAGTTAATTAAGAAATCTCTCAAATTTGCCTTACTGGGCCCGCGCCAACTCCTCGTCGAGGAACTCCGGCGGGTAGTCGTCGAGGTCGTCTGAGGTCATGGCGATCTCGTCGGGATCGTCCGGCTCCGGCGGCGTGCTCAGCCGCAACCAACTGACCGCCGCGATCACGAAGCATCCGAACACCAGTGGATACCACCCGCTGGCGAGCTGGCCGGTCCAGAAGCGCCGCAGGTCCAGGAAATTCCAGTACACCCCGCTGAAGTACATGGTGGTGTGACTGCGGCCTGGCCGGTGCAGCGTCCACATGAAGGTCAAGGCGAGCAGCCCGGCAGCCCGGTACGCCCAGCCACGGGCCCACCGGCCCTGCGTCGTACACGCCTTCGCGACGAGCCAGAAGATCGCGGGGGCGAACCACACCCAGTGCGCCGCCCAACTGAACGGCGACACCGCGCAACCGGTCAAGCCCACCAGCACGACGGCCAGTGCTTGTTCGCCTCGTCGGTGCGCCCACGCCGCGATGGCCATGCACGCCGCGAGTACCAGCAGGCTCACCACGATCCACAGCCACTCCGGCCGCGGGTTCGGCGCGAAGTACCGGGCCAGAAATCCGTTGATCGACTGGTTGGCCAGGTGATCGATCGAGCTGATGTGGGCGGTGTCGCCGAGGTGAGTCCAGAACCAGGCGCTGTCTTTCGGCAGCAGTGGCCAGGTGAGCCCCGCCGTCGCGACAAAGGTGATCGCGGCCGTGGCCGAGGCCCGCCACTGCCGGGTGAGCAACAGGTACGGGAGGAACACCAACGGGGTGAGCTTGATGCCGGCGGCGACACCCAGCCCGATCCCCCGCCATCGGGACTGATCCGGTCGCAGCAGGTCGAGCACCACTATCGCCATGAGCAGGACATTGATCTGTCCCCACCACAGCGTGGCCTGCACCGGTTCGACATCCACGGCGATCACCGCGAGCGCTGCGCTCATCACGCCGAGCCGCAGATCGGCGCGGATTCCGGCCAGTCGCAGGATCCGCCACGCGATGAGCGCCAACAAGCAGATCGAGAGCGCCAGCAGAACGTACTTGGCGACGTCGAAACCGAGCCAGGCGAACGGTGCCAGGACGAAGGTCGCGAACGGCGGGTAGACGAACCAGGCGCCACGCAGCGCCGGTTCCTGGTAGAGGCTCCTGCCGTCCCAGGAAGCGTGCACGCCGGCGCGGTAGGTGTCGAGGTCGAAGTTGTTCTCGGTCAACCCGAAGAAATGGGTCCCGAACGGCACCAGGTGGTTGTGCACCACCACCGCCAGGACAGCCACAACTACTGCACCTACGACGACGCGACGTCGCAGCCTCACCTCTCCACCCCCCGGTTGGCGAGTCGAAACGCGGAAACCTAGCGCTGCGGCGCTGCCGTCGGCTTGATCACCACCGGCAGAGCGGTCTTGCCCATGAGGTAGCGGTCGACACCAGCGGCGGCGGCCCGGCCCTCGGCAATCGCCCACACGATCAGCGACTGTCCACGGCCCATGTCACCGGCGACGAAGACGCCGGGCACCGAACTCTGGAAGTTCTCGTCGCGGGAGACGTTGCCACGGTCGGTCAGCTCGACACCGAGCTTGCTCAGCAGGCCTTCCTTCTCCGGTCCGACGAAGCCCATGGCGAGCAGCACCAGGTCGGCCTTGAGCTCGAAGTCGGTCCCTTCGACCTTCTCGAACTTGCCGGCATTCATCTTGACCTCGTGCGCACGCAGGCCGGTGACACGACCGTCGGCGCCGGTGAATTCCTCGGTGTTGACCGAGAACACGCGCTCGCCGCCCTCTTCGTGAGCCGAGGAAACCCGGAACATCAGCGGGTAGGTCGGCCACGGGGTCGAGTCCGCGCGGGTCTCCGGCGGGCGCGGCATGATCTCGAACTGGTGGATGCTGGCCGCACCCTGCCGGTGCGAGGTGCCCAGGCAGTCCGCTCCGGTGTCGCCACCGCCGATGATGATGACGTGCTTGTCCTTGGCGGTGATCGGCGGCTGGCCGTTCTCGTCGAGGACTGAAACATCCAAGTCGCCCGAGGCAAATCGGTTGGCCCATGGCAGGAATTCCATGGCCTGGTGGATGCCGTCGAGCTCGCGGCCCGGGATCGGCAGGTCACGCCATGCGGTGGCACCCCCGGCCAACACGACTGCGTCGTAGTTCAGCCGCAGCTGCGCCACGGTGATGTCGACGCCGACGTTGACGCCGGGCCGGAACTGGGTGCCTTCGGCCGCCATCTGCTCCAGACGGCGGTCGATGTGGCGCTTTTCCATCTTGAACTCGGGGATGCCGTAGCGCAGCAGGCCGCCGATGCGGTCGGCGCGCTCGAACACCGTGACGGTGTGACCGGCGCGCGTGAGCTGCTGGGCGGCGGCCAGTCCGGCGGGTCCGGACCCGACGACGGCGACCTTCTTGCCGGTCTGCACGTCGGGCATCTTGGGGACAACCCAGCCCTGGTCGAAGGCGTTGTCGATGAGCTCGACCTCGACCTGCTTGATGGTCACCGGATCCTGGTTGATGCCAAGGACACAGGACGCCTCACACGGGGCGGGGCACAGCCGTCCGGTGAACTCCGGGAAGTTGTTGGTGGCGTGCAGCCGCTCGATCCCGTCGCGCCACCGGTCCTTGTAGACCAGGTCGTTCCACTCGGGGATCAGGTTCCCCAGCGGGCAGCCGTTGTGGCAGAAAGGGATACCGCAGTCCATGCATCGTGATGCCTGGTCCCGCAGCTTGTCGTGGGAGAAGTCCTCGTAAACCTCTTTCCAGTCCTTCAGGCGCAGCGGAACCGGCCTGCGGGTCGGGAGTTCCTTCGAGGTGTGCTTGAGGAAACCGCGCGGATCAGCCATTGGCGGCCGCCATGATCGCCTCGTTGACATTCTCGCCGGCCTGTTCGGCGGCGGCGATTGCGGCCAACACACGCTTGTAGTCGCGCGGCATGACCTTCACAAAGTGCTTCAACTCGTTAACCCAATCAGACAGGACCCGTTGTCCCACAGCCGAATCGGTTGCGTCGACGTGGGCGGTGAGGATGCCCTTCAACCATTCGGCGTCCGAGGCCTCCATGGCCTCCAGCTCCACCATCTCGGTGTTCAGGTTCTCGCCCAGCACGCCAGCCGGGTCGTAGACGTAGGCGACACCGCCGGACATGCCCGCCGCGAAGTTGCGGCCGGTGGGTCCGAGGATGACGACCTTGCCGCCGGTCATGTACTCGCAACCGTGGTCGCCCACGCCCTCGACGACCGCGTGGGCGCCGGAGTTACGGACCGCGAACCGCTCGCCGACCTGGCCGCGCAGGAACGCCTCGCCGCTGGTGGCGCCGAACAGTGCCACGTTGCCGGCGATGATGTTGTCCTCGGCGGCGAAGTCGGCCGGTGCCTCGTCGGCGGGGCGGACCACGATCCGGCCACCCGACAGACCCTTGCCGACATAGTCGTTGGCGTCGCCGTAGACCCTCAGCGTCATGCCCTTCGGGACGAACGCGCCGAAGCTGTTGCCCGCGGAGCCGTCGAACGTGATGTCGATCGTGCCGTCCGGAAGCCCTTGCCCGCCATAGGCCTTGGTGACCTCGTGGCCGAGCATGGTGCCCACGGTGCGGTTGACGTTGGTGATCTTTGTCGAAAAACGGACGGGCGAAGCGGAATCCAGGGCCTCGCGGCTCTGGGTGATCAGCTGCTGATCGAGTGCCTTGTCCAGACCGTGGTCCTGCCGCGAGCTGCAGTACAGGTCCTGGTTCATGAACGCCGACTCGGGTTCGTAGAGCACCGGCGTCAGGTCCAGCTTGTGGGCCTTCCAGTGCTCGGCGGCCTTGGTGGTGTCCAGTGCACCGACCTGGCCGACCATCTCGTTGACGGTCCGGAAGCCCAACTGCGCCATGAGTTCACGGACTTCTTCGGCGATGAACATAAAGAAGTTCTCGACGAACTCGGGCTTGCCGTTGAACCGCTCACGCAGCACCGGGTTCTGCGTGGCCACACCCACCGGGCAGGTGTCGAGGTGGCAGACGCGCATCATGATGCAGCCCGACACCACCAGTGGCGCGGTGGCGAAGCCGAATTCCTCGGCGCCAAGCAGCGCGGCGACGACGACGTCACGGCCGGTCTTGAGCTGACCGTCGACCTGGACCACGATGCGGTCGCGCAGGCCGTTGAGCAGCAGGGTCTGCTGCGTCTCGGCCAGGCCCAGCTCCCACGGGGCGCCGGCGTGCTTCATCGAGGTGAGCGGGGTGGCTCCGGTACCGCCGTCGTGGCCGGAGATCAGCACCACGTCGGCGTGTGCCTTGGAGACACCCGCGGCGACCGTTCCGACGCCGTTCTCGGACACCAGCTTCACGTGCACACGCGCGGCCGGGTTGGCGTTCTTGAGGTCGTGGATCAGCTGTGCCAGATCCTCGATCGAGTAGATGTCGTGGTGCGGCGGCGGCGAGATCAGGCCGACACCTGGGGTCGAGTGCCGCACCTCGGCCACCCACGGGTACACCTTGTGCCCCGGAAGCTGGCCGCCCTCACCAGGCTTCGCGCCCTGGGCCATCTTGATCTGGATGTCAGAGCAGTTGGTCAGGTAATGGCTGGTGACACCGAACCGGCCGGAGGCCACCTGCTTGATGGCGCTGCGGCGCCAGTCGCCGTTCTCCTCCGGCTCGAAGCGGTGCACGCTCTCGCCGCCTTCACCCGAGTTCGAACGTCCGCCAAGGCGGTTCATCGCGATGGCCAGCGTCTCGTGTGCCTCGGCCGAGATCGAGCCGTAGCTCATGGCACCGGTGGAGAAGCGCTTGACGATCTCGGAGGCCGGCTCGACCTCGTCGATGGAGATCGGCTGGCGGACACCGTCACGGAACTTCAGCAGACCGCGCAGCGAGGCCATCCGCTCGCTCTGGTCGTCGACCAGGGCGGTGTACTCCTTGAAGATCGAGTACTGACCGGTGCGGGTCGAGTGCTGCAGCTTGAACACCGTGTCCGGGTTGAACAGGTGGTACTCGCCCTCGCGGCGCCACTGGTACTCGCCGCCGACCTCGAGCTCGCGGTGGGCGCGCTCGTCGGGACGGTCGAGGTAGGCCAGTGAGTGGCGGGTGGCGACGTCGGCGGCGATGTCGTCGAGGTCGATGCCGCCCACTGGACAGCTCAGCCCGACGAAGTACTGGTCGAGCA
This sequence comes from Mycobacterium shunyiense, assembly GCF_058270075.1. Classification (NCBI taxonomy): domain Bacteria; kingdom Bacillati; phylum Actinomycetota; class Actinomycetes; order Mycobacteriales; family Mycobacteriaceae; genus Mycobacterium; species Mycobacterium shunyiense. The sequence goes on along the minus strand of NZ_JBZDPU010000008.1, from coordinate 11,545 downwards.
CGTCCTGGGAGATGCCGATGGCCTGGAACAGCTGGGCACCGGTGTAGGAGGCCAAGGTGGAGATGCCCATCTTGGACATCACCTTCAGCACGCCCTTGCCTGCGGCCTTGACGTAGTTGGCCTTGGCTTGATCACTGGTGATTCCGGCGATCACACCGCGGTCGACCATGTCCTCGATCGACTCGAAGGCCATGTACGGGTTGACGGCGGCGGCGCCGAAGCCGCACAGCATGGCCATGTGGTGCACCTCGCGGGCGTCACCGGCCTCGACCACCAGGCCGACCTTGGTGCGGGTGCGCTCGCGAACCAGGTGGTGATGCACCGCCGCGACGGACAGCAGCGACGGGATCGGCGCCATGGTCTCGTTGGATTCGCGGTCGGACAGCACGATGATTCGGGCACCCTCGCGGATGGCCTCCGACACCTTGGCGCGGACGTTGTCCAGCGCCTCTTTGAGGCCCTGGCCGCCCCGGTTGACCGGGTAGAGGCAGCGGATCACCGCGGCGCGCATGCCGTGCTTGTGGCCCCGGACCTCGTGGTCGGGGTCGACGCAGATCAGCTTGGACAGATCGGCGTTGCGCAGGATCGGCTGCGAGAGCACGATCTGCCGGCACGATTCCGGACCTGGGTTGAGCAGGTCGCCCTCGGGCCCGATCACGCCCTGCAGGCTGGTGACCACCTCTTCGCGGATGGCGTCCAGCGGCGGGTTGGTGACCTGGGCGAACAGCTGCTGGAAGTAGTCGAACAGCATCCGCGGCCGGGCCGAGAGGATGGCGACCGGCGTATCGGTGCCCATCGAACCGAGGGCTTCGGCACCGGTGCGCGCCATGGGCGCGACCAGCAGGTTCAGCTCCTCGTAGGTGTATCCGAAGATCTGCTGGCGCAGCACCACGCGGTGGTGCGGCATCCGGACGTAGTCACCCGGCGGCAGCTCGTCGAGCGGGAACAGGCCCGCCTCGATCCACTCCTGGTAGGGCTGCTCGCTGGCCAGCTGAGCCTTGATCTCCTCGTCGGAGACGATGCGGCCCTGGGCGGTGTCCACCAGGAACATCCGGCCGGGCTGCAGGCGCAGCTTCTTGACGACGGTGGACGGGTCGAGCGGAAGGACGCCGGCCTCCGACGCCATCACGACGAGGCCGTCGTCGGTCACCCAGATGCGCGAGGGGCGCAGGCCGTTGCGGTCGAGCACGGCGCCGATGACGGTGCCGTCGGTGAAGCAGACCGAGGCGGGTCCGTCCCAGGGCTCCATCAGCGAATCGTGGAACTCGTAGAAGGCACGGCGCGCGGGATCCATCGACTCGTGGCGTTCCCACGCCTCGGGGATCATCATCAGCACGGCGTGCGGCAGGCTGCGGCCACCGAGGTGCAGCAGCTCGAGCACCTCGTCGAAACGGGCGGTGTCCGATGCGCCGGGGGTACAGACGGGGACGATCTTGTCGAGTCCGTCGGTGCCGAACACGTCGGTGCGGATCAGCGCCTCACGGGCGCGCATCCAGTTCTCGTTGCCGGTGACGGTGTTGATCTCGCCGTTGTGGGCGATCCGCCGGAACGGGTGGGCCAGCGGCCACGACGGGAACGTGTTGGTGGAGAAGCGGGAGTGCACGATACCCAGCGCGCTGGTCATCCGCTCGTCCTGCAGGTCCAGGTAGAACGCCTTGAGCTGCGGCGTGGTCAGCATGCCCTTGTAGACGAAGGTCTGCCCGGACAGGCTCGGGAAGTACACCGTCTCGCGGCCGGGGCCGTCCTGGCCCGGGCCCTTGGTGCCCAACTCGTGTTCGGCGCGCTTGCGCACGACGTAGGCCTTGCGCTCCAGGTCCATGCCGGTGGCGCCGCCGATGAACAGCTGCCGGAACGTCGGCATGGCGTCGCGCGCCAGTGCGCCCAGCGATGAGTCGTCGGTCGGCACCTGGCGCCAGCCGAGCACCTTCAGGCCCTCGGCCTCGACGATCTTCTCCACGGCCTCGGCTGCCGTCGACGCGTCACGCGACGACTGCGGCAGGAAGGCGATGCCGGTGGCGTAGCTTCCGGCCTCGGGGAGTTCGAAATCGACTACCTCACGCAGGAACGCATCGGGGACCTGCAGCAGGATGCCTGCGCCATCGCCGGTGTTCGGTTCTGCGCCCTGGGCACCGCGGTGCTCCAGATTCACCAGTGCTGTGATCGCCTTGTCCACGATGTCCCGGCTGCGGCGACCATGGATGTCTGCCACCATTGCCACACCACACGCATCGTGTTCATATGCGGGGTTGTACAGCCCGACCTTGCTGGGCGCCATTCCCACCTTGCCCTTCAACACGCTTCTACGAAGAAGCCGGCTCGGCGTGGGCGCCTCCGTGCAGCACTGGACGACGGCTATGTCCCACACGCCATAAGTGGAGAAAACGATAAGGCAACTACCGTGGCAGATGCCAACTTAGCCAAGCCTAACTATACTTGCTTGGCGGCTTTGGAACACGCTCGCCGACTGATCGATAAACCAGCGAATTCCAGTGCAGCCCTTAGGATTTCATGCCAACCCCATCGAGGGCATCTCAGCCCCCGCCGGGCCCGGCAGTAGCCCCTTGCGTCAATTTAGTTTGCCATACACATCACATTGTGCCGTTATAGTGCCGTTATATCAACAATCAATATTTGCAGGAAAGCTTAGTCAGATTCTTAGAATTGCATGATCAACGTCCCGAGGCCCGCGCAACGCTGCGCACGCCGGCCTCGGGCCGTAGGTCGAGACGACGTAGCGACTGCGCATTGAGTGCCACGACAACCGTCGACGCTGACATCAGTATCGCTCCGACCGACATCGGCATTACAAAGCCCAGTGGAGCGGCCACTCCCGCAGCCAACGGCACCGAGATCAGGTTGTAACCCGCTGCCCACCAAAGGTTTTGCTTCATCTTCCGGTACGACTGCCGGGAAAGCTCGATTACCGAGAGCACCGACCGGGGATCCGAGCTGGCGAGGATGACGCCTGCCGATGCGATGGCGACGTCGGTTCCCGCGCCGATCGCGATGCCGACGTCGGCCTGGGCCAGCGCCGGCGCGTCGTTCACGCCGTCACCGACCATCGCGACGGTCAGACCTTCACCCTGCAGTTCGGCGACTTTGGCCGCCTTGTCTTCGGGCCGCACGCCGGCGAAGACCCGGTCGATACCCAGTTCTGTCGCCACCGCCGAAGCGACGGGCGCTGCGTCACCGGTGATCATCACCACTTCGATCCCGAGGTCGTGCAGCGCGTCGACGGCCTGCCGGGATTCCGGGCGCACCTCGTCGGCCAGCGCCAGCGCGCCGGCCACTTCCCCGTCGACCAGCACGTGCAGCACGGTGGCGCCGTCCCACCCGGAGGCATCCGGCAGCGCGGAGCGCCCGGCCTGGTCGAGCAATGCGGGGCCGCCGACCTGCACCCGATGCCCACCGACCATGGCACTGACACCGACCGCGGGTGACGAACTGAAGTCGCTGGCCGGCGGAATGTCGACGTTGCGGCGACGAGCCGCGTCGACGATGGCACGGGCCAGCGGGTGTTCGGAGTCGGCCTCGGCGGCCGCTGCCAGCGCCAGCACTTCGTTGTCCGGACGCTCGGTGGCCGCCATGGCGGTGACGGCCGGCTCACCCTTGGTCAGCGTGCCGGTCTTGTCGAACAGGACCGCCCCGACGGTGCGCATGGTCTCCAGCGCCAGTCGATCCTTGATCAGCACACCACCGCGGGCGGCCCGCTCGGTCGCGATGGACACCACCAGCGGGATGGCCAGGCCCAGGGCGTGCGGGCACGCGATCACCAGCACCGTGATGGTGCGGACCACGGCCTGATCAGGTTCGCCGAACAGGGTCCAGGCCAGCGCCGTCAGCACTGCCGATCCCAGGGCGAACCAGAACAGCCAGCCCGCGGCCCGGTCGGCCAGTCGCTGAGCTCGCGACGACGAGTTCATCGCCTCGCCGACCAGCCGTTGGATGCCGGCCAGGGCGGTGTCGTCGCCCACGGCCGTCACCCGGATGCGTAATCCGGAGTCGGTGGCGACAGTGCCCGCGACGACGTCGTCTCCCACGCTCCGGCGCACCGTCCGCGACTCACCGGTGACCATCGACTCGTCCATATCGGCTGCACCGTCGGTGATCCGGCCGTCGACGGGGACGCTGCCACCCGGCCGGACGATCACCAGATCACCGACCCGCAGATCCGTTGGGGGAACAGTCACCACCTGCTCGGCCTCGCCGTCACCCTCGACCCGCTCGGCCTCGTCGGGCAGCAGCGCAGCCAGCGAGTCCAGAGCGGAAGTGGTTTGCGCCAGGGAGCGCATCTCGATCCAGTGGCCCAGCAGCATGATCACGATCAGCAGCGCCAGTTCCCACCAGAAGTCCAGTTGGTGGTGCAGTACGCCGAGACTCGCGCCCCACGACGCGATGAACGCGACAGTGATCGCCAATCCGATCAGCAGCATCATTCCCGGTGCGCGCGAACGTATCTCGCTGACGGCACCGGTCAGGAAGGGCCGACCACCCCAGACGTACATGACGGTGCCGAGCACCGGGGAGATCCAGCGTGCTCCGGGGATATCCGGGATCGAATAGCCGAGGAGCATCGCGAACATCGGCGAGAGAGCCACCGTCGGCACTGCCAGAACCGCCATGACCCAGAACAGCCGGCGGAACTGGGCGACGTGGTCGCCGTGGCCGGCATGTCCCGCATGACCGGCGTGTTCGTCTTCGTGCATCGCGTGTTCGGTCGTGGTCATGTCGCTACTGTATACCCCTAGGGGGTATATGGCTACCGTGGTGGGCGTAACTGTTGACGGCGATGCACTATCCGCTGAATACCCCGTTGGGCCGCATGGGCGTACAAACCCTTGAAGAGCGCCCGGATCGCTGCGTGGCCTCCATCCCCGTCGGCGGACTACTCAATCCCCTGACGCGGGTGCCGACCATCGCTCCGCTGGCGATGCTGGTCGATCACATCGGCGGGCTGATCAACCACCTTCGCCGCAACGAAGACGAGTGGACCGTGTCCAGCGAGCTGGCCATCGAGCTCACCCCGAATGCCATAGACCTGGTCACTGCCACGCCGGATGTGCCCGTGGTGGCGACCGCCCGGCCGTTCGGCCCGAAGGGCACAGGTTCGCTGAGCCTGTCGGAGCTCACTCACGGAGACCAATTGATCGGGACCGCGACGGTGCGGTCCTTCCACATCCATGCGCCAGGGCACATCCTCGAATGGCCCACCGACTCAACCGAGGGCGCGCCACCTGCGGCACTGGAGGACCGCATGTCGGTCCAGGTCGCCGAGACCGGTGGGAGCACCGCGGTACTGCGGCAGTTGCCCGACCCCGTCATCAACAACAGCATCGGCATCGTGCATGGTGGAGTATCGGCAGCGGCGCTGGAACTCGTCGGCTCCGCGGCCCTCGGTGCCGACGCCGGCGAGCCTTGGCGGACGGCTTCGCTGCGGGTCAATTACCTGCGCCAGTTCCGTGGCGGTGACGAATCACGTTACGAGGCGCGCACGTTGCGGGTCGGACGCAGCTCAGGAGCGGTTGACGCGCAGGCCATCGGCGATGACGGCGCGGTGGCGCTGGTGGCCCGGTTGACCGCATACCGCTGATTTCCACGGCAACGTAAATTTCACTGTGCGATCAATTCGGCAACAACGACTCTGCCATCAGCTACTGGCGTGAAACCCTCCGGATGAACCACATCTACGGAGGAGTTCGCCATGAGTACGCCGAGCATGTCACATCGATTGGCAGCCGAATTCATCGGGACGTTCTGGCTGGTCCTGGGCGGTTGCGGTAGCGCGGTTTTCGCCGCGAAGTTTCTCTCCGACGGCTTCTCCGTGGGGATCGGGTTCCTCGGGGTGGCCCTCGCGTTCGGCCTGACGGTGCTGACCGGCGTCTACGCCTTCGGCACCATCTCCGGCGGGCACTTCAACCCGGCCGTCACGCTGGGTGCCGCACTGGCCCGCCGCGTCGAGTGGGTGGCCGTTTTGCCGTACTGGATTTCGCAGGTGGTGGGCGGTCTGGTGGCCGGCGTGGTGATCTATGTGATCGCCAGCGGCAAAGACGGTTGGTCTGCCACCGGGAACATGGCCGCCAACGGTTATGGCGAACACTCCCCCGGCGGATACTCACTGGCCGCGGTGCTCCTGGCCGAGGTGATCCTGACCGCGGTGTTCCTGCTGGTCATCCTCGGTTCCACCGATGACCGCGCACCGAAAGGCTTCGCCGGTCTGTCGATCGGCCTCACCCTGACGCTGATCCACCTGATCTCGATCCCGATCTCCAACACCTCGGTCAACCCGGCCCGCTCCACGGCGGTCGCGTTCTTCAACGGCAACGGCGCGCCCGCGCAGCTGTGGGCGTTCTGGCTGGCCCCACTGGTCGGTGCGGCCATCGCCGGTCTGGCCTACTCGTTCCTGTTCGGTTCCCCGGAGGCGCTGGCCGAGCGCCCGGTCCGCGAGGACACCCTGGACCAGGAGCGCACCCGCTAGATCAGGTCAGATGGTCGAATTCCCCACTGACCCAACGGATATGAGTATCAGCTGACCGGTGCACTACCTCCTTGGCGGCGCTGTCTATCTCGTCGCCGCCAAGGGTGTAGAGCCGGTCATAGTCGTACCCGTCTAGCCGATCCACGATCCGGCGCACCACCGCGGCCGACAGCGGGACGTGCTTGGGAAAGTTGCGCTGAAACGACACCCAGTTGCTGGCCAGTCCGCCGGAGATGGTGTCCCCGACCAACAGCGTGCCGTCAGCCGTCAGCGCCACCGAACTGCCCCGCATGTGACCGCCGACGTGGATCAATCGCACTCCGGGCAGCGGTTCCAGCTCCTCGGTCCACTGCGTTATCAGCGGATCGGGAGCCGGAAGCCACTCTGCGTCAAGGGCATTCACGTACACGGGCACGCCGCCGAAGGCCCTGCTCCAACTGAGTTGCGCCCCGAACATGTGGGGATGGCTGGCAGCGACGGCGTCGACACCACCGAGGCCGTGAACGAGGCCGATGATCTCGTCGTCCAGGTAGCCCGGCGCATCCCACAGCAGGTTCCCGTCCGCCGCCTGCACCACAAACGACCGGTGCCCGATGGCGAACTTGGGCGCCCGCCGCAAGCTGTGCACTCCGCGACCGTGATCGACGTGTTCGGTGTGGTGCGGTTGCGCCGCCAGTTCCTCCAGCGTCGTCCAGGTGCCATGCGGCGGTAGGTCTCCACGCTCCTCGATCGAGACGACCTCCGAGGTCAACACACAGCTGTCGGCCGGTTCGATGGCGGAATCCGGGTGTTCCACACCGCATCCCGTGCAGATCCAGGTAGGCATGACACCGAGCCTGGCACCTCAACAACTGTTGAGGTCAAGCGCGCAGCCTATGCACTCTTACGCCGCGCCTTGCCGGCGGCACCGCGCTCGGTAGGTGCGCCCTCATGGGCCAGCGTGCCCCCGGCGCTCTCCAGGTGAGCCCGGACGAACCACTGGAACTTCTCGAGTTCGGCGGCATGGTCGATGAGAACGTCCTGGGAGACAAGATCGAGTTTCTCCAACTTGTCGATCGCCTTGCGGGTGTCCTCGATCACCCCGTTGTAGACGAGGTCGAGCGCCGCGAGGTGCGCTTGCACGTTGTCACGTCCGACGGAGTAGTCGTCCCAGGTGCGGTCAGAGATGATGGCCCCCGGGGTACCCTTCGGCGATTTGCCCAGCGCAGCAATCCGTTCGGCGACCTCGTCGGCGTAGGCGCGCACCAGCGCCACCTGTGGGTCGATCATCTCGTGGACGCCGATGAAGTTCGGGCCGACGACGTTCCAGTGGACATGCTTGAGCGTCAGATGCAGGTCGTTGTACGTGCTGAGCTGCTTCTGCAAGAGCTGGGCCACTTCGTTGCCCTGCTTGTCGGTCAGACCGGGAATGGTGAACGAGGTCATTGCGGCTCCTTTCGGTTCACGATCGGTTCCGCCCCGGGGTACCCGACAACGGCGGCGCGCAATCACCCCGGCTACAGCGCGCGTAGGTTCGGAATGGCCTGACGCGCTCCGAAACGCGGATTGTGGGCCAGCCCACTGGCTTCCAACAAACGGACGGCCCGCTGCCGGTGTGGGCGCAGAGGTTCGAGCAGTTCGACCATCTCCGCATCGTCGATCGGCCGGCCGAGCAGGGTGCGTCCCACCATCGTCGCCAGGTGATAGTCGCCTACCGACAGCGCATCGGCGTCGCCGAAGGCGCGTTGCACGGTTTCTGCCGCCGTCCACTCACCGACACCGGGCAACGAGCGCAACGCCGTCACCGCCCGCTCGGCGGTGAGCCTCTCGATGGCATCGGCGCGCTGTGCACAGCCGACGATGGTGCGCGCCCGGCCCGGGTCCACGTTGGCCCGATGGAATTCCCACGACGGGATACGTCGCCACACGTCGGCGGTAGGTGGCACCCGCATCCCGTCAGGCGCCGGACCGGGCGCCGGGGCGCCGTACTTCGTCACCAACCGCCGCCAGGCTCGCCACGCATCCATGCCCGAGACCCGCTGCTCGATGATCGCGGGCACCAACGCCTCCAATACCCGGCCGCTGCGCCCGAGACGCAGGTGCGGCACGCGCCGATGCGCCTCGGCGATGGTCGGCTCGACGGGATCGAAGTCACCGGCGTGGTCGTCGGCACCCACCAGCGCCGGAAAACCGTCCAGGAACTCCGCGACACCCGGGCCCCACGCCTCGCAGTCCACGGTGTCGACGGCTGACTTGGTGATCCGTGCGGTCACCGGACCGGTTTTCATCGCGCTTACGCGCCAGATCGCGCCGTCGACACTGATCCGGTTGGTCGGGTCGTACCCGCCGCGGCGCCAGGGAGCAAGCGTCAGCCCCGGACTGGCCGGGCCTTCGAACGTGACGCTGATTGAGGGCACCGCTCCAGACTAGGCCAGGGCGATGTCGGCCTTCTGCGGGTAGAAGGCCAGGTGATCGGCTATTTCAGCGACGGCCGCGTACGGCTGCTCGTAGGTCCAGACCGCGTCCTCGACGTCGCCGACGTGGTAATAGTTCGCCTCACCCTTGTAGGGACAGTAGGTGGTGGCGGCGCTACGAGTCAGCGTTTCCCACACGACATCGGCGCGCGGAATATATTGCACGGCTGGATAAGTCGACTCCTGCAGGGTCAGGGCCGCATCGGTCTGCGCGATGATCGCGCCGCCGACGGTGACGGTGACCCGACGTCCGGTCGGGGTGATGGTGATGGGGTGGGCTGCGCTCGGCTGCAGCACCTGGCGCTCGGTCATATGCGGCACAACACCACGGCGCGGCCACCGATTCCCGGGCAGACTGGAGCGATGGGTACTTTGCAGACCGCACGGTTGGGTGACCTCGAAGTGGCGCGGATCGGTCTGGGCACGATGGGCATGTCCTTCGCCTATGGCAGCGCCGGTCGCGACGACGCCGAGTCGATCCGCACCATCCACCGGGCCATCGACCTCGGCGTCACCCTCATCGACACTGCCGAGGTGTACGGCCCTTACGCCAACGAAGTGTTGGTCGGGCAGGCACTGAAGGGTCGACGCGACAAGGTCGTGCTCGCCACCAAATTCGGGATGATCTCCCACACCGGCCGCGACGGGGCGGACAGCAGCCCGGCCAACATCCGCACCGCGGTGGAGGGGTCGCTCCAGCGCCTGGGCACCGACCACATCGACCTCTACTACCAGCACCGCCTGGACCGTTCCACGCCGATCGAGGAAACCATCGGCGTGCTGGCCGACCTCATCGCCGAGGGCAAGGTTCTCCATATCGGGTTGTCCGAGGTAGGGGTCGAGACCATCCGGCGTGCCCACGCCGTCCACCCGATCACCGCACTGCAATCGGAGTACTCGTTGTTCACCCGAGACCCCGAGGACGGAATCCTGGATATCTTGCGCGAGAAAGGTATTGGCTTCGTCGCCTACTCACCTCTCGGACGCGGCTTCCTCACCGGCCAGATCCGATCCGTCGACGACCTCGCCGACGACGACACCCGCCGCGACAACCCCCGGTTCACCGGCGAGAACTTCGCGGTGAATCTGCGGCTCGCCGACGAGGTGCGGACCATCGCCGAGGCCTCGGGAGCGACGCCAGGGCAGGTCGCGCTGGCCTGGCTGCTGTCGCGTGGCCCCGACATCGTGCCGATTCCGGGAACCAGGCGGGTCGAACGACTGGAGGAGAACATCGCGGCGGATGCGGTCACGCTGACTCCCGACCAGTTGTCCCGGCTCGACAATCTCGCCGCGCCCGCCGGCGACCATCACACCGAGGCCCAGATGCGGATGATCGACCGGTAGCCCGGGTCTACGATCGGCCCATGACCGCGCCTGTGAAAGCCACTGTGTCGATCGCTGCCGATCCCGCAGCCGTGTACGCACTCATCACCGATCTGCCCACGCTGGCCTCGCTCGCCGAGGAGGCTCATGCGATGAAGTGGCAGAAGGGCAGTTCGGCCACCCCCGGGTCAGTTTTCAAGGGTCACAACCGCAATGGCTCGAAGGCCTGGAGCACGACGTGCACCGTCACCGACGCCGAGCCCGGCAAGACGTTCGCCTTCGACGTGAAGTCCCTGGTGTTCCCGGTGGCGCACTGGCGCTACGACATCACTGCCGCCGAGGGCGGTTGCACGGTGACCGAGTCCACCTGGGACCGCCGTGCTGGCTGGTTCAAGAAGGTCGCTGGGCTGGCCACCGGGGTGCCCGACCGCGACGGCGCAAACGCCGAGCACATCCAGCTCACCCTGCAGCGGCTGAAGGAACGCGCCGAAGCTTGATCGCCCCTGCTCAGAAGGGTGGTGGTGGTCCGTTTTCTTCGGCGAGCCAGGCTTGGTAGTCGCGTTCGTAGGCGAGGTCGTTGTTGAGTTCGGCGCGCAGGCGTCGTTCTTCGGCGATGCGGTCACGTTGGTCTTGTTCGCGGGTCCGTGAGCGTTTGGGCATCTTCGCACCGCGATCGGGGTGCGGGGCTTGCGGTTCAGGGTCGGCGAGGTTGAGGTCCCCGGTCGGTTGAGCCAGAGTCGGGAACAGACCGGCACCGTGAGGTTCGGTCACATGGGTGTGTCCGGTGGGGGTGGTGAACTCGATGGTCCCGTCGGGTCGTTGGCGGTCAGACCAGCCGGGGCAGAACGTTTTCACCAAATGGTGTGCCCGGCAAAATAGTTTGGTGTTCGACGGATGCGTCGGCCCGGCGGGCCAGGGCGCGGTGTGGTCAATGTCGCAGCGTTCGGCCGGGGCATCACAACCGGGGAACCGGCACGTCAGATCGCGCCACCGGATGAACTCCGACAACGCCACCGACGGGCGGTACCGCGGCTCAGCCGCAGCGGACTCAGCTGCTTCGGCCGCATTCCCGGTGGGCATACGCACCGGTTTGACCTTGGCGGTGGCGGCCAGGTCACGCACGGACTCGGCGGGCACGATGCCGTGGCCGACCAGATACCCCGGATCATCACAAGTGCCGTTCACGGTGGATTGGTCGGCCAGCACATGCACCACCGCCGCATCCGCGGCCGCCCGCTGCTGTGCGGCCGGGCAGTCCTCGCGCCGACACAGACACGACATGCGGGATTCGAGT
>NZ_JBZDPU010000007.1:0-251253 GCF_058270075.1 Mycobacterium shunyiense | reverse complement strand
GTCTACCGGGCAGCAGCTGTCCTACGCGCCGTCACCCTCTGGCTTCTAGTTTTGTCAGACACGCCCTAGCGCTCCCGAGCGCGGCGGGCGGAGGTGTAGGTCTGCTCGAGTTTGGCGACCGACCTTGCGAACTCCGCGCGCCGGCTCGGAGGCACAGCCTCAATCGCACACTGCTCGAGCGACGTCCACAGCCGTTCGAGAGGCTTGCGCAGCGCTAGGCCTTTGTCGGTCAGCCACACCTCTTTGGCGCGACGGTCATTGTCGGAAGCCGCCCGCGCCACCAGCTCGCTGAGCTGCATGCGCTTGATCGCCCGCGAGATCGTCGAGTGATCCACGCCGAGGGCCTGCTGTAGCTCTGATTGAGTCTGACCGTCCCGGTCGTAGAGCTGCATCAGGATGAGTTCCTGACCGGGATGCAAGCCCAGCTCCAACAGCATTTCCGACCCCCATCCGTGGAACGCGCGCGACAACGCGAAGATCCCGAAGGCGATCGGCGCCACCTTCACGGTCTCGGTGCGTCGAATGGCCTCGAGGTCTGGCGGATTCGGTCGCATCGTCATCTCCTGGAGTGAGCGGGGTCGCGAGGGTTGTTGGCAATATATGTGGCCAGCTACACGACTTATGGAATCAACACCACTTTCCCGAAATTCTTGCGGGCCGCCAGAATACGGTGCGCTTCGGGCGCGTCGGCAAAGGGCACAGCGGCGTGAACGACGGGCTGAATCGATCCGTCCGCCAGGTTGCGTTCGAGCGGTTCGAGCCATGACCGTAGCGACCCGCGTTCTTCCCAGAGCCCCATGATGTTCAGGCCCACCACCGTTTTTGACTCATCAAGTTGTTTCAGGAGGTTGAACCCGCGCATCATCGCCAGGGCCTGCGGCATCGCGGTACGAAGTGAACGCTGTTCGCCCCGCAGAAGCGACGATGCTCCGTAGGTGATGACACGGCCGCCGGGACGAAGCAGCCGGTAGGACCTTCGCAACGATGTTCCCCCGATGGCTTCGAGAATGACGTCGTAGGACGTCAGGCCCTCCCACCACCCGTCTTGACGGTAATCGATGGTGCGGTCGACCCCCAGATCGCGCAACCGGCCATGCTTCGACGGCGACGCGGTGCCGTGCACCACCGCACCAGCAGCCTTCGCCAGCTGTACCGCCGCGATGCCCACGCCGCCGGCGGCAGCGTGGACGAGGACGCGCTGACCAGCGCGCAGATGCCCGGACCCGAACAGTCCCTCCCATGCCGTTGCGTAGTTGGTGAAGATCGCCCCGCCTTGTTCGAAACTCAGCTCGTCTGGCAGTACGGCAACGTCATCGGCACCGACATCGGCTATCTCGGCATAGCCTCCGTAACGCGTCCCCGCAAAGACTCGACGGCCCAGCAAGGCCGTGTCGACGCCCTCGCCCACCGCCTCGACGATTCCCGCCACGTCGAATCCGGGAACAAAGGGAATCTCGGGCGACACGGGATTGAGTCCTACGCGGTACAACGCGTCCGCGAAGTTCACACCGGCGGCTCGCACCGCGATACGGACCCTGCCCCTTTCAGGAGCCGGCGGATCAGGCCACTCCTGCAGTTGCAGGACCGATGGCCCGCCCTTTTTGGTGATCACTACTGCTCGCATGGCTCCTCCTGCTCGCCGACCCGCCGTCGATATGTGGCTAGACAATTATTGCCTAGCCACATAGTTACGTGGCTAGGCAAATAAATCAAGGCGCCAGAGGTTACATCTGAACCCGCGGCGTCAACTTGCGGGCACTCACCAACAGGTATTCCCACGGCATCCAAGAATCGGTGAGGAACCTGTCCCCGAGCGCAGCGATCTCCGCGTCGAGTGCCGCGACCCGGTCGGCGTCGGCGGCGATGGCCCGGTAGGCCGAAATCGTCGGACCGTAGTTGGCCTTGAAGTGGTCCCGGAATGCGGCGCCGTCGGAGTAGGCGGTGACGTCCAGTTCCCGCCTTTCACAGGTCAACTCGCCGACCTGTTCGCCCAGCAGTGCGCGCAGGTACTGCTCATCTCCCCACCGTGGTGGCGGGGACACGCCGGCGGGTGGTGCGGGTACGTACGGCTTCATGGTGGCGAACAGCTGCCCGATGAATCCCTCTGGAGTCCAGGAGATCAGGCCGATCCGCCCGCCTGGGCGGGTCACCCGCAGCAGTTCATCGGCGGCCTGCTGATGGTGCGGGGCGAACATCACCCCGATACAGGAGAGCACTGTGTCGAACGAATCGTCGGCATAGGGCAACGCCTCGGCGTTGGCCTCGGCCCAGTCGATCGTCACTCCGGCGTCGGTACCGAGTCGGCGCCCCTGTTCGACCAGTTCCGGGCAGAGGTCGCTGGCGCTCACCTGCGCGCCCGTCGCGGCGGCGGGGATGGCGACGTTGCCGGTCCCGGCGGCCACGTCGAGCACGCGGTCGCCGGGCCCGATGCCGCTGGCCTCGACCAGTACCGGACCCAGTGGGCGCACGATGTTCGCGGCGATCACCGCGTAGTCACCCAGCGCCCACAGCGCCCGGTGTTTGGCCTCAAGCTCACTGCCGGTGGTCGTGACGTTCATGACGGGCTCCTCTCGCGGATTGGCTTCATCGTCATCCCACGCGGTCGGCGATTCCAGTACCAGATCTGTAGTGGGTCTGGTTCTGGATCTGTACTGGCTTCCGGGCGCTGACAGCGGTGTACTTAGAAAGCCGCGCACTTTCCGGGGAGGAAGACCGCCGATGTCGACGTATGGCCAGTTCTGTCCCGTGGCCAAGGCCATGGAATTGCTCGACGAACGCTGGACCTTGCTGGTGGTCCGGGAACTGCTGCGGGGCAGTGCGCACTTCAACGACCTGCGCCGCGGTGTGCCGAAGATGTCGCCGGCGCTGTTGTCCAAGCGGCTGAAGTCGTTGGCCCGTGCCGGAGTGATCGAGCGTTCCGAGATGGACGGGCGGACAAGTTATTCACTGACCCCGTGCGGTCAGGAACTCGCCGGGGTGGTCGACGCGCTCGGGTCGTGGGGGGTGCGGTGGATCGGTGAACTGGGCGAGCAGGATCTCGACCCGCACCTGCTGATGTGGGACATGCGCCGCACCATTCCCATCGCCGACTGGCCGCGTTCGCGCACCACGGTCGCGTTCGTCCTCGACGATGTCGCGCCCAAGGCGTCGCGGTGGTGGCTCACGGTGAGCGACGGGCAGGCCGATGTGTGCGATTTCGATCCCGGGCACGAGGTGGCCGGGACCGTGCAGACCGATCTGCGCACGCTGATCGAGATCTGGCGTGGCGATCTCGGCTGGGCGCGCGCGGTGCTCGACGGCAGCGTAGCGCTGTCCGGGTCCGCTGACGTCCGCCGCGCTATCCCGAAATGGTTGGGCCAGAGCACGGCGGCCTCGATTCCTCGGCCGGCCTGAGCGGTCAGTCCAGGATGCGGCGGGCGACGTTGGTGGTGACCAGGTCCAGGAGTTCGTCGGCACGCCCGGCCAGGATGGTGCGAATTGCGTAGAGCGAGAAGCCCTTTGCCTGTTCGACGGTGATCGCCGGCGGGATCGACAGTTCCTGGCGCGCGGTGTGCACGTCGATGAGGGCGGGGCCTTCGTGGGCGAAGGCGTCGGTCAGGGCCCGTTCCAACTCACCCGGTTCGGTGACCCGGCGGCCGAATATGCCCATGGCCTGGGCCACTGCAGCGAAGTCCGGGTTGACCAGATCGGTGCCGAACGTGACGATGCCCGCGGCCTTCATCTCGAGCTCGACGAAGTTCAGCGACGAATTGTTGAACACGATCACCTTGACCGGCAATCGGTTCTGGATCAACGTCACCAGCTCGCCGAAGAGCATGGTCAGGCCCCCGTCACCAGCCAGCGCGACCACCTGCCGGTCCGGGAACGCGGTCTGCGCGCCGATCGCGTGCGGCAACGCATTGGCCATGGTGCCGTGGTTGAACGACCCGATCAGCCTGCGCCGGCCGTTCATGGTCAGATAGCGGGCCGCCCACGCCACCGGAGAACCGACATCGCAGGTGAACACCGCATCATCCGAGCCGATTCGGTTGGCAAGCGCGGCAACATATTCCGGCCGGATCGGAGTCTTGTCGCGGTCGTTGACGGCCAGCGAGTCCAGGGCGGCGCGGGTCTTGCGGTAGTGGCGCAGCGACCGGTCGAGGTGTTCGCGGTTGTCCTTGGGCCGTAGCAGCGGCTGCAGTGCGGCCAGGGTGTCGGCGACGCTGCCGCGTAGGCCGAGGTCGATCGGGGTGCGGCGGCCGAGGTTGCGGCCGCGGATGTCGACCTGGATGACGGTGGCGCCTTCGGGATAGAACTGCTGATACGGGAAGTCGGTGCCCAGCATCAGCAGGGTGTCGGCCTCTTTGATGGCCTTGTAGCCCGACGCGAAACCGAGGAGCCCGGTCATCCCGACGTCGAACGGGTTGTCGTACTCGATGAATTCCTTGCCGCGCAACGCGTGAACGATCGGGGCCTGCAGGGTCGACGCCAGTTCGATCAGGGCGTCGTGCGCACCGGACACACCGGCGCCGCCCAGGATGGTGACGCGCTCGGCGGCGTTGAGGATGTCGGCGGCCCGGCGCACCGACTCGTCGTCCGGACGCACGATCGACCGGGTGGGACGCACCGGACGTGTGGTCCAGCCGGTCTCCCCCGCGCGTTGCAGGAAGACCTCGCCGGGGATGACGACGACGGCAACGCCGTTCTCCTCGACGGCCGCTCGCAATGCCATCTCCAGGATGCGGGGCGCCGTCTCGGGCGTGCTGACCAGTTCGCAGTACACACTGCACTCGCGGAAGAGGTCCTGGGGATGGGTTTCCTGGAAGTACTCCGACCCGATCTCGGTGCGCGGAATGTGTGCGGCGATGGCCAGCACCGGGACTCGGCTGCGCTGCGCGTCGAACAGACCGTTGATGAGGTGCAGATTGCCCGGCCCGCAGCTGCCCGCACACACGGCCAGTTGGCCGGTCAGCGCGGCGTCAGCGGCCGCGGCAAACGCGGCGGTCTCCTCGTGGCGGACGTGTTGCCAGGTGATGTCGCCGCTGCGCCGGATGGCGTCGGTGAATCCGTTGAGGCTGTCACCGGGAAGGCCGTAGACCCGCCGTACCCCGCTCAGTGTCAGTGCGGAGATGACTTGGTCTGCAATGGTCGCCATGGCGCCTCCCCGGTATGCGATTCCGGCGTGATCGGTGACGCTGGGCGCCCTCGATCACGCCGGAATTCACTCTACTTGGGGGCGAAGCGCTGGCCGGCGTCCAGACGCAGGCACTGGCCGTTGAGCATCGGGTTCTCGGCGATCGCGACGGCGAGCTTGGCGTACTCCTCGGGCTTGCCCAGACGCTTGGGGAACGCGGCGTCCTTGGTGAGCACCGCGGCGAACTCGTCGGGGATGCCCTCGGTCAGGCCGGTCGCGAACAGGCTCGGGGCGATGGCCAGCACGCGGATGCCGAGGCTGCCGAGATCCCTTGCCATGGTCAGGCACATGCCGGCGATGGCGGCCTTCGACGCCGTGTAGGCGACCTGCCCGATCTGGCCCTCGAACGCCGCGATGGAGGCGGTGTTGATGATGACGCCGCGCTCCTCGGCTTCTGCGTCGACCGGCTCGTTCTTGCTCATGTGCCACGCCGCGAGCCGGCTGATGTTGAACGTGCCGATCAGGTTGAGGTCGATGGTGGAGCGGAACGAATCCAGGCTGTGCGGACCGTCCTTCTTGATGGTGCGCTCGCCGATGCCACCACCGGCGGTGGTCACGATGATGTGCAGGCCCCCCAGGGTCGCCACTGCCTCCTCCAGCACCTTTTCGGTGCCGTCGAAGTCGGTGACGTCGACGGGGAGGAACGAGCCGCCGATCGCGTCGGCCACTTCCTGTCCCTTGGACTGCGGTCGGTCGAGCACGGCCACGCTGGCGCCGCGCTTGGCCAGTGCCTCAGCGGTGGCCCGGCCGAAGCCCGACGCGCCGCCGACGACGATAGCCTTCTTGCCTTCGATCTCCATCTAGCTTCCTTTCCAAAAATGACCGAAATCGTAAAGCAACCTATCCCATCAACCCTTCCGGTAAGCCTTTCGGGTTCGTCCTTTTGATTCCCGCGCACCGTGGCCGTGCAAAAAATCCCTCGACGCCGCCGCGGAACCCGAATAGGTTCGCCTGCCATGACACCTGCACAGCATTGGCGCGACCGGCTGCGCGAGTCTCTGCTGTCGGCGCGCAAGGCCCGCGATACCACCCGTGTCACCGCGATCCGGTCGGCGCTGAGCGCCATCGACAACGCGGAGACGCCGCGTGCCGATCAAACCGATACCCGGATCGGTGGATCGATCGCGGGTGCGGTGTCCGGGGTGGGCTCGACCGAGGTCGCCCGCCGGACGCTCAGTGATGCCGAGATTCGCGGCCTGATTCAGGCCGAGGTCGATGAACGACTCATGGCGGCAGACGAATACGTCGTGAACGGGCACCACGAACGGGCGTCGGATCTGCAATCGCAGGCCGCCGTCCTGACTCAGGTGCTCAGCCGAACGCCGGAGGATGTCTGACGCCCGTGGCACGCTGAGGATGTGTTGCTCGCCGACGTCGCTGCCGCATCCGCCGACATCGCGGGATCCTCGGCACGGCTGGCCAAGATCACCCGCATCGCGACCGTGCTGTCCGCGGCCGCCGCCGAGGGCGACGCCCATACGGTGGCGGTCACGGTGTCCTGGTTGTCCGGGGAACTCCCCCAACGCCAGATCGGTGTCGGATGGGCGGCGCTGCGTTCACTGCCCGCACCGGCAGAGGACCCGGAACTGACGGTTGACGGGGTCGACACGCAATTCACCCGGATCGGCACGGTCTCCGGCAAGGGTTCTCAGGCGCTGCGTGCCGAGTTGGTGCGTGACCTCTTCGCTACAGCCACCGACACAGAACAGACCTTCATGCGCCGGCTCCTGAGCGGCGAGCTGCGCCAGGGCGCCCTGGCCGGGGTGATGGCCGACGCCGTCGCCCGCGCATCCGGTATTCCCGCGGCCGAGGTGCGGCGCGCGGCGATGCTCGCCGGTGACCTGCCCGCCGTGGCTGCCGCAGCGCTGACGGGTGGCCCTACCGCGCTGACTGAGTTCGCACTTCAGGTCGGGCGCCCGGTCGGGCCGATGCTCGCGCAGACCGCGACCGGTGTCGCCGACGCGCTCGAACGACTCGGCGGTACAGCGATTCTGGAGGCCAAGCTGGACGGCGCACGCGTGCAGATCCACCGCCGGGGATCCGACGTGTCGGTGTTCACACGCAGCCTCGACGACGTCACCCAACGGCTGCCCGAGGTGGTCGAGGCGACGCTGGCATTGACGGCCACCGATCTGATCGCCGACGCGGAGGCCATCGCGCTGCGGCCCGACGGCCGCCCGCACCCGTTTCAGGTAACCGCCGCACGGTTCGGCCGCAAGACCCCGAACGATCTCGAACCGCTGTCGGTGTTCTTCTTCGATCTGCTGCACGTCGACGGCCAGGATCTGCTCGATCTGCCCACCGAGCAGCGGCTGGCCTCACTCGACACGCTGGTACCGCGGGACCGGCGCGTCGATCGCGTCGTCACCGCCGACGTCGGGGTCGCGCAGCAGTTCCTGGACCGCACGCTGGCGGCCGGCCACGAGGGCGTGATGGCGAAATCGCCGACGGCACCGTACGAGGCCGGTCGCCGCGGCGCCGGTTGGCTCAAGGTCAAGCCCGTGCACACGCTCGATCTGGTGGTGCTGGCCGTCGAGCAGGGTTCGGGGCGGCGCACCGGCAAGCTCTCCAACATCCATCTGGGCGCGCGCGACCCGGAGACCGGCGGATTCGTGATGCTGGGTAAGACGTTCAAGGGAATGACCGACGCGATGCTGGCATGGCAGACCGAACGGTTTCACGAATTGCAGGTCGACGACGACGGCTGGGTGGTCACGGTCCGGCCCGAGCAGGTTGTCGAGATCGCCTTCGACGGCGTCCAGCGGTCGAGCCGGTACCCGGGCGGCGTGGCGCTGCGCTTCGCCAGGGTCCTGCGTTATCGGGACGACAAGACCCCGGAAGAAGCGGACACGATCGACACCGTGCGCGCATTCCTCACCTGACCTGCCCGCGATTTCCTCGTTAGGGTGCGGAAACCGGGATTCGATGCCGCGCGGTTTGGCTCGATGAAAGGATCACTCACGACGCATATGACACTGGGCCAGCGAGGAGAGACCGTGGCAACACCGGATGCCCCACCGGCGGATCGCATCGAGGAACACGACGGCGACGTCACCTATATCCGCACCGACAAAGACCTTCCGCCGGTTGCGGTCATCGACCGCTCTCCCATCACCGCCAAGCACAAGGCGGTCTTCGCGGCCGTCGCGGTGCTGGGCGCCGTCGCCTGGGCGGTGATCGCCTTCTTCCGCGGTGAGACCGTCAACGCGGTCTGGTTTGTGATCGCCGCGATCTGCACCTACGTCATCGGCTTCCGGTTCTACGCCCGGCTGATCGAAATGAAGATCGTCCGGCCTCGCGACGACAATGCCACTCCGGCAGAGCTTTTCGACAACGGTACGGACTACATGCCGACCGACCGGCGGGTGCTGTTCGGTCACCACTTCGCCGCGATCGCCGGTGCGGGCCCGCTGGTCGGCCCGGTGCTGGCCATGCAGATGGGTTATCTGCCCGGCACGATCTGGATCATCATCGGCGCGGTCGTCGCCGGCTGTGTCCAGGACTACCTGGTGCTGTCCATCTCGGTGCGCCGGCGCGGACGCTCGCTCGGTCAGATGGCGCGCGACGAGCTCGGCCTGGTCGGCGGTGTCGCCGCCATCGTGGGCGTACTGGTCATCATGGTGATCCTGCTGGCGGTGCTGGCGCTGGTGGTGGTCAACGCACTGGCGGAAAGCCCGTGGGGCGTGTTCTCGATCGCGATGACCATCCCGATCGCCATCTTCATGGGCCTGTATCTGCGCTTCTTCCGCCCCGGCCGGGTGTCGGAGGTGTCCCTCATCGGCGTCGTGCTGCTGCTGCTCGCGGTCATCTCCGGCGGCTGGGTGGCCGAAACATCCTGGGGCGCCGACTGGTTCACCCTCTCGAAGGTCACCCTGTCGTGGTGCATCATCATCTACGGCTTGGCGGCCTCGGTGTTGCCGGTGTGGTTCCTGTTGGCTCCGCGCGACTACCTGTCCACGTTCATGAAAGTCGGCACCATCGCACTGCTGGCCATCGGCATCCTGATCGCCCGGCCGGTGATGCAGGCGCCCGCGATCTCGCAGTTCGCCGCCAGCGGTACCGGCCCGGTATTCGCCGGCTCGTTGTTCCCATTCCTTTTCATCACCATCGCCTGCGGTGCATTGTCGGGCTTTCACGCGCTGATCTCTTCGGGCACCACGCCCAAGCTGCTGGAGAAGGAAAGCCAGATGCGGCTGATCGGCTACGGCGGCATGATCACCGAGTCATTCGTCGCGATCATGGCCCTGATCACCGCGGCGATCCTCAACCAGCACCTCTACTTTGCGATCAACGCGCCGACGGCGGCCACCGGCACCACCGCGCAGACCGCGGCCGAGTACGTCAACGGCCTCGGCCTGTCCGGTCAGCCGATCACTGCGCAGGAGATCACCGCGGCCGCCGACGGCGTCGGCGAGCACTCGGTCGTTTCGCGCACCGGCGGTGCGCCCACCCTCGCGTTCGGCATGTCAGAGGTGTTGCACCAGGTGTTCGGCGGAGAAAGCCTCAAGGCGTTCTGGTACCACTTCGCGATCATGTTCGAGGCGTTGTTCATCCTCACCACGGTCGACGCCGGCACCCGGGTGGCCCGGTTCATGCTGTCCGACGGCCTGGGCAATCTCGGTGGGCCGTTCAAGAAACTGCGCAACCCGAGCTGGCGCATCGGAGCATGGACGTGCAGCGTCATCGTCGTCGCCGCGTGGGGCTCGATCCTGCTGATGGGGGTGACGGATCCGCTGGGCGGCATCAATACCTTGTTCCCGCTGTTCGGCATCGCGAATCAGCTGCTCGCCGCGATTGCATTGACGGTGGTCACGGTGGTGGTGATCAAACGCGGCTTGGTGAAATGGGCCTGGATACCCGGCCTGCCGTTGTTGTGGGATCTGACGGTGACCATGACGGCGTCGTGGCAGAAGATCTTCTCTGCCGATCCGAAAGTCGGTTACTGGAAACAGCATTCGCAGTACGTCGCGGCCCAGGACGCCGGCAAGTCGACTTTCGGCGCAGCGAAGAACCCCGATCAGATCGATGCCGTCATCCGCAACACCTTCATTCAGGGCACCCTGTCGGTGGTCTTCGCCGTGCTGGTGCTGATCGTGTTCATCGCGGGTGTGGTGATGGCGCTGCAGGCGCTGCGCGGAGCCGGTCGGCCGCTGGCCGTGGAAGAGGAGGTGCCCTCGCGCATCTTCGCACCATCAGGATTGATTGCCTCGCCGGCCGAGAAGGAGGTGCAGAAGCAGTGGGACACTTTGCCCGGAGCACACGCCAGGCCGCACGCCACATCGGGTGGTACTGGTCAACATTGATGGGCGACAACCACTATCGGCGCTACGTCGCGCACCGAGAGCGGACGCACCCGGGTGAGCCGGTGCTGTCCGAGCGGGACTACTGGAAGATGCGACACCGCAACACCGAGGCCAACCCCGGCGCACGCTGCTGCTGAGCCGACGAATCTGCTGATCGCCTGGCCTGGGAGCGTCGCGTCCGGCTAAACTGTCGTCCATACGGTAAGGCCGTCGTGAATGGAGCTCGTTCGTGAATAAAGACGACATGATCCTGATCAGCGTGGACGATCACATCGTCGAACCACCTGACATGTTCAAGAACCACCTTCCCAAGAAATATGCCGACGAGGCACCCCGCCTGGTGCACAACCCCGACGGCAGCGACACGTGGCAGTTCCGCGACATCGTCATCCCCAACGTCGCGCTCAACGCGGTCGCCGGCCGGCCCAAGGAGGAGTACGGCCTGGAGCCCCAGGGCCTCGACGAGATCCGCAAGGGCTGCTACAACGTCGATGAGCGGGTCAAGGACATGAACGCCGGCGGCATCCTCGGCTCGATCTGCTTCCCATCGTTCCCCGGCTTCGCCGGCCGCCTGTTCGCCACCGAGGATCCCGAGTTCTCCCTGGCTCTGGTGCAGGCCTACAACGATTGGCACATCGACGAATGGTGCGGCGCCTATCCGGCCCGCTTCATTCCGATGGCGCTTCCGGTGATCTGGGATGCCGAGGCGTGCGCCCAAGAGGTGCGCCGGGTGTCGAAGAAGGGCGTGCACGCCCTGACGTTCAGCGAGAACCCGGCGGCAATGGGCTACCCCAGCTTCCACGACGACTATTGGACCCCGCTGTGGAAGGCGCTGTGCGACACCAACACCGTGCTCAATGTGCACATCGGATCGTCGGGCAAGCTGGCCATCACGGCCCCGGACGCACCGCTGGACGTGATGATCACCCTGCAGCCGATGAACATCGTGCAGGCCGCCGCGGATCTGTTGTGGTCCAAGCCCATCAAGGATTACCCGGATCTCAAGATCGGGCTGTCCGAGGGCGGCACCGGCTGGATTCCGTATTTCCTGGAGCGCGTCGACCGCACCTACGAGATGCACTCGACCTGGACGCATCAGAACTTCGGCGGCAAGCTGCCCAGCGAGGTGTTCCGTGAGCACTTCCTGACCTGCTTCATTTCGGATCCGGTCGGCGTGGCGTTGCGCGACAAGATCGGCATCGACAACATCAGTTGGGAAGCCGATTACCCGCACAGCGACTCGATGTGGCCGGGCGCGCCCGAGGAACTGTGGGATGTGCTGACCGAGAACAACGTCCCCGACGACGAGATCAACAAGATGACGTATGAGAACGCCATGCGCTGGTATTCGTTCGATCCGTTCACTCACATCTCGCGGGAGCAGGCCACCGTCGGCGCTCTGCGTAAAGCCGCTGAGGGCCACGATGTTTCGATCCAGGCCTTGAGCCATCACGAGCAGGGCTCCCGCGGCGACGCATTGCACGCGGCGACGCGGGGCAACTCGGGTTCCGACTAGGGCCCGTTTTCCCGCGAGCAGACACAAAACTGCCCCTTTTCTGAAGTGCTCCCCGGAAGTTGGACTGAGAAATTCAGTTTCTTCTTCTGGGAGTACTTTTTTGCATCCTTCTAGTTCGTTGACTGAGGCCCAGCGCGGTGCGGCGGTAGCGTTGTTCGAGCAGGGGCGGGGCTATAGCGTCACCGCGAGGTATCTGGGAGTGAGCCGGGGGCCGGTTCGCGAGATACATCGCCGTTGGGTCCTGCATGGCAGGAAGGTGCTGGTGGCAAAACCGACCAAAACGCAGTACTCGTTCGAGTTCAAGCTCGAGGTGGTGCGCAAGGTGATCGACGAGGGTGCGACCGCCCAGCAAGTAGCTCAGCAGTACCGGCTGTCCTCAGCCACGCTGGTGCAGACCTGGGTGCGGACCTACCGCCGGCTTGGTGAGGACGGGTTGAAACCCAAACCCAAAGGGCGCCAACCCAAAGACGCTGATTCCTCGTCACAGGAGTTGACGGACCTGGCGCGGCTGGAGCAGGAGAATGAGCGGCTGCGAGCCGAGAACGCCTACCTAAAAAAATTGCGGGCCTTGATGGCGCACGAACGGCGGTGAAAGCCGCCGCTGTCGCCGCTCTCAAGGCTGATCATCGGCTGCCGGTGCTGCTGGAAGTCGCGCAGTTGGCGCGCTCGACGTTCTTCTATCACCAGGGCAAACCCGAGGCGCTCGACCCGCGCGCCGACCTCAAAGCCGCGATCACCGAGGCATTCAAGGCCGCCCACGGCCGCTACGGGCACCGCCGCATCCACACGGTGCTGACCAAGCAGGGGTTCGTGGTGGCCAAAAAGACCGTGCTGGCGTTGATGCGCAAGCTGGCGCTGATCTGCCGGGTGCGGCGCCGTCGGCGCTACAACTCCTACACCGGCGGCCCCGGTCAGGTCACCGAAAATCTTCTCAACCGCGAGTTCAGCGCGAGCGCGCCGAATCAGAAGTGGGTCACCGACGTGACCGAGTTCCGCATCACCGATCGCAAGGTCTACTTGTCCCCGGTGCTCGATTTGTTCGACCGGTCGGTGGTGTCCTACGCGTGGTCGATGAGCCCGAATGTGGAGTTGACCAACACCTCACTGGCCGCGGCGATCGCCACCTTGGAGCCCGGCCAGTGTCCGCTGGTGCACTCCGATCAGGGCTTCCAATACCGGCATTGGTCCTGGCGCAAGTTGCTCGGCGACGCGCAGGCGCTGCAGTCGATGTCGCGGAAAGCCAACTGCTATGACAACGCGGTCATGGAGAACTTCTTCGGTCACCTGAAGTCAGAAATGTTCCACCACAACCGGTTCGACACCGTCGAGGACTTCACTGCCGCCCTTGACACCTACATCCACTGGTACAACACCGAACGAATCTCGACAAAGCTCAACGGCCTGAGCCCGGTCCAATACCGAGCCCAGGCCCTTGCCGCTTAAGCTCCAAACGTCAGTGTCCAACTTCCGGGGACCACTTCATTCATGCGAAAAGGGGCAGTTTTGTGTCTGCTCGGCGTTGTCAGCGCAGCGAGTACCGCACCGGCAGGTGCTTGAGACCGCCCACGAACGTGGTGGCCATGTGCTGCGGTTCGCCGGCGAGTTCTGCGGAGCGCAGCCTCGGCAGCAGTTCGGAGAAGAAGCTGTTGATCTCCAGCCGGGCCAGTGCGGCACCGAGGCAGAAATGCACACCGTAGCCGAACGCGATGTGTTTGTTGGGATCTCGCCCGACGTCGAAGCGGAACGGATCGACGAAGACGTCCTCGTCACGGTTGCCCGAGACATACGACAGCAGCACCGACTCGCCCTTGGCGATGCGTACACCGCGAATCTCGTAGTCCTGTTGCGCGGTACGCATGAACTCCTTGACCGGTGTCGTCCACCGGACCATCTCCTCGACCGCCAGCGGCATCAGACTCATGTCGTTCTGCAGCCGGGCCAGCTGGTCGGGATTCTGCAGCAGCGCGTGCATACCGCCGGAAATGCTGGCACTGCTGGTGTCGTGGCCGGCAGCGGCGATGATCGCGTAATAGGAAACCGTGTCGATATCGGACAGCGGCTCCCCGTCCAGCGTGGCGTTGGCGATCGTCGAGGCCAGGTCGTCGGTCGGATTCGCCCGACGCGAGGCGGTCAGCTCGGTGAAGTACTGGAACATCTCGAGCAGCGCCATGCCCTGCTCTTCCATGCTGGTGCCGCGCTTGAACTCGTCGTCGTCGCTGCCGAACAGTTCCTGTGTGAGCTTGAGCATGAACGCGAAGTCGGACTCGGGCACACCGAGCAGCGTCATGATCATGTACAGCGGATAATTCACGGCTACCTGCTGCACGAAATCGCATTCCGGTCCTTCGTCGACCATTCTGTCGACGAACCGCTTGGCCAGTTCATCGGCGCGATCCTTCAACGCGCGCATGGCCTTTGGCCGAAACCAGTTGGCTCCGATGGCCCGCAGATCGCGGTGCAGCGGATCGTCCGTGTGGATCAACGTCCGGATGCCGATCGCGGCCTGCTGCTCGTCGCCCTCGCGGGTGACCAGCACCGGGCGCGGAGAGTTGGTGAAGATGTCGTTGGCACGCTCGATCTCCATGATGTCCGCATGCTTGGTGATCGCCCA
The DNA here is from genome assembly GCF_058270075.1 of Mycobacterium shunyiense. Taxonomy (NCBI): domain Bacteria; kingdom Bacillati; phylum Actinomycetota; class Actinomycetes; order Mycobacteriales; family Mycobacteriaceae; genus Mycobacterium; species Mycobacterium shunyiense. Next base: position 236,650 of record NZ_JBZDPU010000007.1, on the reverse strand, counting down.
GAAGGGGGCATAGTCGGGCACCTCGACCCAGGACACTGGGGCGTTGGCTCGGAGGTGGGTCAGGTCCGCGTGAAGAGTCACCTCGTCGGCGTACGCCGACGGGTTGGCGAACATCTTGGCGATATCGTCAATGGTGCGGACGGTCATACTTTGCTCCTCACTGGCGGGCATTCGCGAAACTCCTGCAACACCGCGTTGACAGTTTCCGGGGATACAGCGGCGGGAAAGCCGGGCAGCACGCGGTCGATGACGCCGTCGCAGCGGCGCCGCAGTGCGGCGGCCAATTCGGGGATCGGTGCCACCACGGCGAACGTGGCGAGCACCTCGTCGTCGATGAGCTCGCCCATCGCGTCCCACTGGCCATCCAGCGAGAGCCGGTGCAGTTCGGTGTGCAGATCACCCCAGCCGTGCAGGTCCAAGACTTTGCGGTAGGCCGGCGTCGAGCCGTAGAACGCGAGTTGTTTGCGGGTGGCGACCGACGCCGCGGCCATCTCCCGTTCGTCGGCGCCGGTGACGACGAAGACCGGGCAAGACAGCTCGAAGTCACGACGGTCGCGCCCGGCGCGGTCCATTCCGCGCTGCAACGCGACCGTGGTCACCTCGTCCAGATACCGCCGCGTGGTGAACGCGTGCGCCAGCAGTCCGTCGGCCACCTCACCGCACACCTCGGTCATCAGTTCACCGACAGCGGCCAGGAACACCTTGGGGAACGGCAGCGTCGACGGTTCCGGGGTGAACATCGGCGTCATGATCTTGTGGGTGTAGAACTCGCCCTCGAACCTCAACTTGGTGCCGTCGCGCCAACATTGCCAAATCGCGTGCAGCGCTTCGATGTACTCGCGCATGCGGCGCGCCGGGTGACTCCACGGCATGCTGAAACGCTTCTCGATGTGCGGCTGGATCTGGGTGCCCAGGCCAAGGATGAAGCGTCCGCCCGAGTAGGTCTGCAGATCCCAACCCAGCTGAGCCATGGTCATCGGATTGCGCGCGAAAGCCACCGCGATGCTGGTGCCGATCTGGATCCGTTCGGTGTGCTCGGCCGCCAGCGCGAGCGGCAGGAACGGGTCGTGGTTGATCTCGCCGGTCCAGCATCCGTCGTAACCGCTGGCCTCGAGCTCACGTGCGATGTCCGGGACATCGGCCAACCGACTGGGGACGCCTCGATCGATCTTGACGTCGCGGGGAACTGGGTCGCTCATCGGCGGCTCGCACCTTTGCCAGCTTCTTCGATCATGCACAAACACCCCACCTGATCGACGCTACAGTAAGCAATTCAGTATGGTCAACGGCGGTACGCTGAGGCCCCTAGGGCACTGCGCAACAAGTGAGGACAGTGGCATGACAAGGACGCCGGCATGACGAACGACCCGGAGTGGAAGGAAACGCTCGAGGACCTGGCTCGTCGACGCGAGCACACCCACGGCATGGGTGGTCCCGAGCGGTTGGCCAAGCACCACGGCAAGGGCAAGCTCGACGCCCGTGCGCGGATCGCGCGGCTGCTGGATCCCGGCACTTTTCAGGAGTTCGGGACGCTGGTCGGGGGCGACATCGCCGCCGATGGCCTCGTCGCCGGTGCGGGCCGCATCGACGGCACACCGGTGATGGTGGGGGCCGAGGACTTCACCACGCTGGCCGGCAGTATCGGCCCGGGCGGAAACGCCAAACGGTATCGACTCGCCGAGTTGGCCTTGCGCAACAAGATTCCACTCGTGATGTTGTTGGAGGGCGCGGGTTTCCGCCCCAGCGGCGAGCACTACGGACGGACCCCGACCGATCTGATCGCCCAGGCGAAATGCTCGGGAAAGGTGCCCACCGTATCGGCGATCCTCGGTCCCTCCGCCGGCCATGGTGCCCTGGTGGCCCCGGTGTGCGACTTCAGCATCATGAGCCATCAGGGAGCGATCTTCACCGCCGGGCCGCCTGTGGTGAAAGAGTCCACCGGAGAGGACATTTCGAAGGAGGATCTCGGCGGCCCGAACGTGGCACTGGCCAGCGGCGTGATTCATAACTACGCCGAGGACGACGAGACGGTCATCGACGATATCCGGCGCTACCTGTCGTATTTCCCGTCCAGTGCATGGTCATACCCGCCGACGCGGCTTGCCGACGACACCGCAGACCCGAGGCTCACCCCGGAGATTCTCGATATCGTGTCCCGCGACAACCGCCAGATCTACGACATGCGCGCGGTGATCGACGAGATCTTCGACCGGCCCGACTGGTTCGAGGTCCAGCCGAAATTCGGCCGCGCGATCATCTGTGCTCTCGCCCATCTGGGCGGTTATCCGGTCGCGGTGGTGGCCAACCAGCCACAGGTGATGGCCGGTTCGATCGATGCCGATGCCGCCGACAAGGCAGCCCATTTCATCACCGTGGCCGACTCATTCCACCTGCCGATCGTGTTCCTCGCCGACAATCCCGGCATGCTGCCGGGCAGCCAGTCCGAACGCAGCGGCGTGCTGCGCAGCGGAGCGCGGATGTTCGCCGCCCAGACTGCCGCCACCACCCTCAAACTGCACGTGACATTGCGTAAGGCCTTCGGCTTCGGCTCGATGGTGATGTCGCTGCTGGGCTTCGACGACCAGGTCGCGACGTTCGCCTATCCCGGCGCGACGATGGGTGCGATGGGTGCGGCGGCGCTCAGCGCCGCCACCCATGCCGGCGAGGATTACACCGAGGTGCTCAAGCGGATGGAACTCGAGGCATCGTTCCGGTCAGCAGGCCACCTCGGTTTCGACGAGCTCATTTCCCCCGAGGAGACCCGCAATGCCCTGTTGGTCACCCTGCAGCACGGCATCTTCAGCCGTCAGGCAGTCGCGGAACCGGTGTCGCGCACCGTGATCACGCCGTAACGCCTTCCGCGAGAAGTCCCCCGCTTGCGGGGGACTTCTCGCGGGTCAAACCTTGGTGGCGCGGTACTCCGTGACGATCGGCTCGAGCTCGTCCGGGGTGGCCCCGTGCATGATCACGGCATCGGCACCGTAGTCGAACTCCTTGCGGATGCGGTCCACGCATTGGCTCGCCGATCCGGTGGCCGACGGCTCCAACCACTCGTCGGGGATCAGCGTGGCGATGTGCTCGATCTGCTCGGCGCTGGCCTTGTGGTCGATGCCGCCCGGTATCGAGGTGACGACGGAGTCTTCCCGGAAGCGTTGCAGCACTGCCGGATCCCAGCCGTTGGTGCTCACCAACAGGTCGCCGTAGCCCTGCAGGTAGGTGGCGAGCCGGGCCACGGTCTTCTTCAGGCGCAGTTCCTCGGGCAGGTGATCGCCCACGGTGGCGAAGCACGACCACACCCGCACACTGTCGGGGTCGCGGCCGGCCTGCTCGGCGGCGTCTTTGACGGTCCTGACCGCACGTTGCAGCGTCTCGGGGGTGAAGTAGGTGTGCAGGATGACATCGTCGAACTCCCGCCCACCCAGCGCCAGTGTCTGCGGACCGAAGGCCACGATCGCCAACCGGATGTCCTCGTTGAAGTCGGGGTCGAGGAACAGCACCTGATACTTGCCGATCGGGCCGTCGTGATTGAACACAACCTCGCCGTGCCACAGCTTGCGCATGACCTGTGCGAAGTCCTCCATCTGCGCGGTGGTCACCGCGGGAACCCCGAACGCGTTGTACATGGCCGCCACGCCGCGCCCGATGCCCAACGTGAATCGGCCCCGGGACAACCGGTGCATCGTGGTGGCCCACGATCCGGTGATCAGGGGGTGTCGAGTGTTGTGATTGGTTGCCGCCGTGGCGATCTGCATCCGATCGGTTACCGCACAGGCAGCGCCGACGAGCGAGGAGGCTTCCTTGACGTTCCACCGCTCCGAGATGAATGCGGTGCCGAAGCCGAGTTCCTCGCCGCGGCGCGCCTCGTCCATCAACGTGGCCGGGCCTTCACCGCCTGCGCCGGCAAGCAGGTAGTAACCGAGTTCGTCCAGGAATCGGTCGGTCATTTCGGCTCCTCGCGCAAGCGCTCGTCGGTCATACCCAAACTCCTTGTTTGTAACCACAGTTCCACACTTCGGTGATCCGGCCGTCGACCACCCGGAAGATCTCCATGCTGCTGACCGTCATGGCGTTACCGTCAGGAAACGTCATCGGGGATTCATAAACGATCGCCACGTGCTCGCCGTCGTCACCGGCGACGACCAGGTTGAGGTCGAACCGGATCGTGTCGAACATCGCCCAGTGTTCGATCACCCTGTTCACCGCCTCTTCGTGGGTGAGCACCTTCGCCTCGCCTACATCGTGGCGGGTGACGGTCTCTCCCAACAGTTCATCGGCAAGGGCGAAGTCCTTCTCGTTCCAGACCACCCAGTTGTACTGTTCGACCACTTCGCGCGCAGTGCGAACAGTCACGCGAACACCTCAAGGGCGTCGATGTCTTCGATCGCCGCGACAGCCCGGTCGATGAGGGTCAGGCACAGCTGCCGGGACCGTTCGGGCGCGACATCCCAGGTGAGCAGGGCGACCACCGGCATGTACAGCAGCAGCGCGGTCGCGAGACGGTAATGCCGCCACGCCTCGTCGAACGTGTACCCGTCAACCTGGCTGACGTACTCACGCACCAGCTCCTCGTCCCGGCCGCGACGCACCTCGGTCGGCAGACCCTGGCTGACCAGATACGCGATATCGGCCGCACCCGCGCCGCGGACCGTCAGCTGAAAGTCGACCACCTTGAGAGCATCTTCGCGAAAGAACATGTTGTCAGCCCGGATATCTCCGTGCAGCAGCATGTTTCGGTCCGCGAGCGCGGTAAGCGCGGCGGGTGCGAGATCGGCGAACCGCTCGGCGAACGCGGCGGTGGCTGCAGGCACCGGCCGGCGCGTGTGGTCCCGGTAGAGCTGCCAACCAGGAGCAAAGGCGGGTAGGAACAAGTCCCGGGTCAACGTGCTGTCAATGCTCGGGAATTCCTGCAGTACAGCCTCATCGACGTCGGCCGACCAGGTGTGCAAGCCGGCCAACTGCTGGATACAGAGTTGGGCGCGCGGTAGCGACAGCCCGGCCAGGTGGTCAGCGTTCTCCCAGTCCCGCAGATCTTCGAGCACGAGCACGAAGTCGAGTCCCGACATGCGAGCGACGTGGCAGTGCGGCGTTGCGATGGGCGCATCTGGCGCGACATGCCGGTAGAAGTACAGTTCGCGGTGGTAACCCCCAAGCATCTCCATGCCGCCACGCGCCAACGAGTCGGCGGGCAGTTTGACGATCAAAGTCTCTGGAACATCATCGGATCCGTTCAGATGGATCCGGTACAGCGCAGCGGAGAAGCCGGTGTCCAGCGCGATCCGCTCGGCCCGCACTGCCGTCACCTTCGTGCCCAGCGCCTCGGTCAACCAGGACGCCGTCACCTCCTCGATGCCCGTGGGCACCGGTCCGGACACCGGCACCGCGACTGATGTCATCGTCGACCTCCGCACACTAATTTGACGCTGAACAACTAAGTTAGTTGTCGACCGTCTAATATGCAAGGGTGCCTTCCCCAGCGCAGGGCCTCACCCAGCCGGAGCGCGTGGAACAGTCCTCGCGTCGGCTGCTGCAGGCTGCCGCTGAGTTGATCGTCGAAAAGGGCTGGGAAGCAACGACTGCCGCTGAGATCGGACGACGAGCCGGGTACAGCCGGGCCATGGTGCACGCCCGCTACGGCAGCAAGGACGCCATCCTCGACGCCTTCCAGGAGATGTACGTGGCGCGCCTGAACCCCGATCCCGAACCGGGCGCCACCGGGCTGCAGCAGGTGCTCGCGCATTTCGACCGCGTGCAGGAAATTCATGCCGAGGATGCCGCGGTGACAAGGGCCATGTTCGTGTCGGCATTCGAAGCAGTGAAAACCACGTCGCCGCTGCGCGACGGGGTGCGCGCACAGTTGGCCGGGGCAGCCGTCAAGATCGAAGCCGGGCTACGCACCGGTATCGCCGACGGTTCACTGCGCCCCGACATCGACGTCGACATGGCGTCGCGGGACATCACCGGATCGATCTTCGGGATCGCGTTCCAGTGGGTGGTCCTGCCCGAGGACCACGATCTCGACCACGAGATCGACTGCGTACGGGCCCGGATCACGTCAAGCTACGGTCGTTAAGAACCGCTCGGTCGCATCCTGCACCGCACCGGAGAACAGGTGCCCCACATGGCTTCCGTCGTGCCAGTAGAGTTCGCCGCCCCATTGCTCGTGCATGGCCAGGGCCGAACTGCGCATTGCCATCCGGTCATGCCAGGCGCCCACGATCAGACGCCGCTCGGCACACGGTCGGGTACGCAGCGGGTCGATCACGGAGGTCATCGCCGCCACCGTGGCTGACTGCAACTGGCGCGCCGACTGCTGCCCCGCCGATCCCCAGCGTCCCAGGTGCATCCCGATCATCGTGTTGAGGCCGAGGATCGGCGTGTACAGCGCCACCGCGTCCACCCGAGCGTCGAGATGCGACACCAGCGCCGCCGCCGCGCTGCCCAGCGACAAGCCGGCCACCGCGATCGACGACGCCTGTGGTTCCAGCCAACCGATCAGCGCCCGCACCTCCGACACCGCCCGCATCATGCCGGCCACGTTGGCCAGCGGATCCCGAGCCGGATACTCCGGCCAGGACCGGCGCCGCGGCCCGTGCCCCGGCTGCACGGGTAAGGCGACGTTGAAGCCGAGGTCCCTCAGACGACGCACCCGGGCAACGAGGAGGTCCATCGGGTCGCCCTGGCCCGCCCCGTGCACCCAGATCAGCCAGGGTCGCGCGTCGTCTCCACTCCGGTACAGCCGCGCTCTTGCCGTGGCGACGCCACCGTGCCCGTCGGCCAGCACCGAGGCGGGCAGGGCGGGTTCGTGGTCGAAGACCAGTTCCTCGAACGTCAGCGCACCGAACCTACGTGGCCGGATGTGTTTGACCTGCAGAGCATCTGGCTTCGGGTGCGCCGCGTCGATACCGAGTAAGCCGAGTTGGTCGGCTGCCCACTGGTATTCGCCCAGTGGACGGGGAAGCTCCGGCGGTGGACCGGTCAGCGTCATACCGGTGACGACGAGCTCGTCGAGAGTGACCTCACCGAGTTGACGAAGGCCGTTGACCGACAATGGATTCCATTGCCCGGCCAGCGCGCCCACCGAGCGCGGCACCACGCCACCCAGCTCCCACGCGATCCGGACGGCCCTATGCAACGGTGAATCCCGTATACCCGTCAGCGGCTATCTGGTCACAGCGGCGACGGTATTCGGGGATGCCCGCAGTGTAGCCGAGATACATCCGCTTCTTACCGGGCACGTTGCCGCCGTTGTACCAGGAGTTGCAGCTCGGATCCATCAGCACCGTGGGCTCCACGAGCGCCGTGGTGTGCTCGACCCATTCGTCCTGCGCCTGCGGCGTCGCCTCGATGCTCCGGCGCCCATTGGACCTCAGGTACCCGATGCAGTCCGCGATCCACTCCACATGCTGCTCCAGTGCTGCTACGAAGTTCGTTGCCGCCGAGGGACTTCCCGGTCCCTGGATGGTGAACAGGTTCGGGAACCCGGCCACCGCCACGCCCAGATAAGACAGTGCGCCCGCCTTGGACCAGTACTCCCCCAGCACCATGCCGTCGCGACCCCGCACGTCGATCCGGCTCAACGCCCCGGTCATGGCGTCGAATCCCGTGGCATACACGATCACATCGAGATCGAAGTCACCCTGTTCGGTGGAGATCCCGGTCGCCGTCACCTCACGAATGGCGCCCTTGCGCAGATCGACCAGCGTGACGTTGTCACGGTTGTACGTCTCGTAGTAGCCCTGGTCGATGATGGGCCGCTTGCACGCGAACGGATGGCTCGGTGTCAGCGACGCCGCGGTCTGCGGATCTGAGACGATGCGGGCCACGGCTTGCCCGTAGAGCTCGGTGGCCATCCGGTTGGCGTCGATGTCGAAGAAGACATCACCCCAGTTGAGCGCGCCCATCACGCCGTGTTCCTCGACCGCGCGTCGTTTCTCCTCGGGTGAAGCGGATTTCACCGGCGGTCGGACCAGCATCTCGAGCAGCACCGAGAAGGCGCTGAGCCGCGCCGCCCCGACCGGATGTTCCCGCTGCGCAGCGCGGATGGCCGCATAGTCAGCCTTGAGCGCGTCGAGTTCCCCAGGTTCGAAGGACCGGACCTGCCACGGCAGCGTGAACGCCGGGGACCGCTGGAACACCGCGAGATGTTCACACTGCCCCGCCACCACCGGTATCAGCTGCACACCGGTGGAGCCGGTGCCGATCACCCCGACCCGCTTGCCGGTGAGGTCGACACCCTCGCGCGGCCAGCGGCTCGTATACAGCGAGGTGCCGGTGAATCGGGCCATCCCGGGGATGTCGGGTTCCAGTGGCACCGAGAGGATTCCGGTGGCGGCGACCACGAACGGTGTGCGTAGAACCTGGCCTTCGGCGGTGGTGACCGTCCACTGCGCGGCGCCTTCGTCGAAGGTCATGGCCACGACCTCGGTACCGAAGGCGATGTCACGGCGAAGGTCCAGCCGGTCGGCGACGAAGTTCAGGTACGCCTCGATTTCAGGCTGCGCCGGCATCGTCTCCGTCCACACCCACTCCTGCTGGATCTCCTCGCTGAAGCTGTAGGAGTATTCGATGCTCTCGATGTCGCAGCGGGCGCCCGGGTACCGGTTGACCAGCCAGGTGCCGCCGACGTCATCCGCCTTCTCCAGGACCCGCACCCGCAGGCCCTGATCTCGTAGGCGATGTAGTGCATACAAGCCGGAGAATCCGGCGCCGACGACGATCACATCGAAATCTGTGGCGCTCACAAGTCGATGACCTTTTCGTTGCGGCTCTTCCGGTCGACGTAGAACTGTGCTGCCCGGCTGATCGATTCGGCGGTAGGAGCGGGCTTCCAACCCAGATCGCGGGCAGCCTTCCCGTGATCGGCCGGCGAGGTCAGCCACATCAGCCGCGCCGCCGTAAGGTTCATCGGGAAGTCGGTGCCGAACAATCGATTCGACATACCGGCCAACCACCCGAAGGCATAGAGCGGAGCCATCGGTATTCCGAATCTGGGCGGTCGGGCACCGACCGCCTCCGCGGCCGTGGTGAACATTTCCCGTTGGGACATATACCTTTCGGAGACGATGTAGCGCTCGCCGATCCGGCCCCGTTCCGCGGCCCGAATGAGAGCATCGGCAGCGTCGTCTATTCCGACCACCTCCGAGCCCACGCCTCTGACGTAGACCGGCAACTGTCCGAACGCCGCCATTGCGACGAGCGCACCCTGCCTGGGCTGCCAGTCAGGCGGACCGTACGGGTTGGACACGCACATCGCCACGGCCGGCAGCCCACGCTCGCGCACGTACGACAGCACCAGATCTTCAGCCCGACGGCGGGATTCGATGTAGGGGCCGCCCTTACCTGCCCAGTTGAACGGGGTGTCCTCGTCGACGGTTGCCCCGTCGTCACCGACGGCGATCGTGCCGATGGTACTGAGGAACACGAAACGCTGCAGGTCCGCATTTACCGCGACGTCCAGGACATTGCGCAGGCCCTCGACGTTCGTATTGAAAAGTGGCGTGGGATCAGCCAGATGTGCGCGGGTGTCGACGACGCAGTAGAACACCACGTCGCGGTCGGCCATCGCAGCCGTCACCGCCTCGGTGTCGAAGATGTCTCCGTAGCAGCGTTCTACCTCGACGCCCTCGATACCCTTCGTCGAACTGCTCCGTCGCAGCAGTACCCGCACGTCGTCACCGCGCTCGACAAGCTGGCGGGTGACACAGGCACCCACGTTTCCGCTCGCGCCCATGACCAGTACTTTTCGCCGGCGATCCATCACCACTCCATCCGAATCGGTAATTGGCGATCGATGTTACGGTAACGCTTTCAGTAGCGTCCCGAGAATGGGTCAGAAACGGGGAGATCGATGAAGTACACCCTGGAATACCCCAGCGAGCTGCCCACCGCACCTGACGATTTCCTGCAACCCGAGGCCATCCGCGCGGTAGCCACCCAGGCTGAAGCGGCGGGGTTCTCGGCGATCGCGTTGAGCGAGCATCCGGCCCCCTCGGTCAAGTGGCGGAACAACGGGGGCCACAACACACTCGACCCGATCGCCGCGCTGAGCTTCATGGCGGCAGCCACCTCGCACATCCGGTTGATGACCAACCTCTACGTGCTCCCCTTCCGGAACCCGTACCTGTCAGCCAAGGCACTGGGCAGCCTGGACCTGATCTCCGGTGGCCGACTCATCGCGGGCGTCGGTGCGGGCTACCTGCGATCCGAGTTCTCGGCAGTGGGTGTGGACATCGACCGTCGTGCCGAACTGCTCGACGAAGCGTTGGCGGCTCTGCGTTCCATCTGGGCGGATCCCGAAACACCGTTTTCCGGACAGGATTTCGGGGCGGTCGGACCCGTTGCGCTGCAGCGCACGGCTCAGCAGCCCCATCCCCCGCTCTGGATCGGCGGGAACGGCGCCGCCGCGATCCGGCGTGTGGTCGAGCACGGCAACGGATGGATGCCCATCATCGCCGCGGCAGGCATGGCGTCGACCATGCGGACCACCGCCATCGAGAACGCCGACCAGTTCGGCACCGCCGTACAGCGCTTGCGCGAGCGACTCGCCGATGCCGGTCGTGACCCGTCGTCCGCCGACATCCAGGTGGTGTGTCCACACACCGATCTGGACGACGCGACCTCGCTGCGCCACGCGCAGGAGGTTCTTGCCGAGCTCGCCGGCCACGGCGCCACCTGGGCCGTGGTGCACGTGGACGGCAGCAGCCCGGCCGCCGCGCTCGACTACATCAAGGCGTTTGGCGAGGCGATGAATCTCGTTGCCGACCAGGGTGTCTCGGGTGCACGCAGGTAACACCACGGCAGTGCTCGGCCAGATAATTCGCCACAGCGTTACTCACGCGGACGATTCACCGCCTAGCCGGTCTTGAACTTCAGCAAGGTACGGGTCAGGTGCAGACTGGTGATCTGCCATGTGCCGTCACGCTTTTCGTAGGTCTCATGGTAGTGGCCGGCCCCGTGCAACTCATTGCCGTCGGCGAAAAACAACATGTCCTCCATGGCCCAGATACCCGTTGCCGTCGTGTCGGAGGTCAGCATGATCTCCGGGGTGTGGCAATGGTGCACTGTCGCCGCATTCTCGACGCCGCCCCACACCACCGGAAAGAACTCATCGAAGCTCTTCAGCGGAGGCGCCGTCTGCGGATCGGCGCCGCCGGTCGAGACGGCCATGTCGAGTGTCACCACGACGTCGTCGACGAACAATGCGCGCCAGGCGTCGATGTCCTTGGTGTCCAGAAACCGGCAGTAGCGGGCCTTGAGCTGCTTGATCGCCTCGATGTCGTCGGACAACGGGTCACCTCCTGATCGACTGCGGCGAACTATACGGTAAGCACCTCAGTTACGATCCGTGGCCGGTCGTCCCCGAATCAGCCGCGCTCGAGAGCCGACCCCCACGCGGCGAGAGTTCCGGCGACCGTGCTTGTTTCAGGGGAGTCGGGGTGCCAAGCAGATATCTGGATGGCGATGGGTACGAAGCTGGCGCCCTCGTACTCAGGCACTGCCGAATACGCCTGCACCTTTCCTTCCTGGATCAGCGGAGAGATGACGTTGTTGTCGATCTCCGCCTTGGCCGCGGTGAAGCCCACCGGCACGTACACCACGTTCTGGTCGAAGTCTCCTCCACCGAATTCGGCAGGCAAGAGCAGCATTCGCTCCAATTGGCCTTGCGCATAGAGCTCCTCGGCCTTCTGCACAGAATCGACCATTGAGAAATCCGGACCCACGCCTACCCCTAACCATGCCCTGAAAAACATGAACGACATTCATCATTGACGTTCCAACCCTAGGCGCTCCCCGGGTCGGCCTGAGACGGGAATTTTTCGGGTTGGACACGCACGTCGTCGTCCGGCGCTTCCGGTGCAGAAATGGATACTGTAATGTCTTCCGTACGTATCGCGCGAGCAGTGAAACGGGAGGCAGCGGGCCATGAAAGTGCCGTTCACCTGGAAGGTCACCGGCTGGTTCATGATCGGCTGGTCGGCTGAGTACGAGGTCGGCGATGTGAAGGCACTGAAGTACTTCGGTGAGGACCTCGCCGCCTACCGCGACGAGTCCGGCGAGCTGCATGTGCTGGAAGCCCACTGCAAGCATCTGGGTGCCCACATCGGTTACGGCGGCAAGGTCGTCGGTGACTGCGTCGAGTGTCCGTTCCACGGCTGGCGGTGGGGCCCCGAAGGAAACAACACCTACATCCCGTATCAACCCGACAAGCCCAACCGTGGCCTGCGACTGCGGTCCTACCCGGTCAAAGAGCAGTACGGCTGCATCTTCATGTGGTACCAGCCCGAGGGCAAGGAACCGCAGTGGGAACTGCCCGACATCTTCCACAAGTTCCCGCAGTTCGACACCGACCCGAATGCGTACTACCGGCCCTACCCGGAGTTCTCCAGCCGGGCCGACGCGATCCCGGTCCATCCACAGATCGTGGCTGAAAATGGGCCCGACAGTTCACATTTCCGCTATGTTCACGGCGCGACGGTCACGCCGGTGTGCCTGCACTGGGAGCATGTCGACGAGGAATGGCGGTTCCTGACCGGCTGGCCCGACGCCCGCAGCGACGATCCTGACAAGATGGCGCTGCGGATTCACAGCCACTTCTCCGGCCTCGGCTTCGCCATGAGCGCCTTCGAGGGGTCGTCGAACCACCGGTTGATCTTCGCCTGCACCCCGGTCGACGACGAGGTGTCTGACATGTTCTATTCGATCTGGTGGCCGAAGGTTCCGGGCGAGACCTCCGATGTTCCTCCCGAGCAGGTGCGGGCAAAGGTCGAGAAGCAGTTCCTCAAGACCGTGTGGGAGGACTGCGACATCTGGCGCTACCAGAAGTACGTCGAGCATCCGCCACTCGCCAAGATCGACGCGAAACCGTATATGGCCATGCGTAAGTGGGCGACCCAGTTTTACGAGGTGCCTCCGGTCGAGAACGCTGTCGCCGGCGTATGAGACCCGATCTGAAAGAACTGGTCGCACCCGAGCACACCGCGATCGTCACCCAGGAATGCCAGGGCGCTGTGGTCGGTCCCGACGCGGGGTTGGCCGCCCTCGCCGACGAGGCGCGCCGGGAAGCGCTACCCAACATCGCCAGGCTGCTACCGGCGGCGCGGGCCGCCTCGGCCCGAGTGGTGCACTGTCTGGTGCAACGACGCCCGGACGGGTTGGGCTCGAACCACAACGCCAAGATCTTCGCCATCGGCCGCAACGACGTCGGCATCCTGCCCGGCACGCCCGGCGCCACCCTTCTTCCCGAGTTCGGCCCGGAGCCAGACGATCTCGTCCTGTCCCGCTGGCACGGTCTGGGACCGATGGGCGGCACCGACCTGGACGCCGTTCTCCGCAACCTCGGCGTGAGCACCATCGTGGCCGTCGGTGTCTCGGTGAACATCGCGATCATCAACCTGGTGATGGACGCGGTCAACGCCGGATACCGGGTGGTGCTGCCGCGCGATGCGGTGGCCGGAATTCCGACGGCCTATGCCGACGCGGTCATCGACAACACCTTGTCCCTGCTCGCTACCGTCACCACGACCGACGACCTGCTGCACGCCTGGCAGCGCTGACCGCTCAAGAGGAGAAGCCCGTGCAGTTCACCGTTCCGGCTATCGCGGAGGCCGTCGCCACCGCCATCGGAGATCGTCCGCTGATCGTCCAGGGCGACCGGCGGTTCACCTACCGCCAGATCGTGGACCGCTCGAATCGCCTGGCGGCGTATCTGCATTCACGCGGTTTGGGTGCACAGACCGAACGTGGCGCACTGGCCGGTCACGAGGTGGGCCAGGATCTGCTGGGGATCTACGCTTACAACGGACCCGAGTTCGTCGAATCCCTGCTCGGCTCCTTCCGGGCTCGCGTCGCCCCGTTCAACGTCAACTACCGCTACGTCAAGAACGAACTGCAGTACCTGCTGGCCGACTCCGGTGCATCCGCGCTGGTGTACCACTCCGCGTTCGCACCACGGGTCGCCGAGGTTCTGCCCGACCTGCCGGCATTGCGGGTGCTGATCCAGATCGCCGACGGCTCTGGCAACGAGCTGCTCGACGGCGCAGTGGATTACGACTCCATCGTCGCCGAGGACGCTTCGGCAGAGGTGCCCGCCGAGCCTTGCCCGGACGACCTCTACGTGCTCTACACCGGCGGTACGACCGGAATGCCCAAGGGCGTGTTGTGGCGCCAGCACGACATCTTCATGACCGCATTCGGCGGACGCAACATGGTGACCGGCGAGAAAGCGCAGTCCGTCGAGGAGATCGTCGGGCGTGCAGTCGACAATCCGGGCACCAAGCTGATGATCCTGCCGCCGCTGATCCATGGTGCGGCCCAGTGGGCCGCGATGACCGCGATCACCACGGGACAGACGCTGGTGTTTCCAGCCGTGGTGGATCGCTTCGACGCCGGCGACGTGGTGCGCACCATCGAACGCGAGCAGGTGCTGGTGGCGACGGTTGTGGGTGACGCGATGGCACGCCCCCTGCTGGATGCGATCAAGTCAGGGGCTGCGGACGTGTCATCTCTGTCCGTCGTGGCCAACGGCGGTGCGCAACTCACCCCTTACGTCAAACAGCAACTCATCGATGCCAAGGCCAATCTCATCGTCGTCGACGGCGTGGGTTCGTCGGAGACGGGTGCCCAGATGAGCCACATGTCGGCCCCGGGGGCGGTGTCGACCGGCACCTTCAACGCCGGACCCGATACCTGTGTGGTGACCGAGGATTTCACCGCAGTCCTGCCCGCCGGTCACGACGGGCTGGGCTGGCTGGCGCAGCGCGGGTTCGTGCCGCTGGGATACAAGGGCGACGCCGCCAAGACAGCGGCGACGTTCCCGGTGATCGACGGCGTGCGTTATGCGACGCCTGGCGATCGGGCCCGCCATCTGGACAGCGGCGCGATCGAGCTGCTCGGCCGCGATTCGGTGACCATCAACTCCGGGGGCGAGAAGATCTTTGCCGAGGAGGTCGAATCCGCGATTGCCTCGCACCCGGCGGTGCGCGACGTGGTGGTCACGGGACGTCCAAGTGAACGTTGGGGCCAGGAAGTGGTGGCCGTCGTGGCACTCGCCGAGGGTGCTGAGACCGCAGCCGACGAGTTGATCCGGCACGCCGAATCCTCGATCGCCCGCTACAAGCTGCCCAAAGCCGTGGTGTTCCGCCCCGTCATCGAACGCAGCCCCGCCGGCAAAGCCGACTACCGCTGGGCGCGTGAGCAGGCGGTCAGCGAAACTTCTTGAGCCGGGCGGCGGTTCGGCTGCGGGCCCGCCGCAGCATGAGGTCGGTGCTGACCCGCATCGAGGTGCTGAACGGCTTGGCCGCCTGACCCGTGACGCTGAACGGCAGGTCGTTGCCCACCACCGAACGGTAGTGACTGAACGTATCGAAGCCGGCCTTACCGTGATAGGCGCCCGTCCCGCTGTGCCCGACTCCGCCGAACGGGGCGTCGGACGGGATCATGTGCGCGGCAAAGTCATTGCGGGCAACGCCGCCGCTGCGGGTATGGCTCACGAAATGCCGGAAGTCGGCATCGTCCGGCCCGAACCAGTAGGCCACCAACGGGGACGGGTTGGTGTTGATGTGGCGGACGGCCTCGTCGAGTGCCGAGTACCCGCGCACCACCAGTACCGGCCCGAACACTTCTTCGCTCGCGATCCGCATCCGGTCGTCGACGTCACGCACGATGGTCGGGGCGATCTTGCGCGAGCCCGGATCGGGCAGCACCTCACCCGCGGGCACGACGGAGTCGATCCGGGCGCCCTGGGCGCGGGCGTCGGCGATCAACCCCACGACCCGGTCGAAGTTGGCCTGGTTCACCGACGAGCAGTAGTCGGGATTGCCAACGATGCTGGGGAACAGGTTGCTCAAGGTTCTCCGTGCGACCTCGACGAACCGGTCCACTTGCGCATCGGGTACGAAGACATAGTCCGGGCACACGCACACCTGGCCACCATTGACCATGCGCGCCTGGGCGATTCGGCTTGCCGCCCGTTCCAGATCAGCGCCGGGGGCCACCACCACCGGGTTCTTGCCGCCCAGCTCCAGCGTGACGGGGACGAGGTTGTCGGAGGCGGCCCGGGCGACGAGCTTCCCGATCGAAGGCGAACCGGTGAAGAACAGATGATCGAACGGGAGGCCGGCGAACGCCGCAGCCACCTCCGGCCCGCCGGTGACCACCTGCAGCTCGGTCGCGTCGAAGTACTTCGGCACGGTGGTCGCCATCAGTTCGGCGGTGCGCGGAGTGACCTCGGACATCTTGATCATCACCCGGTTGCCCGCAGCGAACGCCGCGGCCGCCGGCAACACCGTCAACTGGATGGGGAAATTCCACGGTCCGATCACCCCGACCACACCGAGCGGGCTGGGAAGCACCTCGGCACGCAAGCCCGCGAAGCGCGTCGCTCGAAGCAGCTTCGTCGCGCGCATCCACTGCGGCACGTGCGCCCTGGTGTGTTCGACGACCGAGAGCATGCCGAGAATCTCGGAGAGAAACGCCGCCGACCGTGACCTCGACCCGTAATCGGCAGCAGTGGCAGCGACGAAGCCCTCGGAGTTGTCCAGGACCATCGCGAGCAGCCGGTCGATGCGGTTGCGGCGCAACGCGACATCGGGCGGACCGTCGGCGACGAATGACCGACGCTGGGCCGCCAGCAGCTCCTCCAGGTCGTCGCGCTGCGACTGCACTGCCGCACGCTCCTCGATCGCGCTCATCGAATCCGTCTCCTCGCCAGGGGCACGCATGACATCTCCCGGAGATCCTTCCGGGAAGGCTAACGGTAGCACTCCACCGACAGGTCGAAGACGATTGTCCAACCAGCCCGAATTGTTTACAGTCATGCTTACTGTCGTTCATTCGGTGAAGGGTTGGGGCATGTCGGAAACCGCACGCAGAATCGTCGTCGTCGGAGCCGGATCCGGGATCGGAGCGGCAACCGCGGCGCACTTCTTCGGCCGCGGCGACCACGTGCTCGCGGTGGATCTCCGCCCGAATGACACTCCGGCTTCCGAACACGCCACCTGCGACCTCCGCGATGCCGCCGACATCACCCGGCTACTGGGCGAGATCGGCGACGGCTGGGACCTGCTGGCGCACGTCGCAGGCGTACCGGGCACCGCGCCGGCCGCCGATGTTCTCAAGGTCAACTATCTCGGCATGCGACTCATGACCGAAGGGATGCTGCCGCTGTTGCGCCACGGCGGCTCGGTCGTCACCGTTGCGTCGACCGCGGCACTGGGTTGGCAGCAGCGCATCGACATCCTCGACGGACTTCTCGAACTCACCGACGGCGACTCGGTGGCGCAATGGCAGACCGGGCAGGATCCGGATTTTCCCGTCTACACGACCTCCAAGCAGGCCGCGATCCTGTTCGTCAAGCGGGTGGCCGGACCGGCCTGGAGCAAGTACGGGGTGCGGGTCAACACGGTCAGTCCGGGCCCGGTCGAGACGCCGATCCTGTCCGACTTCGAGCAGACCATGGGCAAGGACGTCCTGGACCTCGTGCGGGCCACCGTGGGCCGGCACGCCACTGTCGACGATGTGGTTCCACTGATCGCCTTCCTCGCCTCCCCCGAGGCACGTTGGATCAATGGTCAGGACATCCAGGTCGACGCCGGCTTCATCGCCGCGATGAGCAACGGTGCCCCGATCGCACTCTGAGCGCCGCACGGATTCAGTTACTGTAAGATTTACAGTAATATGCATCAGAGTGATCGGTCGACGCCGACAGGTGGGGTGAGCTGTGGATAGTCAAGTGCAGGATTTCGCGGGTGAGGAATCCGTCGTCGACACGGCCACCCTGCTGCGCGATCCGTATCCGATCTTCGCGCGGCACCGAGCCAAGCACGGCGTGTTCCGCGGCTCGGTGATGGACTGGTCCAAGACACCGGAATCCCTTCTGCCGGAACACCAATTCGCCGCGGTGTCGTACGAAGCGGTCAACACCGTGTTCCGGGACGGCAAGTCCTTCAACTCGAAGATCTACGACAACACCATCGGGCTGTTCATCGGCCCCACCATCCTGGCCATGGAGGGCAAGACCCACCGGGACCATCGCAACCTGGTCTCGGCGGCGTTCAAGTCACGGTCCCTGCAGCGGTGGGAACCCGAGATCGTCCGTCCGATCTGCGAGGCGCTGGTCGATGAGTTCATCGAAGCCGGCAGTGCCGATCTGGTGCGCGACTTCACCTTCGAGTTCCCCACCCGGGTGATCTCCAAGCTGCTCGGCCTGCCTGAGGAAGACCTGCCCTGGTTCCGGCAACGCGCCGTCGAACTGATCAGCTACACGGTGAAGTGGAAGCGCGCGTTCGAAGCCTCCGCGGCGCTGAAGGACTATTTCCTGACCCAGATCGAGCTGCGCCGGTCCGAGCCCACCGACGACATCATCGGTGACCTGGTCACCGCGGAGATCGACGGCGAGAAGCTGACCGACGAGGCGATCTACTCATTCCTCCGGTTGCTTCTACCGGCCGGGCTGGAGACCACCTATCGGTCCTCGGGCAATCTGATCTATCTGCTCCTCACCCACCCCGACCAGTTCGCCGCGGTGCAGGCCGACCACGAGTTGATCGGTCAGGCCATCGAGGAGGGGCTGCGCTATGAAACCCCGCTCACCACAGTGCAACGGTCGACCACCCGGGACACCGAACTCGACGGTGTGGCACTGCCCGCCGGCGCTGTGATCGACGTCTGCATGGGATCGGCCAACCGCGACGAGAACCGCTGGGAACGGCCCGAGGAGTTCGACATCTTCCGGAAGCGGGTGCCACACATCACCTTTGCCTCCGGTGAACACACCTGCATGGGTCTGCACCTGGCCCGGATGGAAACCCGCGTAGCCATGGAGAGCCTGCTGTCGCGGGTGCACAACCTCGAGCTGATTACCGACGACGATCCGCACATCTTCGGTCAGCCGTTCCGCTCCCCCACGGCCATTCCTGTCACGTTCGAGCCGATCCGCTAGAAGGGGTTGCTGCCATGGTCAGGCCCGCGGGCACCAGCGGTCGCCGGCGCCGCGAACGCGGGTCGATCAGTGTCGACGAAATCGTCCGTGGCGCATTTGAAATCGCCGACGAGGTATCGATCGACAACCTCAGCATGCCGCAGCTGGCCCGCCATCTCGATGTGGGTGTCACGAGCATCTACTGGTACTTTCGCCGCAAGGATGAGCTGCTCGACGCGATGACCGAACGCGTCCTGATCGACTACGACATGAGCGTGTTGTCCATCGAGGCCGGCACCTGGCGGGAATCCCTGCGCGCGCATGCGCACCGCATGCGCGAGATGTTCACGACCAATCCGATTGTGTGCGATCTGATCCTGATTCGCGGCACCCGCGGAATTCCCGCAGCACGCACCGCGCTGGAGAAGATCGAACAGCCGGTGGCCGCCCTGGTGACGGCCGGACTCACTGCCAGGCAGGCATTCGACACATATACGGCCATCTCGGTACTGGTGCGGAGTTCGGCTGTGCTGCAACGGCTACAGAGCCGTACCGACGAGGTCCAGTTCCCCCGTGAGTACTGGGAGCAGGTGATCGATGCCGAGTCGATGCCGTTGATCGCCTCGATCCCCGGACAGGGCTACCGGATCGGTATGGCCGACGATGGAAACTTCGACCACATTCTCGACAGCATCCTCGATCGTGCCGAGTTCCTTTGCCGAGCAGACGCGTAGGTACCGCAAAACGCGCGATCTCGGGTACTTTCGCGTCTGCTCGCGGGAAGAACTACTGGCGTGGCAGACGCCAGCCGATGGTCTTGGTCTCGGTGTACTGCGCAAACCCCTCGATACCGCACTGTCTTCCGACACCGCTGTTCTTGTACCCGCCGAATGGCGCGTCGGCGCCGTAGTACATGCCACCGTTCACACCGATGGCCCCGGTACGGATCCGTCGGGCGATCGCCATCCCGCGCTCGGGTGACGCCGACATGACCGCCCCGGCCAGTCCGAACGCACTGTCGTTGGCGATCCGTACCGCCTCGTCGTCATCGTCGAACGGCAGCATCACCAGTACCGGTCCGAACACCTCGTCCTGCGCGATCGCCGAGCCCGGGTCGGCCCCGACGATGACGGTGGGTGCGACGAAGTGCCCGTCGCGCAGGTGATCTGCCAGCCCGGCGGGTTCACCCCCACCCACCACGATCTCGGCGCCGTCACGCCGGGCGCCCTCGATCGCTTCGAGCACGCGCTGCTTGGCCGCGGCGGTGATCAGCGGACCGACCAACGTCGTCGGCAGTGCCGGGTCGCCCACCGGGACCGCACCGAATGCCATCGTGACATTCGCGACCGCCTCGTCGAACAGGCTGCGGTGCACCAGCATCCGGGTGTTGGCCGCGCAGGCCTGCCCGGCATGCACGCACGCCCCGATGGCGCCGGGGATGATGTGGCCGGGCTTGGCGTCGTCCAGCACGATCATCGCGGACTTGCCACCGAGTTCGAGGAAGGTGCGCTTCATGGTGTCGGCGCCGACCCGCATCAGATGCCTGCCGACAGCCGTCGACCCGGTGAACGACACCATGTCGACACGAGGATCGGTGCCCAACAGTCCGGCCACCTCGTTGGACGGTGTCGGCACCACGTTGACGACGCCGGGCGGCATGTCGGTGCGCTCGGAGATCAGCCGGCCCAGCCGGGTGGCGTTCCACGGCGTGTTCGGATCGGGTTTGAGCACCACGGTGTTGCCCGCGGCCAGCGCTGGGCCGAGCTTGTTGAGGATCACCTCGATCGGGAAGTTGGACGGGGTGATCGCGGCGACCACACCGACCGGCTCTTTGACCACGGTGCGGGCATTGCGCTCACCGAACAGCCCACCGCCGTCGAGCGTGCGCTCCCATTCGAACTCGTCGATCAACCGGGCCGGGTAGCGCAGCGCGTCGGCCAGCGGCCAGTCGAGCTGGGCATTCTGCGTGGTCATCGCCGGGCAACCGACCTCTGCGATCAATTCCTCACGCAGGTCATCTTTTTCGGCTTCGATGGCTTCCTGCAACTGGCCCAGCACGCGCTGCCGCAAGCCCCGGTTGGTGCTCCAGTCGGATTCGTCGAATGCACGCCGAGCGGCGCCGATCGCGGCGTCCATGTCCTGCGCACCACCGGCCGCCGTCGTCCCCAGCACCAGACCCGTGGCCGGGCTGAGGTTGTCGAATTCGGCTCCGGACGCCGCGGCCAAAAGCTGACCGTCGATCAGCATCCGCTTTTCGGCCCGGCCCGCAGCGCGCCGACCGACCTCCACGCTGGTGACGGCCTGCTCCACGACTTCACTCACGCGGACAACTGTAACACTTACAGTAGAGTACCCAGTCGCCGAAACCGCATTCCAGCAGAGAAAGTGCGAGTAGCGGCCTGCCGGAATGCCGTTTCGGCGGAGGTACGGGTCAACAGGTCGGTTCCACCTGCACCGGCACACCCGTCAGCCAAGACATACCAGCCAGCGCCTCGACATCGGCGGGATCGCTCGACATGAGCTGGTTGACGTTGGCACCGCCGGCCTGATTGGCGATCCGCCAGCGACCAGTTCCCTTGTGGCCCCATCCGTGCGGTATCGCCACGGTGCCGCGCACGATGTCGTCGGTGAGCGCCAACTCGATGTCGATCTGGCCGTACGGTGAACGCACCCGTACCTCGTCACCGTCTGCCAGGCGACGGGCGGCAGCATCCGCGGTATGCATGAGGGCTCGTTGAATCCTCTTGCCACGCATCAGCAATGGCGAATTGTGCAACCAGGAGTTCTCCGAACGCGGTTCGCGCATCCCGATCACGCGCAGTGGGTAGCCGTCGGGCGCCGCGCGCCGCGACATCGCGGTGATCTCCGATGCGATGTCCTCGTGCGCGAGCCGTATCCGGCCCTTCGGATACACCACAACCTCACCGAGCACCCCGGTCCGGATGTTCGGTGCCACCACCACCCCGTGCGGATGCTGTTCGGCCAGGCGGCGGAATGTCAGCCCGCCGCGGCGCAGCCCGAAACGGTCACCGCCATCGGCCATCCGGATCATCATGTCGATCATCGACCGTGGACTGAGCCGTCTGCCCCGTCGTGCGGCTCGCCTGGCTGCCAGCCGAAGAGCAACGAAAACCGGTGTGCGCACCTTCATCCGGCCGATCAGGTCGACCACGATGTCCCACTCCGTGCGGGCCTGACCGCGTGGCGCCACCACCGCGTCGGTCACCTGGCGGAACGGGGTGGCCTGGAACATCTGGAAAGTGACGGCGAAGTCGTCGCGCTCGTACATCGTCGTTACCGGCAGCACGTAATCACAGTGCGCGGTGGTCTCGTTGACGTAGAGGTCCAGCCCGACGGAAAGGTCTGTCGCCTCCAACGCGTCTTCCAACTCCACGCCGTTGGGGACCGACAGCACCGGGTTCCCCGCACCGATGAACATCGCCCTGACCTGTCGCCGGCCGGGCGTCGTGATCTCCTTGGCCATGAACGCCGCTGGCTCGGCGCCGATGACCAACGGCAGGCCGCCGATCCGAGTGCGCTTGGTGCGGTAGCTCCGGCGCAACGAGACACCCATCGCCATCGAACCCCACTTCTGGCCGGGGATACCCAGGGTGCTGAACACACTGCCGCCGGGCACGTCGAGGTTTCCCGCCACGAGATTGACCGCGTCCAGCAGATACGTGGTCAGCGTGCCGTTGCGTCCGACGCACGTGCCCAGCCTGCCGTATACGGCGGCCCGTTCCGTGGCCGCGAGCTCGCGTGCCAACGTACGCACCGTCTCGGGCTCGATACCGGTATGGCCTTGGGTGTGTCCCGGGGTGAACACCGTGCACTGCTCACGCAGCCAATCCAATCCGTCAGCCTGGACCCGGGCCCTGCCGCTGACCAACCCCTCCTCGAAGAGCACCTGCAGGATCGACAGGAGCAGGTATGCATCCGCATCCGGAGTGATCCCGAGCCATTCGAACTGGGCCGCGGTCTCGCTGCGCCGGGGATCGACCACCACCACCCGTCCACCCCGCTTGACGATGTCGTGCATGCGGTCCTTGATCCGCGGTGCGGTCAGGAAACTTCCATGGGACACCACCGGATTCGCGCCGAGCATGATCAGCAGCTCGGTCCGCACCAGGTCCGGTATCGGCACCGGGAACGGTGCTCCGTAGAGGAACTGGTTGGCCAACAGGCGACTGCTGGTGTCCTGGGTCGAGGAGCTGAAGAAGTGGCTGTCGCCGCCGATGCCCTTGGCGAACGTCATCGCGGCGAACAGGTGTGAGTAGCTGAAGGCCGCGGGGTTGCCCATGTACCAGGCCAACGCTCCGGAACCGTGCCTGCGGTGGATCTGGGTGAGCCTGGCGGCGATGTCGTCGAGCGCAGCATCCCAGCTCACCGGTTCGAATCCGTCCCCGGTGCGCTTCAGCGGAGTGGTCACCCGGTCCGGGTCGTTGACCACCTCGGTGAACGCGATGCCTTTCTGACAGGCGAACCCCGCCGACAGCGGATGGTCCTTGTCGGGCCGTAGGGCGGTCAGTCGGCCGTCTTCGACGGTGGCGATCATGCCGCACAGCGGCTCACAGATCCGGCAGAACGTTGGCTTGTTCTCGGCCTTGGACTCGACCTGACTCTCGGTCACTTGGTCTACGTTACTGTAAGAGTTACAGTTGCTAGACATTTTGGCCGAACACGGAGGAATCGGACTCATGCAGAAGGCCCTCGCGCCGGACATCTCGACCTGGCCCGACGCCGAACCCCAGCTGATCGGCAGCCGTTGCACCGACTGCGCGGCCACCACCTTCCCCGCCCAGGCCCGCTGCCCCAAGTGCTCCGGCGGCAACACCGAACAAGCCCTACTGCCCCGACGCGGCACCGTCATCGCCTGGACCACCCAGGGCTTCCCACCCGGCGCCCCCTACAAAGGCCCCACCGGCAAGAACTTCGTGCCCTTCGGCGTCGGCCTCGTCGAGCTCGCCGACGACACCGGACCCGTCATCCGCGTCGAAGGACGACTCACCGAAAACGACCCCGCCAAACTGCAATTCGGCATGGACGTCGAACTCACCATGATCCCGTTCACCACCGATGAAGATGGCAACGAAGTTGTCACCTTCGCCTTCCAGCCGGTGTAGAGAGGCAACAACATGACCAACGATGTAGCCATCATCGGCGTCGGCATTCACCCGTTCGGCCGCTTCGAGGGCAAGTCCGCGATGGCGATGGGTGTGGACGCCATCTTCGCCGCTGTCGCCGACGCCGGAGTCGACTGGAAGGACGTCGGCGCTGCCACCGGTGGCAGCTGGACCGTCGCCAACCCGGACGCCATCGTCGGGATGGTCGGACTGTCCGGCATTCCGTTCACCAACGTGTTCAATGCGTGCGCGACGGCAGCCAGCGCCACCAAGGCCTGCGCCGACGGCATCCGGCTCGGGGACTACGACATCGGCATCGCCGTCGGTCTGGACAAGCACCCCCGCGGCGCGTTCACCGAAGACCCGTCACTGGTCGGGATGCCCAGCTGGTACGCCGAGAACGGCCAGTATCTGACCACCCAGTTCTTCGGCATGAAGGCCAACCGTTACCTGCACGAGCACAACATCTCCCAGCGCACGCTGGCCAAGGTGGCCAACAAGAACTTCCGCAACGGGGCGCTGAACCCGAACGCGTTCCGGCGCAAGCCGATCAGCGAGGACGACATCCTCAACTCGACGATGCTCAACTACCCGCTCACGCAATACATGTTCTGCGCCCCCGACGAAGGCGCGGCCGCGGTGGTCATGTGCCGTGCCGACATCGCCCATCGCTACACCGACAAGCCGGTCTATCTCAAGGCCGTCGAAGTCCGGACCCGCCGCTACGGCGCCTACGAGGTCAATACCACCTGCGCGCCAGTCGAGGAGGACGTGGCGCCGACGGTGTACGCCGCCCGCGCCGCGTTCGAGAAGGCCGGGGTGGCACCCGAAGACGTCGACGTCGTACAACTGCAGGACACCGATGCCGGTGCGGAGATCATCCACATGGCCGAATGCGGCTTCTGCGCCGACGGCGACCAGGAGAAGCTGCTGGCCGACGGCGCCACCGAGATCGGCGGATCGCTGCCGGTCAACACCGACGGCGGCCTGATCGCCAACGGCGAGCCCATCGGCGCCTCCGGGCTGCGCCAGATCCACGAACTGGTGCGCCAGCTGCGCGGCGAGGCCGGCGACCGGCAGGTGCCCGGCAACCCGCGCGTCGGTTTCGCCCAGCTCTACGGCGCACCCGGCACCGCCGGCGCCACTGTCCTGACGCTCTGACTTTCATGGCCGAGCAGACACAAAACTGCACATTTTCCGGCCGAAATGGGCAGTTTTGTGTCTGCTCGCGGGAGAAAAGGAACCACAACCGTGACTGAACATTCCATCGAACAGTTCAGGGATGCACCGATTTTCGATGCCGACCAGCACATGTACGAGACCGGGGACGCCCTGACCAAGTTCCTGCCCGAGAAGTACAGCCGCGCTGTGCAGTACGCGCAGTTCGGCAGGCAGACCCGGGTGGTGATCAACAACCGGGTCACCGACTTCATCCCCAACCCGACGTTCGAGCGCGTCGCCGCACCGGGCGCGCACGAAAAGTTCTTCGCCGGCGAGAACACCGAAGGCCTGACGCTGCGCGAGATGCAGGGCAAGGCCATCGACGCGCCCGAGGCCACCCGCAACCCGGAAGACCGGGTCAAGGAACTGGATCGGCAGGGCGTGGTCGAGGCGCTGAACTACCCCACTCTGGGCAGCCTGGTCGAGCACTCCAGTGCCGATGACCCACAGCTGACGCTGGCCATCGTCCACGCTCTCAACGAGTGGATCTTCGAACACTGGGGCTTCAACCACGCCGACCGGGTGTTCTCCACACCAATCATCAACCTGTCCGAAGTCGATGCAGCGCAACGGGAACTGGAGTGGATCCTCGAGCACGACGGCAAGGTCGCGTTGATCAAACCGGGGCCGGTCAACGGCCTGCATGGCTGGCGCTCCCCCGCCCTGCCGGAGTTCGATCCGTTCTGGCGCGACGTCGAGGCCGCCGGCCTGCCCATCGTCCTGCATGCCAGCTATCCCCCACTCGATGATTACGTTAACAAGTGGGAGCCGCCGTACACCCAGAATTTCATGGCGCAGAGCGCATTCCGCTGGATGGTGTTGGGTCACCGGGAGATCGCCGACATGCTGACGGCGCTGATCTGCCACGGCACCCTGACCCGGTTCCCGAAGCTGAGGATCGCCAGCGTCGAGAACGGCAGCAGCTGGATCTTCCCGCTCTTCCACGATTTTGCGGACCTCTACAAGAAGATGCCGCAGAACTTCCCCGAACATCCGCATGATGTGTTCCGGCGCAACATCTGGGTCAGCCCGTTCTGGGAGGGCTGTGTGTCCGATGTGGTGGAAACGGTCGGATGGGACAAGGTGCTCTTCGGCTCGGACTATCCGCATCCCGAAGGATTGGCCGAACCCAAGGGTTTCTGGAAGTACGCCGAGGGCATGGACATCCGGCGCACCTACGACTTCATGGGCGACAACGCCCGGCGGTTCATGGGCCTGCCGATCGCCAACCCCGACCCGGGTGCGGTCAAGCCTCCGGTACTGAGCACGACCTGAGCAAGTTTGCCGGGATCTGGTACCGGTCCAACCGAGCCTGGTGCCGTCTGGTTAGCGGCTGCCCTCGGACAACGGCGGAAGTGGCTGGGCGTCTGCCGGATTGAGGGCGTCGAGCATCAAACTCAGGTAACGCCTGCGTAGTTGCGGTGGCTGGTCGAGCGCCACCGAGGCGGCAGTCACCATGGCCACGAAGGTCGGGACGTCGTCGACCGTGAGGTCGGCGCGCAGATCGCCCGAGGCCTGCCCTTGCGTCACCAACGCCTCCAGCAGGTCACGCTTTCGGTTGAACAATCTGGCAGTCAGCACGGTGAGGTGGTCCAGCGAGGGCAGCAGCGGACGCTGGAGATACATCAGTTCGGCAAGCCGTTCGATCACATCGATGAAGGCCTCACGTGGGGCGTCACTGTCGATGAGCGCCAGGATCACGGGCTCGACCTCGGTGGCGAATGCGTCCTCGTACACGGCCGCCGCCAGCGCCTGCCGATTCGGGAAGTGGCGGTACAGCGTCGCATTGCCGACGCCCGCGTGCGCGGCGATCTGCGTCAACGTCGCTGCCGCACCCCGCGCGGCGAAGACCTCGCGAGCAGCCGCGACGATACGGCTCTCATTGGCATAGGCGTCGGTGCGACGGCGGCTGGTACGAGCAGGCATATCCGTTCCGGGGGACGTGGCGCAGGTCATGTTCGTGCACCGGGGATGGGCTTCGCAACAAACGATAGCTGACTCCCATATTGAGAGCCTACTCTCACTTATATGTCCACCTATCTGTACCGGCTGGGGCGCTTTGCGTTCGGTCGTCCATGGCTCGTGATCGGCGGCTGGCTTGCCCTGATCGCTGTGGTGGCGGGCCTGCTCGTGACCAATCCACCGAGGATCTCGAACGAGATGCGCATCAACGGCACACCTGCCCAGGAGGTCATCGACAACCTGGCGCAGCGCATGCCCGAATCCTCGGGCGGACAGGGGCTCATTGCCTTTGCCGTCCCGACGGGCCAGCGCATCGACGACCACGACAACAGCGCCGCAGTGCTGCGCGCTGTCGACTCCATTTCGCGGTCCGAGCACGTGCTCGACCCCCGCGCACTGGCCCAGGCCGAGTTGGCCAAGGGACCGGCCAGCCCCACCCTGACCGCCTCGGCGGCCATCGCACGGTCCGAGGTGCCGGCTGTTGCCGGACCTGACGCCCCGCACCCGATGATGGTCAACGGCCAACCCGTGCCCGGCGTGCTGGTGTCTGCTGACGGCGTCGCGGCCCTGTACCAGTTCCAATTCGACAAGCAGACCGCGGAATTGCCGTCGGGCACCGTCGAGCACACGGTGACCGCTGCACGCGACGCGGTCTCGGGCACAGGGATCGACGTGCTGCCCTCGGCAAGCATGGTCGAGATGCCTGAAATCGTCGGTGCCGGTGAGGTCATCGGCCTGGCCATCGCCGCCCTGGTCCTGGTTGTCACCCTCGGCTCACTGGTTGCCGCCGGGCTGCCCCTGGCCACCGCGCTGAGCTCGGTAGCCGTGGGTGTCGGCGGAACATTCCTGTTCTCGCACCTGGTCAACATGCAGTCGATGACAGCCGTACTGGCATTGATGCTCGGCCTCGCCGTCGGCATCGACTACGCGATGTTCATCGTCAACCGACAGCGGCGGCTGATCATCGACCAGGGTCTCAGTGCCGGCGAGGCGGCCGGGCGGGCGCTTGGAACTGCCGGTAGCGCAGTCATTTTCGCGGGAACGACGGTGGTGATCGCGCTGGTGGCGCTGACCGTGGTCGGCATCTCGCTGCTCACCCCGATGGCATTGGCCGCCGCTGCCACCGTGGTCGTTGCCGTGATCGCAGCGCTCACGCTGCTACCCGCCCTGCTCGGTCTGGTCGGCGAGCGCATCTGTTCGGACAAGACCCGGCGCGCGCAGTCCACCGAGAAGGGCACCGATCACCGTTTCGCGACTGCCTGGGTCGGTGCGGTCCTGCGGCACCGGGTGCCCGTCGCCGTCGGTGGTGTGGTGATCGCCGCGCTGCTCGCGCTGCCGGCCCTCAACATGTCGATGGGTCTGCCCGCCGGTTCCAGCTACAACCAGGGCACACCTCAACGCGAGAGCTATGACCTGGTCTCCACCCACTACGGCGAGGGCTACAACGGGCCGCTGGTCGTAGTAGCCGAACCCGCGGCGGGCAATGGCAAGCTCACCATCGCCGACCTCCTGGACACCAACAACGACCTGCGCCGACAGAGCGGCGTCGAATCGGTCAGTCTGCAAAAGGTCAGCGACAACGAGGAATTCGCGCTGTTTTCGGTGGTGCCCGACACCGGGCCAACCGATGATGCCACCGCCCAACTGGTCCGCGACATCCGCGCGCACGCCGGCCCGCTGGCCGAACTGCACAACGTCGACCTCGGCGTCACCGGTATCACCGCGATGGGCGTCGACACCACCGATCGCCTCGCCGAAGCCGTACCGCTCTACATCGGCGTGGTCGTCGGCCTGTCACTGCTGGTGCTGCTGGTGGTGTTCCGGTCGATCGCGATACCGGTCAAGGCGACCGTCGGATTCCTGCTCAGCGTGCTGGCCACGTTCGGGGCCACCACCGCATTGTTCCAATGGGGTTGGTTCCAACAGCTGTTCGGCTTGAGCGCGACGGGGCCGATCCTGAGCCTGCTCCCGATCATCGTGATCGGGGTGCTCTATGGCCTCGCGATGGACTACCAGGTGTTCCTGGTGTCGTCGATGAAGGAGGCCCATGTGCACGGGCACCGCGGCGATGACGCGGTGTCACATGGGTTCACCCAGGCCAGCCGGGTCGTGGTGGCCGCCGCAGTGATCATGATGTCGGTGTTCGCGGGGTTCGTGTTCAACGGCGATCCCATGATCAAGCAGATCGGTTTCGCGCTGGCGTTCGGGGTGTTGATCGACGCGTTCGTGGTGCGGATGGCGATCGTGCCTGCCGTGATGTCGATGCTCGGCGACAAGGCCTGGTGGCTTCCCAAGCGGCTGGAGCGCTTCCTGCCCAACCTGGACATCGAGGGCGATCAGCTCAACAAGCAGTTGGCCGAGGCCTGATCCCCTCCGATCCCCTCCGCCGAAACGGTATTCCAGCAGGAAAAGTGCGAGTAAAGCCCTGCTGGAATGCCGTTTCGGCGCTGGAGCTGGACCAGTCAGGAAGCCTTCGCCTTGGGCGCCGAGTAGTTCGGCTTGCCCAGGCCCAGCACGTGCTGGGCGATCATGTTGCGGAACACCTCGAGCGTGCCGCCGTAGATGCCGACCAAGGGCGCGAACCGGTACACGTACTCACTGCGGTCATCGGCTCCCCCGTCGGCCCCGATCGGCAGTGCGGCCACTGATCCGGCGATGTCCATCAGATCCGGGGCGATGTCGCGCATGGTCTGAGCCAACGCGACTCGGCCGAAAATGCTGGGCGACGACAGTGACGCCTCCAGACGAGCCACACTGCGCCCCAGTCGATATGCGACCGATCCATCGTCAACCGCGGCGTGACCACTGGCATCGGGAGTACCCACCAGCGCGGCCACGTTGTCTGCCGCCTCGGCCATGAATCCGGCCTGATGCATCATGATCGCGACATCGGCCAGACCATCGTCGGCGGCCGCGACCGCCCCATGCTCGGCGTCGAGTGGTTCACGCACGACCGTCCAGCCACCGTTGACGTCACCGAGCCGGTACTTGTCGTCGACCCGAACATCAGAGTAGTAGACGATGTTCGTGCGGTCACCGTCGATCGTTCGGATGCCCTGGATCTCGATACCGTCGGAGTCCAGGGGCACCAGGAACATGGTGAGGCTCTTGTGTTTCGGCGCGTCCGGATCGGTGTTTGTGATCAGGAAGACGTACTGGCAGTTGTGCGCGCCGGTGGTGAACATCTTGGACCCGTTGACTACCCACTGATCGCCGTCCCGGACCGCGCGGGTCTTACACGTCGCGACATCGGAGCCGCCCTCGGGTTCGGTGTAGCCCAAGCACATCCGGACGGTGCCGTCGTACACCCCGCGCAGCACGTCGTCACGGATCTCCGGGGCGGCGAACTTTGAGACGGAACGAGCGATCATGATCGTCGTTCCCCAGGTCACCCACGGCACCTCGGCCCGGCGCTTCTCCAGCTGCCAGATCCGCGACTGCACCCGGGTGAACCCACCATCGGCTTCGGACTTGAACTCCTTCTCCAGGTACCCGGCCGCGCCGAGGGCCAGATGGACGCCCTCGTCGAAGTTGTCACCGGTCTCGCGGTCGCGACGGATGACGTCCTCGGTCACGACATTCGAAAGGAACTCACGTACCTCGGTGCGGAACGCCTCGTCCTCAGCGGACAGTTCGACTGTTGAGAAATCCATATCTAAACCTTGCTTTCACGAGCCGAGACGATCTGAGCGATGTGCACCGCGGTGGCACCCGGGTCACCGCCTGCCAGCGCCCAACCGCGCGCCCGCACCAGGTACGCGGTGGCCGCCGCCTCCGCCGACACCCCGAGGCCGCCCTGTACATGCACCGCCATGGTGGCGGCCTTGGCGGCCTCCTCGGCCATGAAGACGAATGCAGAAGGAGCCAGCTCCGGCCGCTCGTCCGGCTCGTTGTCGAGGAACCACGCCGCCCGACGCGCCAGTCCGCGCCCGCTCTGAACCGTGATCGCGATGTTGGCCAACGGATGCGAAATGCCTTGCAGCGTCCCGATCGGCACCCCGAGGGTGTACCGAGACTTGGCGAACTCGGCAGCGATCGTCATCGTCTCCTCGACCAGACCCACCAGCGCCGCCGCGGTCAGAAGACGCCATTCATCCAGCGCCCGTTGATATTCCGTCACGGCGTCGGTACCGCTGGCCAGCACCACCCGGGAGTCCGCGGCTGCCGGATCCACCCACGCCATCGGCAGTTTGCCGATGTTGTCGACGCGGGCTGGGCGGCTGGAGAATCCCAGCTGCACGATGCTGTCGCCGTCGCGGACGACGATGTGGTCGGCGATCGATCCAATCGGGATGAGCCGGGCACCGGTCGGCGCCACCTGCTGCGGATCGAGTCCGACGATCTGGGTGCCCTGCACGATCTCTTCGGACTCGCATGCGCCCAGCCGGGCCAGCAACCGCGCCGCGACGACATGGTCGATCCACGGCACGGGCGCCAGCGAGCGGCCGAGTTCCTCTGCCACCAAGGTAAGGTCCACCAGGGTCGCCCCGTCACCGCCGACGGATTCCGGGAGTGCCATCGTGGTGGCGCCCATGGCGCACAACCGTTCCCACAGACTCTTGTCGAAACCCGAAGGCTCGGCGGCACGCACGGCCTCGATGTCGGAGTGCGTCTTGAAGAACTGCCGGTACGCGGTCTGCAGGTCGACATGGTCCTCGGTCAGGCTGTAATCCAGCCTGCGCAGTTCGTAGCGGTCCATCCGTGCTCCTTTCTCGGCTTCGCCGAGGGCGTCCTAGTCGTCTCTGCCGAAGAAGAACTCCGCGGCATTGTTGTAGAGGTAGTTGTCCAGCACATCGGCAGGCAGGTCGAGCGCCAGCGCCTCGGGCACGACGCGCTGCATGCGCAATACCGGGAAATCCGAGGCGAAGATGATCTTGTTCTTGCCGCGGGTCCGCATGAAGTGCAGCAGTGACTCCGGCAACCGCTTGGGTGACCAGGCCGACGTCATCAGCCGCAGGTTCTGGTATTTGATCAGCATCCGGATCGCGATGTCCCACCACGGATCTGCGCCGTGGATCATGCACAGCTTCAACTCCGGGAACCGAACGCACACGCGGTCGAGGTGGATGGGGTTCTGCACCTCGCCCGGAATCGGCGGGCCGGGAATACCGGTGTTGACGCACAGCGGCAGTTCCATCTCGGCGCATTTGGTGTAGAGCGGATAGTACACGGCATCGCTCGGCGGATACTGCCCGTCTCCCCAGAAGCTGGGTCCGACAACGGTATAGGCGACCGGAAGGTCGGCTGTGACGGCTGCGAGTTCACGCAGCGACGGGATGGGACGCAACAGGTTGACTCCGCCCATCGCCAGCGCGAAGCGCTCCGGATGCGCCTCGACGAACTTCCGCGCGGTCACCGACGGTTTGGCCAGCGAATCCATCAGGATCGCCTTCTGCACACCATGGGTGTCCATCTCGTCGAGCAGCTCCGACAGGTCGATGGGGTCGTACATCGACTGCGGGCCCTTGAAATAATCGTCGCGCACTTTCTTCATGAAGGTCGGCTGGTTCTCCGTCTCGCCGAAGTGCACGTTGGCCAGACAGTCGATCACCCGATTCTC
The DNA here is from genome assembly GCF_058270075.1 of Mycobacterium shunyiense. NCBI lineage: Bacteria > Bacillati > Actinomycetota > Actinomycetes > Mycobacteriales > Mycobacteriaceae > Mycobacterium > Mycobacterium shunyiense. The sequence continues at coordinate 203,868 of NZ_JBZDPU010000007.1, read as the reverse complement.
TGTGCGTGTCATGCCTTGATCTCCGCCTGTTCCGAGGCCAGGCCCTTGGCCCAGCGATAGTCGGCCTTGCCGTTGCCGAGTCTGCGAATCTCCTCGACGAACAGCACGTCCTTGGGAAGTTTGAACCGGGCCAGCTGGGTGGCGCAGTGCTCCCGGAGGGCATCGGCGGCGACCGCGTTGCGAACAGCCACCAGGGCCACGATCTCTTCGCCCCACCGCTCACTGGGCCGGCCCACCGCCAGCGCATCGACGACCAGCGGATGCGCGCGCAGCACTTCCTCGATCTCCTCGACGAACACCTTCTCTCCACCGGTGTTGACCACCAACGAATCCCGGCCCAACAGGCGCAGGGTGCCGTCGGACTCCAGCGAGGCCCGGTCACCCGAGACGACCACACGCTCGCCGGCCACCTCGGGGAAGGTCTTCACTGTCGCCGCTTCGTCGTTGAAGTAGCCGAGTGGGATTCGGCCGTTACGCGCGACCCAGCCCACCTCGGTGTCGCCGGGATCCAGGAACCGGGAGTAGTCGTCGGCCAGGACCAAACCTCCGGCCCGCAGCTGGAAGGTCTCGGCGGTGGGGGTTTCGCGTTGGGTGTGGCCGAATCCCATATTGCCGGTCTCCGAAGAGCCGAACCCGTTGATGATGGTGATCTGCGGGATATGTTCCAACAGCGCGCGTTGATGTTTCGGGTTGGTTGCCGCCCCACCCGTGCCGATCGCGAACATCGACGAGAGGTCATAGGATCGCCGGCCCAGCTCCTCGACGATCGGCGCGGCATACGCGTCGCCCACCATCGTCATCAGCCCGATCTTCTCCCGCTGCGCGGTTTCGAGCACGGAGCGCGGGTCGAAGCGTGGCTTGGTGTCGTGCAGCACCACGGTCTGGCCGGACAGCAGGCCGGAGAACGCGGTCCACATCCCGGCGGCATGCATCAACGGCGATACCGCGAACCACGGCGGGCCGGCGTTGACCACCTTGTCGTGGATCTCGCTCACCTGCTCGTGGTCGGCACCGTTCATCGAGGACACGTAGATGTCGCCCTGCCGCCACATCACCCCTTTGGGACGCCCGGTCGTACCGCCCGTACAGACCATGAGCAGATCATCCGGGGAACCCAGCGGCGTGGTGTCGGTATCACCTTGCGCCAGAGCGTCTTCCAACGTGACCGACCCAGGTAGCTCGGTGCCGTCGCCGTCGTCGACCGAGATGAGCAATTCGGCTTGCAGCGCTTCATCCCCCAGTGCAGAGGCGAACTTCGCCCCCAGCGAGCGGTGGTAGATCACCGCCCGCGGCTTCAGGTACGCCAGCAGATCGGCCACCTCGCCCGGCGAGTAGTAGTAGTTGACGTTCACCGGGACCGTGCGCGCCTTGAGGCAGCCGATCACCATCTCGGGATACAGGTCGTTGTGCATGACGAGCGCGACCACGTCCTGGCCGCATTCCCAGCGGTTCAGGTCGCCACGTTCGCGGTGCGCGCCCAATCCGCGCGAGGCCAGAAAGTTGGCCAGCCGACTGGTCCGGTCAGCTCCCTGCGCGAAGGTAGTGCGGCGGGTGCCGCACACCGTCATCTCCCGGTCAGGTACCGCCTCGGCAATCGCGTCGACGACGGCGCCGATCGTCCATTCGGCCATGGCGGCGGCTAGACCGACACCAGGCCTGCGACGCCGGGCGCAGTCCGGGTCGGGTCACCGAGGAGCTCGAGTGCGTTGTCGCGCATCACCTTCCGGGTGTCTTCGAGGCTGAACTCCGGGAACTGCGGGATGTCCGCGGTGAAGGTGGTCGGGTCGGCCAGCCCCTCGCCGTGCGGCCAGTCCGACCCGAACAGGATCTTGTCCACCCCGATGGTGGCGGCGAGCAGCTTTACGTCGTCCTCGTAGTACGGCGCGATCCAGACGTTGTTGCGCAACTGCTCGACCGGATCCTCCTTGAAGTGGTACGGCGCATTGTTGGCCGCCTTCTTCAGCCGCTTGATCAGCCGGTAGACGAAGTAGGAGCCGTTCTCGATGCTGCACACCTTGAGCTTGGGATGCCGGGTGAACACCTGGTGCACGATCATCGAGGCCATGGTGTCGTGGATGGCGCGGTCATCCATGATCACCATGTCGAGCGGATCACGCCGGCCGAATCCCTTGAATACCCCACTGCCGCCCCACAACGCCGGCACCGCCATGTAGCCGGAGTCCGACAGGTGGAACACCACCGCGACACCGGCCTCGGCCAACCGGGCCCACACCGGATCATGCAACGGATCACCGAGGGAGCGCGGCCTGACCGCGCCCGGCACCGGGGCCGGACGCACACACACCAGCTTGGCGCCCCGGCTGATCACGAACTCGACCTCCTCGACCGCCTTTTCGGGATCGGCGAGCGAGATGATGGGTGCCGATACGAAGCGGCCGTCAGGCCGATCAAATCCCCAGTCCTCATCGAGCCACAGGTTGAAGGCGTGCACCGAGGCCATGGTGGCCTCGATGTCGTGCTTGAGCCCCTCCTCCACGCCGCAGGCGAAAGTCGGCAGCATGAACACGGTTTCGAGGCGCTGCCGGTCCAACACCTTCACCCGGGCATCGCGATTCTGATACTCGGGATGATCGGAGAGCCGGTCGACCTTCATCAGGGAAGCAGGGTCGACGCCCTCGGGGATCTCTCCCCGGAACAGCAGATCCAGGCAGCCCGGCTCGATGATCGGGTCGAACGTCGGGTTCGGGATGAAGTGGTTGACCGTTCCGCCCATCACCGCCAACGTGCGTTTGCCGTCCTGCACCATCTGCACACCGCGGCTCCTGAACTCCTTGGGCAGGTGCCGGGTGAACGCGTCGGTCGGCTCGTAGTAATGGTTGTCGACGTCGACAGCGAGGTACGGAAGCCGTTCTGGAGCTTCGGTCATGTCATCAACCTTCTTTCAGGGACGGGAAGTTCGGGGGCCGTTTTTCGAAGAATGCGGTGATGCCCTCGACGAGGTCGGGGCGGACCATGGACTCGTGCATGAGCTTCTCGGCCCGGTCGCTGACATCGACGACGTTGTCGTGGGCGTCGCCGTAGAGCTGACGTTTGATGACAGCCATCGAGGCCGGTGAACAGTTTCGAGCCAGATCTTCGGCGTACTCGAGTGCCCGGCTCAGCAGATCCTCCGGCGCCACAACCTCTTTCACCAAACCGAGTGCCACGGCCTCCTCGGCGAAGAAGGTGCGTCCGCTCAGCAGCAGGTCCGCCGACGCACCCCAGCCGGCCAGCCTCGGCAGGATCCAGGTGATGCCGTACTCGCCGATCAGCCCGCGACGGGGAAATGCGGTGGCGAATTTCGCTCCGGCAGCGGCGAACCGGACATCGCACATCAATGCGTGCGTGAGCCCGATGCCGACGCACGCCCCGTTGATGGCAGCGATGACGGGCTTGCGCAGTTCGGTCAGGAAATGCGGGTGGCGTTCGCCGACGATCTTGCTGACATCGGTGTCTTCGTTGATGCTGGCGCCGAGATCCTGCATGGCGCCCATGTAGGCGCCCGCGCAGAATCCGCGGCCGCTCCCGGTCAGCACGATCACCCGGACCGCCGGATCGGCTTCGGCGCGATCGAAACTCGCGTAGACGCCGGCCGAAATGTCCGCGCCCCAGGAATTCAACCGATCGGGACGGTTGAGGGTGATGACGGCAACCCCGCCGTCGGTCACCTCGTAGAGAACAGCCTCGGTTCCGACACTGTCAGCGACCGTCATCCGCCGATACCTCCCCGATGCCACACCAGCCGTTCAGACATACATACTGTATACCTATCGGTAGTGCATTCCGCAAGCCCGGCGTTGGTGCCGCGACCTGCACAAAGGCGGTTCAGGAATCGATCAAACCGAGCTTGCGATAAGCGGTCTCGATCTGGACCTTCGCCGCATCCGGCAACAATGCCTGGGGCGGACGGGAGTGCGGGTACTCGCCGACAGGCAACCCCAGCACCGAAGCTGCGTGTTTGAACGCGCCGGCCCAGTGGGTGAAATAGTCGGCTCGACCCGGATAACAGGTGAACCAGGAACCCATGTCCAGACCGAACTGGTCCAATCCGGACTCCCGGCCGAAGTCCATCGCCTCGATGAGCCGGTCGGCGCACACCAGGTCCCAGTACTCGGTGAAGATGCGGCGTTGCGGGGTCTCGTAGAGATATCCGGCAGTACCCAACTGGGCCGGGCAGACGATGCCCTCACGCAACCAGCCGGCCCGGTACACCGTGGTGTCGCACTCCCAGACCGCCAGGTACGGCACCAGCTCGTGTAGCCGACGGCTCGCGGCCGGCCGGAAGGCGCCCTCCTTGGTGGCGCACACCGCCGGGATCACCTCGGCGATCCGGGCGCTCTCGTCCGGTGCCAGGACATAGCCCGAGGACGGGGAATTGAACATGCCCAGGGCGATATCCGTGCGTTCGGCGATGTAGGAGAAAAAGCGAAGGACGCCCTCCCCTGCGTGCGCCTCCATCATGGGGGTCTGGATGTAGACGATGTCGGCGCCCGCATGTTGTGCGTGCAGCGTGAGCTCCAGACAGTCCTTGGCCGACGTGGCCGCGGTGCAGGCCTGCACGACCACACCCGGGTTGGCGCGGCGCCCCTCGTCGATCGCCACCTCGAGCAGTCGCTTGCGCTCGGCGAGAGTCAGCGCCCAGAACTCGGCCAAACCACTGGTACACCAGAGCATCTGATGACCGAGGTCGCCGACGCAGTAGCGCACCAGGTGCCGGTAGGCATCCCAGTCGATGTCGTCGCCATCGGTTCCGCAGAACGGGGTGTAGAGCGAGTCACCGATCCCCCGCAAGGCTGAGCGAGCCCAGTCCCGCGCTTCGGCTGCCGTTGCCATACCGCCCCCTAGATAAAGTCCGATCCGCCGTCCACGTTGACGTTGGCCCCGGTCATGTACGAGTTGCGCTTGGACGCCAAAAAGGCTGCGACGGGACCGATTTCACCAGGAAGGCCAGCACGCGGCAGGTGGGCCGGATGTCCGAAATGCTCATCGATGGCCGCCATCAACGCATACGGATCGTTGCCGTCGACACCAACCGTGTCGGCCCAGCCTCGCAGCGCTTCCGAGGAGATGCTGCCCGGCGAGACCACGTTGACCATGATCTCGTCCTTGGCCAACAACAGCGACAGATTCTTGGACACGCTGTTCAGCGCCGCCTTTGCCGCCGTGTAAGCCGGCAGCCGAGTGCTCTGCCGCTGGACCGAATGCGCGGAGAAATTGACGACGCGAGCCCATTCGGCGTTGCGCAGCAACGGCAATGCCGCCCGTACGCAGCGCACCATGCCCATCAGACCGGTGTCGAATGCGTCCCGCCACTGGTCGTCGGTCAGCTCTTCGAAGTTGCCCGCAGCACCCGGGCCGACCGTGTTGATCAACGCGTTCAGCTCACCCCACCGGTCGCCGACCTCGGCGAAAGCCTGCTCGACTTGGGAGCTGTCCGAGGTGTCGGCGACGATCCCGACCGCCTCCGGCGATCCCAGCCGACCCAGCTCCGTTGCGGCAGCATCGAGTACGTCCTGGGACCGACCGACGATCGCTATGCGCGCGCCGTCCTCGGCCAGACACTGGGCGGTTGCGAAACCCATCCCACGGCCACCGCCCACGACAACGGTGGCCGCACCTGCGAAACCGAGATCCATGGCCAGTTACTCCCCGGTCGCTTCGCTCCTGCCCGCCGGTCTCAGGAACCCGTCCAATTGGGCGCCCGCTTCTCGGCGAAGGCGATCGCCCCCTCCTTGGCGTCATTGGAGGAGAACACCGGTCCGAGCAGTTCGCCCTGCTTCTTCCACATCTCGTCGGCCGACCACTCCGAGGATGACGCGATGATCTCCTTGGTCACGGCCACGGCCAGTGGGCCGTTGGCGGTGATTCGATCGGCGAGTTCCAGGGCACCGTCGAGTGCCTCACCGGGCTCGGTCAGCTTGTTGACGAAACCCCACGCGGCGGCTTCCTCGGCAGTGAAGCTGTCGCCGGTGAGCGCGAGTTCCATCGCTTTCTGGTACGGAATGCGCTGGTGCAGTCGCAGCAGTCCACCGCCACCGGCCACGAGACCCCGCTTGACCTCGGGGATACCGAATTTGGCGACCTTGGAGGCGACCACGAGGTCGGTCGCCAGAACCAGCTCGGTACCACCGGCGAGCGCGAACCCCTCGACCGCGGCGATCAGTGGCTTGCGCGGCGGGCGCTCGGTGAAGCCGGCGCCGCGACCGGGCACGTAGGGCAGTTCCCCCGATGCGAACGCCTTGAGGTCCATGCCGGCGCAGAAGTTTCCGCCCGCGCCGGTCAGGACGGCCACCGACAGTTCTGGGGTGTCGTCGAGTTCGTCCATGGCATCGGCGAGGCCCTGGACCACCGCGAGATTGAACGCGTTGCGTGCTTCCGGACGATTGATCGTGATGATGAGCGTGCGACCCCGACGCTCCCGCAGAACTACTTCCGACACCAACTGCCCCTTCGCTTGCGGCCCAATTACCCGGAAAAGCCTACTATATGGGTTACAGTAAAAAGCCGGAACCCCGTCCAATACCTCCGAGCGACGCCGCGGCGCCCACTGTGGACGGCAGCAACAGAGAGGCTACCGGTAAGCTCGACAGCGACAAGACCCCGCGACACGCGCACATTGGCGCAGTTCAGGTGGTGGCCGGCGGTAAATTCACCTGCGATTGACCCGCGCCACAGGACGGCTTGAGCAGGATCGATTTCGATGGAGGTGCCCGCAGTGGCAAAGCAACCGACCGCTGAGAAACGTCAACGGCGCGAACGCGGGTCCATCAATCCCGAAGACATCATCAAGGGTGCATTCGAACTCGCCGAGCAGGTGTCGATCGACAACCTCAGCATGCCGCTCTTGGGCAAACATCTCGGCGTCGGCGTCACCAGCATCTACTGGTACTTCCGCAAGAAGGATGACCTGCTCAACGCGATGACCGACCGCGCACTCCGCGAGTTCGTGGTCGCCACTCCTTACGTCGAAGCGAAGGACTGGCGCGAGTCGTTGGCCAACCACGCCAGGACCATGCGAAAAGCCTTCATGGGCAACCCGATTCTGTGTGATCTCATTCTCATTCGCTCCGCCCTGAGCCCGCGTGCCGCACGCCTCGGCGTGCAAGAGATGGAGACCGCGATCTCCGGCCTGGTGGAGGCCGGATTGCCAGTCGAGGACGCCTTCGACACCTATTCGGCCGTCTCCGTACACGTGCGCGGCTCGGTGGTGCTGCACCGCCTCTACGAAAAGAACCGGGCCAACGACAACGCACCGGGCGACTACGAAGAGACCATGGTCATCGACCCGGAAGTCACGCCTCTGCTCGCACAGGTCACCACCGAGGGACACCGCATCGGCGCGGCCGACGAGAAGAACTTCGAGTACGGCCTTGAGTGCATCCTCGACCACGCGGCCGCACGGATCGCACAACCGACGGCGACCAAGTCCAAGCGCAAATAAGCGCAACCTTCACCTGAGCCGAAGTCGCCCCTGGCGCTCCGGCCACTTTCGTGCGCCACCAATCCGGATTTCCGTTCGCGGCCGGTCGATTTCGCGTACCCACCGCTTCCAAGTGAGCCGGCACCCAGCTCACCTGGCCCGTGACGTCATCGCCGATTGTTACATTGACAAATGTAACAGTCTGTGGTGACGTAACCCTCGTGACCGGAGTTGCCTCACCCGACCTGCCGGCTGTGCCCAGTGGCCGTTCCCTGCGCGCCGTCGTCGCGGCCGCCACCACCCGGTGGACGTTGGGCTGCCTCACCGGCGTGATCCCGATGAACCGTCCGGGAGTGTGGTTCTCCCGCGGACTGATCGCCACCATCATGGGGACGTTGGGATCGATGCCCGACGGCACCAGGGTCATCCCTGTCCGCCGGCCCGGACTGCGCGGCGAATGGGTGATCGGCCCGGGCGTGAAGTTCGGCACGCGCGCCGGCTATTACATCCACGGCAGCGCCTACGTGATCTGTTCGGCACACACGCACCGCAAGCTGGTGGCACAGCTTTCCCAGGCCACCGGCATCCCGTTTTTCTCGGTCGACTACCGCCTGGCTCCCGAACACCGATTCCCGGCCGCCGCCGACGACGTCGAAGCGGGCTATCGGTGGTTACTCGCGCAGGGATATTCGGCATCGGACGTCGTGATCGGCGCGGACTCCGCGGGTGGCCACCTGACCTGCGACCTGCTGCTCCAGCACGCCGACGAACCCGGTTTCCAGCCCGCCGGAGTCGTGCTGTTCTCCCCTCTGATCGACCTCACCATGGCACTCGCGCTACAGCAGGAACAGGTGCGCCGTGATCCGGCGATGTCGGCGACGGCGGCGCGGCAGTTGGTCGGGCTGTACACGGCGGCACAGAACCCCGACCAGCCGCGGCTGCGCCTCGACTTCGAGAAGGCGGATCGCCTGCCACCCATGCTGATCCAGGTCGGGGAGTTCGAAATGCTCAGCGCGGACGCGCGCTACCTCGATACCGAGATCACCCGGAACGGAGGGGTGAGCACCCTCGAGGTCTGGCCCGCCATGGTGCACGTTTTCCAGGCACTGCCCCGGCTGGCGCCCGAAGCAGCGACGGCGCTGCGGCGGGCGGCGGGGTTCTTCTCCGCCGTGCTCGCGGACGACCGACCCAATCCCCAGATGGAGGTGTGCTGATGTTCGGAATCGACATGCTGCTCAACGCTTTTCGTGGCGATCGGCGTTGCACCGAAGCGAAGGCGGTCGTGACCGGCGCAGGTAGCGGCATCGGGCGGTCGTTCGCCCTTGAGCTCGCCCGGAGGGGTGGCGAGGTCATCTGTGCCGATATCGATTCCGACCGGGCCGACGAGACGGTGGCACTGATCGAGGAACTCCGCACCGGGAAGGGCCACGCCGTGGTCTGCGACGTATCCGATCGCAGCGCAGTCGAGCAGTTGGCCAAGCAGGCCGCCAGTGTTTTCGGCGGTCCACCGACCCTGGTGATCAACAACGCCGGCGTCGGCGTCGGCGGCAAGCCCGTCGGCGCCATCGGATTCGAGGACTGGGACTGGGCGCTCGGAATCAACCTGTGGGGTGTGGTGTACGGGTGTGAGGTCTTCACGCCGATCCTGCGCGAGGCCGGCCGAGGCGGGATCATCAACGTGGCCTCGGCAGCGGGATTTGCTGCGGCACCGTCGATGGCGCCGTACAACGTCTCCAAAGCGGGCGTCATGTCGCTGTCGGAGACACTGACCGCCGAGCTCGCGGGCACGGGTGTCGCGGTGACAGTGCTGTGCCCGACCTTCGTGAAGACCAACGTCTTTCAGGACGGCCGCATCACCCCCGGCTCGATGAACCTCAGCCAGCAACTGGCCCGGTGGACCGGGCTGTCTCCCGAGAACGTCGCAGCCCGCACCTTGGACGCGCACGACAGCGGCCGCCTGTACGTGGTGCCCCAGATCGACGCCACTGTCATCTGGCACCTGAAGCGGCACTTCCCCGGTCTCTACGTCCGGGGCGCCGGACTGCTCGGCCGAGTTCTCCCCAAAGACTGAACCCTTCCCGACACCCGCTCTACCGAAAGGACGCACCATGGCGATGGATCTCGACAACATGCTGCAGATGATCAAAGACCGGCAATGGGCTCTGATCGACATCGACTGGGACGCGCCGGGAGCCGAGCTGATCGAACCCGAACTGCACGCCAAGCTCAAGCCGTTCATGACCGACCTGATGTGGATCGAGAACGTCGGCGCCCGCGGCTTTGCCGCGCTGGCGAAGAAGGCACCGAATCCGACGCTCAAGAGCATCTACGAGCATTTCCACGCCGAGGAACAGAAGCACGCCAACGCCGAACTCGCCTTGATGCGCAGGTGGGGCATGCTCGAGGACGACGAGATCCCACCGCCGAACGTCAACGTCCAGTTGGTCATCAACTGGCTCGACAAGCATTCCGACGGAATGGGTCTGACGTTCCTCGGCACCGTCATCCCCATGCTCGAGGTCGCGCTGGACGGGGCATTGATCAAGTTCATCACCGACGAGGTCAAAGATCCGGTGGCACAGGAGGTGTTCAAGCGGATCAACTCCGACGAGTCCCGGCACCTGGCCGTCGACTTCGAGGTGATGGACATCCTCGGGCATGCCGATATGCGCAAGCTGCTGATCGAGCTGGTGGGCGGCTGGATCAAGCCCACATTCCTGGTCGGAGTGCTCAGCTACTTCCCGCTGCTGAACAAGATGCGCGACAACATCGTCGAGATGGGTGTCAACGAGGACCGGCTGTACCAGGCGATGCGCAGGTTCCAAAGCGTCGGCGAACGCAGCGAATTCGCCCGCCGATTGCCGATGTACCGAATCATCTCGTGGCAGAGCCGCAAGGTGATCGACCGGACCTCCAAGTACCACTGGCTGGCCGATTCACTGGTCAAGATCACCGGGATGATCCCGATGTCGTTGGTCGAGAACACCCCCACCTGGTCGCAGGAACTGACCTACGAACCCGTCGCCTGAAGGAAGCCCTGACATGACTTCTTCATCCATCTCCGTTGCCATCATCGGTGCCGGATTCGCCGGAATCGGCGCCGCCATCCGGCTCAAGGCCGAGGGCGTCGAGGATTTCGTGATATTCGAGCGCGATTCCCGAGTCGGAGGAACCTGGCGCGACAATACCTATCCCGGTGCGGCGTGCGACATTCCGTCCCGGCTGTATTCGTACAGTTTCGCTGCCAACCCGGACTGGTCACACACGTACTCCGGCAGTGCCGAGATCCTGGAGTACATCAACGGCATGGTCGAGTCGTCCGGCCTCGCCCCGACGATCCGGTTCGGGCACACCGTCGTCGGTATCTCCTACGACGCGGAGGCCGGCGAGTGGACCGTCGCCCTCGAAGGCCGCGAACCGGTACGGGCCCGAAGTGTGATCGTCGCTGCCGGTCCGCTGGCCAACGCCAGCTTCCCGAACATCCCCGGGATCGACACCTACGAGGGCCACAAGATCCACAGCGCCCGGTGGGATCACGACTACGACTTCACCGACAAACGGGTCGCGGTCGTCGGGACCGGTGCCAGCGGCGTGCAGATCGTGCCCGAACTGGTGAAGACGGCGAAGACGGTCAAGGTCTTTCAGCGGACCCCCGGGTGGGTACTGCCGCGGATCAACACTCCCACCAGCGGCCGGCTGAAGCGCCTCTACCGCATCCTCCCGGTGACCCAGAGCCTGATGAGAAGCGCCTGGTACTGGGGACACGAGTCGGTTGCCCTCGGCGTCGTCTGGGACACCCCGTTCACCCGGCTGGTCGAGGCGGTCAGCAGCGCCAATCTCCGTCTGCAGGTGAAGGATCCGTGGTTGCGGCGCCAGCTGACGCCGGATTTCTCCGCCGGATGCAAGCGGCTCCTGATGACCAGCGAGTACTACCCCGCCCTGCAGGCCGACAACTGCAAGCTGGTCACCTGGCCCATCGCTCAGCTGTCCCCCAACGGGATTCGCACCGTCGAGGGCATCGAGCACCAATTCGACTGCATCGTGTTCGCCACCGGGTTCGATGTCTGCAAGACCGGTACCCCGTTCCCGATCACCGGCATCGAAGGCCGTGAGCTGGCCGCCGAATGGAGCCGCGGCGCCTACGCGTACCGCAGCGTCGCGGTATCGGGTTATCCCAACCTGTACTTCACCTTCGGGCCGAACTCCGGCCCTGGACACAGTTCGGCACTGGTGTACATGGAGGCTCAGATCAACTACATCGTCGAGGCGATCTCGACGCTCCTGCGGCACGACTGGAAATCGCTGGATGTCCGTATCGAGGCCCAGAACCGGTACAACGAGGACATCCAACGGCGCCTGGGCTCCACCACCTGGAACTCCGGTTGCCAGAGCTGGTATCTGACCGAGGACGGTTTCAACGCGACCATGTATCCGGGGTTCGCCACCCAATACGTCAATCAGCTGAAGACGGTGAACCTGCACGACTACAGGATCACTGCGCGTCGCGACAACGAGACCGCGGCGGGCCACGACATGAGCCCCCTGGCGCAGGTCAGCGGCAGCCCCGCGGCCACCGGATAGGATTCCGGGGTGACCGAGTATCGGATTGACGACCTCGCTCGGGAGGCGGGGACGACGACCCGGAACGTTCGCGTCTACCAGGACAACGGGCTCCTGCCCCGGCCCCAGCGTCGGGGCCGGGTGGCGATCTACACCGATCGGCACCTGCGCCAGCTGCGCGCGATCACCCGGTTGCTCAGTGAGGGCTTCACGCTCAAGCACATCATGAAGTTCCTGACGGGGTTGCAGCCCGGACAGAACCTCGTCGATGTGCTGGATCTGTCCGACCTCGAGGAATTGGTCACCGCACCGTGGTCGCACCCGCAGCCACGCACCATGTCCCTCGAGGAGCTGGAAGGACGGCTCGGCGACCTGGACACATCGATGCTGCGCCGGCTGACCAACCACGGAATGATCGCGCCGACGGCCGATGCGAATATCTACTCGGTCCCCGATGTACGGCTCATCGATGACTTCGGCTCACTCGTATCCCGCGGAATGCCGCTGGAGATACTTCTGAAAACCAGCACCGCGGTCGACAAGAAGCTCGACGCCGCCGCCCGTGAGCTGACCCGCGGCGGTCATACCGAAGTTGTCCGCCAGCGGGGTCCGGGCTGGCTGCCCACCAATGATGCCGAGCTCGCTTGGGCCGCCGACCTGGTGGACACCATGCGGAGGGCCGCCAGACGACTTGCGCATGCCAGCCTGGACCGCGCCTTCGACGAAGCTGTTCGTGCCGAGTTGCACGAGTATCAGGCAGCGGGCAAGGCCGAGGCCGAATCCGGCCCGGAGACCGCTGCCGAACCTGAGCCAGACGGGGAGACCACGCCGGATCGCCCCCGCCGGGCTCAGGTCAAGCGATCTAAACCTCGATGACGACCGCGCCGCCCTGGCCGCCACCCGCGCACATCGCGGCGACGCCGATGCCGCCACCACGGCGCTGCAATTCGTAGACGAGCGTGGTGACCATGCGGGCACCGGAAGCGGCGATCGGATGGCCGAGGCTGCAGCCGCTGCCGGAGAAGTTCACCAGCTCCTCGTCGAGCCCGTACTTGCGCACCGCGGCGATCGGCACCGAGGCGAACGCCTCGTTGATCTCCCACAGCGCCACATCCGAGGGCTTGAGTCCGGCCCGGCCGAGGACCTTGCCGATCACCTCGACGCCGCCGAGACCCGTGTCCTTGGCGGGCACGCCGACCGCGCCCCAGGCCCTGACGGTGGCCAGCACATTGAGGTTCTCCGCGGCCGCATAGTCGTCACCGACCAGCGCGACAGCAGCGGCAGCGTCGTTGGTGCCGCTGCTGTTGCCCGCGGTGATGGAGAATCCTTCGATCTCCGGGTGCAGGACCTTGAGTTCGGCGAGCTTCTCGGCGGTGGTGCCGCGGCGAGGATGCTCGTCGACGCTGAACTCGATGACCGACCCGTCGGGTTGGTTCACCTTCAGCGGCACGATCTCGTCGAGGAACTTGCCCGCGTCGATGGCGGCGATGGCGCGCTGGTGCGACCGCGCGGCCCAGGCATCCATGTCCTCGCGGGTGATCCCGGCGGCCTGTGCGGTGTTCCAGCCGACCGTGATCGACATGTCGCGCATGGGTGCGTCCGGGGTCTCGACGTGCGTCGGGGTCATCCACGGCTCGATGAACTCGATCTCGGGCCCGAACCCGGGCACCCGCCACTTCATCAGCGGCGACGAGGACAGCGACTGCACACCGCCGGCCACCAGGACCCGCTCCATGCCGGAGCCGATCTGGGCCGACGCATTACCGATGGCGGTGAGCGACCCCGCACAGTGCCGGTTGACGGCCTGGCCGGGCACCGACTCCCAGCCCAGCGCGTCGGCGGCGTAGCGCGCGATATCGCCGCCGCCGTAATTGGATTCGGCGAAGATCAGGTCGTCGATGGCCTCCGGGGCGATGCCGGCGCGACGCACGACCTCGGGCAGGACGGTGGTGATCAAGGTTTCCGGCGGGGTGTTGACCAGGGTCCCTTTGAAGGAACGGCCGATCGCTGTGCGGGCAGCGCCCACGATGACGGGTGTTGGCATGGTTCCACCTTTACGCTATATCGTGTTTCTGTAACGGTATCAGGACGGGTTTCTACTGCGGTTCCGGGACGTGGAAATGCTCGTCACGCAGCCGGAACGCTTCCTTCGTGCCATGCTGCGCGCGGGTCTTGACGAAGTTGAACTCACCGGGCGAAAACTGCAGGTTGGTGCCGTAGGCGTGGAAGATGTAGCTGGCCACCTCCTCCCCCTGATACGCCTGGCTCTGCTCGACGAGGCGGAACGCCTCCTTGGCGATCACCACCCCGTCGGCGGGCATCTTGGCCGCCTTGGCCGCCCAGTACTGCGCCCGCGCCGTCACCTGGTCGGCATCGCAGGTGTCGGTGAAGACACCGAGGTGCTCGATCGAGCCGGCCTCGATGATGTCGCCGGTGAGAAGCATCCGCCGGGCCAGCACCGGACCGAGGCGGTGAAAGAACATGTGCAGGCTGCCGAGGGCGGGGCCGAGGAACCGCGTCGCGGGCATCCCGATCTTGGTGTCACGGGCGATCACCGAGATGTCGGTCATCAACGCCATCTCGAACCCCCCGCCGAGCGCGTAGCCGCTGATCTCGCCCACCGTGACCTTCGGGAAGCCCATGAAGTTGTGGTAGAAGCCAAACGACTTGCGGTCCACCGTGAGTCGGCGCCGCTGGCTCGGACGGGACTTCTTGGGCGTGGAAGGACCTTCAGCTCCAGCCCTCTGCTCTTCGCGCGAGCGCTCATCGCCATACCAGCCGTAGGCGTTGTTCATGTCCGCGCCGGTGCTGAACACACCCTCCGCGCCGCGCAGCAGCACCACGGTCAGATCGTCGTCGTCCGCCACGATGTCGAGGTAACGGGCCACCTCGTCGCGCATCGCCGCGTCGTAGGAGTTGCGCTGCCTGGGATTGTTCAGCGTGATGGTGGCGATGCGGTGGTCCGCATCGACCTCGAACAGCACCCGGTCATCTGTCATGCGAAATCAACCTCGCTTCAATGGTTTTGTCGTTACCGGCGGCCAGCGTGGTGCGCCGGGCGGCGGTGAGATGGTCGGCCGCGAGCTTGGTGGCCCGCGCCGAATTGCCGTCGGCGATCGCATCCAACAACCGCTGGTGATCGCGCAACGCGGCCCCCATGGTCTTCTCGGACATGCCGGCGCCGTCTTCCCCGGTCCACACCGACGATTCGTGCGTCGACCAGATCAACTCCAGCGAGCCGATGAGCAGGATCATCGGCTCGTTGCCGCATCGGGACACCAGGGCTTCGTGGAACCTCCGGGCGTTCGGCACGTACTGCGAGGTGTCCTCGAACTGTGCTGCCTGAAGGTCGATCTCGGCCTGCAGGTAAGGCACCACCTCGGTGGCACGGTCCTCTCGGTCCGCACACATGCCCGCACAGATCGGTTCGAGACGCAGCAGCGCCTCACTCACATCGGCGGGCGTGGCAGCGCGGGTCTGCAGCACCATGCCGATCATGTGGGCGGTGCGGTCAGCCGAGGGCATCTGCACCACGGCACCGCCGACGTTTCCGCGGCGCACCGAGATCAACCCGTCCGTCTCCAGCAGATGGATCGCCTCACGCAACGCGGGCGGGCTGACCCCGAACTCCTGGAACAGGCTCTCCTGGGTGGGAAGGATGTCACCCTCACGCAGGCGGCCGGACAGGATGTCGTCGCGCAGTTTGGACGCCACGATCTCGGCAACCCGAGGCTGCCGGATGCGCCGTACGCGTCCTTCCATCAACGACCTTTCCTTGCTAACTTGTACAAGATAGTAACCGCATCGCCTACTGTATGGGCAACTGTATGGATTCGGAAAGGCTGGTTTCCAGGTGACTGACGGTTCGGTGACCACGTCCCGTGCGGACGCCACCCTGCGCATCACGCTCGACCGTCCGGCGCGGCGTAACTCGTTGAGCCATCAGATGATCGACGATCTGGTCGCGACCCTGTCGGCAGCCGCACACGACGATTCACTGCGCGCCGTCGCCATCACCGGCGCGGCGGAAAACTTCTGCGCCGGAGCCGACTGGGTCGCCACCAACAGCACCGGACAACGGCCCCGTACCGGTGACCTGGTCCGGCGGATCCCGCACACCGCGCACCGGATCATCGAGCTGGTGTCCACCATCCAGCTACCGGTGGTATGCGCAGTGCGGGGCTGGGCGGTCGGCCTGGGCTGCAACCTGGCCCTCGCCGCCGACTTCACCATCGCCGAGGACGGGGCGACGTTCTGGGAACCGTTCATGAACCGGGGATTCACCCCCGACTCGGGGGCGACCTGGCTGCTGCCACGACTGGCGGGGGTGGCCCGGGCCAAGCGCATGCTGCTGCTCGGTGAGAAGGTCAACGGATCACAGGCGGCCGACTGGGGACTGATCCACAGCGCGGTGCCCGCCGACGAGTTGGATACGGCGGTCGATTCGCTATTGGCACGCCTGGCGGCCGGGCCGACCGTCGCGATCGGACTGGCCAAACAGGCCATTGCCTACGGCCAGCACGCCACCCTGACCCAGTCCATGAACCAAGAATTGTCCAACCTGGAACTCTCCTGCCGTACAGGCGATTTCAAAGAAGGCCTGGCTGCGTTCCGGGAACACCGCGATCCCGACTTCACCGGGCGATAAGAGGAATCGATGACAGATTACGAGACCATCAAATACGAGGTGGACGGCCACAAGGCCACCATCACCCTGAATCGGCCCGACGCGCTCAATGCGTTGTCCCCGCACATGATCACCGAACTGCGGGCCGCCTACACCGAAGCCGAGAACGACGACGACGTCTGGCTGATGATCGTCACCGCGACCGGTCGGGCCTTCTGCACCGGCGCCGACGTCAAGGAGATCCCCGGCGACGGAAAGGTCGTCAACGAACGCCCCTACCTGTCCACGTACGAACAGTGGGAGGCGCCGCAGGAGGGAACTCCGCCGTTTCGCACCATGGCCAAGCCTGTCGTGGTGGCCATCAACGGAATCTGCTGCGGCGCCGGACTGGACTGGGTCACCACCGGCGACATCGTGATCGCCTCGGACAAGGCGACGTTCTTCGACCCGCACGTCAGCATCGGTCTGGTCGCCGCCCGCGAAATGGTGCGCCTGGCCCGTGCCCTCCCCCGATCGGTGGCGCTGCGGATGGCACTGATGGGCAAGCACGAGCGCGTGACCGTCGAGCGTGCGTACGAACTCGGGTTGATCACCGAGATCGTCGAGCACGACAAACTGCTGGAACGTGCCCACGAGATCGCCGACACCGTGTGTCTCAATGCCCCACTGGCGGTCCGAGGAACCCGACTGGCCATTCACAAGACCCTGGATCTGCCGCTGCACGAAGGAGAGATCCTGGCCGAGACGTTCCGCGAGCGGGTGGTCCGCACCGAAGACGCGCTCGAAGGACCGCGGGCCTTCGTCGAGAAGCGCAAGCCCAACTGGCAGGCACGGTAACAGGCAATGGAGACACTGCTCCTCGACTTCGACCACGAAACCCGGGTGGCCACGCTCACGCTGAACCGCCCCGAGGCTCTCAACTCGTTCAACCGCGCCATGTGCCACGAGATGCGCGACGCGTGGCATGCAATCAAGGACGACGAAGGCATCAACGCGGTGGTGCTACGGGCTGCCGGCGACCGGGCTTTCAGCGCCGGGCTGGACGTGAAATCAAGCTACGGACAGCCCGAGATCGTCTGGAACCACGAGGATCCCGGTGAACTGCTCAGCCCCAAGTGGCAGAAGATGTGGAAGCCGGTGGTCTGCGCGGTGCAGGGCATGTGCACCGCCGGGGCGCTGTACTTCGTCAACGAGGCCGACATCGTGATCTGCTCCCAGGAGGCCACCTTCTTCGATTCCCATGTCAGCGCCGGACTGGTCTCGGCGCTGGAGCCGATCGGCCTGATGCGCCGGGTCGGTCTCGGCGATACGTTGCGGATGGCGTTGATGGGCAACGACGAACGGGTAAGCGCCGAGACAGCACTGCGCATCGGACTGGTCACCGAGGTGGTGGCCAGAGATCAGCTGTGGGACCGCGCACACGAGATCGCCGCCACGATCGCGGCGAAACCGCCGACTGCCACCCAGGGCACGGTGAAGGCCATCTGGGAGTCCCTGGACAAGCCGTACCGTGCCGCGATGGACCAGGGCCTCATCTATACGCGACTGGGCAATCCGATCGCCAAGGCCGAGTTGTGCGAGCGTCCCCTGCCCAAGACACAGCCCCGGATCCGCTGATGCCCCACCCGCTTTCACGGCGCATCGACGACGTACTCGAACTCGACCCGGCCGCACCGGCCATCCAGTACGACGGCCAGTGGTTCACCTGGGGACAGGTCGCGACGCTCGCGCGGCGCATCGGTGCATCGACAGCCGGCACCCGCGTCGGCATCCTCCTGCGCAACCAACCCGCCCACGTGGCAGCGCTACTCGGGGTGCTGGCGGCCGGCGGCACCGTCGTGGTGATCAATCCCTCCCGCGGCGACCAGCGCACCCGGGCCGACATCGAGACACTCGACCTGCCGGTACTCGTCGGCCTGGCCGAGGACATGGCCGCGCTGGCCTCACCCTCCCCCACGACGACGACCGTGACGATCCGCGATCTCGACACCGCGCCAGAGGTGGTTGTCGCCCCGGATCCGGCGCACGACGCCGGGCGCCCGGGGGTGGCGGTGTGGATGTTGACCAGCGGCACCACCGGCCCTCCCAAACGCGTGGACCTGACGTACGACATGCTCGCCCGCAGCGTCATCGGCCGCGATCCCGAAAACTCCCCGGCACCAACCGAACTGCGACGCGGGGTGGCCATCGTCAACTCGCCTTTGGTCCACGTCGGCGGCGTGTTCCGGGTCTTGTTGTGCATCGCCGAGGCACGGCCATTCGTGCTGCTGCCCAAGTTCGAGCTCCAACGCTGGGCCGACGCCGTGCGCGAGCACCAGCCGCGAGCGGTGTCACTGGTGCCGGCCGCACTGCGCATGGTGCTGCACTCCGACCTCACCCGCGACGACCTCGCCGGCATCCGCGCGGTCACCTCCGGCACCGCCCCGCTGTCGGCCGACGATGCCGATGCGTTCACCGAGAAGTTCGGCATCCCGGTGCTGACCTCGTACGCCGCGACCGAGTTCGGTGGCGGGGTGGCGAGCTGGACGCTGGCCGACCACCAGAAACACTGGAAGGACAAGCGGGGCAGTGTCGGCCGCGCCAAACCGGGGGCCCGGCTGCGCGTCGTCGACGAGGACGGCACCCCGCTGGGGTCCGACGAGAAGGGGCTGTTGGAGGTCAAACCGGCGCAATTCGACGCCGACGCGGACTGGATACGAACCACCGACCTGGCCCGCATCGATGCCGACGGATTCGTCTGGATACTCGGCCGCGCCGACCAGGCCATCATCCGCGGTGGATTCAAAGTGATGCCCGACGACGTGCGCACCGCCCTGGAGAGCCACCCCGCCGTGCGCGGCGCCGCGGTGATCGGCATTCCCGACGAGCGCCTCGGTGAGACGCCGGTGGCCATGGTGGAACTGCGCACGCCTGCCCCCTCGGCAGAACTCACCGATTATCTGCAGGGACGGCTGGCGCGGTACGAGATCCCCACCAGGATCGCGATTGTCGACACCATCCCGCGTACGCCGTCGGGCAAGGCTGACCTGGGTGCCGTCCGCGAGCACTTCGCCACCGGTGGCTGACACGCTGGCCGCTATGCTCGCCGGACTGCGCGGCCGGGGTGCTCATCCCCTGCTGATCTGCGACAACAGCCGGATCAGCTACGCAGAAGCCGAGAGCCGTTCTGCCTCGGCGGCTCGAGGCCTGATCCAGCTGGGGGCCGGCAAGGGCACACATATCGGGCTGCTCTATCCCAACGGGGTCGACTTCGTGGTGGCCATGCTGGCCGCGGCGCGAATCGGCGCCGTCGTGGTGCCGTACTCCACGTTTCTCACCGCAGCCGAGCTGGAGACCCAACTGCGCGACAGCGATACCGCGATCCTGCTGTCGGCACGCTCCTACCGCAATCACGACTATGCGCAACGGCTTTCCGGTATCGACGGCCCGTGCCTGCGACACGTGTTGTTCGAGATGCCCCACGCCGATGTTCCGGCACTGGCCGAATTCGAAGACGACGTCGACGGCTGCGACCCGCTGGCCATTGTCTACACCTCAGGCTCGACCGGGCCGCCGAAAGGGGCCGTGCATACTCACGCATCGCTGATCGGCCATCAACGCAACCTCAACACGATCCGTGGGCTGACGAGCTCTGATCGGCTCTTCTGCAATTCACCGTTCTTCTGGATCGGAGGTTTCGCGTTCGGTCTGCTGGCCACCATGTCCGCCGGTGCCACCCTGATCTGTTCGAACGCCACCGACCCGGCGCTCACCCTTGACCTCATCGAGGCCGAGAGACCCACTGTCACCAATGGTTTCGTCGCCGGGATCGCACATCTCACGCACCACCCGAGCTACGCCGGCCGGCAGTTCACGGCCCGCCGCGGCAACCTCTATCCGATCATGGCGCCCGACGTCCGTCCGCGGGATCCCGAGCTACGCCACAACATGCTCGGCATGACGGAGTCCGGCAGCGTCGTGCTGCTCGACGGCGACGAGACCGATCAACCCGAGCGCCGACGCGGCAGCTACGGCAGGCCGGCGCCCGGGTTCGAGACCAAGCTGCTCGAGACGGGCGAACTATGTATCCGCGGCCCGCACATGATGCAGGGCTACCACGGACGCAGCAGAGAGGACTGTTTCGACCCCGACGGCTGGTTCCACACCGGAGACCTCGTGCGCGTGGACCGGGACGGATACTTCTACTTCCTCGGTCGCGCGGGCTCGATGATCAAGACGGCGGGTGCCAATGTGACACCTGGAGAGGTGGAAAAAGCCTTCGCGACATTGGGGTTCACCGCGCACGTGCTCGGCCTTCCCGACGCCGTGCGCGGTCAGACCGTCGCCGCCGTGATCGTCACCGACACGCCGGTTGACTTCGACGCGATGCGTAGGGCGCTGCGCGACATGTTGTCGGCGTACAAAATTCCGCGGGAATTCGCAGTCTGCCCACCCGCCGAGCTGCCGACGCTTTCCAGTGGCAAGGTCGATATGCCGGCGTTGGCGGGGCTGTTCGATGCCTGACTCTCTGCCTGACTCGATGCCGGACACCGTCGATGCGCTGCTGCGTCACCATGCGCCGTCCACCAAACCCATGGTGATCGATCCGGACACCCGCATCAGTTACGCCGAGCTCGACACCAGCACTCGGAAGCTGGCGGCCGGGCTGATGACGGCCGGGGTCGCCAAGGGGTCCCGGGTCGGTCTGATCATGCCCAACTCGACGGACTGGGTACGGATTGCCATGGCAATCACCAGAATCGGGGCGATCATCGTCCCGTTGAGCACACTACTGACCAGCCAGGAACTCACGGCCCAGTTGCGGACCGCCTCCGTGCAGTACCTGATCGCCATCGAACAGTTCCGCGGCCGCCGTTACCCACACGGTCCGGTGCCGTCGCTGCGCCACACGTGGACTCCCGAGGACGTCCTCGCTTTCACCGGCACCGCACCGTTGCCACCGGTACGGCCCAGCGACCCACTCGTCGTCATGTTCACCTCGGGCAGCAGTGGCGCACCGAAAGGCGTCGTCCACTCCCATGCAAACGCCTTGGCTGCGGTCCGTTCCGGGCTCGGTGCGCGGTGCATCACCGCCGAGACACGCCTTTACCTGCCGATGCCGTTCTTCTGGGTGGGCGGTTTCGGTGCAGGCATCCTGTCGGCGCTGGTGGCCGGGGCCACCCTGGTGACCGAGCCTGTTCCCCACCCCGAATCCACCTTGGAACTCCTTCGGCGTGAACAGGTTACGTTGTTCCGCGGATGGCCCGGGCAGGCCGAATCTCTCGCTCGTCATCCCGCGAGCGCCGACCTCTCGACGCTGCGGCCGGGCAGCCTGGAGGCCCTGCTCCCGGTGCACCTGCGTGCTGAGCCCGGCGCGCGGGCGTCGCTGTTCGGGATGACCGAATCGTTCGGGCCGTACTGTGGTTACCCGGCAGATGCCGACATGCCCCGCTCCGCGTGGGGCAGCTGCGGTAAACCGTTCCCGGGAATGGACATTCGCATCGCCGACATCGCGACCGGCACAACACAACCCGCGGGCGTCACCGGCGAGATCCAGATCCGCGGGCGGCATGTCATGCGTGGAATCTGCCGCCGCAGCCGCGAGGAAGTCTTCACGCCCGACGGTTACTACCCCACCGGAGATCTGGGCTACCTCGATGGCGACGGGTTCCTGTTCTACCGCGGCCGCTCCGATGACATGTTCAAAGTCAGTGGTGCCACGGTGTATCCCAGTGAAGTACAGCGGGCGCTTCGGTCTCTTCCCGGAGTCCGCGCCGCTCATGTCGTGAATGTTCCCGATGGTCAGACCAATCAGGTCGGGGCAGTACTCGTCGGCGACAGTCTCGCGGCCGATTCGCTACGCACCGCCGCACGGGACGTACTGAGTCCGTTCAAGGTGCCCACGCTGTGGCTGCTGCTGGACGACGAAGATGCCGTGCCGCGCGGAGCCACGGGAAAGATCGACAATGCCGCACTACGCGCCATGTTGAGGGAAGGTAACCGACGATGAAAACCAAAGGTGCCCTTGTATGGGACTTCGGTCAACCGTGGTCGATCGAGGAGATCGAGATCGGCGACCCCCGCACAGGCGAAGTCAAGGTGGCTTTGGAAACCGCGGGGCTGTGCCACTCCGACCATCACTTGATGACCGGAGACATCCCGATGGCCGACTTTCCGATCCTGGGTGGGCATGAAGGTGCCGGAGTGATCGTGGAGGTGGGGCCCGAAACCGAGGGTCTAGCGGTCGGCGACCACGTGGTGATGTCCTTCATCCCTTCCTGCGGAACCTGCCCGGCTTGCCAGGTTGGCCTGCGCAATCTGTGCGACCTCGGGATGGGACTACTCGCGGGCGCTTCGGTCTCCGACGGGTCATTCCGCATACAGACCAATGGGAAGAACGTGATTCCCATGTCACTGCTCGGCACCTTCGCTCCATACGTCGTCGTGCATCGGACGTCCGTGGTGAAGATCGACCCGGCAATCCCCTTCGAGGTGGCCTGTTTGGTGGGGTGTGGGGTGACCACCGGGTACGGTTCGGCAGTACGCAGCGCGGACGTCCGGCCGGGCGAGGACGTAGCGGTTATCGGCATCGGCGGTGTCGGTGTCGCGGCCCTGCAGGGTTCGGCGATCGCCGGCGCCCGCCGCATATTCGCCGTCGACCCGGTCGAATGGAAGCGGGACCAGGCACTCAAGTTCGGTGCGCGCGAGTGCTACCCGGACGTAGCGGCTGCCTTGACCGGAGTGGCCGAAGCGACCGGCGGCCGCATGTGCCACAAGGTCATTGTGACCGTTGGCCGTACCGAGGGGCGAGATGTGGAGTCGTGGATGCGGCTCACCGCCAAAGGTGGTACGTGTGTGCTCACGGCGATGGGCAATGTGGTCGATTCCGACACCACATTGAACCTGGCCGGCCTGACCCTGCTACAGAAGAGACTGCAAGGCAGCCTGTTTGGCGGCGGCAACCCCCAGTTCGACATTCCTGAACTGCTCGCCCTCTATCAATTGGGCAAGTTGAACCTCGACGACATGGTGACCCGCGAGTACCGCCTCGATCAAATCAACGAGGCCTACCGCGACATGTTGGAGGGGCGCAACATCCGCGGTGTCATCCGCTACACCGAGGCTGACCGATGACCGCTGACATCTTCGAACTTTTTCAGCTGATCGGATACCGCGATGCCGCGGGCGCGGACGATGAGGCGGTGGTCGAGCTCCCGGTGGCCCCGCACGTGATCAACACCAACGGCGGATTACAGGGCGGTCTGCTGGCCTCCCTCGTCGACACCGCGGCGGGAAGCTGGCAATGCGGCGACTGCCGCCGGGTCACAGTGTCGTGACGTCGGACCTCAGCCTGCGCTACCTACGACCGGTCACCGACGGCGCCGCCCGAGCGGTGGCACGAATTGTCCACGCCGGCAAACGATCCATGGTGGTGCAAGTCGAGATCCGCGCAATGCCCGATGATGACCTGGCTGTCATCGCCACGGTCAGTTTCGCGATGATCCGGGCACGGACCTGAATCGCGGCTCCGCACTAACGCCGCCACCGCTGGTCCCACGGGGCCAGCAGCAGTCGGCACGCGTACCGCACATCGGCGACCGCGTTGTCCGTGTCGAGTTGCCCTGCAGTGGCCCAGGTCAGGATGCCGTACATGCACTGCTCGACCATCCTGGTCAGTCGATGATCCTCGGCAGTGGGTTCGGCAATCCCTGCCTCGGCCAGGATCCGTTCCCGCATGGACAGATCGGCAGGCGCATCGGCAGAGGACCGAATAGCGTTGATGGAAACCAGCATTGCCCTGGCCAACGACGGCTGTGCCAGCAACCGCTCGGCGGCGTCCCCCAGGAAGTCGCATACCGCTGCCACCGGATCGTCTGGAATACCACCCGATTCCGGCATCGACCGAATGGATGCATTGAGCGATGCGGCATAGAGGTGATGCTTGGTCGGGTAATAGCGATAGAGCGTGCCGAGAGCGACGCCGGCCTCGGCGGCGATGTCGGACATCTGCACTCGCTCGAGCCCGTGCACCGCCCCCAACCGGTCGGCGGCCCGAAGAATCGCGGCGATGCGCGCCTGCTGGCGGGGCGTCGACGCCTGCCCGGGTTTCCGGGGTGTTCCGATGCGCGCCATCCGGACGAACTCCTCGCAAAACTAGAATTGCTTCTAGAAATCAATACGCAGTGATGCTACAACAGACTGGTGATCGAAGAAGACTCCCAACTCGACGCGACGGCGTTCGATGCGCAGAAGTACGGCCCGTGGGCCGTCATCACCGGCGGCTCGGAAGGGGTCGGTAGATCCTTCGCGCTACGACTCGCCGCGGCGGGAGTGAATCTGCTTCTGGTCGCCCGCAAGCCCGGGCCGCTGGCAGAGTGCGCCGAACTCTGCCGCGCCCGCGGGGTCGAGGTCCGTACCCTGAGCACTGATCTCGCGGAGCCGTCCTCGGCCGGCGCTGTGGCAGAAGCAGTTGGGGACGTCGAGGTGGGCCTGCTGGTCCACAATGCCGGCGCGAACACCCACAGCGCACGGTTTCTCGACGGTGACCTCGCCGCGTTTCAGCAGGTCATCGACTTGAACATCACCACCCCGCTGGCCCTGGTCCACCATTTCGGGGCGGCGATGCGCAGCCGTCGCCGCGGGGGCATCCTGCTCGTCGGATCGATGGCCGGATACCTCGGCTCGAACCGGCACACGGTCTATGGCGGCGTCAAGGCCTTCGGCAGGATCTTCGCCGAGAGCCTCTGGCTGGAGTTGCGGGACGACAACGTCGACGTGCTCGAGCTCGTCCTGGGGGTGACCCGCACCCCGGCGATGGACCGGGTCGGACTCAACTTCGACGTTCCAGGCATGGTGGTGTCCGAGCCTGACGACGTCGCCGGCGAAGGTCTCGCCGCGCTCGGCCAGGGCCCCGTGCACGTCGTGTCGCAACACGCGAAAGTCGCTCATGCCCACAATGATCCGGACCGCGCCGCCACCATCCTGCGTACCGACAAGATGATGCGGCAGCTGATGGGATCAAAAGAGGGGTCCGCACAGTGAAGCTCGGACTCTCCACCCCCGTCGTAATGCAACACCCCGGTGAGTTCTCCCCGTGGGAAACGACCGCCGGCCCCGACGAGTTGTCGTTGATCGCCGAGAAAGCAGAAGCCCTGGGGTTTCACCACATCACCTATGCAGAGCACACCGGCATCCCCGCCTCAGCGGCACCGGTGCGCGGGGCGGTGTACTGGGACCCGCTGGCCACGCTGTCATTCCTGGCCGCCAGGACTCGACGGATCCGACTGGTCACCGCCGTTGTGGTGCTTCCGTACCACCACCCGGTCGCGCTGGCCAAGAGCTACGGGACTCTCGACCGGCTCAGCGGCGGGCGAGTCGTCCTCGGCGTCGGGGTCGGATCGCTCACCGAGGAGTTCGAGTTGCTCGGTGCCCCATGGGAAGGGCGTGGGGCCGCCGCTGACCGCGACATCGCCAGGCTGCGTGCCGCGTGGGGACAGCCGGTGGTCGACGGGTTCGCCATCGAACCACATGCCACCAGCACCGATCTCACGATCTGGGTGGGCGGACGCACCAAGCGCTCGCTGCGCCGAGCCGTCGAGTTGGGCAACGGCTGGATGCCTTTCGGATTGCCGCCGGATACGATCGCCGACTTCCTCGCGCAGCGGCGCCCGCCGGCAAATTTCGATGTCGTGCTGTCCCCGGGGGTGCCGCTGGACCCGCAAGGCGATCCGAGCAGCACCCACGCTCGGCTGAGCCGGTTGCGCGACGTCGGGGCCACGATCGCCAACTGCACACTGCAGGCCCGCAGCGCCGAGCATTTCTGCGATCAGCTCGAAGCCTTGCACACCATCGGCACCACCTATGACTGATCCCTTCGAATCCCGGCTGCACGACCTGGAGCGGCGACTGCAGGAGCTGACCGACCAGGTCGAGGTGACGCAGCTGATCGCCTCCTACGGTCCCCTCGTCGACGCCGGTGCCGCCGATGACGTCGCGGCGTTATGGAGCAAGGACGGCGGCTACGACGTCGAAGGCTGGCAGATGTGCAGCCGCGCCGACGTGGCCGCCATGGTGAACTCGGATGCGCATCAAACGCTCATCTCGCGCGGTGCCTGTCACTTTCTCGGTCCGGCTCGGGTCACCGTCGACGGCAATACCGCGGAGGCGGTGTGCGAATCGCTGCTCGTGGTGCACCGCGACGGAAAGTGGATCGTCGCACGCGCCGGCGCCAACCACTTCACGCTGCGTCGCATCGACGGCCGGTGGCAGATCGAGCGCCGCACCACCCGGGCACTGAACGGAAGCCCGGAGTCGCGCGAACTGCTGCGCTAGACGATCGCGTTCGCCCGGAGCTGCGCGATCTGCGTTGCGTCGTAGCCGATCTCGACCAGTACCTCGTCGGTGTGCTCGCCCAGCAGCGGGGCGCGCCGTCGGATCGTGCCGGGCGTCGCCGACATCCGGAACGGTGTTTCGATGATCGGCACGTCCCGGGAGGCCCCGGGGAATGGCATCCGTTGGAGGTAGCCCATGGCCTGCACATGCGGGTCATCGAGGACATCCTGGGTGGAATGCAACGGGGCAGCAGGCATTTTCGCCTTCTCAAGCAGCTCCAGCACCTGCGCCTTGGTCTTGTCGGCGCACCAGTCGGACATGATGTCGTTGAGGATGTCGCCGTTGGCCCAGCGGATGTCGTCGTTGGCGAATCGTGGATCGTCGAACAGTTCCTCGCGGCCCACGAGTCGGCACCAGCGTTTGAACATGGGCTGTCCGGCGACCTGCAGCAGAACCCATTGATCGTCAGCGGTGCGATACAGGTCGCACGGCGCGACCGACGCACCCTTGTTGCCCATTCTGGGCTTGTCGACCTGCAGCAGTTCGCGCTCGATCAAGAACGCGTTCGACAGCATCAGCGCGGTCGGTAGTAGGGCGCCCTCGACGTGCTGTCCCTCGCCCGTCTTGTCACGGTGATACAGCGCCATCATGACGCCGATCGCCAACGTCAGCGCGGTCCCGAAATCCGCGTAGGGCACCACCGTTCGGATCGGCAGGTCAGGTAGGCCCTGCCGGTAGACCGCACCCGACATCACCTGCCCGGCCCCGTCGAAACCGATCTTGTCGCTGTACGGGCCGCCCTCGCCGTATGCGGTGGCGCTGGCCAGGATGATGTCGGGTTTGACCGCTTTGAGGGTCTCGTAATCGAGTCCGCTGGCCCGCATCCCGGCCGCCGGCATGTTGGCGATCACGATGTCGGCCTGCGCCACCAGACGTCGGGTGATCTCGGCGCCCTCGGCCGTGGTGGAGTCGAGCGTCAACGACCGCTTGTTGCGGTTGCACTGCAGGAAGGTGCCACCCTCGCCGCCCTCGGTGACGGCCTGCACCCAACGGTCTTCCCCGCCTTCACGTTTCTCCACCCGCAGCACATCCGCGCCCATGTCGGCCAGGATCGCGCTGCACCACGGTGCGGCGATGAAGCGGCCGTAGTCGAGCACCCGTATCCCGTCGAGAACCCCTGCCATGCGCCCACCCTTCTCTCGGCGAGCAGACGCAAACTCGCACATTTTTGCACCGAAATGTGCGAGTTTGCGTCTGCTCGCGGATCAATTTGCTACTCCAGCACGCCCAGCCGGTCGAGGTGCTCGGTCAGCGGCTTGGACGCGGCACACAGGTGTTCGGCCATGGCGTCACGGGCCGCATCCCCGTCGCGCGCCTTGAGCGCGGCCAGGATCCGGCGGTGGTCATGGGTGGACTGCTCGGGCCAGCCCTCCACGGTCGGATACACCGATTCCAGTGCGTACCTGGTGATCTGGGACATCAGCTGGGCTAGCTTGGGCGATTCGGCCGCCCGGTTGACCCCGCGGTGGAACGCGTGGTTGAGCCGCACGGCCGCCTCGTGATCGTTCTGCGAATAGGCGACCTCCAGCTCCCGCTGGATCCGGTCGAGGTCGACGAGCTGACCGTCGGTGATCTGGCCGGCGGCCCGCGATGCCAGCTGGCCGCCGATGTGGGCCTGCACCCCGGCCACGTCGTCGATGTCTCGCCGGGTGACCGGTAGCACCAAGAACCCGCGCCGGGGCTGCTGGGTCAGCAGCCCTTCGGTGCGCAGGCCGAACAACGCTTCGCGCACCGGCGTCACACTGATCCCCAGCTCGGCCGCCAGTTGCTCGAGCCGGATGTAGTTCCCCGCCGGATAGGTCCCGTCGAAGATCCGCCGACGGATCAGCCGCGCCACGTCCTCGGCCAGCTGTGGCCGAGAAGCGAAATCGGGTATGGACACGGCTCAGACCCGATAGTCGGACAGCAGTCGCTTGCTGATGATGTTCTTCTGGATCTCGCTGGTGCCCTCACCGATCAGCAGGAACGGTGCATCACGCATCAGCCGCTCGATCTCGTACTCCTTGGAGTAGCCGTACCCGCCGTGAATCCGGAAGCTCTGCTGGGTGACCTCCGAGCAGAACTCACTCGCCATGTACTTGGCCATGCCCGCGGCCACGTCGTTGCGCTCGCCGGAGTCCTTGAGCCGGGCGGCGTTGACCATCATCAGATGGGCCGCCTCGACTTTCGTTGCCATCTCTGCCAATTGGAACGCCACCGCCTGGTGCTCGGCGATCGGCTTGCCGAACGTCTCCCGCTGCTGGGCGTAGCGCACCGCGAGCTCGAAGGCGCGGATACCCACACCGCAGGCCCGCGCGGACACGTTCACGCGACCGACCTCGACGCCGTCCATCATCTGGAAGAAGCCCTGACCGGTAACGCCGCCGAGAACGTCGTCGGCACTCGCCCGGTACCCGTCGAAGATCAGCTCAGTGGTGTCGATCCCCTTGTAGCCGAGCTTGTCGAGCTTGCCCGGGATGGTCAGCCCGGGAACCACTTCACCGAAGCCGGTGGGCTTTTCGACCAGAAAGGCTGTCAAGTTGCGGTGCGGTTTGTCGGCACCCTCGTCGGTGCGCACCAGCGCGGCCACCAGGGTGGAACTACCGCCGTTGGTCAGCCACATCTTCTGGCCGTCGATGGTGTACGTGCCGTCGTCGTTCTTCTTGGCCCGGGTGCGGATCGCCGCCACATCGGAGCCCAGCTCGGGCTCGGACATCGAGAACGCACCCCGTGTCTCGCCGGTCGCCATGCGCGGCAGGAAGTTCTGCTTCTGGGCATCGGTTCCGTGCTGGCGGATCATGTACGCGACGATGAAGTGGGTGTTGATCACCCCGGACACGCTCATCCAGCCGCGGGCCAGTTCCTCGACGCACAGCGCGTAGGTGAGCAGCGATTCGCCGAGACCGCCGTACTCCTCGGGAATCATGAGCCCGAACAGGCCCATGTCCTTCATCTGGTCGACGATGGCCTGCGGGTAGGTGTCGGAGTGCTCCAGCTCCTGGGCCGTCGGGATGACTTCCTTGTCGACGAATTGTCTTACCGTCGAAACGATCTCGGTCTGGAACTCGGTGAGTCCCAGCGTCTGGGCGAGTCTGGTCACGATGACACCCTCTCGAATACAGCGGCCAGCCCCTGGCCGCCTCCGATGCACATGGTCTCCAGCCCGTAGCGGGCCTGCCGCCGATCCAGTTCCCGGGCCAGCGTGGCGAGCATCCGCCCGCCGGTCGCCCCGACCGGATGCCCCAGCGAGATACCCGACCCCCGGACGTTGGTGCGCTCGAAGTCGGCCTCGCCGAACTTCCACTCCTTCATCACGGCCAGCGCCTGAGCGGCGAACGCCTCGTTGAGCTCGATCAGGTCGATGTCGCCGAGCTGCAGATCGGCCTTGGCCAGGGCCACCTCGGTAGCCGGGACCGGGCCGATGCCCATGACGTTGGGCGCGACACCCGCCGAGCCCCACGACACCATCCGCACCAGCGGCCGCAGGCCCAGCTCGGCGGCCTTCTCCGGGGTGGTGACGATGCACATGGACGCGGCATCGTTCTGACCACTTGAGTTGCCCGCGGTCACGGTGGACTCGGGGTCCTGCTTGAGCAGAACAGGTTTCAGCTTGGCCAGCGCCTCGACCGTGGTGTCGGCGCGCGGGTGCTCGTCGGTGTCGATCACCGTGTCACCCTTACGAGAACGGACCGTCACGGGAATGATCTCTTCGGCCAGCGCCCCGGACTGCTGGGCCGCCACCGCGCTGCGATGTGAACGCACCGCGAGCTCGTCCTGCTCAGTGCGGGTGATGGCGTACTCACGCCGCAGGTTTTCGGCGGTCTCCAGCATTCCGCCCGGCACCGGGTAGAACTGCCCACCGGCGGTCGTGCGTCCGCGTGCGAGCCCGTCATGGATCTGCACGCCGCTGCGGGCCCCGCCCCAACGCATGTCGGTCGAGTAGAACGCGACGTTGCTCATACTTTCGGCGCCACCGGCCACCACAAGATCGTTGTCCCCGCTGCGCACCTGCAGGCAGGCCTGGATCACGGCCTGCAGCCCGGAACCGCATCGTCGGTCCACCTGCATGCCGGGAACCGTCACGGGCAGACCGGCATCGAGCGCGACGACCCGTCCGATGGCCGGCGCCTCACTGTTGGGATAGCAGTGGCCCAGAATCACGTCCTGCACCTGCTTAGGTGCCACACCCGTGCGTTCCAACAGTCCCTTCAGCGCGACGACACCGAGTTCGACGGCGGACAGGGATGCGAACATGCCGCCGTAGCGGCCGATCGGAGTGCGGACCGGTTCGCAGATAACCGCGTCGCGGGTCATACGTGCCGACCCCCGGTCACCTCGAGCACGGTGCCCGTCATGTACGACGACAGATCGCTGGCCAAGAACAGCGCGACCTTGGCCACCTCGTCGGGTTCACCGGCGCGGCCCATCGGGATCTCGGCCAGCTTCTGATCCCAGATCCGTTGCGGCATGGCCTCGGTCATCGCCGACCGGATGAGACCGGGCTGGATCGCGTTTACTCGCACCCCCAGGTGCGCGAGCTCCTTGGCCGACGCCTTGGTCATCCCGACGATGCCGGCCTTGGCCGCCGAATAGTTGGTCTGGCCGACCAGGCCGACCTTGCCCGAGATCGAGGACATGTTGACGATCGCGCCACGCTTGTTCTCGCGCATGATCGCCGCAGCCGACTTGGTGCCGTTCCAGGTGCCCTTCAGGTGCACCGCGATGACCTGGTCGAACTGCTCCTCGGTCATCTTGCGCAGCGTCGCGTCGCGCGTGATGCCGGCGTTGTTGACCATGATGTCGAGCCCGCCGAACCGCTCGACAGCGGCCTGCACGAGGGCCTCGACCTCAGCACCTGAGGTCACGTCACACCGCACCGCGGTCGCGACCTCGGGCCCGCCGAGTTCCTGGGCGGCGGCCTCGGTGGCCTCAAGGTTGACGTCGCCGAGTACCACCCGGGCACCCTCGCCGATAAAGCGTTTCGCGATGGCCAGGCCCAGACCCTGGGCACCGCCTGTCACCACTGCAGTCTGACCGGTCAGCAACGACACCTGATCACCTAACTTTCGATCGCGGGGGCTCTGTCTGGCCCAGATCATATTTCATATACGATATTGGAGATTCATCGCCCCCGCGGATTCCGCGCGACGAAATGGAGCTCACCTGTGACCACGACCGCGGCCAGTTCCGAAGTCAGCGACGAGGACTTCGCCGAGATCCTGGCGCAGACCCGTAGCTTCATCCGCTCCGCCGTGGTGCCCCGCGAGAACGAGATCCTGGCCACCGACCAGGTACCCGACGATCTCCGTGACCAGGCCAAGAACATGGGGCTGTTCGGCTACGCGATCCCCCAGCAATGGGGTGGCCTAGGCCTGAACCTGGCCCAAGATGTCGAACTGGCAATGGAATTCGGCTACACGTCGCTGGCATTGCGGTCGATGTTCGGCACCAACAACGGCATCGCCGGCCAGGTCCTGGTGGGTTTCGGCACCGACGAGCAGAAGTCCCGGTGGCTGGAGGGCATCGCTTCCGGCGATGTCGTCGCCTCGTTCGCCCTGACCGAGCCCGGCGCCGGATCCAACCCGGCGGGCCTGCGCACCAAGGCCGTTCGCGACGGGGACGACTGGGTGATCGACGGCCAGAAGCGGTTCATCACGAACGCGCCCACCGCGAATCTGTTCGTCGTGTTCGCCCGTACTCGCCCCGCCGATGCCGATGGCCCCGGCATCGCTGTGTTCCTGGTACCCGCGGACGCGGCCGGCGTCGAAGTCGGGG
Source organism: Mycobacterium shunyiense (assembly GCF_058270075.1). Classification (NCBI taxonomy): domain Bacteria; kingdom Bacillati; phylum Actinomycetota; class Actinomycetes; order Mycobacteriales; family Mycobacteriaceae; genus Mycobacterium; species Mycobacterium shunyiense. The sequence goes on along the minus strand of NZ_JBZDPU010000007.1, from coordinate 171,136 downwards.
CCAAGGACGCCAAGATGGGCCAGGAGGGCGCCTGGACCGCCGACGTCACCTTCGACGCGGTCCGGGTGCCGAACAGCGCACTCGTCGGCGGTAGCGAGGAAGTCGGCTACCGCGCCGCGATGACCTCCCTGGCCCGCGGCCGGGTCCACATCGCGGCGCTCGCCGTCGGGTCCGCTCAACGCGCGCTCGACGAGTCAGTGGCCTACGCCGCCGCGGCCACCCAGGGTGGCCAGCCGATCGGCAGCTTCCAGTTGGTGCAGGCGATGATCGCCGACCAGCAGACGGGAGTGATGGCCGGACGCGCCTTGGTACGCGACGCCGCCGCCAAGTGGGTGTCCGGCGAGGACCGCCGCATCGCCCCCTCGGCGGCCAAGCTGTTCTGCACCGAAATGGCAGGTAACGTCGCCGATCTCGCGGTGCAGATCCACGGCGGCACCGGCTACATGCGCGAGGTCCCGGTCGAGCGCATCTACCGCGAGGTCCGGCTGCTGCGTCTCTACGAGGGCACCAGTGAGATCCAGCGACTCATCATCGGCGGCGGCCTGGTCAAGGCCGCCCAACGTCAACTCTGAAATACCTATTCACTAAGGAGAATTTATGACCGAGCGGCTCGCCGGAAAGGTCGCCTTCATCACCGGAGCTGCCCGTGGGCAGGGCCGCGCGCACGCGGTTCGGATGGCCAAAGAGGGTGCCGACATCATCGCCGTCGACATCGCCGGTCCACTGCCTCCGAGCGTGCCCTACGACTCGGCCACCCCTGAGGATCTGACCGAAACCGTCCGCCTCGTGGAGGCCACCGGCAAGCGCATCATCGCCACCGCCGCCGACACCCGTGACCACGACGCGCTGCGGGAAATCGTCGGCAAAGGCGTCGCGGAGTTCGGCAGGCTCGACATCATCGTGGCCAACGCGGGCATCACCGTCCCCGAGCCCTGGAACGAGACCACCCCCGAGTCATTCCGTGACGTGATGGACATCAACGTCACCGGGACGTGGAACACCGTGATGGCCGGTGCCCAGCACATCATCGACGGCGGCCGCGGCGGGTCGATCATCCTGATCAGCTCAGCAGCCGGCATCAAGATGCAGCCGTTCATGGTGCATTACACCGCCAGCAAGCACGCGGTCGCCGGCATGGCCCGGGCATTCGCCGCAGAGCTGGGCAAGCACAAGATCCGCGTCAACAGCCTGCACCCGGGTGCGGTCAACACCCCGATGGGCACCGGCGACATGCTGGCCGCGCTCAACCGGGCCAATGACACCAACCCCGGCCTGATGCAGATGGTGACGCCGTTCCTGCCGGATTACATCGCCGAACCCGAGGACATCGCCGATGCCGCGATCTGGCTGGCGAGCGACGAGTCACGGTATGTCACCGCCAGTCGGGTCGCCGTCGATCTGGGCTCCACCCAGTTCTAGGCCGGCATGACCAGCCCGACAAGCACGGACTTCGCCGACAGGCTGGCCACCGGGCTGACGGCGTACGGTGACCGGCCGTTCATCGAATTCGCCCGAAAATGGTACTCGGGCAATGAGATCACGCAGTTCATCGAGCAGATCTCGACCGCATTGGACGAGGCCGGGGTGCTGCCGGGCGAACCGGTCGGCATCGTCGTGCGTAACCGGATTGCCCACGCGGCGACGATCCTCGGGTTCATCGCGACGCGACGCCCGGTGGTGATGATCTACTCCTATCAATCCGCCACCGCGATCGCCCGGGACGTCGAGAAACTGGCGCTGCCGGCAGTTCTCGCCGATGTCGATGACTGGACACCGGAGCTGCATGGCGCGGTGGCCTCGTCGGGCTCGGCCGGCGTCGTGCTGTCCAGCGATCCGCTGCGGGTCGGTGTGACGGCGACGCGGCAGCCCGGCAGCCGACACGACCCGACGCTGGAAAAGACCGGCCTGCACATCCTGACCAGTGGCACCACCGGTCCGCCCAAACGAATCCCGGTCGCCACCAACGTACTTGAGCACACCGTGCTGAGCATGACGATCGGTGCGGGCACCGAGGTGGTCGGAGCCGACACCCCACCAGCCTTGGTGTACTGGCCGTTCGGCAGCATCGGAGTCTGCCAGTTGCTGGCCGCGCCGTGCTCCGGCAAGCGCATGGTGTTGCTGGAGAAGTTCAGCGTCCCCGAATGGGTCGACGCGATCAAGACCTACCAAATCACCCGTGCGGGTGTGCAGCCCGCGATCCTGCGCATGCTGCTACAGGCCGACGTTCCGCGCGAGGACTTGGCGTCGTTGGATGGACTCTCGGGCGGCTCCGGACCATTGGAGCCGGAATTGCGGGCCGAGTTCGAGGGGCGCTACGGGATCCCCTTGCTGTGGGCCTATGGGGCAACCGAATTCGCCGGATCGGTATGCAGCTGGACACCTGAGCTGCATCGCCGCTACGGCGCGGACAAACCCGACAGCGTCGGCCGGCCCCTTCCCGGCGTGCGGGTCCGCATCGTCGACCCGGACACCGCCGCCGAAGTGCCCGCCGGGACCATCGGTGTGCTCGAAGCCGCCGTCGCCGTCATCGGTCCGGACTGGGTACGCACCACGGACCTGGCGTCGATGGACGAGGACGGATTCGTCATGCTCCACGGGCGTGGCGACGGCGCGATCAACCGCGGCGGCTTCAAGATCCTGCCGGAAACGGTTCGGCGGGTTCTGATCTCACATCCCAGTGTGCTCGACGCCTGCGTCGTGGGAGTTCCGGACGCCCGCCTGGGCGCGGTTCCGTTCGCCGCGGTCGAGCTACGCCGGGATGCCCCGACACCCACCGAGGCCGAGCTGAAAGACCTGGTGCGCGAGGAACTACCCAGCCATCACGTGCCGGTGGCCGTGGCGGTGGTCGATGCACTCCCCCGCAATGCCGCCCTCAAGGTGCGGCCGGCCGACGTCGCGGCGCTGTACCGCACCTAAGATCGCCCCGCGAGCAGACACATATGTACCCGATTTGGCCCGCCGGCGGTACCTAAGTGTCTGCTCGCGAGGAGAGGTGAGCGGTCAGGAATCTCAGCTGATCCTCGGCGGCGGTGTCGAACCAGTCATGCCCCGGCCACACGTCGAAGTGATCACACGGATAGTGATGGACCTGGGCCCTGGCCTGGACCGCCGTCTTCATCACAGAGTTGGCCGGCACGAACCGGTCGAAGTCCGCGATCTGAATCAGCACAGGGCATCTCAGCGCCTTGGCCGCAGCACCGGTGCGGATCTGCACCAGCTCCATGCCGATGGCCGAATCGACTTCGTTGCGCCACGTCGGCCCGGCGATCGCACTGTAGCTTTCGTAGGCCCCGTCGAGGGCGAGCGCGCCCGCCTGCCCCGGCTTGGCCGCCAGCGGCATCAGCGTCGGCTGCCGGCCCGCCGCCACGGCCACGCGACTCTTCACACCGGCCAGGGTCCAGCGCAATGCCGATGCGACGTCGCGATGCGCCACGGCCGCGCGGCTGGCAGCCAGCCCGCTGGTCAACGGAGTCATGCCGATCACCGCAGCCACATCAGTGCACTGCGCGGCGACCCGCAGCACGTGGCTGCCCGAGAACGACGACCCCCACAGCACGACCCGCCGACGGTCCACACCCGGCAGTTGTTGGGCCGCCGCGATGGCCGCGCCGTAATCCGCCATCTGACGTTCGACCGAAACGCTTTGCCGCGGTAGCCCTTCAGAAGCACCGAAGCCCCGGTAATCGAAGGCCACCACATCCAGGCCAGCTGCGCTGAAGCGTTCGGCGAAGGGCTGCAGCCCGGAGTCCTTGGTGCCACCGAAGCCGTGCGCCATCACCACGACCGGTCTGCCCTCCGGTCCGGCGAAGCCGTCGTCTCCAGCCTGGAAGTGCCACGCACTGCACCGGTCGCCGGCCGAGTGGAACGTCAACTCTGCGTAAGTCATGCGATCACCCCTGCGGTCACGCCGCCACCGTCTGCCGCACGTGCGGCACCCGCAGGTAGTTCGCGCACCCGGATATCGTGCTCGTAGTAGAAGTAATCCACCTGCTGGGTGTGCCGAGGACGGTCCGTGCAGTGTCCGCCGTGCAGTTGCTGATCGGCGTCGATCACCCGTTCCATCTCGGCCACCGACGGCAGGGCGTAACGCCCGACCGCGTAGGCCGCGAGCAGTCGCGACTGGCACTCGACGAACGGGAACAACGTCGGAATCGCTTGGGCGAAACCCATGAACACAAGATCATCGATACCCGGCTTGAACATACGCTTGTAGAGCCGGATGTGGTTGCCGGGCGCATCGACGACGTCGGGGTCGAAGAAGGGGAAGGTGATGTTGTAGCCCGTCGCGTAGACGATCACGTCGAAGACGTCACTGGTCCCGTCCTCGAAATGCACAGTGTCACCGTCCAAACGGGAAACGTTCGGCTTCGGAATGACATCGCCGGAGCCGAGTCGTAACGGCAACTCGACCGACTGTGTCGGGTGCGCCTCGAACAGCTTGTGGTTCGGGGCAGGCAGTCCGTACATGGTCGGATCGGTGCCGAGCATCGGCCCGATCAGCTGGACCATCTTGCGCTGCCACGACAACGGCAAGTAGGGATTGGTGCGGAAGTATTTGTCACCCGGTTGTCCCGCAATGTATTTCGGGACGATCCAGGCGCTCGATCGGGTGGACAGCGTCACCTGGTTCTGCAGGGATTTGGACGACAACTCGACGGTGATGTCAGCGGCACTGTTGCCGATGCCTACCACCAGGATCCGTTTGCCGGTCAGCTCGAGCGGCTCTTTCGGGTCGATGTAGTGGTGGGAATGGATCTGCTCACCGGTGAAGGTGCCGGGAAATTCTGGTAGTCGAGGATCCCAGTGGTGGCCGTTGGCGACGACAAGCAGGTCGAACTCACGGCGGGCGCCCGCCTGATCCTCGATCTCCCAACCGCCCCCGTCGACCCGTGTCACGTGCACCACCCCGTTGCCGAACTCGATGTTCTCCAACAGCCCGAAGGCATTTGCATAGGCGTCCAGATAGGCCTTGATGTCGGAGTGGTGTGGGAACGACGGGAAATGCTCGGGGATCGGAAAGTCCTTGAACGACAACCGATGCTTGCTGGTGTCGATGTGCAGCGAGCGGTACGCGCTGCTGTGTCCGTTCGGATTGCCGAAGGCCCAGTTTCCACCGATGCGGTCCGACGTCTCGAACGTGGTGTACGGGACCCGGTAGTCCTTGAGCATCTTTCCGGCGGTGAGCCCGCTGATGCCCGAGCCGATGATCGCGGTCCGCGGCAGTGAACGCTGCAATACAGTGCTCCTTCACATTGTGATGCAGAACACTAGCAGCGGCCTTTGACGGCCGTCAATGAATTCTGACAAGTGTCAGAAACGCCGCGAGCAGACGCAAACCTGTCCCGATTACGCGATTTATGGACAGGTTTGCGTCTGCTCACGAAAGAACGAAACCTCAGCCGATGAAGCGGACGATCGACTCGGCGACCGCGGCGGGCTTCTCGGAGCCCTCGATCTCGACGGTCACCGTCATGGTGGCCTGCACCGCACCGTCGAGCTGCGCGACGTCGGAGATCGCCGCCCGCGCCCGCACGTTGGCCCCGACCCGCACCGGCGTGATGAACCGAACCTTGTTGTAGCCGTAGTTGACCGCCAACTTCACATTGTCGACGCGGTACAGCTGATGGGTGAAGTGCGGCAACAACGACAGGGTCAGCAGGCCGTGCGCAATGGTGCCGCCGAACGGTCCACCGGCCGCCTTCTCGGGATCGACGTGAATCCACTGATGGTCGTCGGTCGCATCGGCGAATAGATTCACCCGCTCCTGGGTGATCTCCATCCAGTCCGTCGGGCCGAGCTCGCTACCCGCTGCCGCCACAAACTCGTCAAGACCATTGAAGATTTTCACGCTCACTCCTCCCGACCCGTGGTCAGAAGACCACGGTCTGATTCCCGAACCGGATTACGCGGTCCTCACAGTGCCACAGCACCGCCCGCGACAACACCAGGCGTTCGACATCGGCGCCCAGCCGCTGTAGGTCACCAACCGAATGCCGGTGGTCCACCCGCACCACGTCCTGCTCGATGATCGGCCCTTCATCGAGGTCACCGGTCACGTAATGCGCTGTCGCACCGACCAACTTGACCCCACGCTCCTTGGCTCTGCGGTAAGGCGCCGCACCGATGAATGCCGGCAGGAACGAGTGGTGGATGTTGATCAGCGGGCAGCCCACAGCATCGAGGAAATCGGGCGTCAGGATCTGCATGTACCGCGCGAGCACCACCAGATCGACGTTGCCACGCAACAACTCCAGCAGCCGTTGCTCAGCCTCGGTGCGGTTCCCCCGGGTCGCCGGGACATAGAGGAACGGCACTCCGAACGCGCGGACCTGATCGGCGAGGTCGGGATGGTTCGAGATGACCATGACCACCGACATGTCGAGCTCACCGCGCCGGTTGCGCCACAACAAGTCCAGCAGACAGTGGTCCTCGCGGGAAGCCATCAGTGCCACACGCTTGGGCTTGGAGGCCTCTGTGAGGCGGAAGTCCATCTCGAACGGCTCGGCCACCCGTTGCCGGAAGTCACGCTCGAGTTCGTCGCGCACCGCCGCCAGGCCCGGCAGATGGAAGATCGTGCGCTGGATGAAGGTGCCGCCGGTCTGCTCGGTGGAGTGCTGATCCAGCGACACGATGTTGGCGCCGGCACCGGTGAGGAAGCCGCTGATCGCCGAAACCAGACCGGGCCTGTCCGCGCAACGCAGCAACAGCCGACCGACATCCTGAGCCGGCAGGGCGGTGGTTTTCGGATACTCCTGTGTCATCGACACCAGAATCTCATCTCAGCTCTCCGAGCCGACACACAACCCACCAATGCGCGACCGAACCGAATGGCCCGGAGCCCCGCCGAGTCGGTCGCCATTCACCGCGATGGTCAATCGCACTAAGGACTGGCTGTGAAGGGTCACAGCAAAAGCGTGCGCCGCCGCCCCGGGACCACGCATTCGGCATCGTCGTCAATTCAAGATTTTTGCCACGTTCGCCCGTAAGGCACATATTCGGCATAAATGTCGATTGTTGAATTTGCCAAAATTGCATGTACCGGTGAGTTAATCGGTGCTGCGCCCGCAGAATTCACCCCGTCACTGGACAAGTTTTCTCAGCTCGCTGGAATTTCACTACGCGGCGGCGCAATACTCATCACACGTATTCGCAACACCGTGCTGCACACACAAATCAGCCGTCCCGTCGGAAGGCACGGCTGACCGACGAAATGGATTCCAGATGACCGCTCCCCAACTCGATGACGTCGCCCGCCGCTGCGTGACATTGGACGAGAGCCCAACCTGGTGGGACCCCGACAGCGAGTGCACGATCGTCGTGGCCCGCCCGCCGGCCGAGCGCAAACTGTGGGACGAATATGTCCGCGGCGCCTGCTCCAACTACCGCAAACATGCAGTGGAGCAAGCGTTGGACCTGAAAGCCCTACGGACGGGCGACGATACGGCGCTGTTCTGTGTCGGGATCAACAGCTCGGGCAATGTGGTCGGCGGTCTGCGGGCCAAGGGGCCGTATCGGAGCGTCGACGAAAGCCACGCCATCGTCGAATGGAGCGGACAGCCCGCACTCGACGCCGTGCGCAAGATGATCGCCGACCGTCTGCCGTTCGGAGTGGTCGAGATGAAGACCGCCTGGGTGTGTGACGACCCAGAGCAGAGCCGCGCACTCACCGATACGCTGGCGCGTATGCCGCTGCATGCCATGACACTGTTGGACATTCAGTTCGGTATGGCCACCGCCGCCGCCTATGTGCTGAAACGCTGGCTGTCCTCCGGCGGCGTGCTGGCTGCGAAAATCCCGGCGACACCGTATCCCGACGAGCGATACCAGACCAAGATGATGTGGTGGGACAGCACCACTTTCGCCAACCACGCCGATCCGGGGCAGCTGTCGCGCTACTTCGCCGAAGCACAACGAATCGGCGCGTACCCCCGAACCGGCGGCATCGACGCCGTTACCGCCGCCGGGACGAGACGATGACCCCAGAAAGCCCCAAGGAAAGCGCCTACACAGACATCGGGAATTCCGAATTGAGTGAATACAACGACCTCGATCAATATCGAGCGATCTTCGTCGACGGCGACGGCGACGGCGAATCGAGCAGCACGCTCGACCAGCTGCGCCGGGATCCGCGAATCACGGTCATCGACGAATGCCGTCAGCAACAGGCTGCGCTCCGCACGCTCGTGCCTGCGGTCGACCAGGAAATGCTCGAGGAGCCGACCAGGTGGGCGTACTACCCGTGGCGGCGATGCCTGGTTCACCTTCTGGGACCGGGCGCGTTCAACCGGCTACGCCTGGACCGCAACCGCAACCTCATCAGTGCCGATGAGCAGCAGCGGTTGTCACGCCTGAAAATCGGAGTCGTCGGCCTCAGCGTCGGCCACGCCATCGCCCACAACCTCGCGGTCGAGGGCCTCTGCGGCGAGATTCGACTCACCGACTTCGACGAACTCGAGTTGGCGAACCTCAACCGGGTCCCCGGCACCGTGTTCGACCTGGGCTTGAACAAGGCCGTGGTGGCCGCGCGCCGGATCGCCGAGGTCGACCCGTACATCAGGGTTCGCATCGATCGCAACGGCGCGGTGGCCGAGTCGATCGACGAGTACCTGCGCGGCCTCGACGTCGTCGTCGAGGAATGCGACTCGCTGGACGCGAAAGTTCTTGTCCGCGAGGCTGCCCGGGCCCGGAGACTGCCGGTGCTGATGACCACCGGGGATCGTGGGCTGCTGGACGTCGAGCGGTTCGACCTGGATCCCGCGCGCCCGATCCTGCACGGTCTGCTCGGCGACGTCTCGGCACGCGACCTGGCGGGGCTCAGCAGCAAAGACAAGGTGCCGCACGTTCTGCGAATCCTCGACGCACCTGAGCTGTCGGCCCGGATGGCGGCGTCGCTGGTGGAGGTCGGCAAGACGCTGAGCACCTGGCCTCAACTCGCCGCGGAAGTGGTCCTCGGGGCGACCGTCGTCGCCAACGCCGTGCGACGCATCGGCCTGGGTGAGCCGATGCCGTCGGGGCGGGTGCGCGTCGATATCGCCGACGCTCTCGACCGCATCGGCGATCCGCTGCGCGACGCGTCAGCGGCCCCACCCGCATCCGTCCCCGCGCCGACGCCACCCCGACCGACGGGGATGGCGGACATCCTGACCGAGGCGGCATCCCGCGCCCCCTCGGGCGGCAACGTCCAACCGTGGCACATCGAAGCGAGCGACGACCGGATCAACCTCCGGCTGGCGACGAAATACACCACGGCGATGGATGTCGGGTACCGCGGCAGCGCGGTGGCCCTGGGCGCCGCGGCGTTCAATGCCCGAGTCGCCGCGGCAGCTCACGGCCTGGCCGGGCACGTGCGGTGGTCCCGCGGCGACGAGGGCACCCCCCTGTACGGGATCGCGGAGTTCACCCCCGGCGACACACCTGAGCTGGCCGAACTCTACGAACCGATGCTGGCCCGGGAGACCAATCGGCTGCGAGGCACGTCGGCACCGATCTCCGTCGAGGTGCTCGACGCCCTGCGGGCTGCCGCCGGCGGCGAAGGTGCCGATCTGAGGGTCCTGGACACCCCTTCCGAGATCGAAACCGCCGCAGGCATACTCGCCAAGGCCGACCGGATCCGCTATCTGACCCCCACGCTGCACCGGGAGATGATGTCGGAACTGCGCTGGCCCGGCGATCCAGCACCCGATACCGGTATCGAGGTCACGACGCTCGGGTTGGATTCGGGCGACATGGTGGTGCTGGACATCCTGCGCCGGCCCGAGGTCATGGCGAAGTTGTCGGACTGGAACGCCGGGGTGGCCCTCGGCGACGACACCTACGAACGGGTCACCTCAAGCTCGGCGCTGGCGGTCGTCTCGGTCCGTGGCCGCCGGCTGACCGACTACGCCCAGGCCGGGTCGGCGGTCGAGGCTGTCTGGGTCGGCGCCCAACGCCACGGGCTGGCGGTCCAACCGGTGTCTCCGGTGTTCCTCTATGCCCATGACGACCGGGACCGCCAGACACTCTCGCCCGACCACGCCGGCACCCTGCGCGACCTGCAGTACGCTTTTCGCAGGTTGACCGGTACCGGGCGCGACGAATCACAGGCGCTGGTGCTCAGGTTGTCCTACGCGCCGCGTCCGACCGTACGCAGCAGACGGCGAGCCCGACCGGGTTCGGCGCCACAGTACGGCTGAGAGCCGGGTGCAGAGGTATATGCGGAGGTATCTGGTGCCAGGCAGCCTCGAACTGCTCGTCACGTCGGTCGCCACCCAGCTGATGGCGGTCGACGCCGCGACCTCGGTTTCGGTGAGCCAACAGGTGCTGGCCGAGCTGGTCTCGTTCTTCGATGTGGACGTGAGCTTCCTGCGTCACAACGATCACCAGGCGCACGCGACTCGGCTCGTGGCCGAGTGGCCGCCGCGCCCGCAGGACACCCCGACCGACCCGATCGCGGTCATCCACTTCGCCGATGCCGACCCGGTGTTCGCGATGGCCGAGCACCTCAAGGAACCGGCGGTGTTCCGGCCGGAGCCGGCCACCGACGACTATCAGCGCACGATCGAGGCGGGACGCCACATCCCCAGCACCTCGATGGCCTGTGTGCCGCTGCTGTCCGGGGACATCACCACCGGGGTGCTGGGATTCGTCAAGTTCGGCGACCGCGAGTGGCTGCCCGCCGAGCTCAACGCACTCAAAGCGATCGCCTCGCTGTTCGCGCAGGTGCAGGCCCGCATCGAGGCCGAGGACCGGCTACGGTACCTCGCGGATCACGACCACCTCACCGGGCTGCACAACCGCAGGGCACTCATGGCCCACTTGGAGGCCCGGCTGGCTCCGGGCCAGCCCGGCCCGGTCGTGGTGATGTTCTTCGACCTGGACCGGTTGAAGGCGATCAACGACTACCTGGGCCATACCGCCGGTGATGCCTTCATCAGCATCCTGGCCGAGCGGTTACAGCGCGGCGACGACTCGCCCAAGCTCATCGCACGACTCGGCGGTGACGAGTTCGTCGTGGTCCCCGCGGCGTCGATGACCGCCGAGGCCGCCACCGCTCTGGCCTACCGACTCCAGTCGGTGCTTCGTGAACGGGTCACCATCGACGGCGAGATGCTCACCCGGACCGTCAGCATCGGTCTGGCCGAAGGAATGCCGGGCCGGGACTCCACCTCCGATCTGCTCAACCGGGCCGATCACGCGGTGCTTACCGCGAAGAACTCCGGTGGCAACCGGGTCACGGTGTTCTCCGATGCGATGGCGATGGAGATCGACTTCCGCAACGACATCGAGTTGCACCTGCAGAGCGTGATCGAGAGCGGCGCACTCGTTCTGCACTACCTGCCCGAGATCGACATGCGGACCGGCGAGGTGCTGGCCGCCGAGGCCCTGGTCCGCTGGCAGCACCCGACGCGAGGCCTGCTGTCCCCCGACTCGTTCATCGGCGTGGCCGAATCCATAAATCTGGCAGGCGAGTTGGGACGCTGGGTGCTCCGGAATGCCTGTGCGGAGTTCGCCCGGTGGCGGTCCAACGGCGTCGGCCGCAACATCGTGCTGCGCATCAACGTGTCGCCGGTGCAGCTGGTGACCGACGGATTCGTCGATTCGGTGGCCGGCGTGATGAAGGAGTTCCGCCTGCCCCGCGGGTCGGTCTGTCTGGAGATCACCGAGAGCATCGTGGTGCAGGACATCGAAACCACCCGTTCGACACTGACCGGACTGCACAAGGTCGGCGTGCAGGTGGCCATCGATGACTTCGGCACCGGCTACAGCGCGCTGTCGCTGTTGAAGTCCCTGCCGGTGGACACCCTCAAGATCGACCGCAGCTTTGTCGCCGGCCTGGGTTCGGACCCGGGCGACCTACCCATCGTGCGTGCGGTGATCGCGCTCGCCGGGGCTTTCGGCCTACAACTGGTGGCCGAGGGGGTGGAGACCGAGCGGGCCGCGCTGACGCTGTTGCGCCACGGCTGCTACCGCGCGCAGGGCTTCTTGTTGTCCAAGCCGATTCTCGGCCACGAGATGGCCGCGTTACTGGCCAAAGGGCGGGTACCGGTGCATTTCTCGGCCGCGCCGCGCAGGTGAGCGACCCGACTCACGCTTGGAGTCGTGCACCCGGCCGGAGTTGCAGTAGCCCGATCCCGATCCGTCCCGCTCGAGCTCCAGCAGTTCGACCCGGCCGAATCTGCTCGCGCTGTAGCCGACCAGGCCTACCTGCACGAGCTTGCCCGGTTCGATGAGCTGATCGGCCGCCGAGGTCGCGGCAGGATGAGGTTCGGTCGAGACGGCAACTCCGTGGCGGGCCCGCAGGGCCAACGGTCCGTCTGCGGTGTCGATCACCGCGCCCAGTATCTCGCCCTCCTCGAACACGAGGCGCTGGAGCGTGCCGTTGTCCGCGGCCGGGATCTCCCGGTCGCGGGCTTGCGCCGACAACCAGTCACCGAGCACCGCGGTGGTGTCCGCGGGCGTCGTGGTCTCCAGTGCGCCCAGCATCTTGACCTGAATCTCCTCACCGGTGCCGGAGCGCATCGAGGTGGTGCCCCGGTCCGCCAACCGCGTGTAGAGCACGCCGTAGGGAGAGGTCAGGCAACGCTGCGCCCAGTCCTGCAGCCGAGCACCGTAGAACGGCGCGATCCGGCCACGTCCGGAAACCGGGGTCCATTCACTGATTGCCCGGACGGTCAGCGCGCTGTCGCACTCGGTGTCGACGAGCGGCGTCAGGTCCGCCGACAGGGCGTCGAAGTACTCGCGGGTCTCGGGATCGTCGATACCCACACCCAGCCACGGTGTCTCCGGTCCGGGCGTGACCGATCGAGGATCTCCCGGACGCACGATATGCACGTCAAGGCCGGCATCCGCCGCGGCAACGGCAGCGGCCAACGCCCCGAAGCCCGAGCCACAGCAAACGACGTCGACTTCGTCATCCCACATCGGCTAGTGACACTCCGCCTGAACCACGGGGTGCATCATCAAGATCGAATTATCTTGGTAGGCACCAGAAATTAAGGTCGCCATGGCCCGCACCGGGATTCGAGGGGGATTGCCGGTGCAGGCCATGGCAACGTTTCCAGGATAGCCCTTGGCTACTGCCGACCGCCAAATGGTGGCGCTCGCCACAGCGCCCGCGACCGTGGCATGTGCCACCGCCGGGCGGGCAACCCGCGACGAACCAAGAGTTATCACCCTACGCACGATACATACCTTTAGAATGTTATGCACGTACGGTGAAGACTTTGAGTCTGCTGGCGGTGGGATGAAATCAGAACGCTGCCGCCGGCCGATCAGAGTCAGGAAGGCCCCGTGGTGACTGAGCAGCTCGACCGGCGAGCAGAGCTGACGCGCCTCCAGATCCTGCAGGCGGCGGCGCGACAGTTCGCGCACACGCCCTACAGCTTGGTCAGTCTCGACGACATTCTCGCCGACGCGAACGTCACCAAGGGCGCGCTGTATTTCCATTTCCGGTCCAAGCACGCACTGGCGGTCTCGATCGTCGAGCACCGGACACAGCGGGCCCAGAAGGCGGTGGAGGACGTCCTCGCCCGGAACCTGTCCGGAGCCGAGACCTTGATCGACCTCTCGGGCCTGGTTGCCGCCGAGGACATCGGTGACCCGGTGGCTCGGGCCTGCCTGAACCTCGTCGAGTCCATCGGCCGGACCGACGACGTGGGGCCGCGGGTTCTCAACGAATGGGTGCAAGGCTTCGCCGGCATCGCCAAACGAGCCATCGGCGAAGGCGATTTCACGGCCGACACCGACCCCGAAGCGGTTGCCCGCTTGCTGGTTTCGATATACCTGGGCGTGCGCCAGACCAGTGACCTCGACGATCCACCGCGGTTCCTCACCGACCTCGAGCACAGCTGGCGGCTGGCGATGCCCGGGTTCGTCGAGCCAGAGCGGCTCGGCTACCTGCAACAGTTCATCCGGCGTCGCACCGCAGTGGGCATCAAAAAAGTGGCGCCGCTGCACCCCCGTACCAAATGATAGGAACGCCACAATGGCACGCCAGGCTCGATCGGAGCTGACCCGGCAGAAGATCATCACCGCCGCGGTCGACCTGTTCAGCGAGCACGGCTATCCCGCGACCGGGCTCGGCGACATCATCACGCGGGCCGAGATGACCAAGGGTGCGCTGTACTACCACTTCGATTCCAAGGAGTCCCTGGCCGAGGCAATCATCAGCGAGGGCGGCACCGCCATGTTGACCGCGTTCCGCGTCATCGCCGAATCCTCTTCGCCGGCTTTGGAAAACACCATCCACGGGTTGTTCGTCGTGGCCGACTTCACCCGTTCGGACAAGGTCGCCCAGATCGGCATGCAGCTGCTGCGAACGTTCAGCGGCATCCACGTCGCCGCCACCCGGGTGTACACGAGCTGGCTCGACGAGCTCACTCAACAGTTGACCCAGGCCGCCGAGGAAGGTGACCTACGCGAGAACCTGGATGTCGCGAGCGCCGCCGAGGTGATCCTGGGCTCCATGCTGGGCGCGGAGGCGCTCTCGCGCGCCACCACCGGCACCGAACTCCGTGAACGCGTGGCCCGTACGTGGGATCTACTGCTGCCCGCGATCGTCAGCCGGGAGTCGCTGGACTACTTCCGCGAGTTCCTGGCACGCGAGTCGCTCCGGCGGGCGAAGGCCGCGGGATAGCCCTAGAGCTCGTCGACCCACAACTGCTCGGTGAGGTCCTCGAACGTCGCCAAGGCCACCGGATCGTCGCCGCGCAGCAGCGCCGATTTGCTCATCCGTGCCCGCACGATCGACCCGTCGCGATGGACGAGCTCCACGAGCAGCCCGGCGTTGGCCCGCATCACCGAGACCGCGGACTCGTCGGCGGGCAGCGAATGGAAGACCTCAGCAAACGGCATGTTCTTGACCGCATCGGCGTCGCGACCGACCATCTCGCCGAAGGCACTGTTGGCGAAGAGGATGGTGCCGTCTTCGGCGATCGCCAACACCGGCACCGGGAATCTCTCCAGCACCACCAGGGCAGGCAGGTTCTGCAGCAGTGCCATCGGAGATTGAGGGTCCTGACCGCTCTGGCGACGCTCCACGCCCTCGATTATCGCCTGTGACCTGGGCCGGGCACCACCGCCGGCCAGCGACCTGGCGGTGTCGCCCCGCGCCGGCGGTCGAGCGTCGAGCGGGGTGGTGTGCGTCACTTGATTAACTAGGTTTACTCTGTGGAGCGACACCAGTAGAAGGGGCAGGCATGGACCTGAAGTGGTCGACCAGCGACCAGGAATTCCGCGACGAAGTTCGCGACTTTCTCGCCAAGAATCTGACTCCCGAACTCCGCCGCGCAGGCCAGTTGATGACCAGCGTGTATGCCGATCACGACGCCAGCATGGCCTGGCAGAAGATCCTCCACGAGCGGGGCTGGGCCGCCCCGGCTTGGCCGGTCGAACACGGCGGCTGCGATTGGAGCCTGACCCAGCACTACATCTTCAGCCGCGAATCGACCCTCGCCGGCGCCCCGTCGCTGTCACCCATGGGCATCCGCATGGTGGCCCACGCCATCATCAAATTCGGCACGCAGGCCCAGAAGGACTTCTTCCTTCCCGGCATCCTGACCGGTGAGGTGTTCTTCTGCCAGGGCTATTCCGAGCCCGAGGCCGGCTCGGACCTGGCCGCCCTGTCGATGGCAGCGGTGCCTGACGGAGACGACCTGGTGTGCACCGGCAGCAAGATCTGGACCACCCACGCCCAGGAAGCGAACTGGATGTTCGCCCTGGTGCGCACCACCCGCGGCGCCAAGAAGCAGCAGGGCATCACCTTCGTGCTGATCGACATGACCTCGCCCGGCATCGAAATCCGCCCGCTGGTCATGACTTCCGGCGAAGAGGTACAAAACCAGGTCTTCTTCGACGAGGTTCGGGTGCCGAAGGCCAATGTGATCGGCACGATCGACGACGGCTGGACCGTGGCCAAATACCTGCTGGAGTTCGAGCGCGGCGGCGGCGCCAACGCGCCGGCGTTGCAGGTGCTGGGTGATGAGATCTCAGCGGTCGCCACCGAAATGCCCGGACCGACCGGTGGTCGGCTGATCGACGACCCGGCCTTCAGCCGCCGGCTTGCCGACGCCCGGCTCCGCACCGACGTGCTGGAAATCCTGGAGTATCAGGTGCTGGCGGCGGTGGCCGAGGGCGGCCATCCCGGCACCGCGTCGTCGATGCTCAAGGTTCTGAGCACCGAACTGAGCCAGACCCTGACCGAGCTGTCGATGGAGGCCGCCGGCCCGCTGGCCCGCGCCTACCAACCGCACGCCACGTTCCCGGGCGGGCCGGTGGCCGAGTACGAACCTCCCGCCGACGGCTATCACAGCGGAGCGCCGTGGCAGGCGGTCGCCCCACTGCGCTACTTCAACGACCGGGCCGGCTCGATCTACGCCGGTAGCAACGAAATTCAGCGAAACATCCTCGCCAAGGCAGAACTGGGGCTCTAGATGGACTTCAACCTGACCAACGAACAGGAACTGCTGCGCGACGGGCTGACCAAGTTTCTGTCCAGCCGCTACGACCTGGCATCGAGCCGGGCCGCCGCCAAGACCGGCCCCGGCTGGCAGCCCGAGATCTGGCGGGGTTTTGCCGATGAGCTCGGCATCCTGGGCGCCACCCTGCCCGAGGAAGCCGGCGGCATCGGTGGTGGCCCGGTCGAAACCATGGTCATCGCCGAGGCTTTGGGCCACGCCCTGGTGATCGAACCGTTCGTGGACACCGTGGTGGTGGCCGGTGGCCTGCTGCACCGGTCCGGCGACACGGCCGCCGCGGCCCTGCTCGAGGAGATCGTGGCGGGTTCGGCCATCGTCGCGCTGGCCGCCACCGAGCCGGCTTCCGGAGACAACTGGCGCGACGTGTCCACCACCGCACGGCGCGACGGCGACGAGTGGGTGCTCAACGGCGCCAAGGTGATGGCCGTGGACGCACCGCTCGCGACCCACCTGCTGGTGACCGCACGTACCTCGGGGGAACGTGCGGACGCCGACGGAATCTCGCTCTTTCTGATCGATATCCCTCCGTTGACAACAGGTTTCACCGCGCACCCGTACCGCACGGTGGACGACCGCCGGGCATCGGACCTGACATTCTCCGACGTCCGGTTGCCCGCCTCTGCATTGCTGGGGACCGAGGGACAGGCCTGGTCGTCACTGGACCTGGCTCGGGACGAGGGCGCGGCGGCCGTGTGCGCCGAGGCCGTCGGCGGAATGCGCAAGGTGCTGGCCGACACGGTCGAGTACTGCAAACAACGCCAGCAGTTCGGTCTTCCCATCGGCAGCTTCCAGGCGCTGCAGCACCGGATGGTCGACATGCACATGGAGGTCGAACAGGCTTCGGCGGCGGTCTATCTCGCCGTACTGAACCTCGATGCCGAACCCGCGCAACGGGCCAAGGCGGTATCGGCAGCCAAGGCCACCATCGGACGGGCCGCCCGTTTCGTCGGGCAGAACGCGGTGCAGCTCCACGGGGGCATGGGCATGACCGAGGAACTCGCGATCGGTCATTACTTCAAGCGGCTCACCGCGGTGCAGTACGAGTTCGGTTCCACGGACTACCACGTGGGCCGTTACGCGCAGCTGACGCGGCCGTAGCGCTTCACCGGGTGCTGATGGCCCGGGCCACGCCCCGCATCAGCACCCGGACGGCCGTGTGCCGGGGCCCGTAGTCTGGACCAGGTGAGTGTGCGGGGCTGGCTGCTGCTGGGCGCCATGAGCATCATCTGGGGCATCCCGTACCTGCTGATCAAGATTGCCGTCGAAGGCGTGTCGGTGCCAGTGCTGGTCTTGGCCCGCACTGCTGTCGGTGCCGCCGTTCTCTTACCGCTGGTGATGTCGCGGGCCGCGTGGGCGCCGGTGTTACGGCACTGGCGGCCCGTGTTGGCGTTCGCGTTCTTCGAGATCATCGCGGCGTGGTTCCTGCTCACGGATGCCGAACGCCACCTGAGCAGCTCGCTGACCGGCCTGCTGATCGCCACCGCCCCGATCATCGCCGCGGTTCTCGACCGGCTGACCGGCGGAGAACGGTTGAGCGCCAAGCGGATCACGGGACTAGGGATCGGCCTGTCCGGTGTGGCGGTGCTGGCCGGGCCCGGCCTCACCGGAGGGCATGGCTGGCCGATCGCCGAAGTGCTGCTGGTGGCAACCTGTTACGCCATCGCGCCGCTGATCGCCGCACGCTACCTGGGCGAGGTGCCCACCCTTCCGCTCACGGCAGCATGTCTGACGATCGCGGCGCTGATCTACACCACGCCGGCATTGATGACCTGGCCCGACCACATGCCGTCGCGGCAGGTGCTGATCGCGCTGGCCACACTCGCCGTGGTCTGCACCGCGCTGGCATTCGTGGTGTTCTTCGCATTGATCCGTGAGGTCGGAGGCGCACGGGCGTTGGTGTTCACCTACGTCAACCCGGCCGTCGCGCTGGCCGCCGGCGTCGTTGTTCTGGGCGAACCGCTGACCGTCTACAACGTGGCCGGGCTGGCGCTGATCCTCGCCGGGTCGGTCCTCGCAACCCGCACACCCCGCGACCCCGATCCGCAGGTCGAGGCCGAAGTCAGCCGCGCAGGCCCGCGCTGAGCATCTCCTCGATCGACACGAACTTCACCCGAGGCCGCGCCGCCTGCACGCCGCGGTCACGTTCGGCGGCGTCGATCGCACGCCATCCCGGCCACCCGACCGGCTCGGCTCCCCGGGCGGCCAACAGCACATCGAGCGACTCACGGTCCTCGACGTCACGGGCCAACAGGCCGGCATCGAAATCCGCCCACAACTGGGCCACGGTCTGCTCGGCACACAACCGGTTCGTGCCGATCACCCCACGCGGTCCGCGTTTGATCCAGCCGGTCACGTAGGTGCCGGGCACGACACGGCCCGAGTCGTTGGGCACGGTGCCGGAGTCCTCGTCGTAGGGCAACCCGGAGACGGGCAGGCCGCGATAGCCGATCGAGCGCAGGATCAGTGACGTCTCGATCACCTCGGCGCCACGGGCCTCGCTGCTGACCTCCAACCCCTCGGCACGGTCGGGTCCGTGGATGGCGACCGGGGTTGTGCCGAAGCGGAACACCACGCGCTTGTGTCCGGGAGTCGGGCTGCGCTGTGCGTATTCGCGTGCGATGGCGAGCTTGAACGAGGTCTCGACGTCGTCGTGTTCGTCATCGGCGGGTAGGTCCTGCGGATCCACGATCACGTCGACACCGTCGAGATGCCCCAACGCCAGGAACTCACCCGCCGAGAATGCGGCGTGCCCGATGTCGCGACGCGCGAGGATCACCACTTCCCGGATTTCGCTGTCGGCCAACGCATCCAGGGTGTGCTCGGCGATATCGGTGGCTGCCAGCGCGGTCCGGTCCATCAACAGCACCCGGGCGACGTCGAGGGCGACGTTGCCGTTGCCGACGATGACCGCTCGCTCGCCCGACAGGTCGAACTGGTGGGCGGCGTGGTCGGGATGGCCGTTGTACCAACCGACGAACTCGGCGGCCGCGTGATTGCCGATCAGGTCCTCGCCGTCGATGCCCAGTCGCCGGCTGGTCGCCGCGCCCACCGCGTAGATCACCGCGTGGTGATGGGCCAGGAGCTCGTCGTGGTTGACGGTACGGCCGACCTCGACGTTGAAATGGCTCGCGAACCGTGGGTTGGTGAACGCCCGCTCGAAGATCGCGACGACCGACTTGGTGTGTTGGTGATCGGGGGCCACCCCCGCGCGAATCAAACCGAACGGCGTGGGCAGGCGTTCGAACAGGTTGATCTCCACCCCGTCCACATCGATCAGCTCGGCTGCGGCGTAGCAGGCGGCCGGACCCGATCCGACGATCGCCACCCGCAACGATCCCGCCTCGACCCGAGCACGAGATGGTGTTGCCGGAACGGTCACCGGCTCGAGCGGGTGGCGCTCGAAGTAGGCCGCGTTGAGGTCCTTGAACCGCCGTAGTTCGCCGGGAAGGTCCTCTTCGTAGTGGATCGCGCCGACCGGGCACTCCTCGAAGCAGGCCCCACAGTCGATGCACGATTCCGGATCGATGTAGAGCATCTCGGCCGACGCGGAATCCAGCCCACCCTCGGCCGGGCGGATGCAGTCCACCGGGCACACCGGTACACAGCTGGCGTCCTTGCAGCAGTTCTGCGTGATCACGTAAGCCATCGGACCTCCCCTTTCAATCTGATCAGATCATACTGGACACCTGTCCGATTTATCGACACGAAAGCCTCGTTCGCGCGTTGGTCGGTGCTCAATCTGCGTGAATGACAATCCTGAAAATATGTAAATACCGGCAGTTTCACCGAATGATTGCCATTCGCGGCACGGCTCTATATCTTGGACACATGTCCAGGCCAGAGGTGGCTACCGTCACCCGCCTACACGACGCGCAGGGTCAGCGCACCCGCACGCAACGCCGCGTCTTCGGAGCGGCGACACAACTTCTCGACGCGCACAACGACGTCTCGGTGCCCGCACTTGCGGCCCGCGCGAAGATGGCGCCCGCAGCGCTCTACGCGCATTTCCCGTCCATCGAGGTGGTGTTCGCCGAGCTCTACCTCGACCGGGTGATTCAGCTGCCGCTCGACATCGATCCCGCGGCCAGCACCACCAGCCGGGTCACCGAGCAGCTCACCGCTCTCACACTGTTGATGGCCGATGAGCCTCGCCTGGCTCGGGCCTGCACTCAGGCGCTGATGAGCACCGACGACGAAGTGGTCGATGACGTACGTGGGCGGATTGCCGTTGAGATCACGCGTCGGATCTCCACGGCATTGGGCGCCGGGGCCTGGCCCGAGGTACTTGCCACCTTGGAAGCGGTCTTCTGGGGCGCACTGTTGCAGGCACAGTCAGGCGCGATGAGCTACCGGCAGATGGCCCGCCAGCTCGAGACCATGATCTCGCTGATCGTCCCCGGGAGCTGAGCCTGCGGCACGCGCATCTCAGGCCATCGCGGCCAACCAGCCCCGGTACTCCGTGATGTCGCGTCCGTGTGTGGGAGCGGTGTGGTCACAACCGAATCCGGTGATCCAGCGACCGTCGTCGAGCTCCACGTTCCCGAGCAACATCGGCGCGGGTAGCTCGGCCAGAAACTCGCCGAGTGCAGCCGGGGACAACAACCATCGTTCTCCGATGATGGCCGCTCCGCCGTCCTCAACCCGGGTCAAACCCGGTTTGGGCGGAACCGTGTCGAGGGCGTAGAGACGGTAGTGCGGTGCCGTGGTGATGGGCCCGGCCCAGCGGGCACCCCGCCCGGTGAGCTGATGTTCCAGCGGCTGCCCGCGCAGATGCGCGCCAAACACCGCAAGTTCGGCCAGTGGGGCGCCGCCCGTCTCGGGCCACGTCTCCGCCGACGGGGTGTCGAGGAACCGGGCTGCCAGATCGGCGATGACGCCGTCGTGGAAACCCTGCGCCAACAGGGTGATTCCGAACTGGGCACCGTCGGATACGGTGCCGGCGGGAATCGAGATGGCGCACATGTCGAACAGGTTGCAGAAGTTGGTGTACCGCCCCATCCGGGAATTCACCGCGACCGGGTCAGCCGCGACTTCGTCGATGCGCGGATGCTCGGGAGCGGTCGGCACCATGAGTGCGTGACAGCCCTCAAGCTGCGCCAAGGCTGTGCGACGCAACTCCTCGACCCGCCGCCGGTCACGCAGCAGGTCCGCGGCCGAATATGCGCCAGCCGCAGTGATGATCGCGGCCACCGTCGGATCCAACTCCGCGCCAGGACCTGCCGTGCTCACGAACTCCCCCACCGCATCCCACCGTTCAGCGACCAGGGCGCCGTTGTAGAGAAGGCCGGCTGCGGCGAAGAAGTCGTCCATCGGGATCGGAACCGTCTCGAATCCGGAGTCCTTCGCCTGGCGTACGGCGGCGTCGAAGGCGGCCTGCCATTCGTCGTCGAGGCCATCCAGGGTGTCCGGTATGGCGATTCTGGGAGTCCCCGGTGCGGCGTAGGAGACGTCGGCCGGCCACTGGCGTTGCGGCGCAATGGCACTCATCTCGGCCATTGCTGATTGGGCCGTCGCCAGGTCAGCAGCGAAGATCGTCACACAGTCATAGCTCGCACACGCCGGGACGACGCCCTCGGTGGAGACAAGGCCCACCGTGGCTTTGATCCCGACGATGCCCTGCAATCCGGCCGGAACGCGACCTGACCCGGCAGTGTCGGTGCCGATCGCGATGTCGGCGAACCCGAGCGCGACGGCCACCGCGGAACCGGAACTCGATCCGCCGGAGATGTAGTCCGGCCGGCGGGAATCCCGTACGGCGCCATAGGGACTGCGGGTCCCCACCAATCCGGTGGCGAACTGGTCGAGATTGGTCTTACCGATGACGACAGCACCGGCGGCCTTGAGAGCGGTCACCGCCGGTGCGTCGGCATCGGGAATATAGCTGAAGTCTGGGCACGCCGCAGTGGTCGGGATCCCGGCGACGTCAACGTTGTCCTTGACCGCCAGCACCAGCCCCGCCAGTGGGCCGTCGGCGGCAAGCGCCGTGCGGTAATCGTTGTCCACCTCGGCCTGCGGACGTAGGTGGATGAACACCTCGTCGCGTCCACTGGCTTCGATGTTCCGGTAGATCTCGGCGATCTTGCTCACGCAGATTCCTTCCGTACGAATTCTCCTGCGGCCGCCCAACGCTCGCGCTCCTCGGCGCGGGCCGCTTCCATCTTCGCGCGGGTTGCAGCGATATCGTCGGCATTGGCGGCCAGGAACTGCTCGTGCTCGGCAAGCGAGAATGTTCCATCGGTGATCTCGACATGACCGCGACCGGCGGCCATGTCGGCGCGTAGATCCAGCAGTTCCTCGGCAGACACCGGATACCACTGGATCCGGTCGAAAAAGCGCAACAGCCATGGGTGTTCGGGATCGAATCCCTGAGCGACCAGCGGGTGCCGGTGATTCCAGATCTGCGTGGTGCGGCCGACGAACTGGTAACCGCCGGGCCCCTCCATACCGTAGATGCACAGGTATGCCCCGCCGATGCCGACCGCATTCTCCGGAGTCCAGGTCCGGGCCGGATTGTATTTGGTGGTCACCAGGCGGTGACGCGGATCCAGCGGTGTGGCGACCGGAGCACCCAGATACACGTCGCCGAGACCGAGCACCAGATAGTCGGCGTCGTAGACAATTCGGTGCACATCATCGACCGAGTCCAATCCGTTCATCCGCCGGATGAACTCAATGTTCCACGGGCACCACGGCGCATCGGCGCGCACGCCGTGCATATAGCGTTCGATCGCCTCGCGGGTCGACGGATCGTCCCAGCTCAGCGGCAACCGGACGGTGCGACTGGGCACCACGAGATCCTGCGCGGCAGGCAGCGAGGCTTCGAGCTCGGTGAGCAGAGGCACCAAAGCCGACTGCGGCAGCCGGGCCGGGTCCACCTTGACCTGCAGAGAACGGATCCCAGGCGTCAGGTCGATGAGTCCGTCGGGCCGGTGCTGCTCCAGCGCGTGGTGCAGGGCGTGGGCACGGGCCCGCAATGCCAGATCCAGTCGCATCTCGCCGTACTCGACCAGGATGTTGTCGTCCCCGATCCGGCGATAGGTGACGTTCGTCGTGCCATCTGAGGATGTTGTGCCGGCAACGATTCCGTCGTCCTCGTCACCACCGGCGGAGAAGACCGCAGGAATCGACGCGCGGCGCGCAGGTCCGAAGGTGGCCGGCGCGGGAGCCGCCGTCGCCTTCACCGGGACGAACCGGATGGTGGCGCCGGGAGCGAGTTGGCCCAGCTTCCAGCGGTCGGCGGCGGTGACGGTGACCGGGCAGACGAAACCGCCGAGGCTCGGACCATCCGGGCCGAGCAGGATTGGGGTGTCTCCCGTGAAGTCGAGCGAACCCACCGAATAGGCGTTGTCGTGGATGTTCGACGGATGCAGGCCGGCTTCCCCGCCGTCAGGGCGGGCCCATTCCGGCTTCGGTCCGATCAACCGGACGCCGGTGCGGTCGGAGTTGAAGTGCACCTCGTAGTCGTGGTTGAGCAGTGTGTCGATGTCGTTGCGCGTGAAGAACTCCGGCGCCGAGTGCGGGCCGACGGTCACCGCGATGTACCAGTGGCCGGCGATGGCCGGTTGCTCCTCGGACAGGATGCGCCGACGCGTACCTACCGGCGTATCCGCGGTTTCCAACTTGTCCCCCACCGCCAGGACCCGGCCCTCGTGGCCGCCGAACCGGCCAAGGGTGAATGTCGATGCGCTGCCCAGGTATTCATCGGCCTGTAGACCGCCGGCCATCGCGATGTAGATCCGCAAGCCCGGACCGTCGACCATTCCCACGTCGAGCACCTGACCGGCCTCGACCAGGACCGGCACCCACTGCGGTACCCGGGCGCCGTCGATGCTGACCGGTGCGGGTGCACCCGTCACACACACCCAGGTGTTGGTGTCGAAGCGCAGCGCCGGTCCGCCCATGGTGGCTTCCAGACCGGGTGCGCCCTCAACGTTTCCGACTGCGATGTTGGCCAGCCGGAAGGACACGTCGTCCATGGGCCCCGACGGAGGTACACCGATCTGCCAGTACCCGCTGCGCCCCGGCCAATCCTGGATCGTGGTGGCCATGCCGGGCCGGATCACCTCGATCGCGGTCATGGGCGCGTCACCACCATGCGCACCGCCGTGGGGTCGAATCCGTTGCACGGGTTGTTGATCTGTGGGCAGTTCGACACCAGCACCAACGTGTCGATCTCGGCGCGCAGCGACACGGTCTTGCCCGGGGCGGACAGGCCGTCGACGATGCCCAGCGAGCCATCGGGATCCACCGGTACGTTCATGAAGAAGTTGATGTTGCTGACGATGTCTGCTTTGGTCAGCCCCCACCGGGCGCCTTCGCCGACAAAGTTCTCCACGCAGGCGTGCTGGTGTTTGGTGTGGTGGCCGTAGCGCAGCGTGTTGGATTCTTGCGAGCAGGCCCCGCCGAGGGTGTCGTGGTTGCCGACCTCGTCGTCGATGATGGTCAGCATCGGTGCACCGTCACTGTCGCGCAGCACCGACCCGGTGGTCAGGAAGATGTTGCCCTGGGCCGCGATCGTGGCCGGTGCGCTGTAGCGCACCGTGCGGTCGGCCGCGCCATAGAACAAAGTGTCCACGGCCTGGTTGCCGTGCAGGTCGACGATGGTCAGCACGTCTCCGGCGCGCACGACCTTGGACCAGGGAGCGCGGGGCGCGACGATCTCGTCGACGATGGTGTGGGTGGCGGTGAGGGTCATCGGGCACTCCAGACGTCTTCGGAATTCAGGTAGGCGCGTTGGTATTCGGGGTCACGGTCGGCCACGGTGGCGCCGATCTCGGCCAGGTCGCCCGGTGCGGACCAGGCCAGCACCTCCAGCGATCCGACGGTGAACTGTGCAGCCGGATCGAGTGGATGGGCGGTGTTGGCGATCGCCACGATCAGTGGCAGATGGGTGATCAGTTCGACTGCGGCGCCGGCGCCGGCCGAACCGGTGGACACCAACGTGCCGTCGAGATCGACCCGCACGCCGTGGAAGAACGACAGGCTGGGCGCGACGTCACGGCGGGTCAGCCCGTTCTTCAGGGCGGCGAGCGCGAGCAGTTCACGCCCGGCGGGACTGGCCGATTCCACCTCGCCCGCGCCGTATTTGGCCGTGTTGCCGGTCAGGGTGCTGGTGCCACACAGGGCGTCGTGGTGACCGGATGTGTCCGACATCAGCGTGGCCAGCACCCGTCCCTGGTCGCTGAGCAGAGGATGACCTGCCGAAAGGTAGGCCTGCCACGGTACTTTCACGGTGTCGGCGACGTTGAGCCGCTCCCATGGCGCGTCGGCTCGCCACAGCAGCAGGTGAGCGCATGCGGTGCCGTCCAGATCGCGCAGCCGCAGCCGGGTGCCGCGGGCCAGCACCTTGCTGGTGTAACGGCCACCGGGAACTGTTTCAGCCCAGGTCAATTGCTCGGGTGCCACGTTCTGCGGCGGTGTGGGCCACGCCGAGGCCGGCACGACCGGCATCGAATCGGTGATTGTCCCGGCCTGGGCCCGAGCATGGTCGCGGGCTCCGGCGGTGGTCGCTGTGGTCATCCTCAGGCTCCGATCGTGACGGGTTTGGGGTGGGTCTTGCCCCGCGGGAAGCACAGGGCGCCGAGGACTATCGCGGCCGCGATGCTGAGGGGTCCGGCCCACTGCAGGATCGGCATGTCCCCGGCGGGATTGAAGATCTCGGCTCGAGGCCAGCCCAGGTTGACGATCATGACCGTGCCGTAGAGGACGGCCAGGACGTTGACCGCAATGCCGAACTTGCCGAGCGAGAACAGCGGCAAGCCTTCGGCGTCGACCTGATTCCGCTGGGCGGGCCAGCCTTTGATGCGCCGGTACAGCAGCGGCGCGGTCACCAACAGGTAGGCCAGGTAGATCAGGATGATGCAGACACTGGCCAGCGTCGCGAAGATCGCCGAATTGCCGACGTTGACCAGCAGCACCCCGATGCACAGCAGACCGATGAGCACCGACGGCCAGATCGGTGTGCCGGTGTGGCTGTTGACCCGGGACAGGATCGACGAAGCCGGCAGCCGCCCGTCGCGGGCCATCGAGAACATCAGCCGTGAGGCGGCGGTCTGAATTGCCAAGGTACAGATGGTGATCGCGATGCAGACGTCGACCAGCAGCACCGTCCCCCACGGTGACGACAACACGGTGTCGAGCACGTACGGGAGGCCTTCGGTCGCCAGGCGTCCGTCGGTCAGGCTGGGGGCCGCCATCAGGGCGCCCAGGATCATCAGACCACCGCCGAGTGCCGAGACGGACAGCGCCATCCTGATGGTCCGGGGTGCGACGCGCCGGGGATTGCGGGTCTCCTCGGCAAGCTCACCGGCCGAGCCGAAGCCGACCATGACGTAGGCCGCCATCAGCCCGCTCATGATCCAGGCCCAGACGTAGCCGGGTTGCCCGCCGGCGTGACCGGTGTCGAACACGACCTGCGGACCGCGCTGGGCATGGGTGAAGAACACCCCGATGACGGCGATGACACCGACGATCTCGCAGATCACCCCCGCGCTGTTCACCCGCGACATCCATTTGACGCCAAGGCAATTGATCGTCGTGGTGAGCACCAGCAGGACGGTGCCGAGCAGCACGGCGTTGGCCGCTCCGCTCGGTGAGGTCAATGCCGGGTCCTCGCCGATGATCTGGAAGCCGGACCAGATGGTGGGCAGCACCACCTGCAGCGCGATCGCCGCGGCCGAGGCGGTGACGATCTGCGCCAGGATCATGAACCAGCCGCCGAACCAGCCGATCACCTCGCCACCCATGCGGCGGGACCACTGATAGATGGCACCCGAGATCGGATAACGCGCGGCCAACTCGGCAAAGCACAGCGCCACCAGAAACTGTCCGAGGAACACCGCAGGCCAGGTCCAGAAGAACGCAGGACCGCCGAAGCCGAACCCGAGTCCGAACAGCTGGAAGATCGTCGTCAGGATGGATACGAACGAGAAGCCCGCGGCGAAGGATTCGAACTTGCCGAGCCGACGGTGCAACTGCTGGTCGTAACCAAACTCGGCGAGGTCGTCATGGTCGCCGAAACGGCCGGACACATCAGGTCCCGCGGTAGCGCTGCTGGTCATAGGCGTTTCTCTCAGGCTCTGGGGCGGTGCCGCCAGCTTCTTAACTGTCACTCGATAGATAAGCCTCTCGGCATGACCGAGCTGTCACCCGCGTGTTTCGTTCATGTAGCGAGCGGTAAGCATTGCGTTGCCGAAACCTCACCGGGCCGGTGTCCTGTCACAATCACCGACATGGCTGTCGCAGCGCTGGACGATGCCTGCTGGCGCATCGCGTCGGCGGACAACGAGCACGACCTGGTGACAGCCGGCGCCCAGGCCCGCGACGCGGTGCTCAAGGTGATCGACGCGCGGGTCGGTGCGGCGTCGGTCGCCGCGGCGTGGTCGTCCGTCACCCGCGCGGCGCTGTCCACCGCGGCGCGACTGGTCGCCCCCGGGCTCGACTGGTATGCGTCGGGCAGCGTCGGCCGCGGAGACGCACTTCCCGGATCCGACCTCGAAACCCTCGTGGTCCGCAGCTCCGACGTCACGCCGGATTCGGCCCTGGCCCAGGCAGCACACGTGCATGAACTGCTGGGTTGTTGCGGGTTCCGTGCCGACGACAACGGCGCGGTCGCCTCGCGGGTGCGGTTCAACCGCACCGCCCAGGACTGGGGAGCAGGGATCGGCGGGTGGGCCGCGGACCCGTCAGCCGACCGGGGTGTCGTGATGATCGGCCTGCTGGCCGACGCCGTCCCCGTCGGCCCAGCTGTCGGCGACAGCATCGACCTGCGCGAACAAGCGGGTATCGCTGTGCGGGCGCAACCTACGGCGCTGGCCGCGATGCTGCAGGACGCCACATTTGCCCGTGCCTACATCCCGTCCCGGTTGCGCACACTGACGTCCGTCGATGTCCGGGTCGACATCAAACATGCCGCCGTCGACCCTGTGGTCCGGATCGCGCGCTGGGCCGCCCTCAGTTGCGGCTCCGACGCGCTGCTCACCGCCGATCGCATCGGAGCGGCCGCAGGCACCCGCTACCTCGATCCCGACGACGCCAGGGCACTGGCCAAATGTCACGCGATCGGGTCCAGCATTCGCTGGCGGGCCCGGGCCGCATGCTGGGACCCTGCCGAATCCGACGACCGCATCGACGAACATGTCGAACTCTCGGATCTGTCACCCCAGGACCGCACCGCGCTGCGCAGCATTGGCCGCGAACTCACCGGCGTGCGACGCAAACTCGACTATCTGGCGTCGACCTCGACATTCTCCGCATGGTGAGCGACCCCGGCGAGTCCGCGCAGCACGCCCTGGCCGAGACCATCGCCGCCGAGCGCCTGGAAGGCTGGCGGCCCACACCCGAACAGATCGAATCCCTGACCGCGCTGCTCACCGGCGCAACGACGTACGGCGAGTACCTGGGGCCGCATATCCCCACCCTCTCGCCGACGCCACGCCGGCGGGTGTTCGCGCGGCGCCGTCCATATTTCATTCCAGGAACATCGGTGCTGCGCAACAATTTCGGCGTGTACGACGCCACGGTCCTTACGCAGCTGGAATTCGTGGCGACCGCAGGCCGGATCCTGCAGGTGCATCTGCGTTGTCAAGACTCAGATCTGGATGTGCGATCGTTGCACCGACAGGTGTTCGGCGACGTGTACGCCTGGGCCGGCGAGCCCCGAATCGTCGAACTCCGCAAGGGCGACAGCGCGTTCGGGCCGTGCTCCCATATTCCGCGGGCCCTGGCCGTGCTACAGGCCGAGATCAACCGGCTCGCCGGCGACGGTGCCGACATCGACGACGGCACACTCTCCTACCGACTGTCGCGAATCTATGCCGACTACAACCAGATCCATCCGTTCCGAGAAGGCAACGGACGCACGGGAACACTGCTGCTGCATCTACTCGCCCGCCGGGCCGGACGCCGGCTCGTGCTCGACGGTATGTCCCGTTCGGAGTGGATCGACGCGTCTCGGGACTCGATGCCATTCCGGCGCGACGGTCGCGCCGACCCCCGGCCTTTCGTGGCCGTGCTGCGCGGACGGCTGCGGCCGGCGAGCATAGTGGACGCCGATGTCTGACGACCTTCCCCCGCACGGCCGGGCAATCAGCGCCGACGAGGCCGACCGCCTTTGGGCGCCCTGGACACCTGCCGAAGTGGCCGAGCGACTCACCGACGTCGACGCCCCCTGGTGCGTGGCCGCAGGGTGGGCCATCGACCTGTATCTGGGAGG
Source organism: Mycobacterium shunyiense (assembly GCF_058270075.1). Lineage (NCBI taxonomy): Bacteria > Bacillati > Actinomycetota > Actinomycetes > Mycobacteriales > Mycobacteriaceae > Mycobacterium > Mycobacterium shunyiense. The sequence continues at coordinate 141,469 of NZ_JBZDPU010000007.1, read as the reverse complement.
CCCGCCTCGGTCACACGCCGACATCGAGATCGCCGTCCCCCGCCACGACTTCGGGCAAATCGCCGACGCACTGGCCGGATTCGAATGGGACGTGGCCGGCGACGGCCGGCTGTGGTCGTTCAGCGACGTCGGCGATCATCCCGACCTGCACCAGACTTGGTGCCGCGACCCGGCCACCGGCCGGTATCACCTCGATGTATTCCGCGAACCCCACGACAGCGATCGGTGGGTCTTCCGGCGCGACCCATCGATCACACTGCCCTACGACGAACTCATCCAGGTTCGCGACGGGATACCGTACGTGATCCCCGAGGTGGCACTGCTCTTCAAGGCGCATCGCACGGCGACCAAGGACGAGGACGATTTCTCTCGCGTAGCACCGCGACTCGCACACGACGCACGGACGCGCCTCTCAGATTGGCTCACCCACCTCTACCCGGCCCACCCCTGGCTGAACCGGCTACACGCCTGAGCGCCTAGGGATTTGGATCGGTCAGGTATCGCTGCACCGTCGGCCCCATCCACGCGACCAAGTCGTCGATGCTCGCCGAGGCCATCGGTTCGATCTTGAGCTGATACCGCGCGAACGCCAGGCCAACCAGGTGCACTGTCACCAACTCGACGCGCAGCTCGGCGTTGTCGACACCGAATTCCGTCGAGACCCGTTGGGCGACCGGACCGGCAAGGGTGTCGTGTAAAAGCTTGCGCGCCAAGGGGTGGATATCCGCTGACCGGAACACCGTCAGCAAGAGATCGAAGGACGCTCCCCCGTCCCACCGCTGAACGACATCGCGCACCAGCCGTGAGCCGATCTCATCGGGCCCCTCGTCGAGCAGATTCGCCAGCTGATGCAACGGATGCTGCGGGGTGTCGAGCACCGATGCATTGAACAAGCCCTCTTTGTTGCCGAAGTGGTAGTAGACCATCGCGACGTCCACGCCGGCCTCTGCGGCGATCCTGCGCACCGTCGCCTTCTCGTACCCGTCACGCATGAAGTGCTCGCGAGCCGCGTCGACGATCCGCTGCTTGTTCTGTTGGCCCGTGCGCCACCGGCCGCTACGCCCGGTCTCCGACATGGCGCAAAGTTTAGTTCAACAACCGTTGACCTATACGGAAGCCGAGGCGTAGCGTTTTCTTCAACAGCAGTTGAAGAAAGGAGCTCGACATGTCAGAACGGCGACTCTGGTGGCGGCACACCATCTCGGTGCTGATCGCCCCAGCGACGATGACGATCTTCATTCCGGCCTTGATCATCTGGACCACCGGTGCGAAAGCACCTGATCTGACCACCACTTCGGGCCTTCTGCTCGCCATCGCGGGCGCAGCATTGATCGCCTTCGGCCTGTGGTTTCTGGCGTGGACGGTGATCCTGTTCGACCGCATCGGCAAGGGCGCCCTGGCTATCGGATCCCCCGTCAACCTGGTGGTGGAAGGTCCGTATCGACACGTCCGCAACCCGATGATGACCGCGGTGTTCTGCATCCAACTCGGTACCGCGGTGGCCATGGCCTCACCCTGGCTCTTCGGCTGGTTCGCACTGTTCTGCGCTCTGACTGTGATCGCGATCCCGGTCTTCGAGGAACCTCACCTCCGCCGGCGGTTCGGCGCTCAGTACGACGAGTTCCGGCGCAACGTTCCGCGGTGGATTCCGCGCCCGACCGCGTGGGTTCCGCTCGACGAATCCTCCAGAACCGCTGCGTGAGCCAACTGCGCACGCACTTTCGCATCACCCTGCGTCGATCTCTTCAGGCAGGTCAGACTGGGTTGGACACTCGCGACAGCTCCCGCCCGGGATTACCCGGGTGTGAGCTCGCGTTGTCGCCAGAGACCGCGACTGAAAGTGAGCACCGTCGATGGGTACCCAACTGCACCTCGCCGTCGCACTCGATGGCACCGGCTGGCACCCGGCTTCCTGGCGCGAGCCGCTGGCCCGCCCTGCCGAAACACTCACCCCGCGGTACTGGACCGATCTGGTCGGCCAGGCCGAACGCGGCCTGCTCGATTTCGTCACGATTGAAGACGGACTCACCCTCCAGTCCGACCATCCGTTCCGCCCCGATGACCGCACCGACCGGATACGCGGACGTCTCGACGCCGTACTGATCGCGTCCCGTGTCGCACCCCGTACCCACCACATCGGTCTGGTACCTACCGTCATCACCACCTATACCGAGCCGTTCCACGCGTCCAAGGCGATCGCCACCCTCGACTACGTCAGCACGGGCCGCGCCGGGGTGCGGGTCCAGGTCGCCTCCCGTCGGGATGCCGCAGCCCATTTCGGCCGACGACGCCTGCCCGACGAACGTGCCGCGCTGAGTGCAGAGTTGTTCGACGAGGCAGGCGATTACGTGGAGGTATTGCGCCGACTGTGGGACAGCTGGGAGGACGACGCCGAGATCCGCGACGTGGCCACCGGACGGTTCATCGATCGGAACAAGCTGCACTACATCGATTTCCAGGGCGCCTCGTTCTCCGTCAAAGGGCCCTCGATCACCCCGCGGCCGCCGCAGGGGCAGCCTGTCGTCGCCGCGCTCGGCCACGTCGACCCCGCCTACCGACTCATCGCCGGCAGCGCCGATGTCGGCTTCGTCACCCCGCACAGCACCGATGAGGTCACCGCTCTCATCGATGCCATCGCCGCATCGCGACCTGCCGATGCCGCTGCGGTGCGGGTGTTCGCCGACCTGGTGGTATTCCTTGACGACACGCCTGACGCGGCGCACGCACGACGCGAACGCCTCGACGACCTGGCGGGAGCCGAATACCGCAGTGACGCTGAGATTTTCGTCGGTACACCCGGGCAGCTCGCTGACCTGCTGGAAGCCTGGCATACCGCCGGCGCCACGGGTTTCCGGTTGCGTCCGGCCGCCCTCCCGCACGACCTGCAGCAGATCACCGATGTGTTGGTACCCGAGCTGCAGCGCCGCGGCCTGTTCCGCCAGTCCTACGAAGCGTCCACCCTTCGCGGCCTGCTGGGCCTGCCCCGCCCCGCCAACCGCTACACCACCGTCTGACGTCGACAGGACACGCGCATGAGCAAGCCCGTCAAGCAGATTCATCTGGCCGCGCACTTCCCCGGGGTCAACAACACCACGGTGTGGAGCGACCCCGAATCCGGCAGCCACATCGAGTTCGATTCGTTCGTGAAGTTCGCGCAGGCCGCCGAGCGCGGCAAATTCGACTTCATGTTCCTGGCCGAGGGGCTGCGTCTACGTGAACAGGGCGGCCAGATCTACGACCTCGACGTTGTGGGACGCCCCGACACCTTCACGGTGCTGGCCGCGCTCGCCGCGGTAACCGACCGGCTCGGCCTGACCGGCACCATCAACTCGACCTTCAACGAACCCTACGAGGTGGCAAGGCAATTCGCCTCGCTCGACCACCTCTCCGACGGCCGGGCCGCGTGGAACGTCGTCACCTCGTGGGATGCGTTCACCGGGGAGAACTTCCGCCGCGGCGGCTTCCTGCCCGAGAACCAGCGCTACGAACGGGCCGAGAGCTTCCTCGCCGCCGCCAACTCCCTGTTCGATTCCTGGCGAGGCGACGAGATCGTCGCCGACCAGGACAGCGGTATCTTTCTGTCCGATTCCACCGCCGGCGAGTTCGCCTACCACAATGATCATTTCGACATCAGCGGTCGGTTCAACGTCCCGCGAAGCCCACAGGGACGCCCGGTGATCTTCCAGGCCGGGGACTCCGACCGCGGACGCGAGTTCGCCGCCGCGGCCGCCGACGCCATCTTCTCGCGGTACGGGACGCTGGAAGACGGCCAGAAGTTCTATGCCGACGTCAAGGGTCGCCTGGCCAAATACGGCCGTCGCCACGACCAGTTGGTGATCCTGCCCGCGGCCACCTTCGTGCTCGGCGACACCGACGCCGAAGCTGCTGAGTTGGCCCACGAGGTCCGTCTGGCCCAGGTCTCCCCCGCCACCGCGATCAAGTTCCTCGAACAGCTGTGGAACCGTGACCTCACCGATCACGACCCCGACGGCCCGTTACCCACCGTCGACCCACTGGTCGGCGAGAACACCATCGCCAAGGGCCGCGCCAGCGTGCGTATCCACCGCGACCCGATCGCCGTCGCCAACGAGTGGCGCGCCAAGGCCGAAGCCGAGAACCTGACCACCCGCGAGCTCATCATCGAGGTCACCGGGCGACAGAACTTCGTCGGCTCGGCCGCCACCATTGCCGAATCCATCAACCATCTCGTGCAATCCGATGCCAGCGACGGCTTCATCCTGGTCCCCCACGTCACGCCGGGCGGGCTCGACCCGTTCGTCGATCACGTCGTACCGCTACTGCAGGAGCACGGTGTGTTCCGCACCGACTACGAGGGGACGACGCTGCGAGAACATCTGGGCCTGGAGCTGCCCCAGCCGCGCCAGGAACGCACAGCCGCAACAGGTTAGGCCTCTACTCGGGTGCGTCGGGCTCGGTGCGGTCCTTGTACTCCCAGCTCGCCCCCGCAGTGAGTGTGCCGGGTACGAGCTCAGTGCGCCCGGCATCGCGCACATGCACCGTCTGCGCGAGGATCTCGTCGGGCTTGCCGCCGATCACGATGACCGGGTGCTCGTATTCGATGCCGTAGAGCTTGAGCGCGGCATGCACGGCGTGTGCGGCGGCCTTACCGCGCGACATCTTCGCGTTCGAGTTGACTCTGATCACCAGCCGGCGTTCCGGCGCTTCGGTACCCTCGGCGTCTTCGGCATCCATGGCCATCAGCCTAAAGCCACCATGTTGTACGACCCGAACTTGTCGTACCCCTCTGCTTTGATGGTGTCATGTCTTCGGGCGCAGCTTCTTTCACTGGTGGGGTGAGCCCAGTGCAGCGGCTGGAGATGTTGTTCGACGAGGTCGCCGAGCTGACCGGCCAACGCAACGCGATCGACGCACGCATCGTGGAGATCGTCGCCGAGATGGATCGCGACGAACTGTGCGGCGCCACCGGCGCTCGCTCCATCCAAGCGTTGGTGGCCTGGAAAACCGGCATCGCTCCACGCAACGCCGAATCCGTCGTGGCCGTCGCACGTCGACTCGAAGAATTCCCCCGCTGTGCGCAAGGGATGCGTGAAGGCAGGCTGTCGCTGGATCAGGTCGGGGTGATCGCCGAAAAAGCCGCCGACGGCTCCGATGAGCACTACGCCGAGTTGGCCGCCGTCGCCACCGTCCGCCAGTTGCGTACTGCGGTCAAGCTGGAACCACGCCCCGAACCCGAAACCCGGCCCGAACCGGAGCGTTCGATCACCAAGAACGTCGAGGACGAGTACACCACCTGGCGAATCCGGTTGCCGCGGTTGGACGCGGCGAAATTCGACACCGCACTGCAGTCGCACCACGATGCGGTGATCGCCGACTGGAAACGCGACCACGACACCGACGGTGAACCGGCGTCAGATCAGGCACCGCCGTTCCCCAAGCTGGTGGATGCGTTCATGAGCCTGATCGATGCAGGGTGGGACGTCGAGACGGCACGCCGCCCGCACGGACAGCACACCGCCGTGGCCGTACATGTCGACCTGGACAAGCACGGCGACAAACCCGTCGCCGCACTGCATCTGGGGCCGCTGCTCACCGACGACGAACGAAGCTACCTACTGTGCGATGCCACCTGTGAGGCCTGGTTCGAACGCCGCGGCCAGGTGATCGGCGCAGGCCGCACCACCCGCACCATCAGCCGCCGCCTCCGCCGGGCACTCGAACACCGCGACCGGTGCTGTGTGGTCCCGGGCTGCGGATCCACCCGTGGATTGCACGCCCATCACATCGTGCATTGGGAAGACGGTGGGCCGACCGAACTGAACAACCTGGTGCTGGTGTGCCCGTTTCACCACCGGTTGCACCACCGGGGCGGCATCACGATCACCGGCCCCGCCGACCGGCTCGTGGTCGCCGACAGCGCCGGCAAACGGTTGCCGGGCGGGTCGTTGGCCCGCCCGTCCACGACACCCCCACCTGTCGTCCCGCCGTGCCCCGGACCTACCGGTGAGCGCGCCGACTGGTGGTGGTACCAACCGTTCCAACCCAAACCACCGCCTAAAGTCGCTTAGCCCAGGGCCACCTCGAGGCCAGTCACGGCTCGTCAGACACCACTTCCCGCAGGAACTCCCCGCCATGGATCGCAGCGAGCAGTGAGTTCTCCGAGGTGCGGTTGGCGGTGAAGAGCAACTCGTCGCCGGCTTCGAACACATCGTCAAGCTTGGGCAACCTGACCTTGTTTCCGCGGACGATGGTGACCAGCGCGGTATCCACCGGCAGGTCCAGCCGGTCCACCCGCTGACCGACCACCGGGTTGTCTTCTGGCAGCGTGAGTTTGGTCAACTCGACACGACCGCCGCGCAACATCATCAACCGCACCAGGTGCCCGACATCGATGGCACCCTCGATGCCGGCGACCAACGAGCCCGGCGTCGACACCGCGACATCGATACCCCAATCCTGTCCGAACAGCCACTGGTTGCGGATGTCGTTGATCCGGGCCACCACCCGCGGCACCCCGAACTCGGACTTGGCCAGCAACCCGACCACGAGATTGGACTTGTCGTCACCGGTCGCGGCGATCAGCACGTCGGCGGTTTCGATCCCGGCACCCTCCATCGCCGAGAGCTCACACGCGTCGGCCAGCAGCCAATCCGCACCCGGCACCGTGTGCGGTTCGTAGCGCCGGTACAGCTGCTCGATCAGCAGGACCTTGTGGCCGTTGTCGAGCAATTCACGGGCCACGGAGCGACCCACATTGCCCGCACCGGCAACCACGACTCGCATCTTCCGTTCGCCCACTCCGCCATTTTCCCCTATCGGCACGGCACACTCGCGGCCCTTCTGCCTGATTAACTAATTCTCGATGAGCCTGAACCAGCTGTACCTGACCTTGCTGACCGGCGGCATCGTGCTGCTGGCGAGCATCATCGGCACGCGCGTGGCGACCCGCATCGGCTTCCCCAGCCTGCTGTTTTTCCTGGCAGTCGGCATGGTGCTGGGCGTCGACGGGATCGGGCTGGACTTCCACAACGTCGAGCTGGCCCGCAACGTGTGCACCACGGCGTTGGCGATCGTGCTCGTCGAGGGCGGCTTGACGACCCGGTTCTCCGATATCCGAGGGGTGCTGGCGCCCGCGGGCGTGCTGGCCACCCTCGGCGTGGTGATCAGCACCGCCATCACCGCCGTCGGCGCGCATCTGCTTCTGGGAGTGGACTGGCAACTCGCGCTGCTGCTCGGGGCGATCGTGTCCTCCACAGATGCGGCCGCGGTGTTCTCGGTGCTGCGGATCCTGCCGTTGCCCCGACGCCTGGCCGGTCTGCTGGAAGCAGAGTCCGGCTTCAACGATGCCCCCGCGGTCATCCTGGTGCTGACGTTCAGCGTGGTGCCGTTCGTATTCCACCCCGAGGGCGCCATCACCGACCTGCTCTACGAACTGGTCACCGGCTCTCTGCTCGGCTTGGGTGTCGGGTTCGCCGGAGCGTTCGCCTTGCGCCGCATCGCACTGCCGGCCTCGGGGCTCTACCCGATCGCCACCTTCGGGTTGGGCTTCATCGCATTCGCCGCCGCGGGCAGCGCCCATGCGAGCGGCTTCATCGCCGCCTACCTGTCCGCAGTGGTGCTGGCCAACTCCGGCCTGCCACACAAATCAGCCACCCGATCGTTCGCCGAGGGAGTCGGCTGGCTGGCCCAGATCGGACTGTTTGTCCTCCTCGGGTTGCTGGTGAACCCGCACGATCTGGCCGGCGACATCATCCCGGCGATCGTCATCGGGCTGGTGCTGTTGCTGATCGCGCGGCCGGTGTCGGTGATCCTGTCACTGGCCGGATTCCGCATCCCGCTGCGCGAACAGCTCTTCCTGTCATGGGCGGGCTTACGCGGTGCGGTGCCGATCGTGCTCGCCACGTTTCCGATCGTCGCGGGCGTGCCCGACAGCTACCGACTACTCAACATCGTGTTCGTGCTCGTGGTGATCTTCACCCTGATACAGGCGCCCAGCATCCGATTCGTGGCCAACGCGCTCGGGCTGATCACCCGCGACATCACCCGCGAGATCCAAGTCGAAGCCGCACCGCTGGACGTGCTCGACGCCGAGCTGTTGACCATGACAGTGCAGCCCCATTCCCGGCTGCACAACGTCACCATCCTCGAACTGCGGCTGCCCGACCCGGCAGTCATCACGCTGATCATCCGCAACGGCCGCACCTTCGTTCCGCTGCCGGACACCCGCATCGCCGTCGGCGACGAACTGCTCATCGTCACCACCAGCAAGACACGGACGGCGGCCGAAGCCCGGCTGCGCGCGGTGAGCCGGCGCGGCAAGCTCGCCTACTGGTTCGACGAATATGGGCTAGAGGACTGACGTCGGGTCACGCTGGACCGGATACGCATTGTCGCCACGTGGCCGGCCCGACGACACCGTCGACGTCGATGGCGCGGCTCTTCTGGAACTTGCGCACCGCCGCGTCGGTGATCGGGCCGAAGTCGCCGTCGACATCGATGGGGGTGGCTTGACTCAGGTTCACCCTTACCTGTACTGCCTTCACGGCCTCACCGGTGCTACCCGGGCGGACCGTGATGAACAGCCGAGTCCAGGTGACCGGTCCCACGATGCCGTCGACCTTGACGCCCTGACTGCCTTGGAATACCCGCACCGCCGCATCGGTGAGCGCGCCGAAGTCGCCGTCGACTTTCAGACCGAAACCCCTCGCGCGCAACAGATGCTGCAGGATCTTGACAAAGGCACTGTCGGTACCCAAGCGAAGTTCGATCATCGTGTCCTGTTGCGCGGGGTCGTCGGTGAGTGGGTTGAGCAACTCGGCTCGCCCGTCGAAGGCGAACAGCAGCAAGTCCGTCATGCGGAAGGTGAGCCGATCGGGCCCCAGGTTGGGACGCCAATGTGGTTCACGCACAATGGAATACTTGCTTCCTTCCATCGCCCGGTGGAACACCTCGGCCACAATGCGGCCACCTACGCCGGTGAGCCGCCCTCCACCGAACACCTCGGCTTCCCGCAGGATGTAGAACCACAATGGGGTGTTGGCGACGAGTTCGTTGCCCAACGCGTCAGAAAGACCGCTCAACTGAGCACCCCCGTTGCCCTTGAGGATCTGCTCGGCGTTGAGCGCGGTGACGTTGGCCAGTGCTGCCATCTGCTGGCCGCTGGCGAGCTTGACCATGTTGGCCCGCATGAGGTTCCGGAACGCCAGGTTGGCTTGAAGCGGCGGTACCGGGACATTGGGGTCGTCGCCGAATGAGCCCGGTGGGAGGGTCGCGAGCGGATCGGTCAGTCTGGTGTCGATCCTGAGCGCCCGGTTGAACTTGGCCTTCGGTACCACCAAGTCTGGACGTCCCGCCTCGGCGAAGTCGTACAACCGGCGGAAGTCGGCGATCCACGTGGACGGCAAGGGACTGTTGCCCGATAGTCCACCGCTGGTTCCCGAGAACGCGAACAGCGCCGACAGAGTTCCTTGCCCGTTGTCGAATATCTTGTTCCAGTTGTAGGCCGAGCGAACCATACTGTGGCCCATCCGAAATGCCGCGACGGAGAACTCGATCGGCATGGTGGGGCTATCGCCCGGAATCGGTGATTTCTCGAAGAGCTTGCGACCGTGGGTGAAGACGTCGTGCACGATTCCGGGGTCGACGATTTTCGGTAGATAATCGTGTAGCAACATCCACTGGTAATGCTTGACGACGAGCGCGCGCGCCGTCTCGAACACTGCCGGAGCGGGAACCGGGCCGAGGGTGTCGAGCACCCGGTTGTGGAACCTGATGAAGGCAAGGTGGATCTGGGCCACCACCAGGTTCTCATCGTTGCGATGGTCAGGTATCACCGCCGTCTTCCGCGCCGGGTCGCGCGGCAGGTCGAAGCCGTCGAACCCAGCAGGATCGGGCCCTGCCCGATGGTGCTGCCCATCTTCAGGTGCAGCCCGTCGGTGTAGAACTGCGGGTCTTTGACCGGACCGCGCTCGTAGAGCGAATCGAGATCGAGTGTGGGCGAACGGCCCTGGACAAGCTCGTCGACCGTGAGGTCCGATCCGAGCGGAGCGACAGTGTCGTCCCTCGTCAGGTCGTGATCGGCGAACTGACCCAGATACGTGTATCCGGCCGGAATCTCACCGTCCTGATCCGACGGCGGTTCGGTCATCGCCTTGGCCAATTCAGTGATCAACCCGACGCTGGCCGGCGTGCCTTTCGGCCCGATGCGCGAGAAGCGGAACTTGCCGAGCAAAGCTGTATCGGATATCCGTGTCACCGCCTCCGCCGCCAGGGTGCGGGTTTCGTCAGCCGTTTCCGGCGTCACCAAACCCTCACCGACGATGTAGAAGCTGTCTCGACCGTGACGCGTCATGATGCCCCCCGCAATGCGATGACTGTTGGTGATCGCCAGTCAACTCCGGGCACCGCGGCGTTGGCGTGAGTAGTGCGCTACCCGAATTCAGCCCACGCCGGCCGTCCGCCGCCCCAATCCACTTCGCTGTGGCGTCGAGCACATCCACGTTTCTCGATTTGAAACACAACCCTCCCCCAAGGGTAGAGTTCCGCTACGACGCCGAACGTGGCGGCCGCACGTCCGCGCCTGCAGGCCCTGCGGCCGTGATCGATTGCATGTTCCGGCAATAGCTTTCACGCAACGACGCGTGTCTCGACTGTGCTCACATCTGCCCTCCGTGTTGGACCGAGGGCGCCGAAACGGAGTTGTGTTGAAACGATCGACCGATGCGGTGACGCCGCACGAACAGCAATCGGTGCTCGCTGCGCTCCGTTCGCCGCGCCGGTTACGCACCGAGGTGCTCGCCGGCCTCGTGGTGGCGTTGGCCCTGATCCCCGAAGCGATCTCATTCTCGATCATCGCCGGGGTAGATCCGCGCATCGGCCTGTTCGCCTCGTTCACGATGGCGGTAACCATCGCGATCGTCGGTGGACGGCCGGCGATGATCTCCGCGGCGACGGGTGCCGTCGCCCTGGTGGTGGCCCCGCTGGTGCGCAGTCACGGCCTGGACTACTTGATAGCCACGGTTATCCTCGCCGGAGTGCTGCAGCTGGTCCTCGGCGGTCTGGGGGTCGCGAAGCTGATGCGCTTCGTGCCGCGCAGCGTGATGGTCGGCTTCGTGAACGCGTTGGCGATCCTGATCTTCCTGGCCCAGTTGCCCCATCTGCTCGGGGTGCCGTGGCTGGTCTACCCGATGGTCGCGGTCGCCATCGCCGTCATCGTGGCGCTACCGAAACTGAGCACCGCGATCCCCGCACCGCTGGTAGCCATCGTGGTGCTCACCGCCGCCACCGTCGGATTCGGCTGGTCGATTCCCAACGTCGGTGACGAGGGGCAGTTGCCTTCGAGCCTGCCGTCTCTGCTGGTTCCCAACGTCCCCTTCACCCTGCACACGCTCGGGGTCATCGCGCCCTACGCACTCGCCATGGCGGTGGTGGGCCTGCTGGAATCGCTGATGACGGCCAAGCTGGTAGACGACGTCACCGACACCCACTCCGACAAGTCCCGTGAGGCTCTCGGCCAAGGCGTGGCCAACATCGTCACCGGATTCTTCGGCGGTATGGGCGGCTGCGCCATGATCGGGCAGACCATGATCAACGTGAAGGCATGCGGAGCGCGGACTCGGATCTCGACGTTCCTGGCCGGCGCGTTCCTGCTCGGTCTGGTCGTCGGCCTCGGCGATATCGTGGCCCAAATCCCCATGGCCGCATTGGTCGCGGTGATGATCATGGTGTCGGTCGGGACCTTCGACTGGCACAGCATCAACCCGAAAACCTTGCGGCGCATGCCCAAGAGCGAAACCGCCGTCATGCTGGCCACCGTCGCGGTCACGGTGGCGACCAGCAACCTGGCCTACGGCGTCGCCGTGGGCACCCTGACGGCCATGGTGCTGTTCGCCCGCCGGGTCGCCCATTTCACCGAGGTGGTGGACATCGACCATCCCGACGAGAACACCCGGGTGTACGCGGTCCGCGGCGAGCTGTTCTTCGCCTCCAGCAATGACCTGGTCTACCAGTTCGATTACGCCGGCGACCCCGACAACGTGATCATCGACATGAGCCAGGCTCACATCTGGGATGCGTCCACCGTGTCCACCCTGGACGCCATCACCACCAAATACGCCGCCAAGGGCAAGACCGCCACCATCGTGGGCATGAACGAGAACAGCGCAGAACGGCACGCCCGACTCAGCGGCCATGCCACCGCGGCGCACTGACCGTCACAGGGGGAAGCGTTGAGCAGCCAGGATCACCTACAGATCGGCGAGGTCGCCGCACGAACCGAGTTGTCCATCAAGACAATCCGGCACTACGACGAGGTCGGCCTGGTTGTCCCCTCGGCACGGTCCGCAGGCGGCTTCCGCCTCTACACCGCCGACGACGTCGACCGACTGCTGGCGATCCGTCGCATGAAACCGTTGGGCTTCGCCCTCGACGAAATGCGAGAACTGCTCGACGCCCTCGATACCCTCAACTCCCCTACCTCGACCGCCGCGCAGCGCGCCGAGGCGACAACCTATCTCGCCGAATGCCATACCCGCGCGCAGGAAGCCTGCGCCAAACTCACCCGACAACTGGCATACGCACAGGAACTGACCGAGCAACTGGCGCGCTACCGCTGAGCCGTTTGATCTGCGGGCAGGCGGGTATACCGCGCGCATGCCGATGTCGAGCCCTTTTGCGGTCCTGTTCGACGTTGACGGGACGCTCGTCGACACGAACTACCTGCACGTGCATGCCTGGGCGCGCGCGTTCCGCGAGGAGAACATCGATGTGGAGTCCTGGCGGATCCACCGCAGCATCGGCATGGATGGCGACAGCCTGGTGGCAAACCTGTCCGGGGACGCGAGTGACGCTGTGCAGCAACGCCTCAAGGACCGGCACAGCAGCCTCTACAAGGACAGCGCGGACCTGATCGTGCGACTTCCCGGAGCGCGCGAATTGCTCCACCATCTCGCCGAGCACGGGGTGCGGGTGGTGCTTGCCAGCTCCGCACCGGAAGACGAACTCGCGATCACCCGAAAGATTCTCGACAGTGACGACGCCATCGCGGCAGCGACGTCATCGAAAGATGTCGACACCGCCAAGCCCGACCCGGGCATCGTCGAGGTGGCATTGAAGCGCGCCGGCGTGTCCGCCGAGCAGGCTGTCTTTGTCGGCGACGCGGTGTGGGACGGTGAAGCCGCCACCCGCACCGGCGTACCGTTCGTCGGCGTACGGTGCGGCGGAGTGGCCGACTCCGAGCTCGAAAAAGCGGGTGCACAAGCTGTTTTCGATGATCCGCTCGAGCTTCTGCGGCGCCTGGACACCACCGTCATCGGCGCACATCTGCGCGGAGACGTCCACCCGACGAAGCGAGGGTGACGGGCGCGTCGACTTGACCACAGAGGTCGAACATGTGTTCTAATGTCCTCGCCGCCCATCCCGCTCAGTGCGGGCGATGTCCGAAAAGGAGTTCGCCGTGACGATGACTGTAGACGCTCAGGCCCCAGAAACCTCACCCACCGATTTCGACACTCCCGACGACCTGACCACTCCCCCCGAGAGCACCACGCCCGTCGCGGAGGCTCCTGCCGACGAGAAGCCACGGAAGCCCCCGGCCAAGAAGGCGCCGGCCAAGAAAGCCAAGACCATCGAGCTGACGCTCACCGTCACCGGCACCGCCGACGGTGAATGGCACGCCGAACTCAAGCAGGGCACCACCTACTTGGCGCGCAATGTCGCGGTCGCGGCTGCTGCCGTCTCGCGCGCAGCCAAGGAGCTGCACGAGGACCTCTCGACGCCCATCGACGAGGTGATCGAGGAGGCCCGCTCACAGCAGGCCGCCAAGGTCGCCGCGCTCGAAGCCGAACTCGAAGCGGCGCGAAAGGTCTTGTCCGACTTGGAGTGAGCTCGGCATTGCCGTAGGGCACGTTCGAAACCGGCCCGTTCCGGCCTTGACGAGGCGTTACCGCCATCTGGCAGATCGTCAAATTTCTTGACGATCTGCCATGGACATTGTGTCGGAGAAGCTTCCACTCGAATCGCTGCACCCGAACCGTCGCAGTCCTTGGCTGGCGGTGGCGGCCGAACACGAAGCAGCGCGAAAGGTCTTGTCCGACTTCGAGCGAGGCACTTCAAGTCGGCCAGAACCGCCTTTCGTCAGGGCGCGGGCGCGAGCGTGTCCGGGCACAACTCATGCTGTGCGGCATCCACCATCGGAGGGTTTGCCCAGCCGATCAACTCCCATGACATGAGGACATTTTCGGGCGTTGAACCGCCGTAGCGAAGCTTGTCGCAGATGGTACGACCAAGCGTCAGTAAGGATGTCGTGGGCAAGAGTTGGGGCCCCAGCGCGGCTAGGTAACTCCCCTCATCGGCCTGAGCGCTTCCTGGCGCCACCATTGCAACGGACGCGAAACTTGCTGCGATAGCGATCGACAGCTTGATGCGGCGGCTGACCGCTTGGCTTTTCACGAGCGGAACGGTACCGGTCGAAGCGGGTTTCCCTGAGGCTTTTCAAAAGTTCTTTTGACTGTTTCGTTAATTTTGACAAACCGACCGGTACTGCCCGACGGGCGTGGCCCCGTGTCGTTGCATCGGTGTGGAACTCAGCCGTCGACAGCAGCGATGGGCGGGCCAGTCGGGGCGATCCGTAATCGCAGGCGTCATGTTCTGAGATACGGTCACCGGCATGGGTGAAGGTCAGGAGCTGCCCCCGATTCCAGCCGAGTTCGAGCAATTCACCCCCCGCACCGCTCGCGCGCTGGTTCGCGGGGGCTACCTCCGCATCCACGACGTACAGGCGACAACCGACACCGAACTCCTGGCGCTGCGCAACTTTGGGTTCCTCAGCCTCGCCGAAGTGCGGGCCGTGGACTGATGGCGGCCACCGGTCCGGCTTCGGTCCGGAGTCTCATCGCGGAAACGAGGCAGCAGCCAGCAAACCAAAAGCCCGCCCCGACCGAATTCAGAGCGGGTCTTCCAACGTGGAGCCAAGGGGATTCGAACCCCTGCCCCTCCAGCTGACCTGACTCCCATCACCGCCTCCATCGTCCGAAGCCGTAGGGGATCATTCTCGCCGCTACGGAACTATCGGTCGCGGCGTGCGGGCGGACGGGTTTCGCCTGCGCGGACTGCATAATCCTCCATCCTTGCCCATCAAGTACGCATTTCGTACTCTAAAAGAGTACGATCTGCATACCTAGAAGGAGGCGTCGTGGCACAAGACCACAGCACTCCCCTTCCCCCTGCGCTGGCTCGGATCCCGCTGCGGACGATCCGGCCGCGCGACGCCACGGCCGTGTATCCACACCCCCGAGCCCAGCTCGCGCGTCTCGCCGAGCGCGGATTGCTGCACCGCCTCGCAGACGGCTACTACGCCGTGGTGCCCCAAGACATGGTGGGACACGATTGGATGCCTGGCCTGGAAGCTGCCGCCGCCGGAATCGGCGCAGCGGTTTACGGGGCGGACGACGTCGTTGTCATGGGTATCAGCGCCGCGCGTCTACACGGGGCGATTCCGCGGGCACTGGCGACCGCGATCATTGCAGTGCCACAACAACATCGGCCGATTACCCTCGCGGACCGGCCGGCGATCGTGCGATTCGTCAAACGCCAGACCAGCAAGCTGGACGCCGAGCTCATTCGCACTGAGCTGGGGCCGACATTGGTGACCACGCCCGAGCAGACCGTGCTCGATCTAGCGCATCGCCCAGGTCTCGGCGCTGCGGAAACCGACGTTCCTGCAGCGGTTACCGCGCTGTATGCACGCAGCGATGAGACCCGACTTCGGGCATTGGCGGCCGAGCAGCGTCGGCTAGCGTCCCTGCGCCGGGCCGAAGGCTGGGCACTAGCAAGATGATGAACCTCGACGAACGCGACGCGGTGGCAAGACAATTCGGTGTCGCCGCCGAACAAGTCGAACGCGATCACTTGATCTCGCATCTGCTGGCGTTCCTGAGTCGACAGTTCGGTGACCGGATCCAATTCATTGGCGGGACGGCGCTGGCCCGCACACATCTCCCGGATGGACGGCTTAGCGAGGACATCGACCTCATCGCCCTGGGCGACCGCAAGCAGGTTGCGCTGGACCTGGACGTCGCGCTCCCCCGCGCGGTGGCCCGTAGTCACGGCCGGCTCACCGTCGAACCTGAGCTGAGCTGGACCGCCGATACTCTGCCAGTGCTGCTGCGCCCCGCGGACGGCCGGCCGGTACGACTCCAACTGCTCTCGTCCCGGGATCGCATTCTGTGGCCGACTGAATGCCGCGCCCTGGTCCAGCGCTACGCCGACGCGCCACCCGCCGAGCTCTTAGTACCCACCCTGCCCGCGTTCGCCGCATCGAAGACCGCGACATGGGCCGATCGACACGCCGCCCGCGACCTCTGGGACCTATGGGCGCTCAGCGAGATCGGGGCTATCGACCCCGTCGCGGCCGCGTTGTTCAGGCGCTACGGCCCCACCACCAAGAACCCGGGGGCATATCTATTTCGCACCGCGCCATCGGACGCGGACTGGCACGCCCAGCTGGCGGGACAGACCCATCTGACGGTCGCGGCGAAGGAAGCCCTCGACGCAGTGCGCACCGCCTGGCGTAAAGCCACCGAGGTTTCCTAGATGTACCGGCCTCGGCATCGGACCACTACCCGGAGGTGTCATCGAGCACGACGGCATGCTCTGGAAGCCCAAGTCGGGCGCCTCCTGCTCTGCCGAGGAGTTCATCACTGCCCGAGTACTTCTCATTGATGTCAATCGAGAAAGCCGCGATCTGAAGCGTCACCGACTCAATCAACTTCTCGGCGTCCCACCGCGAACCCCCGACATTTGGCCAAAACGTGAACGTTGCCGACAAACCAAAAAACCCGCCCTGACCGAAGTCAGAGCGGGTTTTTCAAATGTGGAGCTAAGGGGATTCGAACCCCTGACCCCCACACTGCCAGTGTGGTGCGCTACCAACTGCGCCATAGCCCCGTTTGTCGTGCCCCACGAAGTTACACCACGGCTACCCCAGGTTCAAAATCGCTGGTCAGGGAACCTCTCCACCGGCCTCGGGACCCAGCGCGCGGGCCGGCGTGTGCTCGGCTGACGGCCTTCCGCGGGTCTCTGGAGCGAAGACCCAGCCCAGCGCAGCCACCAGGAGAATCACCCCGCTGATCACGAACGCCCAGGAGAACGACAGGTACTGCGCGATCAGCCCGACCAGCAGCGAGCCCCCGACCGATCCGACGTCGGCCATCATCTGGAAGGTCGCCACTGCGGTGCCGCCGCGGGCCTTGTTGCCGATGATGTCGGCCACTGCGGCCTGCTGTGGCGCAGTGAAGATTCCGGTCGAGAAACCCGCGATGTAGGCGCTCACCAGAAACAGCGTCAGCCCGTCGGTGAATCCGACCATCACGGTCGAGATGCCGGCCGCGGTGAGCCCCACGATCAACAGCAGCCGCCGCCCCACCCGGTCGGACAGGTAGCCGCTGGGGATCACCGCCGATACATTGCCGACCGCGAAGGTGGCCAGCGCGAGCCCGGCCATCCCGGGCCCTCGGTGCAACACGTCGACGATGAACAATGGCACCAAGGCGATTCGGAGCCCGAAGGCCGACCAGCCGGTGGCGAAGTTCGACAACAGCGCCGCCCGGTAGGCGCGGTTGCGCAGCGCCGTGCGGACGGTCACCTTCGGGCCTTCGTCGGGCGCAGGTGCGGCCAGCGAGGAGTGCCGCAGACTGATGAACACCACCGCGGCGGCCACCAACAGGGCCGCGCCATAGATGACGAACGGTGCGTTCAGGCCGAGGCCCGCGGTGAGGCTGCCGAGCACAGGCCCGCCGACCGAGCCGACCAGGAACGCCGAGGAGAACATGCCGGCCACGCGGCCGCGGGCATCCTCCGGGCTCACCCGGATCATCAGGCCCAGCGCCGAGACGAAGAACATCGTCGAGCCGACACCGCCCAACGACCGGAACAACAGCAGCTGCCAGTACGTCTGTGCGAAGGCGCAGGCGCCGGTGGTGACGGCGACGATCAGCAGCCCCCACACGTAGATGCGGCGCTCCCCCAGCCGCTGGATCAGGACCCCGGTGGCGGGCGCGAAACACAGCCTCATCAGGGCGAACGCGGTGATGACGAAGGTCGCGGCGCTGATGCTGACGCCGAAGTGGCGGGCGTAGGCCGGCAGCACCGGGGCCACCACGCCGTAGCCGAGCGCGATGACGGCATTGGCGACGATCAGGACCCAGACTTCACCGGGCAGCTTCGCCTTGGTGCCGGGCTGACAGTCGCCCTCCGTAACGCTCACCCAATGACTGTATTAACCACATCCTTGGCGGCCTCCTGCACCTCCGCCAGATGGTCAGGACCGAGGAAGGACTCGGCGTAGATCTTGTAGACGTCCTCGGTGCCCGACGGCCGGGCGGCGAACCAGGCGTTCTCCGTCGTGACCTTCAGCCCGCCCAGCGCCGCCCCGTTGCCCGGCGCGGCGGTCAGCTTCGCGGTGATGGGTTCACCGGCCAGTTCGGTGGCGCTGACCTGCTCGGGTGAGAGCTTGGCCAACCGTGCCTTCTGGTCCCGGTCAGCCGGCGCATCGATGCGCGCATACGTGGGCGACCCGTAGCGTTCGGCCAGTTCGGCATAGCGCTGCGACGGCGTCGACCCGGTGACCGCCAGGATCTCCGAGGCCAGCAGCGCCAGGATGATGCCGTCCTTGTCGGTGGTCCAGGTCGACCCGTCCATGCGCAGGAACGAGGCCCCCGCGCTCTCCTCGCCGCCGAACCCGATACCGCCGCCGATCAGCCCGT
Organism: Mycobacterium shunyiense; assembly: GCF_058270075.1. Taxonomy (NCBI): domain Bacteria; kingdom Bacillati; phylum Actinomycetota; class Actinomycetes; order Mycobacteriales; family Mycobacteriaceae; genus Mycobacterium; species Mycobacterium shunyiense. The sequence goes on along the minus strand of NZ_JBZDPU010000007.1, from coordinate 122,729 downwards.
CGACGAACCACTTGAACCCGACCGGTACCTCGACCAGCTTGCGGTCCAGGCCGGCCACGACCCGGTCGATGATCGAACTGCTCACCGCGGTCTTGCCCACCGCGGTGGCCCCCGGCCAGTTGGGCCGGTGGGTGTAGAGGTAGTCGATGGCGACCGCCAGATAGTGGTTGGGGTTCATCAGCCCGCCGTCCGGGGTGACGATGCCGTGCCGGTCGGAGTCCGCGTCGTTGCCGGTGGCGATCTGATAGGTGTCGGGGTGGCCGATGACTTTCGAAACAAGCCCAGCCATGGCATTCGGTGAACTGCAGTCCATCCGGATCTTGCCGTCGGTGTCCAGGGTCATGAACCGCCACGTCGCGTCCACCAGCGGGTTCACCACGGTCAGGTCGAGGTTGTACCGCTCGGCGATCGCGCCCCAGTAATCGACGCTGGCCCCGCCGAGCGGGTCGGCACCGACGCGGATGCCCTCGGCCCGGATCGCGTGCAGATCCACCACATTGGCCAGATCCGTCACGTAGGCGTCGAGGTAATCGTGACGCTGCGCCATCTGCACCGCCCGCGACAACGGCATGCGTTTCACGTCCTTGAACCCGTCGCGCAGGATCTCGTTGGCACGCTTGGCAATCCAGCCCGTGGCGTCGGTGTCGGCGGGACCGCCGTTGGGCGGGTTGTACTTGAAGCCGCCGTCGCGGGGCGGGTTGTGGGATGGGGTGACGACGATGCCGTCGGCCAGGTCGGCGTCGCGGCCCCGGTTGAAGGTCAGGATGGCATGGCTGACGGCGGGCGTCGGCGTGTAGCGGTCCGCCGAATCGATCATCGCCACAACGTCGTTGGCCGCCAGCACCTCCAGCGCCGACGCCCAGGCCGGTTCCGACAGCGCGTGGGTGTCGCGGCCGAGGAACAACGGGCCGGTGGTGCCCCGCGCGGCGCGATACTCGACGATGGCCTGCGTGGTGGCCAGGATGTGGCCTTCGTTGAACGCGGTGTCCAGACTGGAGCCGCGGTGCCCGGAGGTGCCGAATACCACCTGCTGGGCGATGTCGTCGGGATCGGGCCGCCTGGTGTAGTACGCGGTCACCACCTCGGCAATGTCGATCAGATCCTCGGGTTGAGCCGGTTGCCCGGCGCGGGGATTGGCAGCCATGGTTCCCGATTTCCCTCCGACAACTGGCGTTCGACGGTCAGAGCAAGCCTTACACAAGTCGGTTACAAGTGTGGCCCGGCAACGTGGCTGCCGTGAACACTCCGATGCAACCCACACGACTCGTCAACGTCACCGCGCGACGTCCCGGCGATCCCGAACCCGACCTCCTCGGTATCAGCCTTGCGCACCGCGCCATGGTCACCGACGTCGGCCGCGTCGCAACTTTGACCTCGGCTTTCGCGGATGGAGTGATGACGTGCACGCCCCGACGCGCTCGCGCCGTCGCCCGGTACGTGAACCTGCTGTGCGACTCGGTTCATCACCACCACACGACGGAGGACCAGATCCTGTGGCCGGTGATCGAAGCCTCCGCGGGCGGGAGTGTCGACCTGACCGAGCTGACCGAGGACCACGCGGCGCTCGAGCCGCGGTTGGACCGGTTGCGCGCGCTGGCGGTCGGGTTCCGGCTGAATGTCGGCGATAAGGCGTCAGCGGCGCCGCTGGCCGCCGGCCTCACCGAGCTGCACGCACTGCTGCACGAACACATTGCCGACGAAGAACGAGAGATCTTCCCGGTGATCCGGCAGTACGTGTCTGTCGACGACTGGGCCGCCGTCGAAAAGGCAGCCCAACGGAGCGGGCGGATGTCGTTCGACGGACCACGCACCGTGGCGGTGATGACCGAGCAAGAGCGCGTCGCACTGTCCGAAACCGTCAGTCCGATACTGCTCGCGCTGATCACCGTGTTGTCGGTGCGCCACCGGCGATTCGACCGTCGGGTGTTCGGCTGAGCACGCGTGCGGCGTCCGCCCCGAGACGCTGACGGAGCGCAGCGGCATCGGCGCGGTAACGGCGCGCCTGCTCAGCGTCGCCGGTCAGTTCGGCGACGGCGGCCAGCGCCTCGTCGACGGGTCCGGTGAGCAGCGTGCCGTTGTCGAGCCCAGCCATCCGACCGGAGTAAGGCAGCAGCTCCTCGGCAGTCGCCTTGGCGACCGCCTCGTCACCGATCGCCGCCGACGCGTGTGCGCGCAGGGTGGTCATCGCCAGCCAGTAGTAGGACCGCTCCACCGGCTCGCGCTGGGCCCAGACCTGTTGTGCTTCATCGGCTCTTCCTGAGGCCAGCAACGCCAGGACCACCGCGTCGGTGACCGCCTTCGACACCATGTTGTGAATGGCGAGCAACTCGTCCGCCAGCGGGGCGAGGTCGTTACGGAACAGAGCCCCCGTCAACCGTCCGACGACTGCCATCAATGCGCCGTTGGGCGCTCCGTGTTCTGACAACTGAGCGGCCGCCGCAGCGTAGCGCCGCTCCCCCTCGTCGGGCCGGCCGGCCAGCACCGTCAACTGCGCCTCGAACACGTCGAGCACGCCCAGTAGGTAACCCAACTGGCCTGTACCTGCCCGCGCCACAGCGAGATCGACGCGATCCAACGCGGCAGCCAGGTCCGAGCGGCCCGCCGCGGATAGGAACAGCAGCCACTGTGCGACCGCCTCGTAGTCGACCGCGCCGCACTCCTGCGCCACCGTGAGCAGTTCAGCGGCCATTGTTTCCCGTTCGGCGGCCAGGTCCGGGCCGAGCGCGGCGAAGGCACGGGCATTGAGCGCCGCGCACAGCAACCTGCCGTAGGCGTCGGGAGTCTCGGCGTGCGCCGCACGTGCCAACGCCAACGCCTCCGAACTCGCCTGCAATGCGGCGGGCGTATCCGCACCCTCCAACTCGGCGAACAACGTCGACAACAGTCGCGCCCGCACCGGCACCGGATGATCGCGGGCCAGTACCCGCCGAAGCGGCACCACGATGTCCGCATCGGCTGCGTCGGTGGCCCGGAGCCGCCACACCAGCGGGGCATCCCACAGGGTGAGCGCGTCCACGGTCAACACGTCGTTGCCCACTGTCAGTGCCAACGTCCGCTTCTGTTCGTCGCGTGCCGAAACGACATCGCCGGCCCGCGCCAGCGCCGCGACCAGTCCACAGCGCGCGAGAACCGCCCGCTCCAGCATGTTCGGCTGCGGGCCTGCGGGCCGGACTCCGGCGAGATCCAGCATCCGAACGGTGGCCCGCCACTGCCGCACCGATTCCGCCGGTGCGCCGACCGAATCGGCCTCACGGGCAGCGGACATCGCGAAATCAGCTGCTGCACTTGCTGTGTCGGGTGTCGCTGCGGCCACGGCGTGATAGGCGAGCGAGGAGGAATCCGCTGAACTTCCCGGCCGGCGCAGCAGACCGAGGGCCGCAGCGTGCAGCCGGGTCCGGCGCAGGATGGACATGTCGTCGTAGATCGTGTCGCGGATCAAGGCATGGGCAAACCTGGCCCGGCCCGGCGCCGGTTCGTCGAGAAGCCCGGCCAGCACAGCCGGTTCGAGAGCGTCGAGCAGATCCTCTGAGTTGCCTTGCGCGAGATCGCCGAGAAGGTCGAGGTCCACGTCGCGACCGAGCACCGCAGCCTGACGCAGTGCCGTGGCTGTCGGTGCGGGTAACCGGGCAAGTCTGCGCCGCAACACATCACGTACCCCGACCGGCACGCCGCCCTTGCCGGCTTCCACGCCCTCGGCAACCATCAACCGGGCCAGTTCCCGGATGAACAGCGGATTGCCGCCGGTCCGCTCACGCAGGAGTCGCAGCATCTCGCCCGATAGCGCCGAAAGGCCGTACTCGGCAGCCAGTTCCGCAGTGGCCGCCTCGTCCAGGCCCGCCAGTTCCAGGTGGACGGCGGCGTGGTTGGCCAGCGCCGCGCGGGCCGCCTCCAGCTCCGGCCCCAATTCGGAGGACCGGTACGTACCGACGATCAGCACGCGATGACCACCGAGTCGATCGGTCACGAAGCGCAGCAATTCCAGCGTCAGGCCATCGGTACGGTGCAGGTCATCCAGCACGACGACCAGCGGTCGGCGGGCCGATACCTGCCCGAGGAGGCCGGCGAGCGCCTGGGCCAACCAGAACGTGCCGCCGCTGTCGGCACTCGCGGTCCCGCCGTCGTGCAACAACGGGCCCAACGCCGCGACCTGATCGGGTTCGCACGCGGCCACGAATTCACGGATGACCTCCGTCCACGCCCAACCCGGCGGTGCACCATCCACCTCCGGGCAGCGTCCCGAGGCCACCGCCCAGCCGGTCGCGCGTAGCCGCTCGGCGGCGGTATCGACAAGTGTGGTCTTGCCGGAGCCCACCTCGCCACCGACCCACAACACGCGACCACCTTCGCGCTCAACCGTTTCCGCGGTCCGTGCGATCGCCGCCAGTTCAGTGCTCCGCCCACACGACCGTGGCGGCTTTCGCCCGACCCGCGGAATAGCGACCGTCCTCTCTGCCAGCGGGATCGGCTCAAGATGATCGGCCTGCTGCAGGATGTCGCGTTCCAGATCCCGCAGCGGACGCGCCGGTTCGAGCCCGAGGTCATCGACGAGGTGTTCACGGGTACGGCGTAAGACGTCCAGTGCTGCCGACTGATGACCGGTCCGGTACAACGCGGTCGCGAGCAACCCGGCGGCAACCTCCCGACCCGGGTGATCGCGGGCGAGGCGCTCCAGAACCCGCACGACGACTGCGTCGCGACCCAGCACGGACTGCGTCTGTGCATACGATTCGGTGGTGGCCAACCGCAATTCGGTCAGACGGGCCACTTCAGGGGCGGCCCACAGCGCATCGGCCGCCTCCGCATAGGGCTCACCCGACCAGCCCGCGAGCGCATCTTCGAGCAGTCGCGCCCGCTCGGCGGGTTCGGCTTCCTGCTCTGCCGCAGAGACTTTCGACTCGAAACGCCACACGTCGACGGCCTCGGCCGGCAGCCGCAGACAGTATCCCGGCGCCGCGCTGACGATGACGCCCGCCACGGTGCGCGGCTCGCGCCACGGCTCGAGCACGCGACGGAGATGCGAGATGTAGGCCTGTAGCGATGACAACACTTTCGGTGGGGGTTCCCCCTCCCACAGGTCGTCGATGAGCCTGTCGACCGACACCACCTCGCCGTGTGCGGATACCAACCGCGCCAACACCGATCGCTGCCTGCGGCCGCCGAGTTCCACCGGCTCGCCGGCCACCCACGCCCGGATCGGCCCCAGCGCAGCCACCCGCACCGCGGAAAGTGCGGAATGATCCGGGGCCGTCATAGTGAGCCGACGATAGCGCTCGGGCCGGCGACCGACATACTTTGCATCATGACCCGTCACGACGGCCGCGAACTCGCCGCAGTTTTCGTCGGCGGCGCGCTGGGCACCCTCGCCCGCGCAGGACTGGCGGTGCTCGCGGCACCCGAACCCGGGCACTGGCCGTGGCCGACGTTCATCGTGAACATTCTCGGCGCGTTTCTGCTCGGCTACTTCACCACGCGACTGCTGGAACGGCTGCCCGTGTCCAGTTACCGCAGGCCACTGTTGGGTACCGGCGTGTGCGGCGGGCTGACCACCTTTTCCACGATGCAGGTCGAGACGGTCACGATGCTCGAACACGGCAACTGGGCATTGGCCGCGGGATACACCGCCGCCAGCATCGCCGCCGGTCTGCTGGCAGTGGCGATCGCGACCGCGATGGTGCGTCGGGCGGCAGTGCGCCGATGACAACCGTGATGGTGTGGACCGGCGTGCTGCTCCTTGGCGGCGCCGGAGCGGTCTGCCGCTTCCTGTTGGACCGTGCGGTGTCCGCGCGCCACACCCGCGGTTTCCCGTTCGGCACCTTGGCGGTCAACCTCAGCGGCGCCTTTCTGCTCGGCTTCCTCGGCGGACTGGCCCTGGACCGGCACGCCGCGCTGTTGGCCGGCACCGCATTCGTCGGCTCCTACACAACGTTCTCCACCTGGATGCTGGAAACCCAACGGCTGGGTGAGGAGCGCCGGATCTGGCCCGCAGTCGGCAACATCGCTGTCAGCGTGGCGCTCGGCCTGACCGCGGCATGGCTGGGCATGTCGCTCGGGAGCCACCTGTGACCACCACCGACTACCTCAAGCTGACCGCGTACTTCGCCGAACGGTCGCGTCACGAGCACCGCTTCGTCGCCGACGCGCTCTTGGATCTGTACGGCGGCAGCGACATCGCGATCAGCGTGATGCTGCGCGGGATCTCCAGCTTCGGTCCGCACCATCACCTGCGTACCGACGAGACGTTGACGGCCTCGGAAGATCCGCCGATCACCATCGCGGCGGTCGATGCCGCCGACAAGATCTCCGCACTTGCCGAGCAGACCGTCGATCTCATTCCCCGCGGTCTGATCACCCTCGAACGGGCCCAGCTGATCCGGCGCGATTCGCCCGCGCCGACCGTGACCGATACCTGCAAGCTGACGGTGTACGTCGGCCGCCACCACCGGGTCGGCGGAGTTCCGGCCTACCGTGCGGTGTGCGACCTGCTGCACCGGCGCGGCTTCGCGGGGGCCACCGTGTTCCTCGGAGTCGACGGCACCGCACACGGCCAGCGTCGACGCGCGGCGTTCTTTGGCCGAAACACCGACGTGCCGCTGATGATCATCGGACTCGGAACCGGGGTGCAGGTGAACACCGCACTCGGTGAGCTCACCGAACTTCTGGCGAACAATCCGCTGCTCACGGTCGAACGGGCGCAATTGTGCAAGCGGGGCGGGCAGTTGCTGACCCGCCCAGCCGAACTTCCTGCCACCGACGCGCAAGGCCGACAGCTGTGGCAGAAGTTGATGGTGCACACCTCGGAGACCGCACACCACGACGGGGTGCCCATCCACCGCGCGATCGTCCGCAGGCTGATGCAGACCGGTGCCGCCGGCGGGGCCACCGTCCTGCGCGCGGTGTGGGGATTCAGCGGCGACGACAAGCCACACGGCGACCGGGTGTTTCAGTTCGGGCGTCAGGTGCCGGTGACGACGATTGTGGTGGACACCCCGGAACGGATCGCCGGCGCCTTCGAGATCATCGACGAACTCACCCGCGAGCATGGTGTGATCAGCGCCGAGATGGTGCCCTCGGCGACTGTCGTCGATGCCGGCCGGCGCTTCGGTGGCACCGATCTGGCGCACTTCAGTTACTAATCCCACAGCGGGCTTGGTAAGGCTAGCCTAGCTTTCCTTCGCCGTGTACCGTGCGACCCCATGCAGTCGACAACACCCGAAGCGGTCAGCGCCGCCCTCACCGAGATCCTTCGCGACGACATGAACGTCGATGTCCGCCGGGTGACCAGGGAATCCCGGCTCGTCGACGACGCCGGTCTGGATTCGGTGGCGTTCGCCGTCGGCATGGTGGCGATCGAGGACAAGCTCGGGGTCGTCCTGTCCGAAGAAGACCTGCTCAGCTGCGACACCGTCGGAGACCTCGAGGCGGCCATCCTGGCGAAAGTGCCTGCCGCGCAGAGCAGCCAGTGAGCGTGTTGGCCACGGCGCTCGCCGCGTCTCTGAGCGCGAGCGACGCCGATCTGGTGATGTACGACCAGGAGACCCGCACCTGGACCCGCCACCCGTGGGCGCAGATGTATGCCCGTGCCGAGAACGTCGCCGAGCAGATCGGTCACGACGGTTCGCCGGCGGTCGGCGTGGTGGGTGAACCCACCGCCGAAGGCATCGCGACGGTGCTCGGCGCCCTCCTTTCCGGCGCCGCCCTTTCGGTCCTGCCCGGTCCCGTCCGGGGAGCAGACGCCGCGCAGTGGGCGCAATCCACGCTCAAGCGGTTCACCGACATCGGCGTGGGCACCGTGTTCAGCCACGGTGACTACCTGAATCTGCTGGAGAAGGCCGAGCCTTCCGTGGCCATCCATGACGACACCGCGGTGGCGCACGATCGACGCTCCACAACGCTGCCGCTGGGAACCGGCCCGTGCGCGGTCCTGCAAGGCACGGCGGGTTCCACCGGAACCCCACGCACCGCTCAGATGTCCCCCTCAGCGGTACTGGCCAATCTGAACGGGCTGGCCGAGCGGATCATCCTGTCGCCCAGCGATATCGGTTGCTCCTGGCTGCCGCTGTACCACGACATGGGCCTGACCTTCCTGCTCACCGGGGCGATCCGCGGCATCGAGGTATGGCAGGCGCCGACCGCAGCGTTCGCGGCCTCACCGTTCAGCTGGGTGCGGTGGCTCACCGAGAGCCGCGCCACGCTGACCGCCGCACCGAACATGGCCTACGGGCTGATCGGCAAATACTCCAGGCGGCTGACCGATCTCGACCTGTCAGCCCTGCGATTCGCCCTCAATGGCGGCGAGCCGGTGGACTGTGAGGCGACGAGCCGGTTCGGCACCGAACTGGCCCGCTTCGGCTTCAACCCCGGGGCCCTGTCCCCGTCCTACGGCATGGCCGAATCATCCTGTGCCGTCACGGTTCCGGTTCCCGGGCGCGGAGTGGTGATCGACGAGATCACCGTCACCACCGATGCGGGTTCCAACCGGCAGCAGCTGGCGGTCCTCGGTGAGGCGATTGCCGGGATGGAGGTGCGTCTGCGCCCCAGTGACGACAACGCCGGCATCGTCGACCGCGAGGTGGGCGAGGTCGAGATCCGCGGCACCTCGATGATGTCGGGCTACCTCGGCCAGGAACCCCTGAATTCCGGCGACTGGTTCGCCACCGGCGATCTGGGCTACTTCGTCGACGGTGGGCTGGTGGTGTGCGGCCGCACCAAGGAACTGATCACCGTGGCCGGACGCAACATCTTCCCCACCGAGATCGAGCGGGTTGCCGCCCAGGTCAAAGGTGTCCGCGAGGGCGCGGTGGTAGCGGTGGGCGCCGGCGAAAAGGCAGTCCGGTCCGGCCTGGTGATCGCGGCGGAGTTCCGTGGCGCCGACGAGGCCGGAGCCCGCAGCCAGGTCATCCAACAGGTGGCCTCCGAATGCGGCATCGTGCCCGCTGACGTGGTGTTCCTGACACCGGGCTCACTCCCCCGCACTTCCTCGGGCAAGCTGCGCCGCCTGGAGGTCAAACGACAACTGGAGGAAGCGAAGTCATGACCGCTACTGTGCCCACGCCGGCGCCGGCCACCACCTCCCTCGACGAGTACCGCGATCTGCTGGATCGGGTGTTCGACGATCAGGTCAAGGCATGGACCGCCGAAGCCGAAGAAACCGAACGCTTTCCGCGCGCGCTCATCGAACACCTCGGTCGCAACGGGGTGTTCACCGAGAAGTGGGGTGACGGTCAGCAGCCCGACGTGGCCAAGCTGATCGAGTTGGCCTTCGCGCTGGGCCGCAACGGTTCCTCGGGCATCGGCGTGGGCGTCAGCCTGCACGATTCGGCCATCGCGTTGCTACGCCGGTTCGGCAAGTCCGATCACCTCCGCACCATCTGCGAACAAGCCGTCCGCGGCGAGGCCGTGCTGTGCATCGCCGCCTCGGAAGAATCCGGCGGTTCGGATCTGCAGATCGTGGAGACCGAAGTCCGCACGGCCCGAGACGGTTTCGAGATCAAGGGCATCAAGAAGTTCGTCTCGCTGTCCCCGGTCGCCGATCACATCATGGTGGTGGCCCGCAACGTCGACCACGACCCGACGAGCAGGCACGGCAACGTCGTCGTCATCGCCGTCCCGACTTCACAGGTCGAGGTGCAGACCCCCTACCGCAAGGTCGGCAACGGTCCCCTGGACACCGCCGCGGTGCACATCGACACCTGGGTGCCGGCCGACCATCTGGTGGCCCGCGCTGGGACCGGGCTCGCCGCGATCTCCTGGGGCCTGGCCCATGAACGGATGTCGATTTCCGGGCAGGTGGCCTCCGGGGCACAACGGATCCTCGGAATCACGTTGGCACGCATGATGAAACGTCGTCAGTTCGGTCACACGCTCTTTGAGCACCAGGCGCTGCGGATGCGGATGGCCGATCTGCAGGCGCGGGTCGACATGCTTCGGTACGCCCTGGCCGGGGTGGCCCTCCAGGGCAAGCTCGACCTCCGCGCCGCCGCGGCCTTCAAGGTGACCGCGGCACGACTGGGCGAGGAGGTCGCGTCGGAGTGCATGCACATCTTCGGCGGCTCCGGCTATCTCGTCGACGAGACCCCGCTGGGCAAGTGGTGGCGCGACATGAAGCTGGCCCGGGTCGGCGGCGGCACCGATGAGGTGCTGTGGGAGCTGGTGGCCGCGGCCATGAAGCCCGACTACGATGGCTACGCCGAATTCGCCGGAGCGTGAACGAATCCCGCTACCCGGCGGCGCCGAAGGCGTCGTCGGGTGTACGCGGCAGCGCATAGAGGGCCATGCGACGGTTCGACATCTCGTGCTCGCCCAGGAATTCACACCCCGCCCACTCACACAGCCGGCGAGCGCCGGTGTTGCGATGGTCCGGGTCGAACATGACCCGCCGGCAGTCCGGGTCCAGTTCGAACACACTGGCCACGATGCGCGGCAACAGGATCGGGCCCATGCCGCGGTTGACGAATCTGAGATCAGCGATCGCAGCGTGCATGCCGATGTCGTGCGGGTCGGCGGCATAGCGGGGCGCGATGGAATCCTTGGCCGCCCGATACAACTCGACGTAGCCGGCAGGCTTTCCGCGGAAGCTCGCGATCAACGGCCGCGAGTACTGCCCGTCCAGCTGGGCCTGCAAGTAGCGCCGCCACCGCTCGGGGGCCCAGTCGTACTCCCAGGCTTCGACCAGATGCGGACGGTTCATCCACTCCGAGATCAACTCGGCGTCAGCGTCGGCGTCGGCCGGCCGGATGTCATACGGCTCGGCCAGAACCGGGATGGGCGCCGCGTCGACGGCGCGTACCTCGTCGGTGATGTCGGTCAGCTCGCGTTTGAGCACGGGGGCCCCTGGCAAGTCGGCCACGTCGGTATCGATATCGCTCATTTGAGCGCCGAGCCTACCGTAGCGAGTGAGGGTAGGTTTACCTTCCTCCCGAGCGCCGGGTGGTCCGCCGGATCGGTGGGCCTGCTCAGGCGAGGAGCTTGGCCAGCACCGTCAGATGGCTGAGTTCGACCTCGCGGGTGGCGGTCACCAAGGTGACCGGGCCCTGGCCCACCAGCGTGCGCAGCTCGTGGAAGGCCGCGGACTCCTCACCGGACTGCAGCTCCTCGGTATAGCGGGCGGCGAAGTCGTCGTAACGCTCGGGCTTGTGGTCGTACCAGTGCCGCAGTTCTGTGGACGGGGCCACCGCGGGCAGCCAATGACCCACCCGCGGATCGGTTTTCTTCATGCCCCGGGGCCACAGCCGGTCGACCAGAACCCGCTTCCCCTCATCGGGTTCGGGCTCCTCATACACGCGGGCCAACCGCACACGGTTCTTCGCGGCCATGCCGTGCCATGGTAGTTGGCATGAGCCTCGATCGGGTCGAAGATCTACAGCGCTGGCAGGATTCCGGCGCCCACTGGCGCGTACTGACCCGCACTGCGGACAGCCTCACGATCTCCTTGCTGCGCTGTGACGGAGGTGAGGAAGTGGACCGGTTCACCTCATCCGACCCGCGACTCCTCGCATTCGTCGGCGCCCGCACCGCGAGCGACGACGAAACCTGAGACCGGCAGCGTCACACCGCCGGGCCGAAGCGCGCCAACCGGGCCAGATGATCGCGGTCCTCGACGCCGAGCTTGGCGAACATGCGGTACAGATGACCATCGACGGTGCGCACGGACAGGCACAGCCGGCCCGCGATCTGCCGGTTGCTCAGCCCCACCCCGACCAGGTCGGCGATCTCCCACTCCCGATGCGTGAGCGGCAGCGGGTCGCCGGCACAGCGCAGCGCCGGGGTGCGCGCCCCGGTCTGGCCCGCCAGCCACAGCGCCCTGGCCGCGGATTCCAGTTCACTGCCGCGGCAGCCTGCCTCGGCGTACATCCTCGCTGCGTCGGCGGCGGCGTCGGCGGTGAGCACCAACGCACCGAGCGCCTCGAACCGATCCGCCGCCGCGATGAGCAACGCGGGATCATGCCGTGTCAGACCGAGACTGTGCGCCCCGACGGCTTCCGCCACCCGGGTACCGCGCCGCCGCGCCAACTGCTGAATCCGCTCGTGCCCCGACGAGTCCCCGAATCTCAGTGCGGTGTGCAGGGCCGTCAGCTCGATGGCGTCCATCCCGCTCGCCGCGGCGATGTCCGCCGCCGCTACTGCGTGAGCGATGGCCGGGCCCGTCTCGCCCGTCGCGGCCGCAGCCCACGCGCGGCCCAGCTCCAACTCAGGCCGGAACACATCGCGTGGCCCGGCTGCGGCGGCCTCGGCACGCACCAGGGCTGCAGCCGCCGCAACACCATCGCCACGCATTCCCTCAGCTTGGGCCAGGCAGGCGACGACAACCATCAGCCACCCCGGCGGCAGGCCCTGCGGGGTGGCCCACACCGCCGTCTGCAACGCATCACAGGCTGAGGCCAGGCGGCCGCGGGCCAGCTCCACCCTCCCCTGCAGTGCGGTGCCGATGGCCTCGGCCTGCGGCGAGCCGGCCGCCTTCTCGACGTAGGCATCGCAAATGCCGTGCGCCTTGTCCAGCTCTACATCGCCCAGGGCCGCCGACACCCGAGCGAAGACGAACCAGTACCGCGGCGAGCCCGACACACAATGTTCGGCCGCGAGCTCACCCGCATGCGCCACCGCGACGGCCTCGTCCGACCGCCCGGACAAGGCCAACGCGCTCGACGTGGCCAGCGCGGCCCATACCGTCGCCGTCGGCGGCACCTTCTGGTCCAGTACTGCGGTGCCCAACGCGATCGCCTTCTCCAGCTCACCGGTGTGGAAGGCGAAAACCGCCTCCATCGCGGCCACCAGGGTCACCGTCTGCGGGCAGTGCAGCTGTTCGCGGAGCGTCGAGAGCACCTCATGCGCCGCGTCCGGGCGGGCGCATCCGAAGAACAGATTCGATGCCCGCAGACAACCCCACCGGGCCAGCATCGCTTCGTCGTCGGGATCCGGCACCGACCGGGCCAACAGTTGCTCGGCCTGCTCGCCCCGGCCCTGCCAACTCATCGCGTCGGCCAGGACGATCACCGCGGGCATCCCGGCACCGTGATCTACCGCGTACCGCGCAAGCTCTTCTCCGAGAGTCAGATTGGACATGGTGACCGCGCTGGCCGCGGCATCGGCGATAACGTCCGGATCCGCCGGGACGTCGCCTCCCACCATGAATCGAGCCAGCTGGATACGACCGCGCACGTCCGGCACCGCTCCGTTGCCCGGTGATTGAAGGTGTGCCGCCAGCAGCGACGCCAGCTGCGTGTTGATCTGCCGGCTTCGGGTGCTCGAGCATCGGTCGCGCGCAACCTCACCGATGATCGGATGGCCGGGTTGCACCAGGGTGCAGGCGGCATCGTTGAGCACCTGGATCGCTCCGCGCCGTTCCACGCTGGCGATCGCGTCGAGGTCGCAGACTGCTGCCAGCACATCGAAGTCGAGGACCTCGGCGGTGGACACCATCTCGACCACATCGCGCTCGTTCGGTGTGAGCGTGTCGAATCGTGAATTGATCAGGGCGTGCAGGTCTGCGCTGGCCCGCAGCGGCCCGCACAGCCGCCACCGGCCCTCATCGCGTACGAACGCCTCGTCGCCGAGAGCCGCGTTGACGACGCCCCGCAGGTAGAGCGGGCTGCCGGAGGAGAACCGGTGTAGTTCACCGACCGCGCGGGGGTCGACATCACCGTGCAGCACCGCTGCCATCAACTCGGCGGTCTGCGCCCGGGTGAAGGGCTCCAGGTCCAACCGCAGCAGCAACTGTTCCTTCCACAACGCGGTCACCGCATCGGATGTGGGCACCCGGTTCTGGATGGTGACGATGAGTTTCGCCGCGCCGTGCACCGCCAGCTGCTGGACCAGCAGTGCCGACAGCTGATCGAGGTGCTGAGCATCGTCGACCACGATGACCAGGTCGGGTTGGGCGGCCAGCGCCTCGTGCGCCGCGGCGAGCATCACCGTTGGGTCATGCGCGTCCGTCAAGGTGAGTGCGTGCAGAAACGCCCCGAGCGGTACCGCCTGCCCGGTTTCGGTGCCCAGGACAAACCGCACCGGACGCCCGTCGGCCTCCATTTGCTCGGCAAGTACCCGGGCCAACGCCGACTTCCCCACGCCTGCCCCGCCCGCCAGCACCACACCACGGAAGTCGCCACGCAACGCCTGCGCGGCTTCACGCAGTTCAGCATCCCGTGCGACGAATGGCCAGTCGGACAAAAACGACCCCTAGGTACTCGCGCCGTACCCGGCTGACGGTACGCCGGTACCGGAATATGTAACGGTTATTCGCAGCGGGCGCAACACGAATCTTTGCCTCAGGAAACAGTTCTCGGGTTTCCCGGCAGCTCGGCCCGGTAAATTGCTACCCCGCCGGTTCAAGCTCCCATACACCCCGCCGCAAGACCCCGGTGATCGACAGATCCGGATCCAGCACCACGAGATCGGCTGCAGCCCCGGGGATCAGATCGCCGGCGGGCAGTCGCAGCGCCCGAGCCGGGTTCAGCGAGGCCTGACGGGCGACGAGCAACAACGCATCGTCGCGGTCCAAACCGCAATGGGCCATGGCGAATCGGACCACCCGATCCATGGTCGCGGTGCTGCCGGCGACCGTATCCGTCCCTCCGACACGGGCGACCCCGTCCGCCACGTCGACCGGCACGGGCCCCAGCTGGTAGCGACCGTCGGGCATGCCGGTGGCCGCCATCGCATCGGTGATCAACGAGGCGCGATCCGGCCCGACGGTGCGCGTGACGTGTCGGTAGATGGCCGGATCGAGATGGACGCCGTCGGTGATGAGTTCGACGGTGACAGCCGGATCCTCGATCAGCGCGATCACCGGGCCCGGCTCTCGCCGGTCGACCGGACGCATCGCGTTGAAAAGATGGGTGCCCACCGTGGCGCCGGCCGCAATCGCTGCGCGGGTCTGTTCGTAGGTGGCCTCGGTATGGCCGACAGCCACCACCACGCCGGCGTCGACGAACTGCCGGATCGCGGCCGGCGCACCGGGACGCTCTGGAGCGATGGTCACCATCCTGATCGTTCCCGCCGCGGCGGCCAGCAACCGGTCGATCTCGGCCGGGTCCGGGTCCCGCATGAGCGCGGGTTGATGAGCACCGCACCGCACGGTCGACAGCCACGGACCTTCGAGGTGTATGCCGTCGATCAGTCCGGCGCGGACATCCGCCGCCAGTGCGCCGACCTCGTGCAGCAGGTCGTCGGGGCTCGCGGTGACCAGCGAGGCGATCATGGTGGTGGTGCCGTGGCGACGGTGCAGCGCCACGGCGGCCGACGTATCGGCCGTCGAGGCGGCCGAGAAACTGCCCCCGCCACCGCCGTGGGAATGGGTGTCGACGAAACCCGGCATCACAGTCACCGCACCCAGTTCGCGATCGGCACTTCGGGGCGGGCGACCCGCTCCCACCGCCGTCACCTTCCCGCCCGACAGGTCGATCCACCCCGGCCGTAACAGTTCTGCGCCCGCAATGAGCGTGTCGGCAGTCAGCAGCACTCAGATGCCCTGCCAATCCGGTTTCGCGAGGTAGGTCTCGCGGTAGTAGTCGATGAGCTGAAGCCGCTGCGCCGCAGCGTCGTCCAGCAGAACCGTGACGTGCGGATGGTGCTGCAGGATGGTGGCCGGCCACATGGCGGTCACGGCGCCCTCGACGAGGTGGTGCACTGCCTCGGCCTTCCTGCGACCGAGGGCCACCAGGATGACGTGCCGGGCCGCCATGATGGTGGCCAACCCCTGGGTGAGACAGTGTGTCGGCACCGCATCGAGGTCGTCCCCGAAGAACCGGGCATTGTCGACGCGGGTCTGGCGGGTCAGCGTCTTGATCCGGGTGCGCGAGGCCAGCGAGGACCCGGGTTCGTTGAAGGCGATGTGCCCGTCGGTGCCGATACCGACGACCTGCAGATCGACGCCGCCGGCAGTGCGGATGGCCGCCTCGTATGCCGCGCACGCCGCCGGGATGTCGTCGGCCAGGCCGTCAGGGCCCTGCACCGCCCCGGGGGCGAAGTCGACGCGCGAGACGAACACGGTGTCGATGACATTGCGGTAGCGCTCAGGATGATCGACGGGCAGGCCCACGTATTCGTCGAGGGTGAATCCCCTGGCGTGCCGGAACGAGATCTGTCCCGCAGCGCACCGGGCGGCGAGTTCGTCGTAGACCGCCAGCGGCGACGACCCGGTGGCAAGGCCCAGGACGGCGTTCGGTTTACGATCGAGCAGCCCGCCGAACGCGTCGGCGGCCACCCTGCCGATCTCGTCGGCATCGGCCAGGATGATGACTTCCATCTACTCGACCAGCTACTTGGCCGCAGTAAAAAGTTCTGCGCCCGACGCGATATCGGCTCCGGCCGCGACCGGCCCGGCCACTGTCACATTGCCGGGTTCACGTTCGTCCATGACCACTACGGGGACAATGGGATTGAGACCTTTCGCCTCGACTGCGGGCACGTCGTAGGTGATCAGCACCTGACCGGCGGCAACATCCTCTCCCTGGCTGACGTGGGCGGTAAAGCCCTCGCCGTTCAGAGCGACGGTATCCAGCCCGAGGTGCACCAGCACACCGACGCCCTCGGCCGTCATGATGACGTAGGCATGCGGCATCAGTTTCAGCAACTTGCCGCTGACCGGTGCGATTGCGTCGATCACGCCGCGCGGCGGATCCACCGCGGCACCGTACCCGACCATGCCCGCCGAGAACACGGGATCCGGAACATCCTGGAGTGCTACCGCGCGCCCGGCGACCGGGGCGAGTACTCGCGTCAAGCTCACTGTGGTGGCTCCTTCTGTGGTGTCCCAACAATACGAGGGCGGCCGGAAGACGGCCGCGAGTTCACGGGTTCTCGTCTAAGCTTCCGCACAGCTTTACGGCGGTTCGCGCAGGGTGGCCAGGAGGACGGTGGTGCGATGAGCGATACGACGAAACCTGAAGGTGCACAGGAGAAGTCCGGTCTGCGCATACCTGCTTTCGCGCAACTGCAACGGCTCGGCAAGAGCCTCATGCTGCCGATCGCCGTGTTGCCCGCCGCGGGCATCCTGCTACGGCTCGGCCAACCCGATCTGCTGGGCCGGATCGACTCCCCCGTCATCGGCGCGTTCTTCAAGGCGATGAGCGCGGCCGGCGACGCCCTGTTCACCAATCTGCCCCTGCTCTTCGCCGTCGGTGTCGCGATCGGCTTCGCCCGAAAGGCCGACGGCTCGACGGCGCTGGCCGCGGTGGTCGGATACCTGGTGATGGCCGCGGTCTTCAAGACCATGTCCCCCATCGTGCTGGCCGGCGAGGTGGACAAGGCCGGTGACCAGGCTCAGATCAACTACAGCGTGTTCGCCGGGATCGTGGTGGGTCTGGTGACGGCCTGGCTGTTCGACCGGTACCACACCATCCAATTACCTTCCTATCTCGGCTTTTTCGGAGGGCGGCGGTTCGTACCGATCGTGGTGTCCCTGGCCAGTTTGTTCATCGCCTTCCTGATGAGCTACTTCTATCCGATCTTCGATGCGGGGCTGACCGGCCTCGGCCGGTTCATCGGCGGGAGCGGCGCGTTGGGCGCGTTCGTCTACGGATTCGCAAACCGCATGCTGATTCCCCTGGGTCTGCACCATATTCCGAACTCATACGTGTGGTTCCTCTACGGCGACTACCAGACTCCGGACGGCACCGTGGTCACCGGCGAACTCACCCGGTTCGCTGCCGGCGACCCGACCGCCGGCATTCTCACGTCCGGGTTCTACCCCGTCCTGATGTTCGGCCTCCCTGCGGCGGCATTGGCGATGATCCTCGCCGCGAACAAGAAGCAACGCAAGGTCGCGGTCGGCATCCTGTCGGCGGCGGCCCTCACCGCATTTCTGACCGGGGTGACCGAACCGCTCGAGTTCGCGTTCATGTTCGTGGCGTTCCCGCTCTACGTCATCCACGCGGTCTTGACCGGACTATCCCTGGCGATCGCCTACCTGCTCGACATCCACCTGGGCTTCTCGTTCTCGGCCGGGCTACTCGACCTGCTGCTCTACGGCGGTGCTCCGGCTGCGAAGAACATCTGGCTGCTCATCGCCATGGGGGCGGTGTTCTCGGTCATCTATTTCGTGCTGTTCTACGTCGCGATCACGAAGTGGAACATGCGCACGCCGGGCCGTGAACCCGACGCCGAGTTCGAGGCCGAGGAACAGGCGAATCTCGGTGAGGGAGCCGATGCCGCCGCCGGCGGAGCCGGCGATCCCACTACTGCCGGCGGCACCGGCACACTGACAGCCCCCACCCGGCCGGACACCCAGGCCGAGCAGATCATCGCCGCCTTCGGGGGCCGGGAGAACCTCGTCAATGTCGATGCCTGCATCACCCGGCTCCGCATGGAGGTCGCCGACAAGAGCAAGGTCGACCAGGACCGGTTGAAGGCCCTCGGCGCCGCAGGCGTCATCGAGGTGGGCAACAGCGTTCAGGCGGTCTTCGGCACCAGCTCCGAGACGCTGAAGAACGCCATCGTGGACAGTCTCTAGCTCTCAATCTGTACCCCTCCGGCACCTCACACCGACAGCAACCGGTTGAAGAAATCGCGGTAACGCGTCAACGCGAGGCGGAGATCCTCGGTGGAGGCCTCCTCGCCGCGAGACCACTGCGCCTCGAGCCGGGACCGGGTGTCGGCGAAACTTGCGGTGAGCTCCTCGACGACTTCCGCCACAAGGTTGTCCGCTTTCTGGACAGACTCTTTCGGGTCGTCGACGAACGCCGCCTGAACGTCATTCCAGCGCGAGTGCAGTCCGGACCGATGCTCGTCGGCGAACAGCAGCGTGTTGTCGTCGTGCACCGGCTCGGCCTGGCCAGTGCCTGAATCTGCCGCGGGAGCGGGCCGTGCCCTGTCGGCGGCGCGGGTCTCGGATACCTCCGCGTCCTCTCGTACCCCCGCGCCTCCCGGCACCTCCGCGTCGCGCGGCGGGGCGGTTGCCGCTTGTTCGTCGTGAGTGGTCATGCTCGCGCCTCCTTCGTCGAATCCGTGCCGGTTTGGTTCGTGCCGGTTTCACCCTCGGCTGGGGCGCCGTGCTCGCTCTGGGCCACGTGTTCGGCAGCCTGCGTATCGCGCCCGGAGCGCGTTTCGGGCCCCGCATGCGATTCCGGTGCATTGCCGACCAACTGCTCGAAGAGCGCGCGATAGTGCACGAGGGCCTCACGTTGCGCCTCGGTACCGATCTCCCCCTGATCCTGAGCAAGGTGCAGGATGTGCGCGGCACGGTAGTGCTCGACGACCTTGGGATGGTCGACCGAGATGTCAGCAGCACGCTGCTCGAAATCGTCTATCGGATAACCACGTTCCCGCATCACCTCGGTCACCAGGCGATCTGCCTCGCCTACCGATTTGGATGGGTTGTCGACGAACCCGGCCTGGGTCACCCCCCACGCCTCGACGTACCGGGTCCGGGATTCCGGCGACAACTCGTTGATCTTCAGCTTGTTGTGTTTGCGTTCGCGCGCAAGCAGTTCCCGCTCCGCTGCACGCTGGCCGCCCGCTTTTTCGACGGCGTGCTCATACTCCGGCCCGAACTGTTCCCTGAGCCGCTCACTGCGCTTCTGACGCATCATCGACGCGCCGACGACCACCGCGAGCAGCACGATGATCACGACGACTGCGGCGATGACGATCCAACTCCATGTAGGCATTTCCTGAACCTCCTGCGGCCAGGGATACCCGCCCACGGTCTACAGAAACGTCAATAGTGGGCTGTGCGCGGTAGTCAGCGGCAATAAGAGCTGGTGGCGTGGTCCAGCGCGCGCCGATACAACGGGTCGAAATTTCGCGCCGCGGCCACGCTCTCGACTGCGCTCACCAGGTCTGCCCGGCAGGCCGGTGAATGCAGGACCGGCCACTGGTCGGCGATCTCGTCGACCATCGTGTGGTTGAGTCCGTCGATCGTCGTCCTCGACGCGGCCAGGTCGGGTGCAGTCACCGGCGCGGTCGCCGGATCCAGTTTCCATTGCGAGAACAGGCCGTACTCCACGGCGACGGTCGCGTCGATCTGATCCCGGAACACGTCACGCACGTAGGCCGGGTCGAGGTGGCGGCTGTCGGCCTCGGCGGTCGTGGCCTCGATGACCTGTTGTTCGCGTTTCGGGTCCTCGATCAGTCCACCGGTACGGAACTTGTTGGCGGCCACCGGGTCCGCCGTCTGCAGTCGCTGCGCGGCGGCATCGACGAGCGGCTGCAGCGGGCTGGGTTCCTGCGCCCGGGCCGGCGGCGCGATGGACAGAGTCATCAGTATCAGCGCTCCGGCCGCCGCGATTCGGAACATCAGAGCTTCGCGAAGCAGGCGTCGTCAGAACCGTCGTTGGGAATGGACGCGTTCTGGCTGGAGAACTTGCCGACCACTCCGGTGTCGGTCACCAAGACGCTGTCGGCGTGGATCCCTAGCGGGTAGGCGTCGTTGAGCTTCGTCATCAGGGCATCGAGCGCCGTCTGCACGGTCTCCTTCTCGAACGGACCACTGACGTCGGTGATCTGCAGGTCCAGGTTTCCGTCGTTCACCACGGGCTTGGCGGTCACCTTGGTGTCCCCCACCGCCTTCATGGTGATGGTGCCCGCAGCGGGGTCCGTGCTCACATCGGTCACCAAAGAGCCGACGCCCGGCAGGTTCTCGGCCACCGTGTCCTTGATCCCGGCCGCCGTCCAGGTCAATGTGGCGCTCAACGATCCGATGGTGCCCTTCGAGTCCGAGGTGCCCTGCAACCTGATGTCGGACAGCGCCACATCCGCGGTCATCCCCTTGGCGGCCTGCACCTGTTTGCCGCCGGTCTCCACGGAGATGTTGGTGTAGTGCCCGGTGATGTGCTGCCACAGGAACGGCGGGTTCACCCCGAAAGAAACCGAGGCGTTGTCCTCCACCACGCATTCGGCGACCGAGACGAGCAGGGAGCTCGCCTTGTGGCGGGCGAACAGTTCGCCGCCCGTCAGCCCGATCACCACCAGGGACACCGCGATGACGACGATGAGGATGATCGCCTGCGGACTACGCCATTGCGACGAGCGTTTCGCCGGTTGTTGCTCCTCCGCTGCAGCAGGCGGCTTGGTCGGCGGTGGTCCCGCCGGCCGGGCCGCCGCCGGTGGGCGGGGCTTTGTAATCTTCTCGGTCGCGGCTTCAGGGGGCTGACGGCGCGCCCGGATCTGCTCGGTCGCAGCCTCGGGTGGCTGAGGACGGGCCCGGAGCTGCTCCGTCGGCGCCTCGGGCCGGCCGGGACGAGGCAGCCGCCGGGTGGCCGGGTCAGGCGGCGGCACAGAGCCCCGGCCTCGCCGGCCGGGTTCGCCGGGGCGTTGCGGCGGTGTCGGCATCACCGCAATTCTGCCTCATCACCTACTGCGTCAGACGTGTGGCACGCCTGTGGGTTCGCTCCTCATTCCTGGTTCGCTGCCACCGCCGGCGCCACCGCGTCCGGCTGTTGTTGCAGGTCAGCAGGGTTTGCAGTGGCCGCTGCCGCAATCGACAGACCCGCGGTCACCAGGCAGGCCACCGTGTACCAGAGGCTCCCGGTGGGGTCGCCCGCAGCGGTGAGGCCGTCGACAGCGCCGAAGTAGGCCGGCAGGGCCGTCAGCCACAGGACGGTCATGACGGCCAGGTACACCGCCGCGTAGCGCAGGATGAGCGGATTGGAGTACCGCACGGTCGCAGGATCGCGGTCCTTGCGCAGGCTCGACCATTGACCGAACAGTACCGGGATCGCCACCAGGACGAGCACCACGAGTTCGGCGGCGTAGATGAACCCACCGACCGTGGTACTCCCCGAGATCGACGTACCCACGGTGGCCGGCAGGGGCAGCACGGCGGTTCCGATCGAAGCCAGGACACCGACGACGATGGTGCGTCCCACGATCTGCAGCGCGGTGAAGGTCTTGCCGTCCTGGACGTGCCGGCCGACGAACAGCTGCACACAGAACGCCAGCGACATCGGCCACAGCGCAGCGAACACCACGACGCTGGGCAGCGGTACCGAATCGAAGAACGGCTGGTTCATCGGATGATCCAGCGTCCACTCCCACCACCGGAGCTGCGGCCCGATGTGGTCGAAGATCTCGTAGAACGCGTGGTGGACGAACCCGACGCAGATCGCACCGATGAGCACACCGCGGCGGCGGAAGACCCCTAGGATCCGGACGATCTCGTAGGCGACCGTCGCCATCATCGGATAGATCGCGACGATGTAGAGCGGCAGCCGGCCCCACAGGAAGTCGACGGTGAACACGTTGTGCGCGAACATCGTGTCGACGTGCTCGGCGATCCCGAATGCGCCGGGGAAATACAGTGGCGGTTCGATGATCAGCAGGTACGCGATGGCGCCGAACCAGAGCACCAGGTTGGTCGGATCGTTGTGCCGGCGCAGCCGCACGATTGCGTACACCAGGGCCAGCACCGCCCCGACGATCACGGTGAGCTCGAGCACCGGCAGCGTCCAGTTCTCCAGCCCGAACGGGTTGCGGAACTCGACCAGACCGCCTGCGGTGTCACATGAAAAGCCCAGGCGCTGCGCCAAACCCGAGAATGTCGGAGTACACAGATCAGACATCGGCCGTGCTCGCTTTCTGCGCCGTGGCATCACCTGCGGTGTACCACTGGGTGACCTCGTAGCCGTCCTCGTAGCGCTGGAACCACTCGTCGGCCAATGCCGGCAGTTTCTCGTGGGCCGGATTGTGGCCCGGGACCTGGCTGCGCACGACACCGGACAGGGCGGTCAGCATCTCGCGCACCGGCAGATGCGCGAACGCGTTCGCGACCGGTCCGTCATACGGGGTCTTGGTGAACGGAAGCTTTTGCAGCAGAGCCTTTCTCCGCGCCTGCATACCGAACATCGACACCGCGTCGATCTGACGCTCCTCCAGCGGAACGTGCTTGTTGAAGCCTTCGGTGGCGATCTTGAGCACCGCCCAGACGTGTTTGAAGATCGACGGCGCGACCCGCATCCGGTACCACGGATCGTCGGCCACCGCGTCATAGATGATCAACGCCGAGCTGCGGTGCTCGACCTCTTCGACGAAGTGCCACAGGAACAGTGAGGCCACCCGGTCGTCCCCCGGAGCGAACAGCGTGTCGTCATGGTCGAGCATCAGCTTGAACACCGGGGTGAACGTCGCCTCCAGGTCGGCGGTGTAGGCCAGCCGGTATTTCAGCGGCGTCTCGGCAGTCAGGTCGTCGAATGCCTTGACCACGTCGTCGAGGGTCTCCTTGAGACCCGGGTAGGTCTTGATCAGGCCCTTGGCGTGCTGGCGGTGGGCCATCGCGTGCTGGCCCTCCTGCCGGACGAAGGCCTGAGCCTCCTCGGCCACCTCCGGGTCGGTGATGAACGGCATGGCCTCGGTGATCATGTGGCCGATCATCTTCTCGAAGGCAATGGCCAGGAACGACACCGCGTTGGCCATCGACGAGAACGCCGGGTTGGTCTCGTTCCACAGGAAGGGGACGCGGTGGTCCGCGAACGCGAACCTCATCTTCCGCACGATCAGATCCGTCATGGGTGCCACCTCAGCTCGTCCAAAGCAATCATACAAACAACGCCGTCTTTGTATGATTACTACACACGGCTGCGGCCCGTCAACGGCGGGTGGCGATATCCTGCAGGAATGTTGCTGGCCAGGAATCCGGACCGTGGCGCGTAGGCGCGGGTGGGACGGGCGACCGCCCGGCAGCGACGAGGAAGCTTCCGAACGCATCGTGGCCGCCGCTGTGCAGCTGATCGCCGAGACGGGGACCGGGATCAGCATCGCCGACGTCGCGGCATCGCTCGGCGTCATCCGCCAGACCGTGTACCGCTACTTCCCCACCGCCGAAGCACTGATGCACGCGGCCGCGATCGCCTCGGTGGAAGGCTTTCTCGACCGGCTCGCCGAAAGCGTGCGAGGGATCACCGACCCCGCCGAGGCGATGACCGAGGGCGTCATGTTCACCCTGGAGGAAGTCACCCGGATACCGCACCTGCGGATCATGCTGTCCGGACCGCAGGCCGCCGCGAGTTCGGTCAACGTCGCCTCCGGCGAAGGTCAGGCCTTCGGCATGCGGATGATCACCCGGTTCGACGTCGACTGGGCGAAGTACGGATACGACGAATCCGCGCTGCGCGAGCTCGTGGAATTCACCCTGCGCACGATGCTGTCCTTCTTCATCGCCCCCAACGAACCCGGCCGCAGCCGAGAAGAACTGCGGCGCTTCCTCAGACGCTGGCTGGGCGGCGCAATTCTGGCTCAGCCGACCGATGGCGCGCAATGACCTCGCCGAACACCGCCGGGATCAACCGGTTGAAGATATCGGCGCGCTCCCACTGCAGGAAGTGGCCGGCACCCGGAACCACCAGCGGCCCAATGCGATTGAGAAACGCCCGCTCGGTGCGCGGCACGAAATCCTCGCCGACCACATGATCTTCGGGTCCGTACAGCACCAGGGTGGGCACCTCGACCGCAGCCATCAGCGGGATCTCGGCCATGGCGCGGCCGTAGGCGAGTTGATACGACGCCCACCCCGCCCGTAGCCGCGCTTCGTCGGCGAACGGCTCGGTCATGAAGTCCACCTCGGACTGGGTGAACGCGTAGGCCGAGCCCCACAGCCGGTTGGTATACATCGCCGCCACCCACTGCCTGCGAGCTTCCGGAGTGGGCAGCATCGCGGCGAGCTGGTCGGGGAAGGCGCCCTGCATCCAGCGGTAGTCACCGGTGGGATCGGCTGCGCCGCCGACGAACCCCGGATGTTGGGTGCCGATTCCCGAGTAGTCGACTCCCATGGGCGGCACGGTGTTGAAAACACAGAAGTGCGTGACGAATCCCGGATACCGGTGGATCAGGTCGGTGCTGACGACGGCACCGACATCGCTGGCCGCGATCAGGCAGGACTCGTGGCCCAGTTGGTCGTGGACCAACGCATACAGGTCGCGGGAGTAGGTGACGATGTCGTGCTGATCGTCGGGCGGGATCGCACTGTCGCCCATGCCGCGCAGGTCCGGGACGATGACCTCGAAGCCGGCTGCGGCCAAGGCCTCGATGTTGCGCCACCAGATCCGCTTGGTCTCGGGGTACCCGTGCACCAGCAGAAGGGGCACACCGCCGACGCCCTCGCGGACGTACGCCAGCGAAACCCCTTCGGCGACAGCGGCAGTGTGGATTCTGAACGCGTCAGCGGCCGGCGCCGCAGGCTGGGCCGGACGCTGACGCGGGTCGTAACGGAAATCCGCCATGACGAAAGACCCTACTGATCAGCGGGTCCCACGCACCAGACGACCCGGACGGGCCCCGGTGTCCACCCCGTGCCTGCGGGTGACCGTCCCGCTGACGATTGTCGCGTCGTAACCGCTTGCCCCCTGCACCAACCGTTTTCCGCCGGCAGGCAGGTCATAGGCCATTCTCGGCGCATGCAAGGTCAGGCCATCCAGGTCGATCACGTTGACGTCGGCCTTCTTGCCCACACTGATCACGCCGCGGTCCGACATACCGTAGAGCTGCGCGGTGTCGTGCGACTGCTTGCGGATCACGTACTCCAGCGGCAGCTTCTCGCCACGATGACGGTCACGGGCCCAGTGCGTCAGCAGGAACGTCGGGTACGAGGCGTCGCAGATCATGCTGCAGTGCGCGCCGCCGTCGGACAGACCCAGCACGCCGGCCGGATGCGTCAGCATCTCGCGGATCGCATCGTGATTGCCGTCGGAGTAGTTGAACATGGGGTACATCAACATGGCACCGGCATCGGCCTCGAGCATCAGGTCATACATCGCGGCCAGCGGGTCCATGCCGCGTTGCTTGGCGATCGCCGCGACGGTGCGCTCGTCGGTCGGCTCGTAATCCGGCGGTTCACCGATGTGGTACAGGCGGTTTGCCGCATTCTGCGCCAGCATGAACATGCCGTCGAAGAGCTTGCTGGGATCGATCGGCAGGTCTTCCTCGGCCAGGATCGCCGCGCGTACCTTGGGGTCGGCGAGCCGCTCGCTGAGTTCCTCGCGCGTGCATTCGGCCTGCAGTCGCCGGTAGGTCGGGCGGTGGGTGAAGGCATGGTGACCGGGGAAGCCCAGCAGCATGCCGAATGGCCGCGCCGCCACCTGAGGGAACAACCGGCTACCCGCTTTGTGCGCGGCCGCCGACAGGTCAAGCTGCTCGCGCCACAGGTTGGGGTCGGCGTCGACCTGGATCAGGGCGAAGCTCAGCGCACAGTCGATCTCCTCGCCGAGCCGACGCATCCAGTCGAGTTCCTTCTTGGGTGCGACGATGTCCTCACCGGCGGCACCTTGGGGAGCCAGCTCGAAGACCGCCGCGCCACCGGCCGCGGTGGCCCGGCCCAGCGCGAACAACTCGTCCTCGGCGGCGAAGGTTCCGGGCACCGGCTCGCCGTCCATGGCGGTGTGCGCGATGGTGCGCGACGATGAAAAGCCAAGCGCTCCAGCTTCGATGGCCTCCTGCACCAGTTTGGCCATGGCCTTGATGTCATCAGGTGTCGCCGCTTCGTTGCGGGCGCCGCGCTCCCCCATCGCGTACGCCCGGATGGCGCCGTGGGCGATCTGGGTGCCCATGTCGACGGCCAGCTCACGCTTGCCGATCACGTCCAGGTATTCGCCGAACGTCTCCCAACCCCAGGTGATGCCCTCGGTGAGCGCCGTGCCGGGGATGTCCTCGACGCCCTCCATCAGGGAGATCAGCCATTCCTCCTGGCCGGGACGCACCGGTGCGAAGCCGACACCGCAATTGCCGGCCACCACGGTCGTGACGCCATGGTTGCTGGACGGTTCGAGCACGGCGTCCCAGGAGACCTGACCGTCATAGTGGGTGTGAATGTCGACGAAGCCGGGGGCGACGATCTTGCCTGTGGCGTCGATGGTTTCGGCGGCGTCGCCGGCCAGTGCCGGGTCTTCGGCGCCGCGCCGATGCACCTCGACGATCTTTCCGCCCTTGATCGCGACGTCGGCGGTGAACCGGTCCGCACCGGTCCCGTCGACGACCGTACCGCCCGTGATTTTGAGATCGAACACGTTTTTGCTCCCTTGAGGCGTGGAGGCCGCTACGGTCGCAATGTAACACCGTTACATTGCGACGTCCCGAGATTCTCCTTCTCAGTGGGAGGTGCCCCATGACCCACAGCTCAACTGACACACACCGGCGGGCTGATGCGATCGGCGAACCGCCGGCGCGCCCCACCCGGGTGCCGGCCGAACGCTATACCTCGCCCGCGTTCGCGCGCCTCGAAGTGGAACGGATGTGGCCGCGGGTGTGGCAGCAGGCCTGCACGGTCGATCATGTGGCCGACCCCGGCGACTACTTCGAATACCGTTGCGGCCCCTACTCGGTGCTGATCGTCCGCGGGGACGACGGGGAGTTGCGCGCCTTCCAGAACGCGTGCCGCCACCGCGGCAACACCCTGTGCACCGGTGCCGGCTCCTCACTGCGGGAACTGAAATGCGGCTACCACGGCTGGACCTGGGATCTGGCCGGTGTGCTCAAACGCATTCCTAACCGCAAGGGGTTCGGGTCGGTGCACATGTCCGAGTTCCCGCTGGCGCCGGTGCAGGTCGACACCTGGGAACGGTTGGTCTTCGTCAACCTCGACCCTGCGGCGATGCCGCTGGCCGACTACCTGGAAGCGGTCCCGGGAGACATCGCGTGGTGCGGGCTCGGCGACTTCCGTTGCTACGCAACGATGACCATCGATGTCGAGGCCAACTGGAAGACCATCGCCGACGGGTACAGCGAGACCTACCACGTTCAGACCTTGCATCCCGAGCTGCACCGGTGCATGGACGACGTCTACGCACCCCAGACGATCTGGGGCCACACGGGCAAATCCGAATCGCTGTACGGAGTACCGAGTCCGCGACTGTCCGGCGCGCTGAGCGACGAAGAGGTGTGGGACGCCTACGTGTACACCCAAGGTGCGCTGATGGGAGTCGCCGAGGGCACCCCGTTCCCGTCGGACCGGCAGTCCCCCGGCCAGTCGGTGGCCGACGTGATCGCCTCGCAGATCAGGGAATTCGCAGCCGGACGCGGCGTGGACATCGGCTGGGCCAGCACCGATCAGGTGATGTGCCTGCACCAGTACAACATCTTCCCCAACCTGACCCTGCTCGCCAGCGCCGATCACCTGACGGTGATGACGTCGTTGCCGGGATCGGATCCAGACCGCGGTCAACTGGTGATGACGCTGATGGCCCGCATGCCGGCCCATGCTCCGCGGGTAAACCCGACCGACGTCCGGATGGGCGCCGAGGAGGCGCACCCCGGCGTGGTGATGAGCCAGGACATCGCCGTGCTCACCGGCCTGCAGCGCGGATTGCACCAGCCGGGCTTCACCCACCTCGCCCTGTCCGCCGAGGAGCGCAGAATCATCAACATGCACCGCAACCTTGAGCGCTACCTCGACCTGCCGGACGCCGAGCGCATCGCCGAGGCGGAAGCCGGCGAATGAGTCCGAAACCGAAGCCGATCGACGCCGACGTCATCCTCGATGCGGCGGCCGATCTGATCGAGAAAGACGGGGTGGAAGCGTTCTCGATGCGGGGGCTCGCCGAGCGCATCGGCGTGGCCGTCACGTCCATCTACTGGCACGTCGGGGGCCGCGACGCCCTCTTCGACAGTCTGGTCGACCGTCTGTTGACCGAGATGGCCGGCCTGCCCATGCAGGGTGACAGCCCCGTGAATCGAATTGCCGCACTGGCACGCAACCAGCGCAGCCTGCTGATCCGGCACCAGCATCTACTGGCGATCGCCCACGAGCGGGACCGCACCCCGACATTGTTTCTGCCCGTACAACAGCGGCTCGCCGCCGAACTGGCAGAGCTGGATGTCACCGGAACACGGGCCGCACTGGTGCTGCGCGCCGTGCAGGTGCACGTGATCTCGTCCGCGGTGATGCAGTTCTCAGCGGTCCGCGGCCCCCGGCACCAGGAGGAGGATCCGTCCCTGTGGACCGCCGACTGGCCCGATCAGGCGCTCGTCGCCGCCCTGCAGTCCCCCACCGACTACGACGCGGTGTTCGAGTACGGCCTCGACGCCCTGCTGGCACCGCTGAGGCCGGTCAACGGCCGGGTCAGGGCAACACGGTCTTCATCAGCATGACGTTGTAGGCCGACCACAGCGACAGGTTGTAGTACAACTCCTTGCCCGTCGACCACGGATGCAGATACGGCGCGTAGATGCCGCCAGGGATCTGCGACGACGGCGCGATCAACTGCTCAGGCCCCCACGGGCCCTGCGGCGCCGGCGCGGTCCGCATCACCACATCGTTCATCCCGTTGCCGTACAGCACCAGGTACTGCTTGAGATACGTGTTGTACTGGGCCGACATCTCGCTCACGGGACCCGGGATCACCGGCGTCGCCGCGGCCGGATTGCCCGGTACCCAGGCGTTGTTGTCCGCGTTCCAGTACTCGTACTTGGTGAGGTCCGGGATGAGTCCCGGAGCCACCCGCGCGATATAGGCCGAGCCGCCGCGTCCGTTCGGCGTGCCGAACGTGTAGATGTACGGATCACCGGGACCCGGTTTGAGGAACGCACCCATCTGGAAGTTCTCGTTACCCCCGCCGGGCGGCCGGATCGTCCCGGGGTACACACCCCAGTTCTCACCGTTGTCCGGCGACATCGCGATCGCCGAGAAGTTGGTCGACCACGCACCTGGACTGTCCCAGTTCCGGATCGACATGAAGTTCAGATATTGATTGCGCCCGACCGAGATTCCCGCCGTCGGGATGATGCCCGTCTCCTCTGGCGCCCGGCCGATGCTGTTGATGATCTGCTTGGAGATGCCCTGGCGCCACACCGGTGAACCGGAGTACTTGTTGGCCACCACACCATCGGGCACGGCGACGGTATTCGACAGCGATCCGTCCTGACTACGGAACAACGCGTTGTACCGCCACTGTTTGCCGGGAATACCGCAGTAGCCGTTGGTGTCGCCGAAGGCCATCAGCACCTGCCGGTTCACCGGATCCCCGTTGTCCCACATGATTCCGAGGTCAGTTCCGGTGATGGCGAAGCGTTTGATCGTCTGGTTGGGGCTGTCGGGACCGGTCACCCAACCCACGATCGACGTGCCAGGAGGCGCACCCGGGGCTGGTTGGGCCGCCGGCGCCGGAGCCGGCTGAGGCGCCGCGGGGACCGGGGCCGGCTGAGCCGCATTCGGGACCGGCTGAGCGCCACCAGGATTGGGTGCCGGCACCACGGCCGCTTTCTGCCTGACCTGTCCGGAGTTCGGCATCAGCGCCTTCAGCAGGGCCAGTGGCAACTGCCCGAGCTTGGGCAGCGGAGCCCGGTCGTTGGCCCCGGCGGGCATATGCCCGATCGGGCGGTTGAGCGGGGCGAGCCGGGACGGCTTGGGAATCTGGAAGGCCTGGTTCGGGAGAGGTTGCGCGGCCGCAGCGGCGCCTTCGCAGGGTTCGGCCGATGCCGATGGCGCCACCCCGACGGCGACGACGAGTCCTATTGCGGCCGCCGCTGCCATCGTCGAAGCACCTCGAGGACGTCGCGACATGTCACACCTTCCCAATGCAGGGACGTCGACATGACGTCACAGTTGGCTGATGTGACGTTAGTGATCAATGGTGTCGATGTGACCAGTGATGCACCGATAGGTATCGTCCCGTGACCGTGTCGCAACCGACGCGGCGTGTTGCTTTCGACCGGGAAATTCGATGTCAACCGCGCGGTACCGCCCGGCGCACCCACGAACACTCCCCACGGGCGAGCGTTCCGCACTACGGTGGGAAGTGGTGGAACTATCGAAACGAGCGAGAGGGATCACCATGGCAGGAACATTCGATCCGAAAAAGGGCGGCAAGTTCGAGCCCACCACGAAGGCCAAGCCGCCGCCACCTCCACGGCCCGGCGGCAACAAGAAGTAATTAGGCGAAACTGCCCACGTGCGAGCGCTTTCAGCTCACACGTGGGCAGTTCCGTTTGCAGGTCAGCTACAGACTTGAACCAACCGGAAAGGCCCGGTGGCACATACCGACGGCGGACCGTATCCGCCATAACCCCAACCAACCCCGTAGGCGGGAGGCGGGGGCGGCGGCGGAAGTGTTCGGTTTCGACTTCCACCAATTACGTTAGATCCGCTTATTAAGTCTGGGCTGTGTAGGCGCTTTGTGTGTTTCCGTCCTGCTGCAGAGACGCCAGGCGTCGCTTCGACGCTGCCGACTGGATGACCTGAGGCCACCAGAACCAACGGCCCAGCAGCGCGGCGATGGCAGGGGTCATGAACGACCGCACGATCAGCGTGTCGAACAGCAGGCCGAGCGCGATCGTGGTGCCCACCTGCGCCATGACCTTGAGATCACTGAACGCGAATGACGCCATGGTGAAAGCGAACACCAGACCCGCCGAGGTCACCACCGAACCGGTGCCCGCCATCGCCCGGATGATGCCGGTCTTCAGGCCACCGGACAGCTCTTCCTTGAAGCGGGACACCAGCAACAGGTTGTAGTCGGACCCGACTGCCAGCAGCAGGATGACCGACATCGCCAACACCATCCAGTGCAATTCCAGGCCGAGGAGGTGTTGCCAGACGAGAACGGACAGCCCGAATGAAGCGCCGAGCGACAGCAGCACCGTGCCGACGATCACCGCTGCCGCCACCACGCTGCGCGTGATCAGCAGCATGATGATGAAAATCAGTGACACCGCGGCGATTCCGGCGATCATCAGATCGTAGAACGACCCGTCCTTCATGTCCTTGTAGGTGGCCGCGGTACCCGCCAGATAGATCTTGGAACCCTCCAGCGGCGTGCCCTTGAGTGCTTCCTTGGCCGCCAGCTTGATCGGCTCCACATGGCTGACGCCCTCCGGCGTCGCGGGATCGCCCTCGTGACTGATGATGAACCGCACCGACTTTCCGTCGGGTGAGATGAAGTTCTTCATGCCGCGCTTGAAGTCCTTGTTGTCGAAGGCTTCCGGCGGAAGATAAAACGTATCGTCGTTGCGCGCCTCGTCGAAGGCCTTCCCCATCGCCGTCGAATTCTCTTGCATGGCAGCCATCTGATCCTGCTGGCCGGCCTGGGTGGCCCGCTGCGTCAGCATCATGGTCTTCATGGACTTCATCGACTCGATCTGCTCGGGCATCAACGCGGCCAGCTGCGGCATCAACGTGTCGAGGTGCTCGAGGTCGGGCACCAGTTCCTGCACGTCGTCGGTCAGGGGGTCGATCCCGTCGAGGGTGTCGAACATCGCTCGGACCGACCAGCACAGCGGAACGCTGGAGCAGTGCGGTTCCCAGTAGAGGTAGTTCCGCAGCGGACGCAGGAAATCGTCGAAATCGCCTAGGTGATCCCGCAATTCGGCAATGTCGAGAGTCATCGTCTTGGTCTTGGCGACCATCGAATGCGTGATGTCGGCCATCTGCAGGGTCAGCTGCGACATCCGTTCCATCGTATCGATGGTCTTCTGCATCTCGTCGGCCTGAACCAGCATGTCAGCCATCCGGTCCTGGTTGTACTTCCGGTTCATCGTGTTGGTAGTGCCCTGCCGGCTGAGCAGGAACGGGATGGACGTGTGTTCGATCGGGCGGCCGTTGGGCCGGGTGATCGCCTGCACCCGGGAGACTCCGGGGACCCGGACGATCCCCTTGGCGATCTTGTCGATGACGAGGAAGTCTGCGGGGTTTCGCAGGTCGCGGTCGGTCTCGATCATCAGCAGTTCCGGATTCATCCGCGCTGCGCTGAAATGCCGTTCGGCAGCCTGATATCCGACATTGGCGGCCAGATCTGACGGCAGGTACTTGCGGGCGTCGTAATTGGTCTTGTAACCCGGCAGCGTGAGCAGGCCGATGAGGGCCAGGCCCAGCGTCGCGGCCAGAATCGGGCCGGGCCACCGGACCACCGCGATGCCGACCCGGCGCCAGCCGCGCGACCGGATACTGCGTTTGGGTTCGAAACGCCCGAACCGGCTGCCGATCACGATGACTGCCGGGCCCATCGTCAGCGCGGCGATCACCGCGACGAATGTGCCCACCGCACATGGCACTCCCATGGTCTGGAAGTACGGCAGGCGGGTGAAGCTCAGACACAGCATCGCGCCGGCGATCGTCATGCCGGACCCGAGCACCACATGGGAGGTACCGCGGAACATCGTGTAGTACGCGGTTTCCCGGTCTTCACCGGCGCCACGCGCCTCTTGATAGCGACCGATCGCGAAGATCGCATAGTCGGTTCCCGCCGCGATAACCATCAACGTCAGGAGATTGACCGCGAAAGTGGACAAACCGATGATGTCGGTGTGCGCCAGGAACGCCACGATGCCGCGGGCCGCACCGAGCTCCATGAAGACCATCAGCAGCACCAGGATCATGGTGGCGATAGAGCGGTAGACGATCAGCAACATCACCGCGATCACCACGAGCGTGATGGCGGTGACCCGCGCGACGCTCTTGTCGCCCGCGTGGTGCTGATCGGAAACCAGCGGCGCTCCGCCGGTCACGTACACCTTGATCCCGGCCGGCGGTGACGACTGGTTGACGATGTCGCGCACCGCGGCCACCGAATCGTTGGCCAGCGTCTCGCCCTGGTTGCCGCGAAGATAGACCTGGACGTAGGCGGACTTGCCGTCGTTGCTCTGTGCACCCGAGGCCGTCAGCGGATCGCCCCAAAAGTCGGCCACATGCTGCACGTGGGCGGTGTCGGCCTCGAGCTTGTCGACGATGCCGTCGTAGTAGTGGTGTGCGTCGTCGCCCAGGGGTTGCTCGCCTTCCAGCACCACCATGGCGTTGCTGTCGGAATCGAACTCCTGGAAGTCACTGCCGATCTTGCGCATGGCGATCATCGCCGGAGCGTCTTTGGCACTCAGACCGACGGTGTGCTCCTCGCCGACCTTCTCCAGCGGCGGGACGAGAGCATTCGTCAGGACCGTCAGGGCCACCCAGCCGAGCAGGATCGGCACGGCCAGCACGCGGATGAAGCGGGCGATGCCCGACCTGTCCGGTCCCGTGCTCGTTTCCGTTGCCTTGGTCTGCACAACCCGCCCCTTCGATCAGGCCACTGTCGCCCGGTGGGACAGGTCGCAAGCGATACACATTCGCAGTCGCGCGTAATATACCTAGCCTGTCAAAGTGTCAGTGTCAATAATCACTTCGCGGGTCCACTGACAGCTACCTCACAGCTACGCCGCACCCGCTCCCACGGCCACGTCATCAACGCCCACACGATCAGCACGATGACGACCTCGGCCAGCAGATACACCGGCCACGGGCCCAGCACGTCCAGCAGTGACGCGGTGGGCGGCTTCCTGTTGAGGTAGCCGTAATTCGCCCCGGTGATCGCGTTGAAGGCGAAGGTGACGGCTCCCCACGCGAGCGTCGCGATGACCGCGAAGCGGTAGTCACGCCACCGTGGTCGCATCCCTCGCCCCCAGGTGAGATAGATGGCCGCCCACACGACGAGCACGTGGAGCGCGAAGAACGTGAGGAACAGGTGATGGGGGAAGTCCGGAGCACCGTCTTTTGCCGTGCCGATGTCCGGCGTGATCAAAGCCTGTGAACTCAGGACCAGGCCCCAGAAATAGGTGAGGACGAAGGCCCAATGCCGTTGCGACCACAGGGCATACGCGGCTGCCAGTTCGGCCAGGTCGCACAACTGGAGCGGCACCGAGTTGTCGATGGTGGGGTCGGCCAGCTTGTAGGCCAACGCCACGAGAAAAGCCGCGATGAGCGCAACCGCCAGGACACGGCTAAGGATTCGGGCCTGCGCTTGCGTCTGCCGCCGGCCGATCACGACCAGCAGCACCGCGCCGAGGACGAACACCGCCAGCACCACCAGGTGCGACGGGCCGTACGCCGAGAACTCGCGTTGTGCACTGGACAATTCGATCAACTCCCCCGTTTCATCGCAGGGAACGATTACCCATGATCGCAGGTGGGGACGCGTCTCTGCGCTGAAAACGAAGAAGGGCCGCATCTCTGCGGCCCTTGCCCCGTGGACTACCTAGACCCACCCGATTCCGGCAGGCGGTGCGGACGGCGCGGGTGTCGACGAATCGGACCCGGGTGGCTGCGTTCCGTATCCGGGTGTCTCCGGGCTGTACCCCGGCGCTGGGGCGTACCCCGGTTGCGGACCGTGCAGCGACGTGTCGGGGCCGGAGCCCGGCAGTGGGCCATACACCGGCGTCGGACCGGACCCCGGCAACTGGCCGAACTCAGGCAGCTGACCGTAATCCGGCAGCGCGGGACCGTACCCGGGCAGCGACTGTCCCGAGCCGGCGAGCAGCTTCGACGCGATGAATGATGCCGCCTGGGTGGTGTACACGGGGACGTAGCCCTCGGTGTGCCCGCTCCATTCGTTGCCCTGGCCCTCGTGACAGATCGGATCCATGGGGTTGCACAGGTCGATCGCCTTGGACCCGTACAGTGCGCTCTGGGTTGCTATCGATTGCTTGGTTCGGGTGCCCACGTCACCGAAGGTGGTGATCGCCACGACGTTGTCGGCGTATTCACGCGGCAGCGAATCGCCCCACGTGATGTTGCCCAGCGGGTTGCCGGCCACGATGTTGATCACACTCGCGCCCTGCGAATAACCGCCCAGCACGATCTTGGTGTCGGGACAGGAGGACAGCGTGGACTTGATGTGGGAAATCGCGTCTTTGGCGCCGTCGCCGCCGTGCAACTGCAGCTTGCTGGCCTTGTAGTTGACCCCGTAGGAGTCGATCTTCATGCCGGCGGTCTGCTTGCGCAGCGCATCGACGAGAGCATCGCCGACCCGGCCCATACCGGCCGGCTCATCGGTGCCCCGCGCGAAGACGACTTCCGCATCGGCGCAGTCGGCGGCCGACGCTACCGGCGGCGCGGTGAGCCCCACGAGTGGGATTCCGGAAGTGAGAAGTGCAGCAGCGCCAAGCCCGACCCAGCGACCACCTGACCGCGCACTGCCCTGCTGAGGGCGACGTTTGCGGTGAGAAAACATGCCTCAATCTAACCCGTAACCAGGACGAGTGGACTCATGTGTGGGGCCGGCCGGCCCGGACTGGGTGGTGACAAGGTGATGAAAGAAAAAGAAACAGGTCAGGGATTAGATCCCTGACCTGCATCTTCTCGGTGGAGCTGCCGGGAATTGAACCCGGGTCCTACGGCATGTCCTCGAGGCTTCTCCGTGCGCAGTTCGCTGTGCCTCTACTCGGATCTCTCAGTCACGCGAACAAGCCGAGATGACGATCCCAGTCGCTGTTTGATGTCCCCACGGGTTCCGCGACCGAACCCGTGGGTGGGTCCCTCTAGCTGATGCCAGGGTCCGGGCCGAGGGCGCTCCCGGTCTGACAGACACGCAGTCGCTTAGGCAGCGAGTGCGTAGTCGCGCTGATTGGAATCGGCGCTTAATTGGTTGCAACGACGCTTACGGTGGTCTCTTGCCTGCACCGGCACGCTTCCCTTGATTCGATGCGCGAAGTCGAAACCGATCAGCCCCTCGCATCCCTGCCGGATCTCGGCAGGACAGTCAATGGTACGCCAAACCCAACGGCCAACGCCAAGTGATTATTCCGCGGCAGTTTCGTGTCGTGCGCGCCCGCCGAGCGCGCGCAAACGGCCCGCCAAATATGGCGTGTCGGGCAGCAGACACGCACGCTGGCGGTGCAACGAACTACGACATGCCCTTGGCGCGGCGGCCCAACTCGCGGGTGATCTCGCGGTCGGCGTCACGCTTGGCCAGATCGTGGCGTTTGTCGTGGGCCTGCTTGCCGCGGGCCAACGCCAGCTCGACCTTGACCTTGCCGTCGGAGAAGTACATCGACAACGGGACGAGCGTCAGGTTGCCGTCGCGGATCTTGCCGATCAGGTTGTCGATCTCCTTGCGGTGCAACAGCAGTTTGCGGTTGCGCCGCGGCGCGTGGTTGGTCCAGGTGCCGTGGTGGTACTCGGCGATGTGCACGTTGCGCAGCCAGATCTCACCGTCGTCGACGGTGGCGAACGCGTCGGCCAGTGAGGCCTGTCCTTCACGCAGACTCTTGACCTCGGTACCCATGAGCGCGATGCCCGCCTCATAGGTATCGAGGATCATGTAGTTGTGCCGCGCCTTGCGATTGCTGGCCACAATCTGCTTATTGCCGGCGGGGCTGGACTTCTTGGTCGCCACTAGTTCACGACTACCTTCGTATGTAGAGCCGCAGCGTCACGTACGCGGTAATCCCGGACATCGCCAAGCCGAGGAACAGCATCCATGGTGCGCTGAAGTAGAGCACGTCAGCGTAGTCGACCCTGGCAATCAAATTCGACTGATAAAACTGGTCGAGCGCCTTCTCGAGGAACACCGCGCGCACGACTATCAGGCCCACGATGGCGATCACCACACCGATCAAGGCCGCGATCATCGCCTCCACGAGGAACGGCAACTGGGTGTACCAGCGGGTCGCACCGACCAGGCGCATGATGCCGATCTCGGTGCGCCGCGTATACGCGGCCACCTGGACCATGTTGGCGATCAGCAGCACCGCACCGACCGCCTGCACCAGCGCCACCGCGAACGCGACGCTACTGAGCCCGTCGAGCACGGCGAACAGCCGGTCGATCAGGTCCTTCTGGTTGAGCACGTTGAGCACACCGGGCTGACCCTGCATCGCCTTGTCGAATGCCTCGTGCTGCTCAGGGTCGTTGAGCTTGACGATGAACGACGCCGGGAACGCGTCCTTGCCCGCGACATCCTTGTACTGCGGGAACTTCTTGATCGCATCGTCGTAGGCCTGCTCGCGATTGAGGAAGCTCAACGAGCGCACGTCGTCGCGGTCGTCGATCATGCGGTACAGCGCCTTGCACGCTTCTTCGTCGCAGTTCGGGTCGTTGGCCGAGATGTCGTCGGTCAGGAACACCTGGCTCTCGACGCGGTCCAGGTAGATGTCGCGGGACTGATCGGCCAACCGCACCACCAGCAGACCGCCACCGAACAGGCCGATGGAGATGGCGGTGGTCAGGATCATCGCCACCGTCATCGTGACGTTGCGACGAAGTCCGGTCAGAACTTCATTGACAAGAAAGCCGAAGCGCACTTAGCGATCCATTCCGTAGACGCCGCGCTGCTCATCACGGATCAGCCGGCCGAGTTCGAGTTCGACGACCCGTTGGCGCATGGAGTCGACGATGTGATGGTCGTGGGTGGCCATCAGCACCGTGGTGCCGGTCCGGTTGATCCGTTCCAGCAGGTCCATGATGTCCTTGCTGGTCTCCGGATCCAAGTTTCCGGTGGGCTCGTCGGCGATCAGGACCAGTGGGCGGTTGACGAAGGCCCGCGCGATGGCGACGCGCTGCTGCTCGCCACCGGACAGTTCGCTCGGCAACCGATTGGCCTTGCCGGACAGGCCGACCATCTCCAGCACATCCGGGACCACCCGGTTGATCACCTCGCCACGCTTGCCGATCACCTCGAGCGCGAACGCCACGTTCTCGAACACCGTCTTCTGCTGCAACAGGCGGAAGTCCTGGAACACGCAGCCGATGACCTGACGCAGGCTCGGCACGTGCCGGCCGGCGAGCTTGTTGACGTGAAACTTCGACACCCGGATGTCACCGGAGGTGGGCGTCTCGGCTGCCAGCAGCAGTCGCATGAACGTCGACTTGCCCGAACCCGACGGGCCGATCAGGAAGACGAACTCACCCTTGTCGATTTTCAACGAGACGTCATCGAGCGCTGGGCGCGCCGAAGACTTGTAGTGCTTCGTCACGCGGTCGAGGGTGATCATCACGGCACGCCAGTGTAGCGGGGCGGAACTATCCGGCAGGTCAGGCTATCGCGGCAATGTCGGGGCCACCGACTCCTGGCCGGGTAGCGGCTGCTCGGCAGGCGGGGCCGGCGCAGGCGCAGGCCCCAATGGCAACGTGATGGGCGGGAGCAGTCCCGGACCGTCCGGATCGAACACCGTCGTCCGCGGAGCACCCGGTGAGGGCGTGGTGGTGGTACTGGTCGACTCTCCGGGCACCGGCTCGGTCGGAGTGGTGGTCTCCGTCGTCGTCGGTGTGGTCGTCTCGGTCGTCTCCGGCGTCTCCGTCGGCGTCGTCTGCGTCGTCGAACGAGGGGTCTGCAGCTTGGTGCGCGGCACCCAGGTGTAGTCGGGATCGGGCACGAACCCGGGCGGGACCACCTGGGTATCAGGCGACTGCGGCGCGGTCTGCTTGGGCCGGTACTCCTGCTGCAGCCACGACAGCGCGATGAACGCCACGATCAGCACCACCGTCGAGGTGCGAACCCGACCCAGCCTGCTGCGCCAGAGCCTGTTGGCCGCGTCGGTCAGCTTGGTGAAGTCGGGTTTCACTTCTTCGACTCCTGAGCCGATGCCGGAGGCGCGGCGACCGTCTCGGCGACGGCTGCCGGATGGATGACGTCCCCGGCAGCGGCGACCGACGCGCCTGACGAGGCCACACCGGCCCGGCGCAGCGCGCGCACGACCCGTATTCGCAACCGCCTGCCCACCTCGAACTGTTTGCCCGGCAGGGTACGGGCGACCATCCGCAAGTTCACGGTGTCGACTCCGAGGCTCTCGATGCCCATCAATTGCGGCTTGTCGAGCAGCAGCTTGGACAGCTCGCCGTCTTCGGCGGCCTTCTCGGCGACATCGTTGAGCACGTCGTTGACCATGTTGAGATCGACCGTGGACGGTATCGGTATGTCGACGACCGACCGTGCCCAGTCCTTGGACAGGTTCAGCGCCTTGACGATCTGCCCGTTGGGCACGGTGTACATCTCGCCTTCGGAGGACCGCAGCTTGGTGACCCTCAGCGTGACGTCCTCGACCGTGCCCTCGGCCTCGTTGGCCGCGGCGATGGTGAGTCGGACCAGATCACCGAACCCGTACTGCTTCTCGGTGATGATGAAGAAGCCGGCGAGCAGATCCTGCACGATCCGTTGGGCACCGAAACCGAGGGCGGCACCGAGCACCGCGGCCGGGGCGACCAGGGAGGCGATCGGTACCGCGAGCGCATCGGTGACCTCGACGAGCACGATGATGAACAGGACCGCCACCGACACCCAGGAGATCACCGAGGCGACGGCCTGCCGGTGCTTGGCGCTCTCCGAGCGCACCAGCTGGTCGCTCTCCTGATATTCGGCGTCGATCCGGCGCACCACCCGCTGCGCGGCCCAGTTGATGAACCGCGCGGCGAGCAGGCCGCCGATCAACAACAAGGCGATGTGCAGTCCGGTGGTCAGGATCCACACGCCGATCTCGCCGACCCAGAAATCGTGCCAGCGGTCGGCGAGAGGAAGGGCGAGCACGGTATCAGTCATCGTCGATCAGTCGTCTTCATCTTTTCTGTTGCGCCATCTGATCCCTGCTTCCAGGAATCCGTCGATGTCTCCATCCAGCACGGTGGCCGGGTTTCCGACCTCGTACTCGGTGCGCAGATCTTTCACCATCTGATAGGGGTGCAGAACATAGGACCGCATCTGGTTGCCCCACGAGCTGCCGCCGTCGCCCTTGAGGGCATCCATCTCGGCGCGCTCCTCCAAACGCTTGCGTTCCAGCAGCCGGGCCTGCAGCACGCGCATCGCCGCGACCTTGTTCTGCAGCTGCGACTTCTCGTTCTGACAGGTCACCACGATGCCGGTGGGGATGTGGGTGAGCCGGACGGCGGAGTCGGTGGTGTTGACCGACTGCCCGCCGGGACCGCTGGAGCGGTACACGTCGACGCGTAGGTCGCCTTCGGGGATCTCGATGTGGTCGGTGGTTTCCACCACCGGGAGCACCTCGACGTCGGCGAACGACGTCTGGCGGCGGCTCTGGTTGTCGAAGGGGCTGATCCGCACCAGCCGGTGGGTGCCCTGCTCCACCGAGAGGGTGCCGTAGGCGAACGGGGCGTGCACGGCGAAGGTCGCGCTCTTGATCCCGGCTTCCTCCGCGTAGGACGTGTCGAACACCTCGACCGGGTAGTCGTGCTTCTCGGCCCAGCGGATGTACATCCGCATCAGCATCTCGGCCCAGTCCGCGGCGTCGACGCCACCGGCGCCGGAGCGGATGGTGACGACGGCCTCGCGCTCGTCGTATTCACCGGAGAGCAGGGTGCGGACCTCGAGGGTCTCGATCTCCTCGCGAAGCTTGGCGAGTTCGGCGTCGGCCTCGGCGACTTCTTCTTCACCGCCCTCTTCGGCGGCGAGCTCGAACAGCACCGGCAGGTCGTCGACACGCTGACGCAGGTCCTGCACGCGGCGCAATTCACTCTGCGCGTGCGAGAGCTCACTGGTGACCTTCTGGGCGCGCGACTGGTCGTCCCAGAGGTTCGGATCGGAGGCCTGCTGCTCGAGCATGTCGATCCGCTGGCGCAGGCCATCGATGTCGAGCACCCGCTCCACGGTCGTCAGGGTGGTGTCGAGTGCGGCTACGGCGGCTTGGCGGTCTGGATCCACGAATGTTCAGGGTACCCGGCGGCATTTCGGCGGCAGTTCTCTCCGACTGGCGGCAGCGCAGACGATCTGTGTTTAAAGTCGGTTGGTACCCGGCCCGGCACGCCATCGGCTGGGTCTGTGACGGTTTTTCCGCTCGTAAGAAGGCAGGGTATGCGCCCATATCACGTAGCGATCGTCGGCTCCGGCCCTTCGGGATTCTTTGCTGCCGCATCGTTGCTGAAGTTCGCCGATCTACCCGACTCCGATCGCGACGTGCGAGTCGACATGCTCGAGATGCTGCCGACTCCGTGGGGGCTGGTGCGCTCGGGAGTGGCGCCCGACCATCCGAAGATCAAGTCGATCAGCGCCCAGTTCGACAAGACCGCAGCCGATGCACGCTTCCGGTTCTTCGGAAATATCAAGGTCGGTGAGCACGTCACCCCGGCCGAGTTGGCGCAACGCTACGACGCGGTCGTCTACGCCATCGGAGCACAATCCGACCGGGCCCTGCACATCCCCGGCGAAGAGCTGCCCGGCAGCGTGGCCGCAGTCGATTTTGTCGGTTGGTACAACGCCCATCCCCATTTCGACGGCATGGCGCCCAACCTGGCGGGCGGGCGGGCCGTGGTCGTCGGCAATGGCAACGTCGCGCTGGACGTGGCGCGCATTCTGGTCAGCGACCCGCAGGCCCTGGCCAACACCGACATCGCCGACCATGCGCTGGCCTCGCTGGACACCCGCGGGGTGGAAGAAGTCGTCGTAATCGGACGCCGGGGCCCGCTGCAGGCGACCTTCACCACGCTGGAACTGCGCGAGCTGGGCGACATGGAAGGTCTGGGCGACGTCGACGTCATTCTCGACCCGGCCGATTTCGCCGACATCACCGACGAAGACCTCGAAGCGGCGGGCAAGACCGTCAAACAGAACATCAGGGTGCTGCGGAAGTACGTCGACGAGCCGCCTCAAGAATCCAAGCGGCGCATCGTATTCCGCTTCTGCACCTCCCCCATCGAGTTGCACGGCGAGGACCGGGTCGAGTCGATTGTGCTGGGCCGCAACGAACTTGTCCGCGACCCGAACGGACGCGTGGTGGCCAAGGACACCGGAGAGCGCGAGGAACTGCCGGTCCAGTTGGTGGTGCGGGCGGTCGGCTACCGCGGCGTGCCAACCCCGGGGCTGCCGTTCGACGAACGCTCCGGCACGATCCCGCACACCGACGGCCGAATCGACGGCAGCCGTAACGAATACGTGGTGGGCTGGATCAAGCGGGGACCGTCCGGTGTGATCGGCAGCAACAAGAAGGACTCGCAGGAGACAGTCGACACCCTGCTCGACGACCTTGCGACGGCCGGCGTCGACGAGCGCGGTTCAGAGTACGACGTCGAACTGGCCGAATGGCTGTTGGAACATCAACCGAAGCTGGTCACCGGTGAACACTGGCAGCTGATCGACGCGCACGAGCGTGCCTCCGGCGAGACGGTGGGCCGGCCCCGGGTGAAGCTGGCGAGTGTGGCCGAGCTGCTCCGGATCGCCCACGCCTGATCAGGTCGGGGGCGGCTCCGCGGGCGCAAAGGCCCACTTGTCCGGGTTGCCCGGCGAATAGACGACGGGTAACAGCGCCCCCATGGTCGGCCACTCGTTGACGTCGACGGCCATGCGCTGATACACGACGTGCTCGTTGACCGTCGGGCCGGTGATGACACCGGTGATGGTGACGAACTGCTCCCCCGTCTCATCAGGACGCGGGCTCACCCCGGTCACCAGCAACGTGCCGTGCGCCAGTTCACCGCGAATTCCCCGACGCGCCATGATCCGTGGCGCCAACAGCAGCACCAGCGCGCCGACGAGCAAGAGGAGTATGCCGATTTCCCACACCAGGCCATGGTAGGACTTTCGGCATGAGTTCCACCTCAGATGACTTGGCACTGGCCCTCGAGTTGGCCGATCAGGCCGACACACTGACCATGGACCGCTTCGGCGCCCTGGACCTGCGCATCGAGACGAAACCCGACCTGACCCCGGTCACCGACGCCGACCGCGGCGCCGAGGAAGCTTTGCGCGCATCGCTGGCCACGGCTCGCCCCGACGACACGGTGTTCGGTGAAGAGTTCGGTGGGACAACGACATTGACAGGACGCCAATGGGTGATCGATCCGATCGACGGGACCAAGAACTTCGTCCGCGGCGTCCCGGTCTGGTGCACACTGATCGCCCTTCTCGAAGACGGCGTCCCGACCGTCGGCGTGGTGAGTGCACCGGCCCTGGCCCGGCGCTGGTGGGCGGGCCTGGGTCAGGGCGCGTT
The DNA here is from genome assembly GCF_058270075.1 of Mycobacterium shunyiense. Lineage (NCBI taxonomy): Bacteria > Bacillati > Actinomycetota > Actinomycetes > Mycobacteriales > Mycobacteriaceae > Mycobacterium > Mycobacterium shunyiense. Next base: position 79,202 of record NZ_JBZDPU010000007.1, on the reverse strand, counting down.
CGGTTCGTTCGCCGGGACGACCCGCAAACTGTCGGTGTCAGGCGTCGCCGATCTCGCCTCGGCAAGCCTGTCGTACTCGGACCTCACCACCGGCTGGGACGACCGCCGGGACAACTTCGTCGCGCTGACCGACGCGGTGTGGCGGGTCCGCGCCTACGGCGACTTCTGGTCGTACTGCATGGTGGCCGAGGGCGCGGTGGACATCGCCTGCGAACCCGAGGTGAAGCTGTGGGACATCGCCCCGCTCGACATCCTCATCCGTGAGGCCGGGGGCACTTTCACCAGCGTCGACGGCGCACCCGGTCCCCACGGCGGCAGTGCGTTGGCCACGAACGGCCTGGTGCACGCCGCAGTGCTGGACCGGCTCGCCGGCAACTGAGCTCACGGCTGGAGCACGTACTTCCCACGCACTCCGCCCTTGGCGATGGCGCGGTGCGCGTCGGCGGCCTGATCCAATGGCAGCACCGCATACACGCGGGTCCGCAACCGCCCGGACGCCGCATCGCCGAGGAGTTCGGCGAGCCGGGTGCCGTCGGGGTGAGCCACCACGGCTGACACGGTGATGCCGCGTTCGACCGGCAGTTCTGCGCTCGGCTGTACCCCGACGAACTGCCCGCCGTCGCGGACCAGCGCGAGAGCCGCCTGCTGCAGTGCACCAGCGTCGGCGACCGCATCCCAGCCCGGCTCCGCGTCGGCGGCGAAGCCGGCTCCCAGGCCGCGGACGAACTGCTCGTCGCGCTCGCGGGCCAGCCCGGTCACTTTCCAACCGCGCTCCTGGGCGAGCACGACGAGGTATCCCCCGACCGCACCCGCGGCGCCGGTGACCAACAGCCGAGCCCCGCGGGCCGGTGCATCGCCGAGCAGATCGAGGATCTGCGCCGCGGCTAATCCGTTGAGCGGCACCGTAGATGCCGCGATCAAGTCCAATTCGTCCGGCACGACAGCAACATCGGCCGCCGACACCACCAGTTGCTCGGCGTAGGTGCCGTAGTCCCGGTCGAATCCGGCCACGACACCGGCCACCCGCGTTCCCACAGCCAGATCTACACCTGCCCCGACAGCCTCGACGGTGCCTGCGAAATCCCAGCCGAGTCCGGTCCAGTTCGGTTGATCGACCAGGCCTAGGTCGTGGAACACCCCGGCTGCCACGCCGAGGTCGACGGGGTTGACCGCCGCGGCGGCGACCTTCACCCGGACCTGGTCGGGACCCGGTTCGGTCAGCGGCACATCGACGATTTCGATCGAGTCCGGGCCGGCCGGGGTACGGACGACTGCGATGCGAAATGTGGGAACGGACATGTTCATTCACTCCTGGGTCTTGTGGTGAGGTGTTGACTACTCCACGATGGATGGGTAACTCTCCAATGGGAAGTACGCACTTCCAGGTGCGTAACTCACCGGGACCGATGGGAGCCGACGTGCCGACGACAACCGCGGCCCAGAAACGGGCCCGAGCAAAGATGGAATACGACGCGTTCCTGGCGAACTGCCCCAGCCGCCAGCTGCTCGACCGCATCAGCGACAAGTGGGTAGCGCTGATCCTGGCGGCGCTCGGGGGCGACGGCCCACTACCGGAAGCCGGCGAATCCGGCGAACCACGTCCGATGCGCTACTCCGAACTCTCCCGGCGCCTGGCCGGGGTCAGCCAGAAGATGCTCACCCAGACGCTGCGATCCCTCGAACGCGACGGCCTGCTCATCCGGACCGTGACCGCAAGCGTGCCGGTCACAGTCACCTACGAGCTCACCGACCTGGGCTTTTCCTTGCAGCGATTGATGATCGGGGTCAAGTCGTGGGCCGAGGCGCACATGGACGAGGTGCGCACAAACCGCGAGCAGTACGACCAGCTCTCGGCCGCCGAACCCTGATCTGTAGCGCTGTGAAGTTGGTAACAGATGCCGTACCTTACTCCGGAGTAAGATACGGTCAGATGCGTCGCTACGACCAGCAGAGGCAGCTGACATGACCAACACCCTGCCGTCCAAGAACGGCACCCCATCCCGTCCCTCCAGCTCCGGCCGGCAAAGCGCGGTCGGACTGCACAAGCACAAGCGGACAGCGACCGACATCGGGTTGGCGCTGATCACGCCCATCGTCGGCCAGGAATTCCTGGACCGTTACGGCCTGCGCGATCCGCTGAACCGCGGCCTGAAATACGGTGTCAAGCAGGTGTTTTCGACCGCGGGCGCGGCCACCCGCCAATTCCAGCGGATCCAGGGGCTCGGCAAGGCACCCACCAGGCTGAAGGCCAGCGGGGCAGACTACTTCGACCTGACCCCCGACGAAGACCAGCAGATGATCGTCGAGACGGTCCGGGAGTTCGCCGGGGAGATCCTGCGACCCGCCGCGCACGACGCCGACGAGGCCGCGGCCTACCCCGCGGACCTCATTGCCAAGGCCGCTGAGCTGGGCATCACCGCCGTCAACGTGCCCGAGGACTTCGACGGCATCGCCGAGCACCGCAGCACCGTCACCAACGCGCTCGTCGCCGAGGCCCTGGCCTACGGCGACATGGGCCTGGCACTGCCGATCCTGGCGCCGGGCGGCGTCGCCTCGGCCCTGACCCACTGGGGTAGCGCCGACCAGCAGGCCACCTACCTCAAGGAATTCGCCGGCGAGAACGTGCCGCAGGCGTGTGTGGCGATCGCCGAACCGCACCCCCTGTTCGATCCCACCGCACTCAAGACCACTGCGGTTCGTACCCCCAGCGGCTATCGCCTGTCCGGCGTCAAGTCGCTGGTTCCGGCCGCTGCCAACGCCGAATTGTTCATCGTGGCAGCGCAATTGGACGGTAAGCCGGCGTTGTTCATCGTCGAGGCCTCGTCGCCGGGGCTCACGGTCAAGGCCGATCCGAGCATGGGCATCCGCGCGGCCGCGCTCGGACAGGTCGAGCTCGACAATGTGGCGGTGCCGCTGAGCAACCGCCTTGGTGAGGACGAGGCCACCGACCAGGACTACTCAGAGGCGATTGCCCTGTCCCGGCTGGGCTGGGCCGCCCTCGCGGTCGGCACCTCGCATGCGGTGCTCGACTACGTCATCCCCTACATCAAGGAACGCACGGCCTTCGGTGAGCCGATCGCGCACCGCCAGTCGGTGGCCTTCATGACCGCCAACATCGCCATCGAACTCGACGGTCTGCGGCTGATCACCTGGCGTGGCGCCGCCCGTGCCGAGCAGGGACTGCCGTTCGCCCGCGAGGCGGCACTGGCCCGCAAGCTCGGCACCGACAAGGGCATGCAGATCGGCCTGGACGGCGTCCAGCTGCTCGGCGGTCACGGTTACACCAAAGAACACCCGGTCGAGCGCTGGTACCGCGATCTGCGGGCCATCGGCGTCGCCGAGGGTGTCGTAGTTATCTAGCCATCGATCCGAGCTGAAAGACTAATCATGGCAATCAATCTGGAAATGCCCCGCAAGCTCCAGGCGGTCATCGAGAAGGGCCACCAGGGCGCTGCGGAGATGCTTCGCCCAATCTCGCGCAAGTACGACCTCGCCGAGCACGCCTATCCCGTCGAGCTGGACACCCTGGCCACCCTGTTCGAAGGCATCTCGGAAGCCAAGACCATCTCGTTCGCCGGTGCCGAGGCGTTCCGCGACGACGCCAACACCAAGGGCGAGAAGGTCACCGTCAACGGTGCCAACATGTCCGCACTGCTCAACGCGCTGGAGATCAGCTGGGGCGACGTCGCCCTGCTGCTCTCGGTGCCGCGTCAGGGCCTCGGCAACGCCGCCATCTCCTCGGTGGCCACCCCCGAGCAGCTCGAGCGCCTCGGCAAGGACGTCTGGGCCGCCATGGCCATCACCGAGCCGTCCTTCGGATCGGATTCGGCGGCAGTCACCACCACCGCGGTGCTCGACGGCGACGAGTATGTGATCAACGGCGAGAAGATCTTCGTCACCGCGGGTTCGCGGGCCAGTCACATCGTGGTGTGGGCGACGCTGGACAAATCGTTGGGCCGGGCGGCGATCAAGTCGTTCATCGTGCCGCGCGAACATCCCGGGGTCACTGTCGAGCGCCTTGAACACAAGCTGGGCATCAAGGCATCCGACACCGCGGTGATCCGCTTCGAGAACGCGCGCATCCCCAAGGACAACCTCCTGGGCGATCCGGAAGTCCACGTGGAGAAGGGTTTTGCCGGGGTCATGGAGACCTTCGACAACACCCGGCCGATCGTGGCGGCCATGGCCGTCGGTATTGCCCGCGCCGCGCTGGAGGACCTGCGGGCGATCCTCACCGACGCCGGTATCGAGATCTCCTACGACAAGCCCGCCCACGCGCAGAGCGCCGCGGCCGCGGAGTTCCTGCGCATGGAGGCCGACTGGGAGGCCGGCTACCTGTTGACAGTGCGCTCGGCATGGCAGGCGGACAACAGCATCCCGAACTCCAAGGAAGCCTCGATGGGTAAGGCCAAGGCCGCCCGCGTGGCCAGCGACATCACCCTCAAGGCTGTCGAAATGGCGGGTACCACCGGCTATTCCGAGCAGACCCTGCTGGAAAAGTGGGCCCGGGACTCGAAGATCCTGGACATCTTCGAAGGCACTCAGCAGATTCAGCAGCTGGTGGTCGCCCGCCGTCTGCTGGGCCTGTCCTCGGCCGAACTGAAGTAGTTCGTCCCCCTGCCGGTTTTCTCCCGGCGAGCAGTCCCCCGCAAGCGGGAGGGGCCCCCAGCGAAAGTGCCCGGTTTCCATGGAAACCGGGCACTTTTGCGTCTGCTCGGCCATCGGTTGCGGTCATCGGTAGCGGCAGCTGTTGGATCGGGCACGGAACCCGCACATAACGAAATCGCCCAGAACACTTGGTGTTCTGGGCGATCTCGTTATCGCGTGTTGTCCGGCTTAGCCGAGCACCCGCTGCAGGTCCGGAACCATGGCCTGCAACTGCTGGCCCCAGTAGGCCCAGTTGTGGGTACCGGAATCCGGGAAGTTGAACACACCGTTGGTGCCACCAGCAGCGATGTAGTTGTCCTGGAAGGTGCGGTTGGTCTTGATGGTCAGACCTTCGAGGAAGGTGGCAGGCAGGTCGCCGCCGCCCAGCTCGTTGGGCTGGCCGTTACCGCAGTAGATCCAGAGCCGGGTGTTGTTGGCAACCAGCGTGGGGATCTGCACCATCGGGTCGTTGCGCTTCCAGGCGCTGTTCGGGTCCTCGGTCGGACCCCACATGTCGTTGGCCTTGTAGCCGCCGGCATCACCCATGGAGATGTTGATCAGGAACGGCCACCAGCCCTCGGAGGGGTTCAGGAAGCCCGACATCGAACCGGCGTAGATGAACTTGTCCGGGTGGTAGGTCGCCAGGATGAGTGCGGCGGAGCCGGCCATGGACAGGCCGATCGCGGCGTTACCGTTCGCCGCGACGTCGCGGTTCGCGGCCAGCCACTGCGGCAGCTCGCTGGTCAGGAAGGTCTCCCACTTGTACGTGGTGCAACCGGCCTTACCGCAGGCCTGGTTGTACCAGTCGCTGTAGAAGCTGGACTGACCACCGACCGGCATGACCACCGACAGGCCGCTGTTGAGGAACATCTCGAACGCGTTGGTGTTGATGTCCCAGCCGTTGAAGTCGTCCTGAGCACGCAGGCCGTCGAGCAGGTACACCGCGTGCGAACCCGGCCCACCACTCTGGAACTGAATCTTGATGTCGCGGCCCATCGACGGCGACGGGACCATCAGGTACTCCACCGGCAGACCCGGCCGGGAGAATGCTCCCGCGGTCGCCGACCCGCCCGTCACTCCGATCAAGCCAGGCAGCAACAGCGCTGCCACAGCCGCCACCGTCATGCGGCGTGCCCAATGGCCACGAATCTTGTCAATGAAGGTCATACTGCGAATCCATCCGTTTCCGGTCAACTACGCCATTTGCGCGATCAGCGATAAGCATCGCCAAGCGACACCGCAGCGACCGAGTCACTGCACTGTCACGCCCGCTCGTCTGAGCCGGTGCCTCTGATGAGCGGACCGAAGAATTCAGTTGTTGCGCCATGAGTAAATCACGGGCCCATGACGGGGGAAAACCCGCGGCGCGCCGCCGAACTGCACGTCTGGGGATTTCAAAAAGTGATTCTGACTTTATCTATTACGCGCCGGCAGTCGATCTACCTGGGAAAACGGTTCGACACTCGCGACCGCGCGGACGGCGGTCGATGAACACCGATACGCATCTGTTCACAACTGGTGTCCGGAGGGTTATCCGATCGTCGCCAACCAGTTTTCGAAATGCCCGGCCGGGGCCTCAGGGACAGCCCCCAAAGGGGCCATACAAAAAAGTATGGTAACTTTCGGCCATGACCTCGCCCCCCACCACGGACCGCGTCATCACCGCCGAATTCGTCGCTCGACTGGCCGATCGCGCCGGTGAAGCCGAGGAGTTGCGCCGGCTTCCCGACGCGACGGTGACCGACCTCGTCGACTCCGGCTTCACGGAACTCCTGGTGCCCGCCCGCTATGGCGGTCAGCAGGCTGATTTCCCGGCCATCCTGGATCCGGTACGCCGGATGGCCCACGGATGCACGTCGAGCGCCTGGACCATCGGCTTCCTGGCCCTGCACAACTGGATGCTGGCGCTGTTCGGCGAGCAGGCCCAGGACGAGGCCTTCGCGAGCCGCCCGTTCCTGGCGCCCGCCCCGCTCGCGCCGACCGGGCGCGGACTGCCGGCCGACGGCGGCATCCGCCTCACCGGCCGGTGGTCCTGGGCCACCGGCGTCATGCACGGCAACTGGATCATCGTCGCGGCACTGTGCGGACCCGACGACGCGCTGTATCCGGCACTCGCACTGCTGCCGATCAGCGATGTGGCCGTGGCCGACGTGTGGCACACCGACGGCATGCGGGCCACCGGTTCCAACGACGCCATCGCCACCGACGTGTTCGTCCCGGAGCACCGACTGGTGAAGGTGCTCGACATCTATTCCGGTACCGCACCCGGCGCCGGTCTGCACGACAGCAGCGCCTACCGCTGGCCGATGGTGCCCGCACTGGCACTTCTGGCGGCGATGCCTGCATTGGGCAGCGCCGAGCGGGTCACCGAGATCTATGCGCAACGCCTCGGCGAACGTGTGCTGCCCTACGAGGGCGTCATGCAGAAGGACAAGCCGATCGCGCAGGCCCACTTGGCCGGGGCGCAGGTCCGGGTGCGCGCTCTGCGCGCCCTGCTCGCCGACACGGTCGGCGAGATAGAGGCCATCGTGGCGACCGGCGACGCCGTGGACAAGCCGGTTCGCGCGCAGGCCCGTCTGGCGGCTGCACACATCGTCTCCGAATCCAAGGCGGTGATCGGCGATCTGATGGGCGCGGGCGGAGCCAGCATCCATTTTCTTTCGAGCCCGTTGCAGCGGTTCAAACGCGACGTCGACGTGCTGTCCGGCCACGTGGTGTTCGACTACGACACCAGCCGCGAGTTGGCCGGTGCGCTGGCGCTGGGGATGAAGATCCCCCGTACATCCATGATCTGAGCGAGCTGATCTGACGGAAGAGATTGATGAAGACCCTGTGGATCGAGGCCAGCCCGAAGGGGGACGACGCGTTGTCCTCCCAGTTGGCGCTGGCCTATCTGGATGCCGCCGACGCGGTCGGCGAGGTGGAACGGTTCTCCGTGTGGGACGAGGACGCGCTGCGCTTCGGCCGGGACGCCGCGATCGCGAAGTTCGCGCAACTGTTCGGCGAGCCGATCACCGACGATCAGCACGCGGTGTGGCAGCAGGTGCTCGATGAGATCGAGCGGGTACGCCGCTTCGACCGGCTGGTGGTGTCCTCCCCCATGTGGAACTGGCATGTGCCGCATGCCCTCAAGGCGTGGATCGACGTCATCGTGCAGCCGGTGGCCAGCTTCACCCTCAACGAGCGCGGCGAACACGTGGGCACCCTCGGCGAGGGAAAACCGTTGCAGCTCATCCTGACCCGCAGCAGCGCCTATGACGGGCGCCACCCCGAACTGCAGGATTTCCAGAAGCCGTATCTGGAATATGTGTTCGGGATGCTGGGCTACCGCGTCGACACCCTGGTGGTGGAACCCACCACCAGGTGGACGCCCGCCGAACGCGAACAGATGCGTGGCGAGGCCGTCGCCCGGGCACGTGCCGCAGCGCACATCGCCGGGGCCTGACCCGCGCTCAGGTCTGGGCGGGGCTACTCGCCAAGACCTCGGTGATCGCCTCACAGAACGCGGGCAGGTCACCGGGGGCGCGGCTGGTGATCAGGTTGCCGTCGACGCAGACCTGCCGATCCACCACGGTGGCGCCGGCGTTGCTGAGATCCGTGCGGATACTCGGGTAGCTGGTCAGTGTGCGGCCGCGCACCACATCCGCCTCCACAAGGGTCCACGGACCATGGCAGATGGCTGCGACGGGCTTGCCCGACTGCACGAAATCGCGGACGAACGCCACAGCGTTCTTGTCGAGCCTCAACTTGTCCGGATTCACGGTGCCGCCGGGCAGGATCAGCGCGTCGAACTGGTCGACCTTCGCCTCGGCGACCGTGCGGTCCACCGGGAACGTGCCTGCGGGTTCGAGGTCATGATCACGGGCCTGGATTTCGCCGGCTTTGAGCGACAACAGTTCGACGTGACCGCCCTCGTTCTCGACCGCGTCGCGGGGTTGTTCGAGTTCGATGCGCTCCACACCGTCGGCGGCAAGGATTCCCACCCTGCGGCCTTCCAATTCCTTTCGCATGCGAGTCCTTTCGTTGACACCGACGTGCAGCAGCGGGCGTGGGCGCCCATCAAGGGCTACCCCGGGGAGTCGGACCCAAAACGCGACAGATCGTTGCCTTGTCACCCCTTGTCAGCCGCTGTAATGAAAAGTAAAGTCACTTTCAGTTTTCGCCCCGCACCTTCAGGAGTCGAGCATGGAATCATTCGTCCACCTGCGTAAAGGCAAGACCCCGAAGCGGGTGCATGCCGACCTCGACGGCCTCAAGGACGACGAACTCGGCCGCGGCGGCTTCGTCGGCCGCACCGCCAACATGTACCGGCGCAACGACCCCACCGCCTACCGCACCGTCGGCCCCCTGCGCCCCACCGATGTCTTGTCCAGTGAGCTCAAGCCCAGCGACGCCACCGACGCGCACGGCGGTCCGCTGCTGATGTTCTCCAACGCGGACTGCCAGGTGCTGCTGAGCCGCCGTAGCGAGGAGATGCCGTTCTTCGTCCGCTACGTCGACGGCGACCTGCTGTTGTTCGTGCACAAGGGCGCGGGCCTGCTGGAAACCGAATTCGGCCCACTGCGCTACCGCGAAGGCGACTGGGTGTACATCCCGAAGGCCTGCACGTTCCGTCAGGTGCCCGACAGTGGAGAGGACGGAGCGAGTACTTTCCTCATGGTCCAGGCTACCGACGATTTCCGGGTCCCGCCGGCGGGCACCCTGGGCCGCCACTTCCCCTTCGACCCGGCGCAGGTCACCATCCCCGAACCGCAACCCATCGACGATGACGGGCGGGACGAGTACGAGGTGCGCCTCATTCATGACGGCGGTCCGACTTCGCTGTTCTACCAACACAATCCCCTTGACGTGGAAGGCTGGCGGGGCGACAACTTCCCGTTCACCTTCAACATCGAGGACTACACCGTCATCACCTCCGAGAGCGTGCACCTGCCACCGACGGTGCACCTCTTCATGCAGGCCACCGGTGTGTACGTGATGAACTTCCTACCCAAACCCGCCGAGAGCGTGCCGGGCACCGAACGCACTCCCTGGTACCACCGCAACGTCGACTACGACGAGATCGCGTTCTTCCACGGCGGAACCCTCTACGGCATCCCGATGCCGCCCGGCCTGGTTTCCCATGCACCGCAAGGCGTTCACCATGGGGCGCCCGAGAAGGCGCGCGAACGCGCGCGCCGCAAGTTCGACGACTACGACCGGGTCGACTGGTCGGTGATCGCCATCGACACCCGCCGTCGTCTCATCCCGTCCGCTGAAATCCTCGCCAACGACCTGGGGCAACACTAGACATGACTGCAACCACCGAAGCACCTGTGAAGCACGAGTACGACCGCATCCCGTACCTGGTTGCCTACCAGAACAACTCGTCGGTGCGCGACGTGTACGGCGGCGTCGCCGAGCTGGTCGTACTCGAGAGCTACCTGCTGCGCCCCGAGAAGCCGTCCGACACCGTGTTGGTGTTCATGCACCCGATCGGCGGCGGCGCCTACCTGCCGATGATCAACGCGCTGGCCCGCGCCGGCCACCACGTCATCTACTGCAACAGCCGGTTCCGTGGCACCGACTCGGCCCTGCTGATGGAGAAGGTGGTCGAGGATCTCGGCGAGTGCATCAAGGACGCGAAGAATCGACTCGGATACGACAAGGTGGTGCTGGCCGGCTGGAGCGGCGGCGGATCCCTTTCGGTGTTCTACCAACAGCAGGCGCAGAACCCGACGGTGACGGCAAGCCCCTCTGGCGACGGGCCCGATCTGACCAAACTGGGCTTGATCCCGGCCGATGGAATCATGCTGCTCGCGGCCCATATCAGCCGGCACGGCACCATGACCGAATGGATGGACGCGTCCATCCTCGATGAGAACGATCCCTCCAAGCGCGACCCGGAACTGGATCTCTACAACCCGGAAAACCCCAATCAGCCGCCTTACACAGCGGAGTTCCTGGAGCGTTACCACCAGGCCCAGATCGCCCGCAACCGGCGGATCACCAAGTGGGTCAAAGAAAAACTCGCCGAGCTCAAGGCCGCCGGACGTCCCGATGACGAATTCGCATTCGTCGTGCACGGCACCATGGCCGACCCGCGCTGGCTGGACCCGACCGTCGATCCCAACGATCGTCGGCCCGGCACGTGTTATCTGGGTGATCCGCAGGTGGTCAACATGAGTCCGGTCGGACTGGCGCGTTTCTGCACTCTGCGCAGCTGGCTGTCGCAGTGGAGCTATGACGATGCCAACGGTGACGCCGTCAAGGCCGGGCCGGACATCGCGGTCCCCGCGCTGGTGATCGGCAACCTGGCCGACGACGCGTGCACGCCGAGCCACACCCGTCGGCTGTTCGAGGCGATCGGGCATTCCGACAAGGAGATGCACGAGATCCCCGGCGCCAACCATTACTACTCGGGTCCGGATCAGCGCGGCACCCTGCGCCAGGCCGTCGCAATCAGCACGGATTGGCTGCACCGGCACGGATTCGGCGGGCAGGAGCCAAGCGACCGGGCACCGGAGCAGTCACTATGACGACCGGACCTCTCGACGGCATCAGGGTGATCGAACTCGGCACTCTGATCTCCGGTCCGTTCGCCGGCAGGCTGCTGGGCGACATGGGCGCCGAGGTCATCAAGGTCGAACTGCCGGCCACCCCGGATCCGCTGCGCACCTGGGGACAGGCCGAGCTCGACGGGCACCACTTCTTCTGGACCGTGCACGCCCGCAACAAGAAGGCCGTCACCCTGGACCTTCGCACCGCCAAGGGCCGCGAGCTTTTTCTGGACCTGGTCGAGCGGTCCGACATCATCGTGGAGAACTTCCGGCCCGGCACCCTGGAGAAGTGGAATCTGGGCTACGACGTTCTGCGAGAACGCAACAAGGGCATCATCCTGGTGCGAGTGTCAGGGTATGGGCAGACCGGGCCCGACGCCGGCAAGGCCGGTTACGCCTCGGTGGCCGAGGCCTCGAGCGGACTGCGCCACATGAACGGGTTCCCCGGTGGTCCCCCACCGCGGCTGGCCCTGTCGCTGGGCGACAGCCTGGCCGGCATGTTCGCCGCACAGGGTGCGCTGGCTGCCCTGTACCGGCGGACCGTCACCGGAGAGGGTCAGGTCGTCGACACCGCGCTGACCGAAAGTTGCCTGGCAGTGCAGGAATCCACCATCCCCGACTATGACGTCGGCGGTGTGGTCCGCGGACCGTCGGGCACCCGGCTGGAAGGCATCGCGCCGTCGAACATCTACCAGAGTGCCAACGGCAGCTGGGTGGTGATCGCGGCCAACCAGGACACCGTGTTCCGCCGGTTGTGCGCCGCGATGGGTAGCCCCGAGCTGGCAACCGACGACAGGTTCTCCAATCATGTTGCCCGGGGCCGCAATCAGGATGAGCTGGACAAGATCATCGGTGATTGGGCAGCCAAACGCGAGCCAGACGACATCATCGAGACCCTGTCACAAGCCGGGGTGATCAGCGGGCCGATCAACACCGTCGCCGAGGTCATGCAGGACCCGCAACTGCAGGCCCGCGGCATGCTGGCCGACCATTGGGACGAGCGCGTGCAGCGCAACGTCAAGGGCCCCGGCGTCGTCCCGGTGCTCTCCGAGTCACCTGGCACGATCCGTAACGCCGGCTCGGCCCGGCCAGGCCAGCACAACGACGAGGTGTACGGCGACCTGCTCGGGCGCAGCGCACAAGACCTGGAAACCCTGCGTGCAGAGGGGGTGCTGTGAGATGAACCTGCCCGAGAAGGTCGACATCCGCGAGGTGTGTCTACGCGACGGCCTGCAGATCGAGGCGCCGATTCCGTTGTCCGCCAAGGTTGCAATCCTTGAGGCCATCGTGGCCACCGGGGTACGTGAGGTGGAGGCGACGGCATTTGTCTCACCCTCGAAAGTGCCCGCATTGGCCGATGCGGCCGAACTCGCCGAGGAACTGCACAAGTTCCCCGACGTCGAGTTCTCCGCCCTGGTGGCCAGCCCCAACGGCGCCAAACGCGCCATTGCCGCGGGGCTGGGCTCGATCGAGTACGTGGTGTCCGCCTCCGACGCCCACTCCCAGGCCAACGTCGGACGCACCTCGGCCGAGGCCACGGCGCAGATCGCCGAGATCGTGGCCATCGCGGCAGACAGCAACACCTCGGTGGAGGTCATCGTCGCCACCGCGTGGGACTGCCCGTTCGACGGCCCGACCGATCCGCGGCGGGTGCTCGACATCGTTTCGTCCGCAGTCGGTTTCGGCGTCAACCGGATCGCCATCGCCGACACCATCGGCACGACCACCCCGCGTCGGGTGAGCTCTCTGATCGCTCAGGTCCGGCCGCTGACCGGGGGCCTGCCACTGGGTGCGCACTTCCACAACACCCGCGGCGCGGGTCTGGCCAGTGCCTACGCGGCGGTGCAATCCGGGGTCACCCGCTTGGACGCATCGGTCGGCGGGCTGGGCGGCTGCCCGTTCGCCCCGGGAGCCAGCGGCAACATCGCCACCGAAGATCTGGTCTACCTGTTGCGCGACAGCGATATCGCCGTCGACGTCGACCTGTCGGCCGCGATCGACGCCGCACGTGTCGCACAGGAAGCCGTGGGCCACGAGCTTCCCAGTGCCCTGCTGCGCGCAGGCGACCGGATCTTGAACTGAGGCGTCGATGACCGCTGCCGAGCTGGGCACCAAAGGCCGCCAGACCAGATCGGCGATCGAGCTCGCCGCGCGGAAACTTTTTGCCGAACGCGGTTTTCACGGCACCACGCTCTCGGATATCACCTCCGCCGCGGGCAAGAGTCCAGCAGTGTTCTACCGGTATTTCACCGACAAGGAGGATCTGCTGGCGGCGCTGGCCGAATCCTTCCTGCACGACGTCGTCGAGCCGTCGGGGCTGAACCTGCACCTGCCGGACTCTCCGGAGGACACCGAGTTCTTCACCACGGTCGTCACCGGCTACTGGAACATCTTCAAACAGAACATCGGCATCATGATCGCGGTTGCCCAGTTGGCTGCGACGCAGCAGCGATTTGCCGATGTGCAGAACAAGTTCCGGCGGTTCGGTGTCGACATCGTCATCGCCTCGGTGCGCCACGCGCAGGACCAGGGCCACGCCCAGGGCCTACAACCGGAACACGTGGCGGCAGCCATCGCCTTGCTGTTCGAGAACTTCACCACGGTATTCGTCGGTCATTCCGGTCTCGGCATCGAGATCAGCGACGCCGAGGCCATCACGACCCTGTCCACCATCTGGAAGAGAACCCTGTACGGCTTCTGACCCGAGAAAGAGAGATCACCGTGGATTTCGCTTTGCCCGAACATCTTTCAACCGTGCTCACCGAGATGGACGAGTTCATCGAGGCCGAGATCAAGCCGCTTGAGCGTGAGCACATGCAGTACTTCGACCAGCGCCGCGAATATGCCCGCACCGACTGGGAGAACGGCGGAGTGCCCGCCCGGGCCTGGGAGGACCTGCTCGACGAGATGCGGCGACGGGCCGACGCCGCAGGGTGGCTGCGGTACGGCCTGCCCGCCCGGTTCGGTGGGCGCGATGGCAGCAACCTGGACATGGCAGTGATCCGGGAACACCTGGCGCACAAGGGGCTGGGGCTGCACAACGACCTGCAAGACGAGTCCTCGATCGTGGGGAACTTCCCTCAGGTGATCATGATGGACCGCTTCGGCACCGAGGCCCAGAAGGCGGACTGGGTCGAGGCGATGCTCACCGGCAAGCGTTCCATGGCGTTCGGATTGACCGAACCCGACCACGGTTCGGATGCCACCTGGCTGGAGACGACGGCAGTAGCCGATGGGGACGGCTGGATCATCAACGGGCGCAAGCGGTGGAACACCGGAGTGCACCGGGCCACCCATGATCTGATCTTCGCCCGGACGTCGGGCAGTGCCGGATCAGCTCAGGGAATCACCGCATTCCTCGTGCCCACCGACGCGCCGGGATTCACCGTCCCGTTCTACTGGTGGACGTTCAACATGCCCACCGATCACGGTGAGGTCGAACTGAAGGATGTACGCGTGCCGGCCGACGCGGTGCTCGGCGAGATCGGCCGCGGTCTGGAGGTCGGGCAGACCTTCCTGCACGAGAACCGCATTCGTCAGGCGGCCAGCAGCCTGGGCGCCGCCCAGTTCTGTATCGACCGTGCCGTGGACTACGCCAACCGGCGGATGGTGTTCGGCAAGCCGCTGGCAGTGAACCAGGCCGTGCAGTGGCCACTGGTGGAATTGCAGACCGAGGCGCAGATGGTCAGGCTGCTCGTCCGTTATGCCGCAACGCAACTGGACCAGAACCACCATATGGAGGTGTCCGACAAGGTCTCGATGGCCAACTACCGCGCCAATCGGCTGGTGTGTGAGGCCGCCGACCGTGCCATGCAGGTACACGGCGGCATCGGATACAGCCGTCACGAACCGTTCGAGCACATCTACCGCCACCACCGGCGGTACCGGATCACCGAGGGTGCCGAGGAGATCCAGATGCGTCGGGTGGCGCAGCGGTTGTTCGGGTTCGGCAAGGCAAAGCGGTGACCAGCCCCGCCTTGCTCACTCCCCGACTGGTCGACGTCCTCACCCCGGTGCTCGGCGCCGAGGTCGCCGTCGAGAATCTGCGCGAGCTGACCGGCGGCGCCAGCCGCACCACGTGGTCGTTCGATGCGGTCACGGACTCGGCCCGGCGTGCCCTGATCCTGCGGACCGGCGCACCTGACGAGGTGCACGCCGGCATGGAGCTTGAGGCCGGCGCCCAACAGGCTGCGGCCCGGGCCGGGGCGCCGGTCCCCCACGTGATCGTCGCCGACAATTCCGTTGCCGCCCTGGGCGATCCGTTCCTGATCTGCGACTTCATCGGTGGCGAGACCATCGTGCGGCGTATTCAGCGCATGCTCGACGACGCCGGCCGGTCCCGGCTGCTCACGCAGTGCGCGCAGGCGCTGGCCGCCATCCACCGGGCCGAACCGCCGGCGCTGGCCGGCCTCGTGGAGCTCGACCAGATTTCCCAGTGGCGCGGGCAGCTCGACGAGATGTGCGATACCACCGCCACTTTCGAATGGGCCTTTCGCTGGCTGGAAACCAACCGGCCGTCCGCCTCACCGCTGCGGCTGGTGCACGGCGACTTCCGGATGGGCAACCTGATCGTGGACGACTCGGGTCTGGCCGCGGTACTGGACTGGGAGTTGGTGCACCTCGGCGAGGTGTACGAGGACCTGGCCTGGTTCTGCATCCGGGCCTGGCGGTTCGGCGCGCCGGGCGACCTCGGAGCCGGTGGGCTGGGCAGCATCGAGAGCTTTCTGAGCGCCTACGAGCAAGCCGGCGGGCAGCCGCTGGACCGATCGGCGATCCGCTGGTGGCTCGTGCTCGCCACCCTGCGTTGGGGCGTGATCTGCCGCTATCAGGCCGAGCGCCATCTGAGCGGGCAGACCCGGTCGGTGGAGCTGGCGACCATTGGCCGTCGGGTCTGCGAGACGGAGTGGGATCTGTTGGGTCTGCTGGACGGGAGCAGCTGGTGATCAACCTGTACGGACGGCCGACCGCGGCCGAGCTGGTGGCTGCGGTCGCGGAGTTCCTCGACACCGAGGTGCGCGACAGTGAGTCGGTTGCCGCTCCGGTCAAGTTTCAGGCCCGGGTTGCGGCCAATGCGCTGCGCATGGTCGAACGCGAACTGCTGGCCGCCGAGGCCGTCCCGGTCGCCGAAGCCGCGCTGAGCGGCGTCGGCTTCACCGACGAGGCCTCACTCGCGGCGGCGATCCGCGCCGGGCAGCTCGACGACCGAGCCGACGACGTCACCGCCTGTCTGCGTGTCCTGGTGCGCCAACGGCTCGCCGCCGCACATCCGGACTACGACGAGCCGTGAACCCCTCAGAGCCTGCGGACCCGGGCCAGCCACGCCGGCTCGTCGACCCGGGCCCCGGCCGGCTCGCCGATCGCCTCGGCATGCGCGGCACCCACCACACCGCGGTATGTCGTGGTCTCCAGAGATTCCAGTTCCCAGCCTTCGGAGAAGGCCTGGCGGATGATCTCCTCGCTGACCTGGGGTCCGAAACCGCGGCCCGCGTCGGACAGCGCCAATACGTGCACCGTCGCACCCGGCCGGCACACCCGGTGCAGAGCGGCCACATAGCGGGGCCGGTCGGCATCGTCGAAGACGTGGAACAGCGCGCTGTCGACGATGGTGTCGTACCGCGGGCCCTCCGCCTCACCGAGCCGGGTCGCGTCGGCGACGGCGAACTGCGCGTCGATACCCCGTTGCGCGGCGTTCGCTCGGGCCTGGGCGACCGCGTTTTCGGAGAAGTCGATACCGAGCACGTCGTAGCCGAGGCGGGTCAGCAGCATGGTGTGTTCACCAGCGCCGCAGCCGACATCGAGCACCTTGCCGCCGAGGCGGCCGGTGCGTTCCAACTCGATGACGGCCGGTTGCGGCTCGCCGATGACCCACGGCGCGGTACGGGACTCGTAGGCTTCGTCGAACAGTGAATGTGCAGGCGTGGAGTTCATGATTCGAGTCTGAAACCTGAATAGCCATTGAGGTCAAGCCCTACCCGAGGAGCCGATGATGTCCCCTGCCGAAGCCGAAGCCGTCGACGACATCGCGCACCGACTGTTCGACGCGATGGAACGCGGCGACAAGGCCGGCGTGGCTCAACTGTGGGCCGATGACGTCGCGGTATGGCACACCGGCGATCCAAGGGACAACGACCGGACCCGCGCCTTGAAAGTCATCGACTGGTTCATCAACGCCACCGGCGAGCGCCGCTACGAGGTGCTGGACCGGCAGTTCTTCGACGGCGGATTCGTCCAGCAACATGTCCTGCACGCCGGTGCCCGGGACGGCACGTTGATCGCACTGCGGGTGTGCATCGTGATCAGAGTGGGTACCGACGGTCTTATCCACCGCATCGACGAATACTTCGATCCGAAGGACATCGCGCCGTTGTTCGCCTGAACCGAGCTGCTCACCCGATCCGAGCGAAAATTGGAGGTTTCATGGCCACGACCAGCGACATCCTGACCGTCAGCGCCGGGAACTGGATCCTGGTTCCAGACCGATCCAAGGTGACGTTCAGGAACAAGACGATGTGGGGCCTGACCACCGTCACCGGGCAGTTCACCGAATTTCGCGGTGAAGGGTCCGCCGGCGCCGGAGTGAGCGGCCAGGTGGTGATCGAAGCGGCATCTGTTCGCACCGGCATCGGGAAGCGGGACAACCATCTGCGGTCTGCCGATTTCTTCGATGTCGAGGGCCATCCGAACATCACGGTGCAGGTGACAGGTTTGGAGCCATCCGACGACCGGGTGCGGCTGACGGCGGTCCTGACCGTCCGCGGAGTGTCGAAGCCCGTCGAATTGCCCGTCGATGTGGAGGCACTCGACGACGGCGCGCTGCAGTTGTCAGGTCAGTGCGAGGTCCAACGAGACGACTTCGGCGTGTCGGGCGACATGCTCGGGATGGTCGGTCCGACGACGATCCTGTCCGGTGAACTCGTGTTCACCCGAGTCTGATGCCCTGCAACAGAATTCGCTGAGTTGACCGGCCTACGGCACCGCGCGCAGTAGCATCGGCAGCATGGCCGGCCCCGCGCCGCTGCGCCTCCTGGTGTACAGCGACAACCCGCGCACCCGCGAACAGGTACGACTCGCACTGGGCAAACGCGTGCACCCGGAACTGCCCGAACTCGAATACGTCGAGATCGCCACCGCACCGATAGTGGTCGCACAGATGGACGCCGGCGGTATCGACCTGGCCATTCTCGACGGGGAGGCCACCCCGGCCGGGGGCATGGGAGTGGCCAAACAGCTCAAGGACGAAGTCGCGAACTGCCCTCCGATCCTGGTGCTGACCGGGCGACCCGACGACGCATGGCTGGCTAGCTGGTCACAGGCCGAAGCGGCGGTCCCGCACCCGATCGATCCGATCCGGTTGGGTGACGCGGTGGTGTCGTTGCTGCGCGCTCCGGTCCGATAACTTTTCCGCGAATTACCCTGTTGCCGTTGACTTTCGCGGCATGGCTACGGCCGCAGCGACACGCTGCCCCGATATGAAACGATACTAACCAAAATGTGTGGCACAGGCCGCAAACCTCGCTAGGCTGTGGGTTAGCTCACATCGACAGCCCACCCGAGGGAGCGATAAGTGGCATGAATTTATATACGCCCATCCTGGTTCTCGGAGCGATCGCGGCCGCGTTCGCCGTGGTTTCCGTGGGAATCGCGCTCGTGATCGGCCCGCGGCGCTACAACAGGTCCAAACTTGAGGCCTACGAATGCGGTATCGAACCGATGCAACCCGGGGCTGCAGGGGTGACCGGCCAGCGTATGCCGATCCGGTACTACCTCACGGCGATGTTGTTCATCGTGTTCGACATCGAGATCGTCTTCCTCTACCCGTGGGCCGTGGCCTTCGACAACCTCGGGCTGTTCGCGCTGGTGGAGATGTTGCTGTTCATGCTCACGGTGTTCGTGGCTTACGCCTATGTCTGGCGGCGAGGGGGCTTGAATTGGGATTAGAGGAACGTCTGCCCGGCGGGATCCTGCTGTCGACGGTGGAGGCCGTCGCGGGTTACGTGCGTAAGGGGTCGTTGTGGCCGGCCACCTTCGGTCTGGCCTGCTGCGCAATCGAGATGATGTCCACAGCCGGGCCGCGTTTCGACATTGCCCGGTTCGGGATGGAGCGGTTCTCGGCGACACCGCGGCAGGCCGACCTGATGATCGTGGCGGGCCGGGTCAGCCAGAAGATGGCACCCGTACTGCGCCAGATCTACGACCAGATGGCCGAGCCCAAATGGGTGCTGGCCATGGGGGTTTGTGCTTCCTCCGGCGGCATGTTCAACAACTACGCAGTGGTACAGGGCGTCGATCATGTGGTGCCGGTGGATATCTACCTGCCCGGCTGCCCACCGCGGCCGGAAATGCTCCTGCACGCAATCCTCAAGTTGCACGACAAGATTCAGCAGATGCCGCTCGGCGTCAACCGCGAGGAGGCGATCCGAGAGGCCGAGCAGGCAGCGTTGGCCGTCACACCGACCATCGAGCTCAAGGGGCTGCTGCGGTGAGTACAGCCAACGGAAACAGCGAGGGCGCCGAGGTGATCGGGACGCGTCGCGGCATGTTCGGCGCCTCGGGCACCGGCGACACGTCGGGTTACGGCCGCCTGGTCCGCTCGGTCGCACTGCCCGGCAGTTCCCCTCGCCCCTACGGCCAGTATTTCGACGAGATCGTGGACCGGCTCGCCGAGATCCTCGGTGAGGAACGCTATGCGGTGTCGATCGAACGCGTGGTGGTGCATCGTGATGAGCTCACCCTGGAGGTCAGCCGGGTCCAGCTGCCCGCGGTGGCCAGTGTGCTGCGCGACGATCCGCAATTGCGGTTCGAGCTGTGCTTGGGCGTGAGCGGGGTGCACTATCCCGACGACACCGACCGTGAACTGCACGCGGTGTACCCGCTGATGTCGATCACCCACAACCGCCGGATTCGGTTGGAAGTCGCAGCGCCCGATGCCGATCCGCACGTGCCGTCGCTGTTCACCATCTATCCGACCACCGACTGGCACGAACGCGAGACCTACGACTTCTTCGGCATCGTGTTCGACGGTCACCCGGCGCTGACCCGGATCGAGATGCCCGACGACTGGGTCGGCCACCCTCAGCGCAAGGACTATCCGCTGGGCGGAATCCCGGTCGAATACCACGGCGCGCAGATCCCGCCGCCCGATCAGCGGAGGTCCTACAACTGATGAGCACCGAATCCCCCGTCGTGGTGGTCGGCGGACAGGACTGGGACGACGTGGTGGCCGCGGCCCGTGAGCATGCCGGCGAACGCATCGTGGTGAACATGGGTCCCCAGCATCCGTCGACGCACGGTGTGCTGCGGCTGATCCTGGAGATCGAGGGCGAGATCATCACCGAAGCCCGTTGTGGCATCGGCTATCTGCATACCGGGATCGAGAAGAACCTGGAATACCGCAACTGGACGCAGGGCGTCACCTTCGTCACCCGGATGGACTACCTCTCGCCGTTCTTCAACGAGACCGCGTACTGCCTGGGCGTGGAGAAGCTGCTCGGCGTCACCGACGATATTCCCGAGCGCGCCAGCGTGATCCGGGTGATGCTGATGGAACTCAACCGGATCACATCGCATCTGGTGGCACTGGCCACCGGTGGGATGGAGCTGGGCGCGATGAGCGCGATGTTCTACGGGTTCCGGGAACGCGAAGAGATTCTGCGGGTGTTCGAGTCGATCACCGGGCTGCGGATGAACCATGCCTACATCCGGCCGGGCGGGCTGGCCGCCGATCTGCCCGACGGCGCGCTCGGTGAGGTCCGGGCGTTGCTCGACCTGTTACCGAACCGCTTGCAGGACCTAGAGGATCTGCTCAACGAGAACTACATCTGGAAGGCCCGCACGGTCGGTGTCGGGTATCTCGACCTGACCGGATGCATGGCGCTGGGGATCACGGGCCCGGTGTTGCGCTCCACCGGGCTGCCCCACGATCTGCGTCGCGCGCAGCCGTACTGCGGTTACGAGAACTACGAATTCGACGTCATCACCGATGACCGCTGCGATTCGTACGGCCGGTACATCATCCGGGTCAAGGAGATGCGGGAGTCGCTCAAGATCGTCGAGCAGTGTGTGGACCGGCTCGAGAAGATGGGCGACGGTCCCGTGATGATCAACGACAAGAAGCTGGCCTGGCCCGCCGATCTCAAGGTCGGCCCCGACGGTCTGGGCAATTCCCCCGAACACATCGCCAAGATCATGGGCCACTCGATGGAGGGGCTGATCCATCACTTCAAGCTCGTCACCGAGGGCATCCGGGTACCGGCCGGGCAGGTCTATGTCGCGGTCGAGTCCCCGCGCGGCGAGCTCGGAGTGCACATGGTGTCCGACGGTGGCACCCGGCCGTACCGGGTGCACTATCGCGACCCCTCGTTCACGAATCTGCAAGCGGTGGCGGCGATGTGCGAGGGAGGCATGGTCGCCGATGCGATCGCCGCGGTGGCGTCGATCGATCCGGTGATGGGCGGGGTTGATCGATGAGCGCTTGCGCGAAGAGGAAACGGCCTGTGAGCGCTTGCGCGAAGAGGAGACAGCACGGATGACTGACGTATTCATTCAACTGGGGCAACGCCCCGATGAAGCGGGCCCGCCGATCAACGGGCCCGCGGCATATCCGGATGAGGTGACGGCGCGGCTCACCGCCGACGCCGAGCAGATCATCGCCCGTTATCCCGAAGCCCGCTCTGCGCTGTTGTCGTTGCTGCATCTGGTGCAGGCCGAGGACGGTTGCCTGACATCGGCCGGAATCGGTTTCTGTGCCACGCTGTTGGGCCTGACCGATGCCGAGGTGGCCGCGGTCGCCACGTTCTACTCGATGTACCGGCGCACGCCGACGGGCGAATACCTCGTCGGGGTGTGCACCAACACGTTGTGCGCGATCATGGGCGGCGACGCGATACTCGATGCCCTGCAGGATCATCTGGGCATCCATGCCGGGGACACCACGGCCGATCGCCGGGTCACTCTCGAACACATCGAGTGCAATGCCGCCTGCGATTACGCACCGGTGGTGATGGTCAACTGGGAGTTCTACGACAACCAGACCCCGTCGTCGGCGCGGGATCTCGTCGACGGCCTGCGCGGCGGAACGCCGCCGGCCCCGACCCGCGGTGCACCACTGTGTACTTTCCGGGAAACCGCCCGGACCCTGGCCGGTCTGACCGACCCGCACACCCCGGGAGGTGCCCCCGGCACAGCCACGCTGGCCGGTCTGCGGGAAGCCAGGAAACGCGGCATGTCCACTCCCGAAGCGGGAGGCCCGATCTCGTGACCGCGCTGACCCCGGTACTGAGCCGATTCTGGGATGAACCAGAACCGTGGACGCTGGACACCTACCTCCGCCATGACGGTTACCGCGGGCTGCAGCGCGCCCTGGCGATGGGGCCCGACGACGTGATCGCGCTGGTCAAGGACTCCGGACTCCGTGGACGCGGCGGCGCAGGTTTCCCGACCGGCACCAAGTGGTCGTTCATCCCCCAGGGAGAAGACGGTCCGGCCGCCAAGCCCCATTACCTCGTCGTCAATGCCGACGAATCAGAACCCGGTACGTGCAAGGACATTCCGCTCCTGCTGACCACACCGCACTTTCTGATCGAGGGCATCATCATCGCGGCGTACGCGATCCGGGCCCGCCACGCGTTCATCTATGTCCGTGGCGAGGTGGTGCCGGTCTTGCGCCGGCTGCAGGCCGCGGTCGCCGAGGCCTATGCGGCGGGATATCTGGGCACCGACATCCTCGGCTCCGGATTCGACCTGGAACTGACCGTGCACGCCGGAGCGGGCGCCTACATCTGCGGCGAGGAAACCGCGCTGCTGGATTCCCTGGAGGGCCGCCGCGGCCAACCACGACTGCGCCCACCGTTTCCCGCCGTCGCGGGCCTCTACGCCTGCCCGACAGTGGTCAACAACGTCGAGTCCATCGCCAGCGTTCCCCCGATCCTCGTCAACGGCGTGGACTGGTTCCGGTCGATGGGATCGGAGAAATCCCCTGGCTTCACGCTGTATTCGCTGTCGGGCCACGTCAACCGGCCCGGACAGTACGAAGCGCCGCTGGGCATCACCCTGCGCGAACTACTCGACTACGCCGGTGGCGTCCGCGACGGGCACACCCTGAAATTCTGGACTCCGGGCGGATCGTCGACACCGCTGCTGACGACCGAACACATCGATGTGCCCCTGGATTACGAGGGCATGGCCTCCGTCGGATCCATGCTGGGCACCAAAGCGCTGCAGATCTTCGACGAGACCACCTGCGTGGTCCGGGCAGTACGACGCTGGACACAGTTCTATGCGCACGAATCCTGCGGCAAGTGCACACCGTGCCGCGAAGGCACGTACTGGCTGGCCCAGATCTACGCCCGCCTGGAAACCGGTGCTGGCACCCGGGCCGATATCGACAAACTGCTCGACATCGCCGACGGCATCTTCGGAAAGTCGTTCTGCGCGTTGGGTGACGGTGCGGCCAGCCCGATCATGTCCTCGATCAAGTACTTCCGTGACGAGTACGTGGCGCACCTGGACGGGGTCTGCCCGTTCGATCCGCACGCCTCGACGTTGATGGCGACCGAAGGGGCGGGTGCGTAGATGTTTCTCACCGCGAGCAGACACAAAGTCGCACTTTTACCGGGCGCGCCGTGCGAGTTCGCGTCTGCTCGCGCAAGGAAAGGGGGCCGTGCATGACGCTGGCCGAGCCGACCAAGGACACCCCGCCGGTGGAAATGGTGTCGCTCACCATCGACGGTGAACAGATCAGTGTCCCCAAGGGCACGTTGGTGATCCGCGCCGCCGAACTGATGGGTGTCCAGATCCCGCGGTTCTGCGATCACCCGCTGCTCGACCCGGTGGGGGCCTGCCGGCAGTGCCTCGTCGAGGTCGAGGGTCAGCGCAAGCCGATGGCCTCCTGTACCACCACGGTCAGCCCAGACATGGTGGTGCACACCCAGTTCAGCTCCGAAGCTGCCGACAAGGCCCAGCGCGGTGTGATGGAACTACTGTTGATCAACCACCCGCTGGACTGCCCGATCTGCGACAAGGGCGGTGAATGTCCCCTGCAGAACCAGGCAATGTCCAACGGGCGCCCCGAAACCCGGTTCGAGGACGTCAAGCGGACCTATCCGAAGCCGATCAGTATCTCCGCGCAGGTGCTCCTGGATCGCGAACGGTGCGTGCTTTGCGCCCGTTGCACCCGGTTCTCCGCACAGATCGCCGGCGACCCGTTCATCGAACTGTTGGAACGTGGTGCGCTGCAACAGGTGGGCATCGCCCCCGGCGAGCCGTTCCAGTCCTACTTCTCCGGTAACACCGTGCAGATCTGCCCGGTGGGGGCGCTGACGGGGACGGCCTACCGCTTCCGGGCCCGGCCATTCGACCTGGTGTCCAGCCCCAGTGTCTGCGAACACTGCGCGTCGGGATGTGCCCAGCGCACCGATCACCGCCGAGGCAAGGTCATGCGGCGCCTGGCCGGTGACGATCCCGAGGTCAATGAGGAGTGGAACTGCGACAAGGGTCGGTGGGCGTTCACCTATGCCACGGTCGGAGATCGGATCACGACGCCGTTGGTCCGGGAGAACGGCGCGTTGCGCCCGGCATCGTGGTCAGAAGCGCTGACGGTGGCCGGGGCGGGCCTGCTGGCTGCCGCGTCGAGCACCGGTGTGCTGGTCGGCGGGCGCTGCACCGTGCAGGATGCCTACGCCTACTCGAAGTTCGCCCGGATGGTGCTGGGCACCAATGACATCGACTTCCGCGCGCGGCCGCACTCCGGCGAGGAGGCCGATTTCCTGGCTGCCCGCATCGCCGGACAACCGATGACATTGCGTTACGCCGAACTGGAAAAGGCACCGACCGTGCTGCTGGTCGGGTTGGAGCCCGAAGAGGAATCCCCGATCGTCTTCCTGCGACTGCGCAAGGCCGCCCGCAAGAACGGCCAGCAGGTGCTCTCGGTGGCACCGTTCGCCAGTCGCGGGCTGACCAAGATGGCGGGCACGCTGATCCCCACGGTCCCCGGAGCCGAGGCGGATGCACTGGCCGCGCTGGAGACCGATGAGCGACTGCGAGGACCAGGGGCGGTGATCCTGGTCGGTGAGCGACTGGCCACCTCACCCGGCGCATTGTCGGCCGCGCAGCGCCTGGCCACGGCAACTGGGGCCCGGTTGGCGTGGGTGCCGCGCCGGGCCGGCGAGCGCGGCGCCGTAGAGGCCGGCGCCCTGCCGAACCTGCTGCCCGGGGGTCGCCCCGTCACCGATGCCGACGCACGAACCCAGACGGCTACGGTGTGGAACACCGCCGAACTGCCCGGCACCACCGGACGCGACACCAACGCCATCCTGGCCGCGGCAGCTGACGGACAACTCGCCGCGCTTCTGTTCGGCGGCGTCGAGGTTACCGACCTGCCCGACCCGGCCACGGCGCTGGCCGCACTGCGCGCCACCCCGCTCGTCGTCAGTCTCGAACTGCGCGAGAGCGAGGTCACCGAGCTGGCCGATGTGGTGTTCCCCGTGGCGCCGGTGGTGGAGAAGGCCGGCGCATACGTGAACTGGGAAGGCCGGATTCGCCCGTTCAAGCCGGCGTTGCAGACGAACGCGATTCCCGACCTGCGGGTACTGCACTACCTCGCCGACGAGATCGGCGTCGACCTCGGGCTGACCGGACCCGACGCCGCGGACGGCGAACTGGCCCGGCTCGGTAGCTGGACCGGACCCCGCGCCGCGGAGCCGGTGGCGACACCCGAACCACGCCCGACCCCCGGGCCCGGACAGGCGGTGCTGGCCAGCTGGCGTCTGCTGCTCGACGCCGGACGCCTGCAGGACGGCGAACCCTATCTGGCCGGCACTGCGGTCTGCCCGGTGGCGCGGCTCTCGCCCGGTACCGCCACTGAACTCGGTGTGGCAGCGGGAGATCCGGTGACCGTGAGCACCGACCGCGGATCGGTCACCTTGCCGCTGTCGATCACCGAGATGCCCGACCGGGTGGTGTGGCTACCCACCAATTCCCCGGGGTCGGCGATCCATCGACAACTCGGGGTGACCGCCGGTGCCCTGGTCTCGATCACGCGGGCCTCGATCGGGCAGGCCGACTCATGACCTACCCCGACCCCACCCTGTTCGGTCACGACCCGTGGTGGCTGATCCTGGCCAAGGCACTCGGGGTGTTCGTCTTCCTGCTGCTGACCGTGCTCGCGGCGATCCTCATCGAACGGAAGGTGCTGGGCCGCATGCAGTTGCGGCCCGGCCCCAACCGGGTGGGCCCCTGGGGTCTGCTGCAGTCGTTGGCCGACGGGGTCAAGCTGGCACTCAAGGAAGGGCTCGTCCCTGCCGGCGCCGACAAGCCCATCTACCTGCTGGCGCCGATCATTTCGGTGATCCCTGCATTCATGGCGTTCGCGGTGATCCCGATGGGAGGCGAGGTTTCGGTCTTCGGCCACCGTACCGCGCTGCAGTTGACCGATCTGCCCGTCGCGGTGCTCTACATCCTGGCTGTCACCTCGATCGGGGTGTACGGCATCGTGCTGGCCGGGTGGGCGTCGGGGTCCACCTATCCGCTGCTGGGCGGTCTGCGTTCCAGCGCCCAGGTGATCTCCTATGAGGTCGCGATGGCCCTGTCGTTCGCCGCGGTGTTCCTCTACGCGGGCACCATGTCCACCTCGGGCATCGTGGCGGCCCAGGACAGCACGTGGTTTGTGT
Organism: Mycobacterium shunyiense; assembly: GCF_058270075.1. Taxonomy (NCBI): domain Bacteria; kingdom Bacillati; phylum Actinomycetota; class Actinomycetes; order Mycobacteriales; family Mycobacteriaceae; genus Mycobacterium; species Mycobacterium shunyiense. The sequence goes on along the minus strand of NZ_JBZDPU010000007.1, from coordinate 52,351 downwards.
TCCTGCTGCTGCCTTCGTTCGTCGTGTATGTGACGTCGATGGTGGGCGAGACCAACCGGGCGCCTTTCGATCTGCCCGAGGCCGAGGGAGAACTGGTCGGCGGCTTCCACACCGAGTACTCGTCGTTGAAGTTCGCGATGTTCATGCTCGCCGAGTACGTCAACATGACCACCGTCTCCGCGCTGGCCACCACGATGTTCCTCGGCGGCTGGCATGCACCGTTCCCGTTCAACCTGATCGACGGCGCGAACAGCGGCTGGTGGCCGCTGCTGTGGTTCACCGCCAAGGTGTGGATGTTCATGTTCGGATACTTCTGGCTGCGGGCCACCCTGCCCCGGATGCGTTACGACCAGTTCATGGCATTGGGCTGGAAGGTGCTCATCCCGGTGTCACTGGTGTGGATCATGGTCGTCGCCGTCACTCACAGCCTGCGCGAGCACGGGTACCACAACTGGGCCACCGGCCTGGTGACCACCGCGGTCGTCATCGTGGCGGTTTTGGCAGCCGCGCTGTGGAAAGCGTTGCGGGGCAGGATTGCTCAGCCGATACCGCAGCAGAGCGCCGGCGCCTACCCGGTACCTCCGCTGCCGAATGCTGGAAAGGAGGCTGTCGATGCCTAAGATGCCCAAGTTCGTCGACGCCCTGGCCGGATTCGCGGTCACCTTCGGATCGATGTTCAAAAAGCCGATCACCGAAGAGTATCCGGAGAAACCGGGACCGGTCGCACCGCGATATCACGGCCGTCATCAACTCAACCGTTACGCCGACGGCCTGGAGAAGTGCATCGGCTGCGAATTGTGCGCCTGGGCCTGTCCGGCCGACGCCATCTTCGTCGAAGGCGCCGACAACACTGCCGACGAACGCTTTTCGCCGGGCGAACGCTACGGCCGGGTGTACCAGATCAACTATCTGCGCTGCATCGGGTGCGGATTGTGCATCGAGGCCTGCCCGACCCGGGCGTTGACGATGACCAACCAATACGAGATGGCCGACGACAACCGGGCCGACCTGATCTGGGGGAAGGACAAGCTGCTGGCCCCGATGCAACCCGGGATGCAGGCACCACCCCACGACATGGCGCCGGGCAGTACCGACGACGACTACTACCTCGGCCGGATCACCCCGCTTTCCCAGGACGCCCAGTGAGCCCCGACGTCCTGATGCTCGCCGCTGAACATTCTGCGCGGACGTCGACATCGGAGGCGGTGCTGTTCTGGATCCTCGGGACGGTCGCGGTGCTCGGCGCCATCGGCGTGGTCGCCGCACCGAAAGCGGTGTACTCCGCGGTGTTTCTGGCCTGCACCATGATCGCGCTGGCGGTGCTCTATATCGCCCAGGACGCCTTGTTCCTCGGCGTGGTGCAGGTGGTGGTGTACACCGGCGCGGTGATGATGCTGTTCCTGTTCGTGCTGATGCTCATCGGTGTCGACCTGGCCGAATCCTTCGCCGAAACGATACGCGGCCAACGCATTGCGGCACTCGCGGCGGGCACCGGGTTCGGCATCCTGTTGATCGCCGGGATCGGCAGCGTGTCTGTCAGCGGGTTCACCGGGCTGGCCCAGGCCAACAGCGGTGGCAACGTGGAAGGACTGGCGGCCCTGATCTTCACCCGGTACCTGTGGGCATTCGAGCTGACCAGCACACTGCTCATCACCGCCGCTCTCGGCGCGATGGTACTGGCGCACCGAGAGCGCTTCGAGCGCCGCAAAACCCAGCGAGAACTGGCCGTCGAACGGTTCCAGGCCGGAGGTCATCCGACGCCGCTGCCCAATCCCGGTGTCTACGCACGGCATAACGCCGTCGATGTCCCGGCCCGACTGCCCGATGGCTCCGATGCGGCGTTGTCGGTGAGCGCCATCCTGCCGCAGCGCACGATCAGTAACTCGGCCAACGGGGAGGGGTGATGCGATGAATCCCGACAACTATCTCTACCTGTCGGCGCTGTTGTTCACCATCGGCGCTTCGGGAGTACTGCTGCGGCGCAATGCCATCGTGATGTTCATGTGCGTCGAGCTCATGCTGAACGCCGCCAATCTGGCGTTCGTGGCGTTCTCCCGCATGCACGGTCATCTCGATGGTCAGGTGGTGGCGTTCTTCACCATGGTGGTGGCCGCCTGCGAAGTGGTGATCGGCCTGGCCATCATCATGACCATCTTCCGTACCCGCCATTCGGCCTCGGTCGACGACGCCAGCCTGCTGAAGCACTAAGGGCGACATGACACTACCTGTGTGGCTTCTGATCGCACTCCCGGCCGCCGGAGCAGCGGTGCTGCTGTTGAGCGGCCGACGGTCCGACCGGTGGGGGCATCTGCTGGGTTGCGCGACCGCGCTGAGCGCCTTCGCCGTCGGAGCGGTGCAGTTCAGCCAGATGCTGGGCCGCCCCGACGAGGGCCGGGCCGTCGCAGAATCCCTGTTCTCCTGGGTGCCGGTGGCCGGCTTGCAGGTCGATTTCGGCCTGCAACTCGATCAGCTGTCGGTGTGCTTCGTGCTGCTGATCACCGGCGTGGGGTCCTTGATCCATATCTACTCCATCGGGTACATGGCCGAAGATCCTGATCGGCGAAGGTTTTTCGCGTACCTGAATCTGTTTGTGGCGGCCATGCTGCTGCTCGTGCTCGCCGACAACTACCTGGGCCTGTATGCCGGGTGGGAAGGCGTGGGCCTCGCCTCGTATCTGCTGATCGGGTTCTGGTCGCACAAGCCGTCGGCGGCCGCCGCAGCCAAGAAGGCGTTCGTCGTCAACCGGGTCGGCGACATGGGTCTGGCCATCGCGCTGATGATCATGTTCGCCACCGTCGGGTCGATCTCGTTCGCCGGGGTGTTCGGCGCCGCACCGGCATTGAGCGAAGCCACGTTGACCGCGATCGGCCTCCTGCTGTTGTTGGGCGCCTGCGGCAAATCGGCCCAGGTGCCGCTGCAGTCCTGGCTCGGGGACGCGATGGAGGGCCCGACCCCGGTGTCGGCGCTCATCCACGCCGCCACGATGGTGACCGCCGGCGTCTACCTGATCGTGCGGTCCGGGCCGATCTTCGACCTGGCCCCGGGAGCTCAGACCGGTGTGGTCGTCGTCGGCGCGGTCACGCTGCTGTTCGGCGCGATCATCGGCTGCGCCAAGGACGACATCAAGAAGGCGCTGGCCGCGTCGACCATGAGCCAGATCGGCTACATGGTGCTGGCCGCCGGCCTCGGGCCCGCCGGGTACGCGTTCGCGATCATGCACCTGCTCACGCACGGATTCTTCAAGGCCGGCCTGTTCCTCGGGGCGGGGTCGGTGATGCACGCGATGAACGACGAGGTGAACATGCGCCGCTACGGCGGTCTGCGCAAGGTCCTGCCGATCACGTTCGCCACGTTCGGACTCGGCTATCTGGCCATCATCGGAGTCCCGCCGCTGGCCGGCTTCTTCTCCAAAGACAGCATCATCGAGGCGGCGCTGGGCGCCGGGGGCGTACGCGGGGTGATCCTCGGCGGGGCAGCCATTCTGGGGGCCGGGATCACCGCGTTCTACATGACCCGGGTGATGCTGATGACGTTCTTCGGCGAAAAGCGTTGGGATGAGCAGGCGCATCCGCACGAGGCGCCGGCCGTGATGACCTGGCCGATGATCCTGCTCGCGGTCGGCTCGGTGGTCTCCGGCGGCGCGCTGGCGATCGGTGGCACGCTGTCGCACTGGCTCGAGCCGGTTGTCGGCGCTCACGAGGCGCACCATGCGATCCCTGCGTGGGTGGTCACTGTGGTGGTGCTGGCCGTCGTCGCGGTCGGCATTGCGGTGGCCTACCGGATGTATGCGCAGCGGCCGGTTCCGGTCGAGGTGCCCGACGGCTCGGCGCTGACGGTGGCGGCCCGGCGCGACCTGTACGGCGACGCTTTCAACGAGGCGGTGTTCATGCGAGGTGGCCAGACCTTGACGGCGGCCCTGGTGACCGTCGATGACAAGGTGGTCGACGGCACCGCAGGTGGCCTGGCCGCGCTGGTCAGCCGAACATCGGACGGGTTGCGCCAGTTGCAGACCGGCTTCGCCCGCTCCTATGCGCTCTCCATGCTGGGCGGGGCGGCCCTGGTGGTGGCGACGATCCTGGCGGTGCGACTGTGGTGAGCACATTTCCGTGGCTGACGGCGTTGTGGGCCACCCCGACGGTGGGAGCCGCCGTGGTGATGCTGCTGCCCGCGGCGCAGCGGACACTGGCCAAATGGTTCGCGCTGGTGGTCTCGCTGGCCGCGCTGGGTCTGGCCGCCGTGCTCGCCGTCGGCTTCGCTCCCGCCGGTGAGCAGTATCAGTTCGTCGAATCACACCGCTGGATCCCGTCGTTCGGCACCGGCTACATCCTCGGGGTCGACGGAATCGCTCTGGCCCTGGTGGTCCTCACCGCGGTGCTGCTGCCGCTGCTCATCGTCGCGGGCTGGAATGACGCCACCCACCAGACCGGGCTGGGCGGCCGCGGCGTCCAGGCCTACCTGGCGCTGACGCTGGCCGTCGAGGGCATGGTGTTCATGTCCCTGGTGGCCCTGGACATCTTGCTGTTCTACGTGTTCTTCGAGGCCATGCTGATCCCGATGTACTTCTTGATCGGCGGGTTCGGCGGGGAGCACAGATCTAAAGCGGCGGTGAAGTTCCTGCTGTACAACCTGTTCGGCGGCCTGGTCATGCTGGCCGCGGTGATCGGGCTCTACGTGGTCACCGCGGGCAGCGATGCCTTCGATTCGGGCACGTTCGACTTCCGCGCGATCGTCGCCGCGGTCTCGTCCGGTGAGCTCGTGATCAACCCGATGGTGGCGAACTTCCTGTTCCTCGGTTTCATGTTCGCATTCGCCGTCAAGGCGCCGCTGTGGCCTTTCCACCGCTGGCTGCCCGATGCCGCGGTTCAGGCCACCCCCGCGAGCGCGGTGCTGATGATGGCCATCATGGACAAGGTCGGCACGTTCGGCATGCTGCGCTACTGCCTACCGTTGTTCCCCGATGCGTCAACGTATTTCCGGCCCCTGGTCATCACTCTCGCGGTGATCGGCATCGTCTACGGCGCCGTCCTGGCGATCGGCCAGACCGATGTGATGCGGTTGATCGCCTACACCTCGATCTCGCATTTCGGTTTCATCATCCTGGGCATCTTCGTGATGACCAGTCAGGGTCAGGCCGGGTCGACCCTGTACATGATCAACCACGGGATCTCCACGGCCGCACTGTTCCTGATCGCCGGATTCCTGGTCTCGCGCCATGGTTCCCGGTTGATCGATTCCTACGGCGGCGTGCAGAAGGTGGCCCCGGTCCTTGCCGGAACGTTCCTGGTGGCCGGCCTGGCCACGTTGTCCTTGCCGGGCCTGGCGCCGTTCATCAGTGAATTCCTGGTTCTCATCGGCACATTCACGCGGTACCCGGTGGTCGCGGTGTTCGCCGCCACCGCACTGGTGCTGTCCGCCGTGTACATCCTGTGGATGTACCAACGGATGATGACCGGCCCGCTCCCCGAGGGGCTCGCCGGCGACGGACACCGGATCCGGGACCTGGTTCCTCGCGAGCTCGCCGTGGTGGTCCCCCTGATCGCGCTGCTGCTGGTGCTGGGCATCTATCCCAAACCCGCTCTGGACGTGATCAATCCGGCCGTCCAGCACACGTTGACCACCATCGGACAGAACGATCCGCCACCGCAGGTGTTGCCCAAGCTGGCAGAGGGGGTCCGCTGATCATGGTGACGCCGAGCATCGAATACGGCCTGCTGTCCCCCATGCTGATCGTGTTCGGGGTGGGAGTGGCCGGTGTACTGGTCGAGGCTTTCCTGCCCCGACCGGCCCGCTACCGGGTACAGGTCGCCCTTGCACTGGGCGGACTGCTCGCCGCCGTCGTGGCTGTCGTCCTTTTGGCCCGGGACCTTCACGGCACCCCCGGCCGACCCGCGGTCTTGGGCTCGGTGGTCCTCGATGCACCCGCATTGTTCCTGCAGGGCACCATCGCCGTCGTCGGTGCACTGGGGATCCTGTTGATCGCCGAACGGCAACCCAGAACTGCTACGCAAGACGGCATCGCCGGTCTGGACGGCTTCACGCCACAGGCCTCGGCGGTGCCGGGAAGCGTGGCCGAGAAGATGGCCACCAAGTCAGGGGTGATGCAGACCGAGGTCTTCCCGCTGACCATGTTCGCCATCGGCGGCATGCTCCTGTTCCCGGCCGCCGATGATCTGCTGACCATGTTCATCGCGCTGGAAGTCCTGTCGCTTCCGCTCTACCTGCTGTGCGGGCTGGCCCGACACCGGCGGCTGCTGTCGCAGGAAGCGTCGATGAAATACTTTCTGCTGGGCGCGTTCTCGTCGGCCTTCTTCCTCTACGGCGCGGCCATGCTGTACGGCTACGCCGGCACCCTGGATCTGGCCGGAATCGCCACCGCCGTGGACACCAAGGCACCCAACACTCCGCTGGCACTGATCGGTGTTGCCCTCTTGCTGGTCGGCGTGTTGTTCAAAGTCGGTGCCGTTCCGTTCCATTCGTGGATCCCCGACGTGTACCAGGGCGCCCCGACCGCGATCACCGCATTCATGGCCGCAGGAACCAAGATCGCCGCGTTCGGCGCCATGCTGCGCATCTTCTACGTGGCGCTGCCGCAGTTGCGTGACGACTGGCGGCCCGTGCTGTGGGCGATCGCGATCCTGACCATGGTGGTCGGCACCATCACCGCCGTCACCCAGACGGACGTCAAACGCATGCTCGCCTACTCCGCGGTGGCCCACTCGGGTTTCATCCTCACCGGCGTGATCGCCGCCAACCCGGCCGGTGTGTCCTCCACGCTGTTCTACCTGTTCGCCTACGGATTCAGCACGCTGGGCGCGTTCGCGGTTGTCGGTCTGGTTCGCAACGCCGCCGACGAGGAGGAGACGTCGATGGCGCAGTGGGCCGGTCTGGGCCGGCGATATCCCATTGTCGGCGTGGTGTTTTCGTTGTTCCTACTGGCATTCGCCGGAATTCCGCTGACCAGCGGATTCGTCAGCAAGTTCGCGGTGTTCAAGGCCGCAGGTGAGGGCGGGGCCATCCCGCTGGTCATCATCGGCGTCATCGCCAGTGCCGTGGCGGCCTATTTCTACGTGCGGGTGATCGTGCTCATGTTCTTCACCGACCCGCCCGAGGGGGCCCCCGAAGTCGTTGTTCCGAGCGGGCTCACCGCCGCCGTCATCACCGTCACCGCGGCCGTCACCTTCGCGCTCGGCGCCCTGCCGCAACCGCTGCTGGACCTGGCCAACAATGCCGAGACCTTCCTGCGCTGATTTCTCACCGCGAGCAGACGCAAACTCGCACAAATATGCGGCGTAGCATGCGATTTTATGTCTGCTCGCGATGTTGTCCTTACCACTGACCACGGCGCTGTCCGGGTCCTCACCCTGCATCGTCCACAGTCGCGGAACGCGCTGGGACGCGAGCTGATCGAGGAGCTGTACCGCGCCCTGGACGAGGCCGACACCGACCCGGCCGTACGGACGATCGTGCTCACCGGGACCGACCCCGCGTTCTGCGCCGGCGTCGACCTCAAAGAGGCGCAGACCCTCGGCATGGACTACTTCGAGAAGTTCCGGTCGCACAACTGCATCACCAAGACCGGCGAGTTGAGCACTCCGATCATCGGGGCGATCAACGGGGCGACGTTCACCGGCGGGCTGGAGATGGCGCTTGGCTGCGACTTCCTGATCGCCTCCGAGCGGGCGGTGTTCGCCGACACCCACGCCCGGATCGGCATCCTGCCCGGCGGCGGGATGACGGCCCGGCTGCCTCACGTGGTCGGTGCGGCCATGGCGCGGCGGCTGTCGATGACCGGTGAGGTTATCGATGCCGCCCGCGCCGAACGCCTCGGCCTGGTCACCGAGGTGGTGCCGCACGAGCGGCTACTGGAGCGGGCACTGGAACTGGCCGGTCAGATCGCCGAGGTACCGGGACCGACCATGGCAGGCCTCAAAGAGATCTACACCCGCGGCAGCCAACCGATCGTCGGTCCCGCACTCGCCGCCGAGCAGGAGATCGCCGGCGCGCAGGCCCGGGATTTCGACGGTCTGGGTGACCGCTATCAGGCGGTGGCCCAACGTAACCGGGGCCAGATCGACAGCTAGCCCGGCGAGGCCGGCTCGATGATCGTGATCCCCGGCCCGGTGGGCGTGTCCATGGCGGCCATCGCCGCGCCCGCCTGATCGAGCCCCACCCGCCGGGTTACCAACAACTCCGGTTGCAGTGCACCCGACGCGAGAAGACCCAGCATCGCCGGGTAGTCGACGGCAGGCATACCGTGCGACCCGAGGATCGCGAGTTCCTGGGCGATCACCCGGTCCATCGGGAGCGCGGTCTGTGCCGCATCACCCAGCAGGAGCCCCACCTGGATATGCCGACCGCGCCGCCGCAACGAGGACACGGAGGCCGCCGCGACCGCCGGATGTCCGATCGCGTCGACCCCGATGTGTGCACCGCCGCCGGTCCGTTGCACGACTTCGGCTGCGGTGTCGGGGATCTCGGTGGCATTGATCAGCTCATCGGCTCCGAGACGGTTCGCGACGTCCAGCGCCTGAGCGCTGCGGTCCACGGCAACGACCTTGGCGCCGAAGGCTTTCGCGATCATCACCGCCGACAGGCCTACCCCGCCACACCCGTGGACCGCGACCCACTGGCCGGGCTGTACCTCACCGTGGACGACCAGGGCTCGGTACGAGGTCGCGAACCGGCACCCCAGCGAAGCCGCCGCCACGAACGAGACCTCGTCAGGCAGACGGACAAGGTTGGCCTGCGCCCGCGGGACCGCGACCCGCTGTGCGAAGGAGCCGGGCAGAGTGAAACCCGGCTGGAGCTGATCGGGGCACACCTGGGCGTTCCCGGACAAGCAGAACTCGCAGCGACCGCAACCCAGGACGAACGGCGCGGTCACCCGATCGCCCACCTGCCAGCCCGACACGTCGGCACCCAACGCCACAACGGTCCCGGCGAATTCGTGACCGGGAATGATCGGCAAGGCCACCGGATCGTGGCCCCGCCACGCGTGCCAGTCGGACCGGCACACGCCGGTGGCCGCCACCTCGACGACCACCCCGTCGTCGGGACATTCGGGATCGGCCACGTCGACCACGACGGGCCGCACGCCCACCTCGGAATAGACCACTGCACGCACAGCTGCGATGGTAAGCCGATTCCTGCCCGGTTCAGCGATGCCGCTTCAGAATGAAGCCGACGGTTCGCCCGCCGAATCCCGGCAGGGCGGGCGTCGACATCTCCACCTGTTGCCGGGCCTGTTCGACGACGGGAGTCTTCGGGTCGAGCACCGACAGGTAAACCTCATGGGCGGCAAGAGATCTCACCGCCACATCGGTATAGCCGTCGACGACCTCACAGTGCGACGGGTCCGGCCCGTTCTCGAAGAGCCAGGCCGGCGGATCGGTCAAGCTGTCGTAAGCCGCCGCGACGGCGTGGGCGAATTCGATGTGGTCACGCTGATTGGGTGCGCCGGGCGCCCAGCTGGGCCCGCTGTAGAGGGTGACGACGACGTCGGGACGCACCGCCGCGATGGTGTCGGCGATCTTCGCCCGCAGTTCGGGAGTGTCGCGAATGTTGCTGTCCGGAAAGTCCCAGAACGACACGTCATCGACGCCGACGATGGCGGCCGACCGCCGCTGCTCCCCTTCCCGCAGCGGCCCGGCCTGTTCCGGCGGCATACCGGCGATGCCGACCTCACCGCGCGAAGCCAGCGCGTACTGCACGGACTTTCCCTCGTCGGTCCACTTGGCGACGGCGGCCCCGACGCCGTACTCGGGATCATCCGGGTGGGCCACCAACACCAGCGCGGTCTGCCAATCGGTGGGAAAGGTTTGGATGGCCATCGCTAGCGCACCCGGGTGTTGTGGGCGGAGCGGATCAGCCAGCGTCCGTCGTTCTCGACGAGGACGTAGCTGATGATGCCGCTGCGGTCCTGGGCCTGTGCGCCCGGCTGGACGCGGTCGGGCCAGTCCCAGCGGGTGTGCACCAGCGCCACACCCGGAGCGACCTCGGCGATGGACTCGACCCGCTGGGTGTAGTTGCACTTCTGCCGGACAACGGATTTCGGAACATCGCGGTGCCCTTCGACATTCGCTTGACGCGAGGTCCACCAAATTCCGCCGTGTGCGACGAAGTCGGCATCCTCGGTGAAATACCGGCCCCAGCCATCCATGTCGTGTGCTACCCACAGGTCGGTGGTGGCGGCCATGACGGCCCTGATGTCCTGCCGCTCCTTCAGGTTCATGCCACCAGTGTCGGACCTCAACCGTGGTTCATGTCAATGCCTCAGGCCCAGTCCGGCGGCCGGTGGGTGGCACCGGGATGGTCCGGTGAGAGCAACGGTCCGGCCCCTCCCAGGCGCTCACGGAGTGTCACCCGCTCACCGTGGTCGGGCACTCGGCCGCGACGACGAAGTTCGGGCACGACATGGCGGGCGAAGTCGACGAAGGTGCCCGGTGTGGTGACATAGGCCAGGTTGAACCCGTCGACGTCGGCCTCGTCGACCCAGCGTTCGAGTTCGTCGGCGACCTCGGTCGGCGAACCCACCACCACCGGGCCACGCCCGCCTAGACCGACCTCGTCGGCCAGCTCTCCCGCCGTCCAGTTCCGGTCCTGCGTGGTAAACGACGCCAACGCCGAACGATTGGCCTCGGTCTGGACGTATCTCAGCGGTTCGTCGGCCCCGAGTTCGGCCAGATCGACCCCGGTCCAGCCACCGAACAGCGCCAGCGCACCTTCGGTGCTGACGTACTGCCGGTAGTCGTCCAGCTTGGCCACGGCCGCCTCATGGGTCTCTGCGACGATCGGGGTCAGCATCGTGAAAACCTTGATGGACCGGGGATCTCGGCCGTGCTCAGCGGCAGCGGCGCGCAGCGCCTTGACCGGCTTGGCCACGATTTCGGGCGTCGGGCCGGAAACGAACACCGCCTCGGCATGCGCCGCGGCGAACCGGACCCCTCGCGGCGAGGCACCCGCCTGAAACAGCACAGGGATGCGCTGCGGAGACGGTTCACACAGGAACGGCCCTGGGGCGCTGAAGTAGCGCCCCTTGTGCTCGATGTCATGGACTTTCGCCGGATCGGTGAACACGCCGCGTTCCCTGTCCCGGACGACGGCGTCGGGTTCCCACGATGCCTCCCACAGCTTGTAGCAGACCTCGAGATACTCCTCGGCGATCTCGTAGCGCTCGTCGTGCGGGATCTGGGCATCCAGCCCCAGATTCCTGGCGGCACTGTCGAGATAGGAGGTGACGATGTTCCAGGCCACGCGGCCGTCGGTCAGGTGGTCGAGTGTCGAGAACCGCCGTGCCAGCGCATAAGGCTGCTCGTAGGTCAACGACACCGTGACACCGAATCCGAGGGTCTCGGTGACCGCCGCCATGGCCGAGACGGCCAGTGTCGGGTCGTTGACCGGTACCTGTGCGGCATCGGCCACCGCGGCATCCCGCGATCCGCCGTACACGTCGTAGACGCCGAGCACGTCGGCCAGGAACAACGCATCGAAGCCGCCGGCCTCCAGCGTGCGGGCCAGATCCGTCCAGTACTTGAGCTCGCGGTATCGGTACCCCTGGTCTTCGGGGTGGCGCCACAAACCCGCGGACTGATGTCCGACGCAGGCCATGTCGAAGGCGTTGAGATAGATCCTGCTCATCGCGCGTCCCCGATCTCATCCCGATGCGTTTCCCGCGCGAAATAGGCCGCCGCGAACGTGATCGCCGTCAGCACTACGAAATATCCGACGATCAGCCACGGGGTGCCGCCACCTGCGACCAGCAGCGCCGCCGCGATCAGCGGTGCGAAACCGCCCGAGAGCACGGCACCGATCTGATACCCCAACGAGGCACCGCTGTAGCGCACCCGGGTGTCGAACAATTCCCCGAACCAGGCGGCCTGCGGCCCGTACATGGCGTCGTGAGCGATGTTGACACCGAACACGATCGACAACACGATCGCGATGTGGGACCCGGTTCCCGCCGCGACGAAGAACAGGATGAGGGCCACCACACCGGCCACCGCACCGAACAGATACGGAGGCCGCCGGCCGATCCGGTCGGACAGCATTGCCCATGCCGGCGTACTGACCAGGCCGATGGCCGACGCGATCAAGACTGCCGTCAAGCCGACCTGACTGCCCGCGGACGACGAATCCTGCAGGTAGGTCAAGGAATACGTGGTCAGAAGGACAAACAGGGCGATCTGCGAGAACCGCAGCCCGGTGGTGATCAACACATTGCGCGGTTGGGTGCGCAGCACCTCCAGCACAGGCAGCCGCGCCACCTCACCGCGGTCTCGGACCTCGGTGAAAACCTCGGCGTCGGTGAGCCGCAGCCGGATCACCAAACCGATCACGACCAGGACGGCACTGAGCAGGAACGGGATTCGCCAACCGTAGGCGAGGAAGGCTTCGGGGCCTGCGACGGTTCTCGTCACGTAGAAGATCGCCGTCGAGAGCAACATGCCGGCCGGGGAACCCAATTGGGTGAAACTGCCGAACAGGCCGCGGCGGCCTGGCGGTGCATGCTCCACCGAAAGTAGTGCCGCACCGCCCCATTCGGCGCCCACCGCCAGGCCTTGCAGCAGCCTCAGGCCGACCAGCAGCACGGGCGCGAGCAGCCCGATCTGGGCGTAGGTCGGCAGGAGTCCGATCGCGAAGGTGCTCAGCCCCATCCCCACGAGCGCGGTGACCAGAACCACCTTGCGCCCCAGCCGATCTCCGTAGTGACCAGATATCAGGGCGCCCAAGGGCCGGGCACCGAACCCCGCGGCGTAGGTCGCGAACGAGGCCAGCGTGCCCGCCGTCGACGAGATGTTCGGGAAGAACAACGGTTTGAAGACCAGGGCCGCGGCCGTGGCGTACAGGTAGAAGTCGTACCACTCGATCGTGGTGCCGACCGCACTGCCCAGCGCGACGGTGCGCGCACTCGGCTTGGCAGTGGCCAGTGAACGTGGGGCGGTAACAGTCACGTGGCCGCAGGTTATGCGGGGTTGGAACCGCTCGGAAGATTTGTCCTCAGGCTGACGTAAAGGCGTCGGACGTCACGGCTTGACGGTGGCCCCGTGCACCAGGATGGCCGCCGTCTGCGCCACCCACTCGTCGTCGAGTTCACGTTCGGGCCACAGCAGCATCCGCAGCATGGTCGACCCGCCGATGAGCTCCACCAGGCGGTCGGGGTCGACATCAGATTGGACCTCGCCCCGGACGATGCCGTCGACGATCCGGGCGCGCACGGTGACGAAGGTTCCGGCGAACCGCTGCATCACGCGGGAGTTCAGGTCGGTATCGGCGACGACATCGGCGACCAGTCCGGGCAGGGCCGCGCGCATCACCGGGCTGGTGAACACGTCGCGGGCAGCGCCGATCATCGCCCGGATATCGGCGGCGATGTCACCGGCCGGAGCGGTCAGGCCCGACGCGGTCGCGGGGAACACCGCCTCGTGGACCAGCTCGGCCTTACTCGACCACCGGCGGTACAGCGCGGTTTTCGTGGTCTGCGCGCGCTCGGCGACCGCGGCCATCGTCAGGTTCGCGTAACCGATTTCGACAAGCAGGTCCACGGTGGCCTGCAATATGGCAGCGTCGATGCGCGGGTCACGGGGACGCCCCGCTCCGGCGGTCTTGCCAACCGGTGATGGCTCTGCTTTCATAACGCTACTAACAGTATCGTAATTGTGGCCGTAAGGAACAGTTGAATGGCAAACGAGGCCGTGGACGCTCCTGTGGAGAACGTCGACCACCTGCAACGCTCCAGTCGCGACGTCACCACCCTCCCCTCGGTGCTGTCGAAATGGCTGTCCACCGTGATGCCGGGCGGTGTCACCCCCGAGATCACCGTGGAAAGCGGTGTGGACTCAAACGGTATGTCCTCAGAAACGATCATGCTGACCGGACGCTGGGAAGAGAACGGCGAGCCGAAGGAGCAAAAGTGGGTGGCCCGCGTCGCCCCCACCCAGGACGATGTCCCGGTGTTCTCGTCGTACCGGCTTGACCACCAGTTCGAGGTGATGCGGCAGGTCGGCGAACTCACCGACGTTCCCGTCCCCAACGTGCGCTGGATGGACACCACCGGCGAGGTGCTGGGCACGCCGTTCTTCCTGATGGACCGAGTCGACGGCCAGGTGCCGCCCGATGTCATGCCCTACACCTTCGGCGGGAACTGGTTCGCCGACGCCCCGATCGAACGCCAGCGCGAACTTCAGGACAGCACCGTGGCGGTGCTCGCCAAGCTGCATGCGATCCCGGACGCCGCAGAGCGGTTCGGGTTCCTGTCGGAGATCGATCCGCCCGGTGACACCCCGCTGCGCCGGCACTTCGGCTGGCTGAAGGACTGGTACGAATTCTCGGTCCCCGATATCGGCCGCTCACCACTCGTCGAGCGAGCGCTGAAATGGCTCGAGGACAACTTCCCCGAGGACGTGGCGGCCTCCGAAACCGTTCTGACGTGGGGTGATTCGCGTATCGGCAACGTGCTGTACGACGACTTCCGCCCTGCTGCGGTCCTCGACTGGGAGATGGCCACCCTCGGCCCGCGCGAACTCGATGTTTCCTGGATCATCTTCGCGCACATGGTGTTTCAGGAACTGTCCGGTATGGCCGGATTGCCCGGTCTGCCCGACGTGATGCGCGAGGAGGATGTCCGCGCGACCTACCGCGAGTTGACCGGCGCCGAACTCAGCGACCTGCGCTGGTTCTACATCTACTCGGGGGTCATCTGGTGCTGCGTGTTCATGCGCACCGGCGCCCGCCGCGTGCACTTCGGCGAGACCGAGAAGCCCGACGATGTCGAAACGATGTTCTACCACGCGCCGTTGCTGCGGCGCCTGATCGAGGAGTCCTAAATGCTCGGCCCGATGGACGAATACCCCGTCCACCAAGTCCCCCAGCCGATCGCCTGGCCCGGCTCGTCCGACCGGAACTTCTACGACCGTTCGTATTTCAACGCCCATGACCGCACCGGCGACATCTTCGTCATCACCGGTCTCGGCTACTACCCCAACCTCGGGGTGAAGGACGCTTATTTCCTGGTACGCCGCGGCAACGAGCAGACGGCGGTACACCTGTCCGACGCGATCGATCAAGACCGGCTCAACCAGCATGTGCTGGGCTACCGGGTCGAGGTCACCGAGCCGCTCAAGAAGATCCGCATCGTGCTCGACGAGACCGAGGGTGTCGCCGCGGATCTCACCTGGAACGGGTTGTTCGACGTGGTGCAAGAGCAGCCGCACCTGATGCGTCAGGGCAACCGGGTCACGCTCGACGCCCAGCGCTTCGCCCAAACAGGTTCCTGGAGCGGCTATCTGGAGATCGACGGCCAGCGCATCGACGTCGACCCGGACACCTGGATCGGCTCCCGCGACCGGTCCTGGGGCATCCGCCCGGTCGGTGAGGCCGAGCCTGCAGGGCGACCGGCCGACCCGCCGTTCGAAGGCATGTGGTGGCTGTACGTCCCGATGGCGTTCGACGACTTCTCGATCGTCTTCATCATCCAGGAAGACCCCAGCGGGTTCCGATCCCTCAACGACTGCAGCCGGGTCTTCAAGGACGGTCGTGTCGAGCAACTCGGCTGGCCGCGGGTGAAGATCCACTACCGCTCTGGCACCCGGATCCCCACCGGAGCCACCATCGAGGCCACCACACCCGACGGCACCCCCGTCCGCTTCGACGTGGAATCCAAACTGCCCGTGCCGATTCACGTCGGCGGCGGCTACGGCGGCGACGTCGACTGGATTCACGGCGTGTGGAAGGGCGAGAAGTTCACCGAACGGCGCACCTACGACATGACCGATCCGGCGGTCGTCGGCCGAACTGCGTTCGGTGTGATCGACCACGTCGGTCGCGCTGTCTGCACCGAAGGCGACGGTGCACCGGTCGAGGGCTGGGGCCTGTTCGAGCACGGCGCACTCGGCCGTCACGATCCGTCCGGCTTCGCCGACTGGCTGACTGTCGCCCCGTAGCCCTCAGTTTGTCACTCTCTAGCCGGCAGTTTGTCACGCCAGAGTGGCTGCCGCCGCCGGCAGCCACTCTGGCGTGACATGGCAATCGGAGCCCGAACCACGGCGTCACGCTGGCGTGACGCTCGGGCTTGAGCGCCACTCTGGCGTGACGATGCGGCGGAAAAGCGCGGCAGAGCGGCTGACTCAGGCCACCCAGAACAGCGCGCCCGCGCCGATCGCTTCGACCACGCAGTAGAACCAGTTGGGATAGAACGACGTACGTTCGTCGAACACCGCCGACACACCGCGGCCGACGGCCATCCCGACCAGCGCGGCGCCGACGGTGATCAGGATCCCGGTCCGGACCGCCCCCGGCGTCATGGCCGCGTAGGTCAGCACCGCGGCGATCGCGATACCGAAACCGCCATACACGCCACGGACTTCCGCGCGGGCGGCGGCGGTTCTGAGGTCGTAGTCGAACGGACGCAGAATCGCCTGCGGAGCTGCCAGTGCGTAGACACCCATGCCGAGGAAGAACACCCCGGCCACGACGATTACTGCGATGACCACGGTAGCCTCCTGATCAATTGATGAGGAGGCCAGCATGCCGCCTGAACCCGGGCCCGCGCTTCCACAAACCTGCTGCCCGACGGTGTGGCTGTGGCCGGGGCAGGCGCTCTACACCGGGCCGGGGCTCGGCCTTGAGCCGCATTCCGGATCGGTGTGGTGCCTGGCCGTCGGGATCGACGGACCGCTGACCGTGACACTCCAGGGCAGCGCCACCGTCGCACGCAGCGTGTTGATCCCGCCGCGGCTCACCCATCACCTTTCGATGCAGGGTGGGTTGGTGTCGAGCTACCTCGATCCCAGCTCGCAACGCAGTGCGTCGTGCCGGCAGCAGTTCACCGAGTTCCGGGACGGCATCGGGGTAGGCCATGCCGCAGAGACCAGACTGACGGCCATGCCGGAGGACGACGAGGCGGCGCGGCGCTGGCTGGACCTCGCCGCCCCGGATACCCCCCACCGGATCGACCCCCGGATCGAATTGGTGGCCAAGCAGATTCGCGAGAACCCCGCCGCAGCGGTATCCGCACGCGAACTGGCAGCCGCCGCGGGGGTCTCCGAATCGCGGTTCCTGCACCTGTTCCGCCGCGAGGCGGGGACCAGTCTGCGGCGCTACCGGATCTGGAGCCGGCTCGTCGCGGCCGGGACTGCCGTGGCGGCCGGTGAGAATCTGACCACCGCAGCTGCCGATGCCGGGTTCGCCAGCCCGTCACACCTGGCCGACAGCTTCAAGACCACCTTTGGACTGTCGGCGACGCAGTTGCTCTCGACGGGTCTTCGTATCCGTACGCCGTGACATGGCCAGCATGCCCAACGTGTTGGGCAGAAGGCCTCATGCCACGTATGAGACCACCAGTATGAAGGCTGAGAACAGGAGCATGCCCAGGCAATTGATCCAGAATTCCTGTTTCAGAAATCGGGCGCGGTAATGCGCATAGCAGGCGCACAGAAAATAGACGACAATTCCCGCATTGGCCGAGAACGCCACGCCTGGATATTTGAGGCCGGCAATCAACCCGACGCCGGCAAGAAGTTTGACCACGATCAGCACCCACCACCAGTCACGAGGGAGTCCGACACCATCGAGGCATCCTTGGATAAATCGCGGCGGCTTGAGCGAGATCAGCGCGTCCCCGAGGATCACGATCGCCAGAATTGCGGTGAGCCACCACCAGTGCGGCGTGTCGATCACAATCATTCTCCTTGTCGGGTTGGTGCGATGACGCACTCGATGACGTCGCGTAGTTGGTCGGGCACCGACCGGTGTCCCAATGCCTGGTTGTTGCCGCTGAGCACAATGCCCAGGTATGCGAAATAGATGGTGCGAGCGTTGCGCGCGGCATCAGACTCGCCGACACCGACGTGCAGCAGAGCCGATTCGATTTCGCCCACCAGGATTTCTGCCAGATCACCAAAGATGCTCGAAGTGTGATCTCCGCGAACAATGATCGACGCATACCGGCGTGAGAGGGCTGGATCTTCGGCGAAGTAGGTCAGGAACGGTTCGAACAGTTTGGCAATCGCCTTCGGTGCATTCGCGTGAGATGGCCTTCGGGTGAGACCTTTTCGGTTGGCGTGCACCGCTGCGATCCGGTCGTCGAACACTGCCACCAACAAGCCGTCTTTGTCTCCGACGCTCATCACGGTCCCGCTGCTTACTCCGGCATCGGTTGCGATCTGCCGAACAGTCGTCGATTCGAAGCCTTGCTCGCGGAACAGCTTTTCAGCGGTCGCCAAAACCTTGCGCTGGGTGGCATCTCGCTGTTCGGTCCTTGACTGAACATGTTCAGTGAACATGTTCAGGAGGTTGCCACCTCGTCTGGGCTGTGTCAAGGACGAGATTGTCCGAACAGCGGAAAGGCGGCGCACCAGGCATACTGCTGGCGCGGTGCGGGCTGCGGCTGGAACCGTTTGTCCTGCGCATTCACGTGACGATCGTGCGCAAACCGCTGACGAAATAGGGCGTGTCTCGCAGCAGACACGCCCGCTCGCGGTGCTTAGGAGGCCACCGACTCGGCGGCGGGGGCGCGGCCGAAGACCATCGACTCGTCGATGCGGTCGAAGCGGTGGTCGATGGCATCCAGCACGTAGTTGTGTCGCACGTGCCACGGCCGCTTGGTGCCCGAACGCGGCAGTGCATGCTCGGAACGCTGGATGTAGCCGGCCTCCAGATCCCAGGTCCGCTTCTCCGGCATCGGCGCCGCACCCTTGTGCGGGTAGGCGTGGGTGTAGCCGTGAGCGCCCATGTAGGCCAACAGGTTTGCGAACGCACGCGCGGTCATGTCGGCCCGCAGCGTCCACGACGCGTTCGTGTAGCCGATGCACCAAGCCAGGTTCGGGACATCCTCGAGCAGGAACTCCTTGTAGACATATCGCTCGGTCGGTTT
Organism: Mycobacterium shunyiense; assembly: GCF_058270075.1. Classification (NCBI taxonomy): domain Bacteria; kingdom Bacillati; phylum Actinomycetota; class Actinomycetes; order Mycobacteriales; family Mycobacteriaceae; genus Mycobacterium; species Mycobacterium shunyiense. Next base: position 33,483 of record NZ_JBZDPU010000007.1, on the reverse strand, counting down.
GACCTCGTGACCGTCCAGCGACAACCGGATGCCGCCGAGGGCCTGCAGTTGCAGGCCGGTCGCCGTGACGATCACGTCGGCGTCCACCCGCCCGCCCGACTTCAACACGATGCCCGCGGCGTCGATGTGGTCGATGTGATCGGTGACGACATCGACCCGTCCGTCGCTGATGTGCTCGAACAGGTCCCCGTCGAGCACGAGGCACAACCGTTGATCCCACGGCTTGTATCGCGGCTTGAAATGCACGTCGACGGGATACCCCTCGGGCAGCAGGGCCACCGTCCGGCTGCGCAGGAACCGGCGACCGAGGTCGGGTGCCTTACGGAAGAAGAAGTAGCTCAGCACGTGGATCATCGCGTTGCGGAACCGCACGATCTGATGAGATAGCTTGCGCGGCAGAAACTTACGGATCGCCTGCACCGAGGGAACGATGCGGTCCGCCGACACCATGTAGGTCGGTGAGCGCTGGAGCATCGTCACGTGCGAGGCCTGCTGCGCCAGCGCGGGCACCAGACTGACCGCGGTGGCCCCGCTGCCGATCACCACGACGCGCTTGCCCGAGTAATCCAGTGACTCGGGCCAGAACTGCGGGTGCACGACGTCGCCACCGAACGTCTCGATTCCGGGGAACTCCGGGGTGTAGGGCTCGTCGTAGTTGTAGTAGCCCGTGCCGCAGAACAGGTACCGGCACCGGAAGGTCGCGGCCTGGCCGTCCTGCTCGGCGTGCACCGTCCAGGTGTCGGTGTCCGAATCCCAATCCGCCGACAGCACACGGGTGTTGAACCGGATATGGCGGTCGATTCCATGTTCCCGGGCGGTGTCGGTCAGGTAGTCGCGAATATCGCTGCCATCGGCGACGTTCTCGGGCCGGGTCCAGGGTTGATACGGAAAGCTCAGCGTGAAGATGTCGCTGTCCGAGCGGATCCCCGGATACCGGAACAGGTCCCAGGTGCCGCCGATCCGCGATCGGCGTTCCAGCACGGTGTAGGTCAGCCCGGGACTCTTCTCGTGGACACGATAGGCCGCGCCCAACCCCGAGATCCCGGCCCCGATGATGAGCACATCCGAATAGTCCGGATCCGCCGCATGGCGATCACCGCCCATGGCGAACCTCCTTTGGTCCCGACGAGTACCACCCACCCTAGGCGTTCAGTCGCGCAGCGCGTCGACGATCTGGGCAAGCGATTCCACCGCGATCGGGCCGGGTTGGTACAGGCAGATCCGGTCGGACACCCCGGCCACGCGGTCGCGGATGTGAGCGGCGACATCGGCGGGGCTACCGCATGCCGCGATGGTGTGCAGCACCTCGTCGTCGATCAGCGAACCCATCTCCTGCCAGCGGCCCTGCTTGGACAGCGCGTTGAGTTCCGGCTGCAGGTCACCCCAGCCGTGAACGTCCAGCACCGGGCGATAGGCCGGGGTCGATCCGTAGAAGGCCAGCAGCCGTCGCGTCGCGTCGTGGTCGTCCCCTACAGACACGATGATCTCCGGGACGATCGCCAGCTCCCCCGCGTCACGTCCGGCGGCGGCGAGCCCGTCACGCACCGCGGGCAACGTCGCCTCGTGCAGGAACCGCTTCGAACCGAACGGCATGACCAACAAGCCGTCGGCGAACTGCGCGGTGGCCCGGGTGAGCCGCGGGCCCAGCGCGCCGACATATATGGGCGGCGGACCGTACGGGTTGTCCCGCGGGGTGAACGTCGGTGTCATCAACGTGTGCCGGTAGTAGTCGCCTCGAAAGTCGAGCCGCTCCCCGGTGTCCCAGGCAGCGAAGATCGCCCGCAAGGCCGCGACGAACTCTGACATCCGGGCCACGGGCCGGTCGAAGTCCGCGCCGAACCGCTTCTCGATCTGCGTCCGGATCTGCGTACCGAGCCCGAGCGTGAACCTTCCACCGGACAGGATCTGGTGGTCGATGGCCTGGTGTGCCAGGTGAATCGGGTTACGGGGAAACGCAATTGCCACATTCGTCATCAGGTCGAGATCCCCGACCGTGGAGGCGAGCGTCAGCGGGGTGAATACATCGTGGGGTCCCTCGAAGGTGAACACTCCACTGGCACCGGCCTCGCGCAGGGCCGCAGCCCGACCCATCGCGTCGCGCGGCCCGAACAACGCTGTCATGACCTTCACGCGTGAGAGCCTAGACAGGTGAGCATCCCAACGAGCACCGACGTCGTCGTCGTGGGTGCCGGCTTCGCCGGCCTGTCCGCTGCCCGCGCCCTGACCAGGCTCGGACACGAGGTGGTGGTGCTCGAGGGGCGCGACCGGGTGGGCGGACGATCGTCGACGACCACGATCGCCGGGGTGCCGGTCGACCTGGGCGGCACGTTCGTCGGCCCCACCCAGGACGCGGTGCTGGCGCTGGCCGACGAACTCGGGTGCCGCACCGTGCCCACCTACGACCGCGGCAAGAATCTGATTCTCTGGCATGGCCGGGTCCGGGCCTACCGCAGCACGATCCCGCGGCTGTCGATGATGGAACTGTTCGACGTATCCCGCATCCAGTGGCGCTTCGAACGGCTCTGCCGGCTCATCCGGGTCAATGAGCCGTGGAAGAGTTCGAACGCCGAGAAGCTCGACGAGCTCACACTGGAGCAGTGGCTGCGCTCGGCCGGGGCCAACGCTTCGACGCGCAACCTCATGGCCATCATGTCCCGAGTCACCTGGGGCGCCGAGCCCGACGAGGTGTCGATGCTGCACGCCGCCCGCTACGTCAAGGCCGCCGGTGGGCTCGACCGCATGCTCGACGTCCGTGGCGGCGCCCAACAGGACCGGTTTCCCGGCGGCACCCAGCAGATCGCGTCGAAGATGGCCGAGGAACTAGGAGATCGGGTGGTGCTCGATGCCCCGGTGGACCGCATCGAACGCCACGACGACGGCACCGTCGCGGTGACCTGTCCCTCCGGCGCGGTGCAGGCACGTGCGGTGATCGTGGCGATCCCGCCGCAGCACCGGACCGGGATCGAGTTCAGCCCGGCGCTGCCCAAACCGTATACCGACCTGGCCGCGAACTGGCCGCAGGGCAACCTCAGCAAGGCATATGCCGCCTATGAACAACCGTTCTGGCGCACCAACGGGTGCTCAGGCGAGGCATTGTCCGACGAGGGTCCCGTGTTCATCACCTTCGATGTGAGCCCGGCCGACGGCAGTTCCGGCGGCCCCGGAATCCTGCTCGGTTTCACCGACGCCCGCACCTTCGACCGGTTGTCACCCCCAGAGCGGCGCGAGCAGGCCCTGTCCGGGTTCGCCACCCTGTTCGGCGACGCCGCCCGACAACCGATCGATTACGTCGACCATTGTTGGAGCGCAGAACAATTCGCACCGGGTGGGCCCACCGCGGCGGTGCCGCCGGGATCGTGGACCCAGTACGGCAGGTGGCTGCGAGAACCGGTGGACGCGATCCACTGGGCCGGCACCGAAACCGCGAATGAGTGGACCGGATTTCTCGACGGAGCGGTCCGGTCCGGTCAGCGTGCGGCCGCCGAAGTCGCGGGCCGCCTTACTGATTGACCGCCTGCGGCGACGCTACCGATTCGGCCAGCGCCCGCAACTGGGCGTTCACCTGCGACGGGCATTCCAGGATGGCGCAGTGCCCACCGGGCATCTCGACGAAGGCATGCAGGTTGGGGGCGTCGTCGGCGATCCGGCGGGCGGCGTTGATGGGCAGCAAGCGGTCCTTGGAGCTGCCGATCACCAGCGTGGGCACCGACAGGTTCTGCAGCGAGATATGTTGTGGGCCCAGCCCGTTCACCAGCGTGCGGGCCCAGCCGCCGCGTCCGGCGGCCGGAGTCTCGGCGAACAGTTGATAGATGAACTCAGCGACCGACGGGTCGGCGTCACGGCCCACCGCCAGACGGGCGACGAAACGTTTGTTGGGACGCTCGATGATCCGCGGCATCCGCGTACCGCCGAAGGTCCGGATCGCCGTACCTGCCGCCCGAACCCGCGTCGACGCCAGCGGGGCCGGAACCCTCAACAGCTTCACATCGCGCACCAGGTCTCCGGTGGTGGTGTTGATCAGCGCGACGGCGTCGGCACGGGCGGGCACCCGGGCCGGATAGCGTTGCGACCATGAAGTGATCGCGATACCGCCCATCGAATGCCCGGCGACAACGGCACGTTCACCGGGCCTCAGCGTGGCGTCCAGCACCGCGTCGAGATCGGCGGCGAGGTGGTTGAGGCTGTAGCGGTGACGCCCGCGCGGGGTCTCGCTGTGGCCGTGTCCGCGATGGTCGTAGGCGATGACGCGGAAGTCCGCGGCCAGATCGGCGATCTGGTGCGCCCAGACGCCGATGGCACACGTGATGCCGTGAGCCAGCACGATCGGGTAGCCGTCCTCGGGTCCGAACACCTCGGCATGCAGCCGCACGCCGTCGACGGCGCGCACCTCGACAGTGCGTCCCGGTGGTAGCTGGGGAAGGGTCATGATGCTCCGATCGTTGGCGTCGTTGCCGGGTGAAACAGAGGGATTACGAGCCTACCGCTTGGGTGATCAGGACGGGTTTTACCACGTCAGCGGACTTTGCGGCAGCCCACGCGCGGCCGAAGTCGTCGAAGGGGTAGCGGCTGACGAACTTGTCGAGCGGTAGTTCGCCACGGCGGTACAGATCGACCAGGCGCGGGATGAAGGTCTGCGGTTCGCTGTCACCCTCGACCACGCCGCGTAGGCTCAGCCCCTTTCCCATGATCGCGGCGACCGGCAGTTCGGCCGTCAACGCGCCGAGGCCCAGTAGCGCCAGGGTGCCGCGCTCACGCAACACCGTGATTGCTGTCATGAGGACGTCTGGGCGCGCGGTGGTGTCGACTGCCGCGGCCGCTCCCCCGGTCAGCTCGAGCACAGCTGCGGCCACGTCGCCGCCGGCGGTCGGATCGATCGTGGCGGTGGCACCCAACTCGGTTGCCAGCGAACGTCGTTCGGCGATCGGGTCGACAGCGACGACGGCCCGGCACCCCGCGATGCGGGCGCCCATGACCGCGGAGAGCCCCACCGCTCCGGCCCCGAACACCACAAGTGCATCCGTGGGTTGCGGCGCAAGCACATTGAGCACGGCACCCACCCCGGTCTGCACGCTGCAGCCCAGGGGGGCGGCCAGCGCGGGGTCGATCGGCTCGGGCAGCACCACAGCGTTTCGGCTGCCGGCGATCGCATACGTGCAGAAACTGGACTGACCGAAGAAGCCGCCCCCGATGGGGACCCCGTCGGCGTGCAGCGCACTGGACTCTCCGCGGGTGCCGCGCATGTTCAGGTCGGTGGAACGCTCGCAGTAGGCCGGGGTGTCCGCCTGACAGTTGGAGCAGGCGCCGCAGCTGGCGAAGGTGAGGACGACCTGGTCCCCCACGCCGGGTACGGCATTCGGTCCGACCTCGATGACCCTGCCTGCACCTTCGTGACCGAACACCATCGGCAGTTTGCGAAACCGTGCCGCGACACTCACATCGGTGTGGCAGATGCCCACCGCGTCGATGCGAACCAGCACTTCGTCGCCGCGGGGTGGACGAATTTGCACGTCGGTGAGCTGGGGATCGGCTCCGGCGTCGAGCACCACCGCAGCGCGGGCGTTGAGCATCCGGTGATGCTAAGCCACGCACTTGACACCTGTCACAATTGGCTGGCGACCCACCAGAAGGAGACAACGATGCGTGCAGCACAGATCACCCGACTCGACGGTCCGGACGCAGTGCGGGTGGCCGAGGTGGAGGAGCCCTCCAGCGCCGAGGGCGCCGAGCAGGTCGTGATCGACGTCCACGCCGCGGGCGTTGCCTTCCCCGACGCCCTGCTCACCCGTGGTCTCTACCAGTACAAGCCTGAGCTTCCGTTCACCCCGGGTGCCGAGATCGCCGGCGTGGTGCGCAGCGCCCCGGCCGATGCCCATGTCGCTGCCGGCGATCGCGTGCTCGGCCTGACCATGCTGTCGGGCGGCATGGCCGAAGTCGTCGCCTTGCCCGCCGAGCGCGTGTTCCCCCTGCCGGACGCCGTGTCGTTCGAGGCCGGCGCCGGCATCCTGTTCAACGACCTGACCGTCCAGTTCGCCCTGCGCACCCGCGGCCGGCTGGCCGAGGGTGAGACCGTCCTGGTGCACGGTGCGGCCGGTGGCATCGGCACCTCGGCGCTGCGACTGGCCCCGGCACTCGGAGCCGCACGCACCATCGCGGTGGTGTCCACCGAGGAGAAGGCCGAGATCGCCAGGGCCGCAGGCGCTTCCGACGTGGTGCTCGCCGACGGGTTCCGCGACGCGGTGAAGGAAATCACCGGCGGGCGGGGCGTGGATGTCGTGGTCGACCCGGTCGGCGGGGATCGCTTCACCGACTCGCTGCGATCACTGGCCGTCGGCGGACGGCTCCTCGTCATCGGGTTCACCGGCGGTGAGATCCCCACGGTCAAGGTCAATCGCCTGTTGCTCAACAACGTCGACGTGGTCGGCGCGGGCTGGGGCGCCTGGACCTTCTCCCATCCCGGCTACCTGCAGGAGCAGTGGGCCGAACTGCAGCCGCTGCTGGCCTCCGGCGTGGTGCCTGCACCACAGCCCGAGGTGTTTCCACTGGAGCAGGCCGCGCAGGCCATCGCGTCGCTGGAGAACCGCAGCGCCAAGGGCAAGGTGGTGCTGAAGCTGCGGTGACCCGGGAATAACAACGCCGGTGTCGGTGTTGCGGGGGGCGTGAGTGAACATGCCGAACTGAGCCCGACCGACTGGGTACGCGACCAGACCCAACGCATCCTGGAACAAGGCACCACCGAGGGCGTCGAGGTGCTCGACCGCCCCATCGTGCTGTTCACGACGACGGGCGCCAAGTCCGGCAAGAAGCGGTACGTACCGCTGATGCGCGTGGAAGAGAACGGCCGCTACGCGATGGTGGCCTCCAAGGGTGGCGCGCCGGAGCATCCGTCGTGGTACTTCAACGTCAAGGCCCACCCCGCCGTGACGGTGCAGGACGGCGACAAGACGGTCTCGCTGACCGCCCGCGAGATCTCCGGTGACGAGCGTGAACACTGGTGGAAGCTCGCCGTCGAGGCCTACCCGCCCTACGCCGAATACCAGACCAAGACCGACCGACAGATTCCGGTCTTCATCGTCGAATGACGACTACCACCATCCGAGGGCGTCGGACATCTGCCGGGCCAACTCGGTGGTGAGTGTGCGCACGTAAGTCGCCGACAGGTGGTGGGCATCGTGGTACACCAACACGTTGCCCTCCACGGCGCGGCAGATCGTCGGCCGGCACACCGCATCGGTGAGGTCGAGAACCTTCATCAGCGGATAGTCGGCCAGGTAATCGAGGGTCGGATTGCGTTGCGCCAGGGCTTCGTTGCGCGGCACCCCGCAAGACTCGACGTCACCCCCCTTGGACAGACAGTCCACCGGCGAGAAGAACCAGCCGTCACGGAGCATCCACGGCGTGTCACGCATGCCGAGCATCGGAATTCCATTGGCGGACAACTCATCCCATATGCCCAGATAGTAATCGGGCACATAGTCGCCCGGGCCGTTGAGGATCGGGCGCGTCGAGGTGAAGAACACGTAGTCCGGCCGGTCGGCGATGATCTGCGCCAAGGCGTTGTCCGACCACGTCCGACAGGACGGATATTTCTCGAACGACCCCGCGATGATCGGCACGGGTTTGGTGGTCAGCGGGCAGCCGAACTTCAGGTAGGTGGTCACCTTGACGCCGTGTTGGCGTCCGATCTGATGTAGCGCCGTCAGCCAGTGCTCGGAATGCGACCCGCCCGCCAACGCGATGGTGTGGGCGCCGTCGGGATCTCCGTACACGCAGCTGACGACCTCACCACCGGTGAATCCCGTGACGCAATGGTCGATCGACGACGGCGGGATGTCGTCGTCGGCCTCCAGCGCGCTCGGGCGCATCGGCAGTTTGGCGACCCGGTGATTCTCGGTGAGCGCGAGCGCGCCCGGGTAGTCCCGGATCGACAGCATGCCCAGTTCCGCGCCGCTGGCCCGGGCGAGGGCGACATGTCCGCGCCACATCAGCGACAACGCCACGAGCATCACCGTCACCAGCAGAACCGCGGCACCCGGCACGGCCCACGTGCGGGCTAGCCGATACCACCGGGCTTGCCATTGCGCCCTGGCCGACCACGCGGTGAGCCAGGCGATCAGCACCGCGGCCAGAGCGACAGCGGCGCCATCGACCATGCCGACCGCATCGTCATTGATGAAGGCCAGCCAAAAGATCAACAACGGCCAGTGCCACAGGTACAGCGGGTAGGCCATCGATCCGAGCACGACCAACGGGCCGCTGCGCAGGATTTCGTTCGCCCTCGGCGGCATCGCCTGAGCTGCGCTCACGATCACCAGCACGGTCGCCGCCACCGGAATCAACGCCCAGGCTCCCGGGGACTGCACCGTCCGGTCAGTGAGCACACCGCACACCAGGATCGCCGCCAGACCGGCTGCGGCCACACCGGCGCGCAGCCAACCCGGCCACCGGAGGCGACCCACCGGCACGGCCACGAGGGCGGCCGCGAGAACCCCGGCCAACACCTCCCAGGCCCGGGCGAAGGTGCTGTAGTAGGCGAGCATCGGGCTGTCCGACTGCGTCGTAACGGCGTAGTACAGCGAGGCCACCAGTGCGACAGCGGACACCCCGACCAGGATTGTGGGTCGTGCGGTGCGTCCGCGGCGCGCCGTCACCGCCATGACCACCCCGGCGAGCACAACGAACGCCAGCGTGAACTGGCCCAGCATCGAGAGCGCCCACAGATGGTGCAGCGGGGTCACCGTCTCGCCCGCCTGCACATAGTCGTCCGCCGAGCCAAGCAACTGCCAATTCTGGTAGAAGCCCAGGCTGGCCAGGGTCTGATCCGCGAAGGCCTCCCACCTGGTCTCCGGCTGGACGAGCACCGTCAGCACCGCACACACGGCCAGCACGAGAACCAACGGCCGCACCACCCTGCGCGCCACCCGGCCCATCTCTGCGACCAGCGTCGCGGGGCTCGTCAGGCTGCGCAGGACGCGACCACCGATGAAGAAGCCGGTCAGAACCAGCAGGACATCCAGCCCGCCGCAGGCCCGCCCGAACCAGAAATGGCAGATGACGACCATCACGATGGCCACACCACTCAACCCGATCAGATCATCACGAACCTGCCGCGGAACGGAAGGAACGAGAACCGGATCGCCAACAATCACCTGCACGCTGAACTTTCCCTGGGCTGTCTTCGCCGGTCACTGACGACGGAACACCCTGGGGCCACGCCGTTCGCCGCACCGAGCATAGGCCACCCAACCCGGTGGTCAGGCCCGGCGACCGGGCATCCGAATGCTCCCCATCGGACAGGTAGCACACCCCTGTTGTACGAATCGGCCATAGGCATGTGTGCGTGGGCAAATCTAGCCTTGAGTCATGACCGCCACCGCCACACCGGCCGCCAAGAAGTCCACCTACCGGCCGCTGGAGCTGTTCGACACCGACCGGTTGCTCGACGACGACGAACGCGAGATCGCCGCGACCGTGCGCAAGTTTGTCGACACCCGCCTACGGCCCAACGTGGGCGAATGGTTCGAATCGGCCACCCTGCCCCGGGAGCTGGCCAAGGAGTTCGGCAAGCTCGGCGTTCTCGGCATGCACCTGCAGGGCTACGGCTGCGCGGGCACCAACGCCGTCAGCTACGGATTGGCCTGTATGGAGCTGGAGGCCGGCGACAGCGGGTTCCGCAGCTTCGTCTCCGTCCAGGGCTCGCTGTCGATGTTCTCCATCTACCGCTACGGCTCGGAGGAACAGAAGAACGAATGGCTGCCCCGGCTGGCCGCCGGTGATGCGATCGGCTGCTTCGGCCTGACCGAACCCGACTTCGGTTCCAACCCCGCCGGCATGCGCACCCGCGCCCGCCGCGACGGAAGCGACTGGGTGCTCAACGGCACCAAGATGTGGATCACCAACGGCAACCTCGCCGATGTGGCCACCGTGTGGGCGCAGACCGACGAGGGCATTCGCGGCTTCCTGGTGCCCACCGACACCCCGGGCTTCACCGCCAACGAGATTCACCGCAAGCTCTCCCTGCGTGCCTCGGTCACCTCCGAGCTCGTGCTGGACAACGTCCGGCTGCCGGCCTCGGCGCAGCTGCCGCTGGCCGAAGGACTGTCGGCCCCGCTGTCGTGCCTGAACGAGGCCCGGTTCGGCATCGTGTTCGGCTCGCTCGGTGCGGCCCGCGACAGCCTGGAGACCGCGATCGACTATGCCGGCTCGCGCGAGGTGTTCGACAAGCCACTGACCAGCTACCAGCTCACCCAGGAAAAGCTGGCGAACATGACCGTCGAACTCGGCAAGGGGATGCTGCTGGCAATCCACCTGGGCCGCATCAAGGATGCCGAAGAGGTGCGGCCAGAGCAGATCAGCCTGGGCAAGCTCAACAACGTCCGCGAAGCACTGGCCATCGCCCGTGAATGCCGGACCCTGTTGGGCGGCAGCGGCATCACCCTCGAATACTCACCGCTGCGCCACGCCAACAATCTCGAGTCCGTCCTCACCTACGAGGGCACCTCCGAGATGCACCTGCTGTCGATCGGCAAGGCCCTGACCGGGCAGGCGGCCTTCCGCTGATGACCGTTGCCATCGAGCACCTGATCGGTGGACAGTGGCTACCCGGCACCGGCGACACGCTGCTCAGCGTGAGCCCGACACAACCGAGTGTGGTTGTGGCCCAGGGCAGTAATGCCCGCACATCCGACGTCGACGCCGCGGTGCGTGCCGCCGGCGAGGCTGCCGCGTCCTGGGCCGCCACCCCGATGCATCAGCGCGGTACGGTGCTGCTGAGCACGGCGGACATCGTCGACCGCAACGCCGAGGCGTGGGGCATGGAGCTGGCCCGCGAGGAAGGCAAGACGAAAGCCGAAGGCATCGGCGAGGTTCGGCGGGCCGCGCAGATCCTGCGCTACTACGGCAACGAGGGCGACCGGCAGGCGGGCGAGATCTACGCCTCGCCCCGGGCCGGTGAACAGATCCTCATCACCCGCAAACCGCTCGGCGTGGTCGGGGTGATCACCCCGTTCAACTTCCCCATCGCCATTCCGGCCTGGAAGATCGCGCCCGCATTGATCTACGGCAACACCGTCGTGTGGAAACCCGCGAGCACCGTTCCACTGCTGGCGATCCGGCTCGCGCAGGCACTGACCGAGGCCGGCCTGCCCTCCGGCGTGCTCAACCTGCTGATCGGCGGATCCGACATCGGCAACGCCATCGTCGACCACCCAGGCATCGACGGCATCACGTTCACCGGTTCCACCGGGGTCGGGCGGCGAATCGCCGCGGCCGCGGCGGCGCGCGGAGTCCCCGCTCAGGCCGAAATGGGCGGCAAGAACGCCGCCGTCGTGCTCGACGACGCCGATGTCGAACTGGCCCTTGAGCAGGTGATGCTCGGGGCGTTCCGCTCTACCGGGCAGAAATGCACGGCCACGTCCCGCCTGATCGTCACCGACGGGATCGCCGACGAGTTCCTGGCCGCACTGGCCGAGCGCGCGGCGGCCCTGGCCGTCGGGGACCCCACCGACGACGCGACCCAGATGGGACCTGTCGCCAATGACGCTGCACACCGGTCCATTTCGGCGGGGATTCAGGCCGCTGCCGCGCAGGGCGCCACGGTGTTGACCGGCGGTACCCCCTACTCGGAAGGACCACTGGCCGAGGGCTACTTCATCCCGCCAACCGTCGTAGAACTCAACGGTCAAGCCGCCGACGTATGGACCGACGAATTGTTCGGACCGGTCCTCGCCGTCAAGCGGGCCGCCGACGCCGACGCCGCGTTCCGCCTTGCCAATGACAGCGAGTTCGGGCTCTCGGCGGCGGTTTTCACCCAGGACCTGACCCGGGCACTGCGGGCTGTCGAGCAGATCGACGTCGGCGTGCTGCACGTCAACTCCGAGTCGGCCGGCGCCGATCCGCACGTACCGTTCGGCGGGGCCAAGAAGAGCGGGCTCGGCCCCAAGGAGCAGGGCGGCGCCGCACGGGAATTCTTCACCCACACCACGACGGTGTACCTGCGGGGCGGGCGGCCGGGAGCATGAGCGTGAGGATGGGCGCCCTCGACGGAGTCGTCGTCGTCGATTTCAGCCGCGTGCTGGCCGGGCCGTACGCGACCATGATGCTCGGCGACTTCGGCGCCGAGGTGATCAAGATCGAACGCCCGGGCACCGGCGACGACACCCGGGCGTGGGGCCCGCCGTACGACTCGACCGGTGTGGCAACGTATTTCAACGCGGTCAACCGCAACAAGCGTTCAGTGGCACTCGACCTGTCCGATCCGGCCGGCCGGGAGCACGCCCGCTCCCTGGTGGCCCGGGCCGACATCGTGGTGGAGAACTTCCGGCCGGGGACCATGGAGAAACTCGGTCTGGGCTACGAGGATCTGCGGGTGGTCCGTCCCGACCTGATCTATTGCTCGATCACCGGATTCGGCCGCGACGGCGGCGCCGCGCTGCCGGGCTACGACCTGCTGGTGCAGGCGGTCGGCGGGTTGATGAGCGTCACCGGAACCGAACCGGGCGATCCGACCAAGGCCGGCGTGGCCCTGGTCGATGTGCTGGCCGGCCTGCACGCGCTGAGCGGAATCCTGGCGGCGCTGGCGCACCGCGACCGCACCGGGGTCGGACAGCGCGTCGACACCAACCTGTTCTCGGTGTTGTTGTCCTCCATGGTCAATCAGGCCTCCGGATACCTGGGGGCCGGCGCAGTGCCGCAGATCATGGGCAATCGCCATCCGAGTATCGCGCCGTACCAGACGTTCGACACCGCCGACCGGCCCATCGCGGTCGCCGTCGGCAACGACAAACAGTTCCGGTCCTTCGCCGCCGCCATCGGCGAACCACAGCTGGCCCAGGACCCCCGGTTCGCTACCAATCCGGACCGGGTCGCCCACCGGGATGCGTTGTGCGCCATCATCGAAACCGCGTTGAAGAGACACGGCGCCGATCACTGGTACGCGGTGCTGACCGCCGCGAGCGTGCCGGCCGGCCCAATCAACGATCTGTCGGAGGCATTCGCGTTCGCCCGCCGACTCGGCTTGGAGGCAACCGTGCCGGTACCAGGGACACCGACACCTCAAGTGGCCAACCCGATCACCTTGTCGGCCACCCCGGTCACCTACCGAAGTGGACCACCAAGCCTGGGCTCCGTCGACGACACGCTCAGCCCGGCCGGCGAGACGCCAGCAGCTGCCAGGCCTTGAGCCCCAGCCACAACTGTGCCCGGGTATCGGCCGATTCAAGGTCGTCACCCAACAATTGGGAGATTCGCCGCATCCGGTTGCGCATGGTGTGGCGATGCACCGCAAGCTCAGCCGCCGCCGCCTCCATCTGACCGTTGCGACCGAGGAAGGCCGCCAAGGTGGGGATCAGATCCTCCCCACCCGCCAGTGCATCCAATGGTGCTGCCAACACCCGCAATTCGGCCGTGCTCCGGCCCTCGAGCAGCACACCCATCGGGCTGAGTTCACCGAATTCGGTGAACCGCTCCCTGCCCGAATTCGCCGCGATGCGGGCCTGCTCCAAGGCCGTGGACAGATCGGTCGGCCCGACAGGCCGGCTCATCCCGCCACCGACCGTGATACCCGTCTGTTGCTCGAGTTCCTCGATCACCGAGCGGATGCGGCGTCGGCTCCCGGTCGCCGGAACGATGATCACGATCTCGTCACCCATCGGGGCCATCAGAAACGATGTCAGCACCCGTCCCAGCACGTGCTGCGCGGCCAGCAGCGGGCCCGCACCGGTGAAAGACGCCACCACGATGTCATCGTCGGGCTCAAAACCGAAGTAGCGCAACACCGCACCGTCGACAGCTCCGGTGCCGGAAATCATCTCGCGGGCCACCGCGGTCCGCAGCAGCTGTTCGGCGTCGACCACCCGGGCCGGTTTCTCGATCGCGATCGAGATCAGCGACACGGCATGGGCGACCAGGAGCCGGTCGGCGTTGGACATCGGATCGGACGTGCGTATCGCAAGCCGGCCGCGAACGGGCTGGGCGGCCCGCAGATTCTGGATGGTGACGTAGGCATCCCCGTCAGCGGTGACATGGGCGCCGCCGTGCCGATGCGCGGGCTGAACCTGCTCTCCGAGCACGACGATCAGCCGCTCCTGGTCGTCACCCCCGGCCGCCAGCACGGTGCCGTCGTTGTCCACCACGACAACGGTCGCGGACAGACGATCCGCCAAAGCGTCGACCACCCCGGGAATGCCGCCCCGCAGTGTCGCCCGGGCCAGTACCTCCTGATCGTCGACCACGCGCTGCACCGAGCGCAGTTCGTCGGCCTTGAGCGCGTCGATCACCACCCTGGCGATCGCGATGAACGGCGTCGAGGCGGGCACTTCGAGCACGGGAATCCCCAACTGATCTCCGGCGGCACGTACCGCCGGCGGGATGTCGGCAATCATGGTGCCGGTGTCGACGGCGAGTGCCGCGGTCCCGGCCGCGGCCAGGCGTGCCACGTAGGCGAATTGCGCGTCGGCGTCAGCTCCGATGTTGATGCCGGTCGTCATGACCAACTCGCCCCCGGCCAGATACGGAGCCGGGTCGGGCAACTCGATGGCATGCGCCCACGCGATCTCACGGTCAGCGCCGCGCGCTCCGGCCACCAGGACCAGACCGAGACTGTCGACCTCGGTCAGATCTCGCACGGTGAGTGCCACAGGAGAAGTCTTACTCCTTTTCCGCAGTCGGCGGCATCACCTGGACGCCTGACTGTGACTGCGCCCACTCCGCTGCGACGAAACTGGTTGAGCTGTAGCGAAACTCACACTCTAAGAATTGCTTTTAGACAGCCGCTGCGAGGAGCATGGGAGATGTCCAGTTCGCTCGGGCGATCCCCGAGGTGTGGACGTCAACAAACAACGAGTACCCGTGATCCGGGGCACTTTCGAGGAGTGAGAAGTATGTCCTTCGCACAGTTTCGCGCAAACCAGAAGCGCGCCAACATGCGGCGCCGCCTCTATGCGCGGATCAACGAACTGCCGAATTCGTCGGTTCGCGAAGAGTTGATCGCAGTAGTTCAGCGGCACGAGCTTCAGGATGCAGATCGCTGAGATGACGATTCCGCTGTACAGAGCCGGTGGCCCCTCCGGCTCTGTTGTTTTTCGGCGGTTGGCGATCGCCGGTTGATCTCGGGGTCTGTTCCCTCAGCCGCGGCCGAAGTACGGCATGGACCGCGCCATGACCGTCAGCGTCGGCACCGACACCTCCAGGGGCAGATCGATCAGGTGCGCCACGGCGCGGGCCACATGCCCGACGTCGAAAGTCGGTTCAGCTGCGAGACTTCCGTCGGCCTGCAGGGTCTGGTGACTGAATCCCGCAGTCATGTCGGTCGCGGCATTGCCGATGTCGATCTGGGTGACGCAGATGTCGATATCGCGAAGGTCCAACAACATTGATGCGGTCAGCCCACTCATCGCGTGTTTCGTGACGGTGTAGGCCAGGCTCTTGGGGCGGGGCCGGTGTGCCGAGATCGATCCGTTGTTGATGATCCGCCCGCCGCGCGGCAGCTGGGCGGCCATGACTCGAGCGGCTTCCCGTGCACAGAACACCGCGCCGTCGACGTTGGTGCGCCAAGTGTCGTGCCACTGCTGGTCGTCGAGGTCGGCGATCGACGCCGACGGCCCGAACACCCCTGCGTTGTTGAACAACACATCCACGCGCCCGAATGTCGACACCGCGTCGGCGAACAACGCCTGCACCGAGGCTGAATCCGTGACGTCGGTCGGCACGATGCGGGCGTTGGGATTCCCGCCTCCCACCTCGGCCAGCGGCTCGGCGCGGCGGCCGGCCAGCGCCACCTGATGTCCGGCGTCCAGCAGAACCCGGGCCGTCGCGCGGCCGATACCACTACCCGCACCCGTGATGACCACGACTTTGCCCATGCGCCCGATTGTGCCCGACCTCGACCGAGCGACCGGGCTCAATGTATCGGCGTGCCACCCGCGGGGCTCGGACGCGGAGCGGTGAAGAAGGACCCGATCACGGCGAACACGCTGATCACCGCGGCGGCTGTGAAGGCCGCATGCACGCCGGGCAGATCCGGGGCCCCACCCGAGTGGGACGCCTTGGTCATCACCGTCACGAACAACGCGGTTCCCGCGGCACCGCCAACCTGCTGCAGCGTCGTCAGGATGGCACTGCCATGCGCATAGAGCCGGTCTGGCAGGACTGCGAGCGCGTCAGTCATCAACGGGGTGAACATCATCGACAGGCCCAACATCATGACCGACTGCAAGACCACCAGTTCCCAGACCGGTGACGCCGCCGACAGCAGCGTGAAACCCCACAGCGACACACACAGCATCAACGACCCGGGCACGACCAGCAGACGGGCGCCGTGATGGTCATAGGCTCGGCCGACCAGCGGCCCGGCCAACCCCATCAACAGCCCGCCGGGCAGCGTCGCCAACCCGGCCACCAGTGCGCTCTGCTTCAGTACGTCCTGCACGTACAGCGGCACCATGATGATGGCGCCGAACAACCCCATGAAGCCGAGGACCACCAGGCTCAGCGACACCGAGAACCGCCGATAGGTGAAGGGCCGCAGATCCAGGAACGCACGGTCGCGTCGTTGCAGCAGTATCTGCCGCGCACCGAAGGCCACCATCGCCGCCGCACCGATCACCATCGGCACCCACGCAGGCACCGACTGCGGGCTGTGAGCGGATTCGCCCATGAGCGACAGCCCGAACACCAAGCCCGCGAACGCGATCGCCGACAGCGGGACCGAGACAGGATCGATCGGGGTGGGATCCTCCCGTTCGTCGTCGACGCGCAGCCACGCCAGACCGGCGCTCAGCGCGAGCAGGGCGATCGGCAGCACGATCCAGAACATCCATCGCCAGTCCAGTGAGCCGAGGATGAACCCCGACAGCGTGGGCCCGATCGCCGGTGCGACGGCGATGACTATCGAGATGGTGCCCATCATCTGGCCGCGCCGGTCCGCGGGAATCAGCGTCATGACCGTCGTCATCAGGAGCGGCATCATGACCGCGGTACCGCAGGCCTGCACGATGCGCCCGACCAGCAGAACCGTGAACCCCGGCGCGAGCGCGGCCACCAATGTGCCGGTACAGAACAGGGTCATCGACGCCAGGTAGATACTGCGCACCGGGAACCGCTGCAGCAGCGAACCCGACATCGGGATGACCACCGCCATGGTCAACAGGAAGCCACTGGTGAGCCATTGCGCGGTGCTCGCCGAGATGTCCAGGTCGACGATCAGTGCAGGTAGCGCCACGCTCATGATCGTCTCGTTGAGGATCATCACGAACGCCGAGCTGACCAACAGCGCGATGATGACATTGGCGCTCGACTGGGCACGCGGTTGCGCCGCGATCTCCCCCGTGCTCGGGCCCGTCATTGTTTCCCACTCTCCTAGCTCCCCCGAGCTTTGCCTGCGCAGCCACCCAGGGTAGGTCGGACACCCGACATCAGGGAAACCGATTTTTTGCTGTGGTTGACCGGCGCCGGCAGTGCTCGCCCATCGAGCCGCCTCGAAACACGGCAGCAGACGAGCGCAGCCACGCCGCACGAAGCGCTGGGCCAGTGCGATATTCGCACCGAGTGGGCACCATCCACCCGGCAGTTCGTCGGCGAGTGGACTCTGTCGATCCGTCCCGGCCAACCGCCCACTGCGGAGTGCTCCAAAGACTAGAGTCCGTGCCGAACCGCGGCGGCTGCTGCCGACGGCGGCAGCGATGGGGCACCAAAACGGCGAGGTGGATCAATGACCACGAGCGAAGAACCGCGGACCAAGCGCCGCGGAATCATGCAGTCCCTCACCGGGCTGTGTGTCCGCTATGTCGAGCGTCTGATGCCCGACCCATACCTGTTCGCGGTCATCCTGACCCTCATCGTCGCCGGACTGGTCGCCTTCCTCGTACACGGTGCAACGCCCGACGGCATGCTCAAGGCGTGGTACGGCGGCGTGTGGGGATCGCAGAACATCTTCACGTTCGCGTTCCAGATGGTTCTGATCCTGGTGACGGGTTACACCCTCGCCGAGGCGCCGATTCTGAAGCGGGCCATCGTCGCCATCGCCGCCAAACCGAACAACCAGGTTCAGGGCGCCTTCCTCTGTTTCGGCGTGAGCGCTGTTCTCTCCCTGCTGAACTGGGGACTCGGGTTGGTGGCCGGCGCGCTGGTCGCCCGCCAGGTCGCGAAGCGATTCACCGACGCGCATTTCGGCTACCTCATCGCGGCGGCGTTCATGGGCTTCATCGTGTGGACGCAGGGGCTCTCGTCGTCGATCGCCCTGGCGAACACGGACAGCAGCAGCCCGATCAACGTGATCCACAAGATCACCGGCGTCACCGTGCCGCTGAGCCAGACGATTTTCCAGCCCTACAGCTGGCTGTCGGTGATCGTCGTGCTGGCGCTGCTCGCGCTCGCCATCTGGCGGATGGAACCGACACAGAGCCTCGCACCCGATCCCGCGGTGTTCGAGGACGAGGATGCGCCCGAGGACGTGGGCGGATCGGCCGCTTCGCCGGCGGAAGGCAAGAAGACGTTCGCCGAATGGCTGGAAAACCTGTGGATCCTCAACGTCCTGGTATTCGCCGCGGGCATCGCCTATTTCATCCTCAGCGGCTTCGCACTGAACATCTCGTCGATGATCATGCTGTTCACCATCACCAGTGCGTTGCTGCACCGGACACCGATCCGGTTCATCCGGGCCTTCACCGGTGCTGCCAAGGTGTCCGGCCCACTGCTCCTGCAGTACCCGCTGTACGGCGGTCTGGTCGGCTTGCTGGGCTATCAGGCGGTGGAGGGTGCCAAACCGCTGCAGACCCTGCTGGCCGAGGCGTTCGTGAACGGCGCGTCCCAGTACACGCTGCCGTTCCTGACCTTCATCGGCTCATTGATCATCAGCCTGTTCGTGCCGTCGGGCGGTGGGCACTGGGCGGTACAGGGCCCGATCGCCGTCGATTCGGCGCTGGCGATCGGTCAGGACTCACCGGCGTACCTGGGTTTGATCTCCATGGCGGTGGCCGTCGGCGAGGGCGTGGCGAACATGATCCAGCCGTTCTGGCTACTGCCCCTGCTGGCGATTGCGAAACTCAATGTCCGTCAGGTGATGGGCTTTACGGTCGTCGCGTTCCTGATCGGAGTCGTGGTCCTGGGCGCCACCACGCTCATTGCGCCGTACGTGATCTGAAGTCGGTGTCACAAACAAAAATCGAGTAGTGCACTACTGCATACTGCACTGCAGCGTCACGCAAGTATCGGCCCATGACAATCACGGACGCGGCGCCGCACAATGGGAGCGCTCCCACATTCCTGGTATCCGCCAACGATGCACCACATCCCTTGGCCCTCATCGCAGCCCGTTTCAAAGAAGCGATGTTGGCCGCGGACAAGCTGATCATCGACGGCCGTGCCACACCCGATGAGGCACAGGCCCATGTTTCGTCCGCCTGCAATGCCCTCTCCGACCAGATCCACCTCCACTTGCGGCCGGGTAACCCCGGCGTCGACGAGATGGGGGCATTCATACACGCGGAGACCTACCCGTACCTGGGGCTGAGCACCCTGATCGACCGCTCCTACACCAAACCGCGGGGCTATGCCGGGGACTATCTGACGTTGCAGATGGTCTACGACGACCAACCGGACGGGGTACGCAGGCTCGGTCCCTACATCGACCGGTGGTTTCTCGACATACCGGCCTCGCGCGCCGTGAAGAATCGTCGACAGCTGCTGCGCGACACCATCATCGACACTGCGCGGGCCTGCAACGATAGACGGGCTGCGATAACAAGTCTGGCCTGCGGGCCCGCCCGGGAGATCTTCGACATCTTCTCCGAGCCAGACCACCCGGACATCACCGCTACCTGTCTGGACATCGACGACCAGGCATTGGCCTACGCACAGAGCCTCGCAGACAGTGCCGGTGTGACCGGAAGAGTTACGTTCGTTCAAGCCAACGTCGTCAAACTAGCGCTGGGACGTCAAACTCTGACGTTGGGCGATCAGGATCTGGTGTATTCGATTGGCCTCATCGACTATCTGGCCGATCACCTCGTCATCAGACTGCTCGACTGGATCTACCGCCACCTGCGTCCAGGTGGCACGGCGATTGTCGGGAACTTCGATGTCGACAATCCGGACCGGGCGTTCATGGACCACCTGCTGGACTGGAGGCTGATTCACCGGTCGCCGCAAGACTTGGCAGATCTGTTCGCACGATCGGAGTTCGGGCACGCGCCGGTCGAGATTCGTCGCGAAGCCACGGGGATCAACCTGTTCGCTTCGGCTACCCGGCCGAAACCATCACCCGCAGTTACTTCACAGGCTTAGGGTCGCGACATGCGGGAGTCAGCCGTGATACGCCGAATAGCCTCGGTAACTGTCGTCGTGTCGATGATCGGCGTGGGTACGGCGTGCCACTCCGGCGGTTCGGGCAACTCCAGCAGTCCGGCTCCGACCACCAGCGCATCGGCCAACGTCGCGCCGTTCAGCGGATTCATCGAAGCCGTCAACGGCGCCAAAGGGCCCGTCACTTACCGGGCGGAGCTCCCTCAGCTGCGCGACGGAGACGCAACGGCCCGCGACGAGTTCAACACCGGGATGCGCGCGGCCCTCGCCGAATACCTCACACCGCCCGACGACAACCACCCGGTGACGGTCGCGCCCGGCGTCATCGATGAAGACAAGCGCAGCGAGGTGTCCCACATCGGTTTCGGCGCGGTGGCCGGCGTGCTGCTGCTCAACATCTTCGTCGACCATGCAGCGCACCCGTTCAACACCGTGTCCACGAAGGTGATCGACGTCCACACGGCGAAGCCGATCCTGATCACCGATCTGTTCACCGACCAGACTGCCGGACTGACCGCGTTGGTCGACGGCATCAAGGCCGAGATGGCCGACGAGGAGAAGTTGGCCAATCAGCCCGCGCCGGCCCCGGTCGCCGATCAACTCGGCAATTGGGTACCCGACGACGACGGACTGGTTGTCTACGTTTCGGTCGCCCACGTACTCGGCGACTACTACCCGGTGACCGTGCACTGGGACGCCGTCGCGGGCGTGCTCGCGCCGGGGATGCGGGACACGCTGACGAAATAGCCTGCGGTCACGTCTCGTTTCGTTGGATCAGGCAGGTGCGACGAGCTGGGTGATCTCGCTTGGCGTCGTTTGAATTGGCCCGCTTCCGGCGTTGACGACGGTGTATTTGACGTCGCTGGTGATCTCCCATTGCGTGGTGCACGTCGCGGGGTCGACGGCTCGTGCCCACGTGTGGGAGTTCAGATCTCCACCGACAAGCACTGTCGATCCGCGTTCCCAATCCATAGAAAATGGCCCTCGGAGATAATCTCCGAGGGCCATTTCCTCTTGGTAGCGGGGACAGGATTCGAACCTGCGACCTCTGGGTTATGAGCCCAGCGAGCTACCGAGCTGCTCCACCCCGCGTTGCGAATACAAGGTTACCGGGGTCTTACGTCGAGCTCCAAATCGAGTGCTCAGAGAGGTTTCCTGCCCGAAAACGACCGGAAATCAGCCCACAAAACGCACCACCTGACCGCACCGGAACACCCCGGCCGGGTCGTGCCGGTCGGCCAGTGCGGCCAACCAGTGCCGGGTGTCCTCGTCATAGACGCGGGCGGCCCGCCCGGCGTCCTCGGACGGTGCGAAATTGGCGAGCTGGCCGCCGCTGGACCATGGCGACAGGGCCACGATGAGCGCGCCGGCCTGCGGCACCACGGCATCGGCCATCGGGGGCACGAGGACCCCGATGGTGCTCACCGCGAAAGCGGCGTCGCGATGGCAGAACGCGCTGCGGTGCCGTCCCTCACGGGCCAGCGCCCCGCCCAGCATCCGGACTTCCACAATCGTCTGCACCGAGCCCGAATCAGGCCCGGCCGCGGCCAGCAGCACCTCGACCGTCTCCGCGGTCAGTTCCCGCAACAGCGTGTGGTGCTCGAAGATCGGCATCGGATCCACCGGGTCGGCGTGCACGGCGCCGATGGCGGCATAGGGCATCACCGCGACGGTATCGAGCACCGGGGTCGAGACTGCGCGCATCGGCGCCAGCAACCGCTCGGCCTCGGCGAAATCGCCGACGGCCGCGTACCGCACCGCCACGGTCAGGCGGCCGGCCAACGGTTCCGGAACGCCGGGCATCGGCGGGAGCTGTTGCAGTGCAATGGATGTCGATACCGACTCCGGCAGGTCGGCACACCAGCCCGCCCACTCGCGGAGGACAACGCCGGCGTCTGCGCCGTCGAAATACACCGCGCCACCATAGAACTCGGCGATCGGCAGCAGATCGATCTCGACCGAGGTGACGATACCCAGCGTGGACTTTCCGCCGCGCAGCCCCCAGAACAACTCCGCGTTCTCCTCCGGCGTGGCGCGCAGCAACTCGCCCGCCCCGGTGACCAACTCGAACGACCGCACGTAGTCCGACGACAACCCGAAAGTGCGGACCAACGGCCCGATGCCTGCGCCGGTGAGAAATCCCACCACGCCGACGCTGGGGGCCGAACCGCCCAGCCCGGCCAGACCGTGCGGGGCGGCCGCGTCGAGCACCTGCTGCCACGTGGCCCCGGCCGCCACCCGCGCGGTACGCGCCACGGGATCGACGGTGACACCGGTCATCTCAGAGGTCAGCACCAGGATCGTGTCGGGGGCCACCACCATGGCGCCGTGGCCGGTGGCCTGGACGGCGACCCGGTAGCCTCTGGCCGCCGCGAAGCCCACGGTGTTGGCGATGTCGTAGGCGGTGGCCGCCAGCACCACCGCGGCAGGCTCGACAACGGCCGCCGCATTCCACGGGGTGGCCCGTTCATAGCCGGCTTCCCCAGGTAGGGCCACGGGGGCGGCGACGTGGGCTCGCAGGCCCTTCAACGCGTCGTCCAGGCCGTCGTGGGCGACATCGGTCAGGGTCATCGGGGTCCTCTCAAGATGAGCGCAGAAAGTCGTGCAAGATACTCGCCACACAGCATCGCCTAGCCGACTTGGCGTTGACTTGGCGGCCAGTTCAGAGAGGCAGTGGCGCGGCAGTAGACCTGAGCCGCATCACTTCTTTTGCGGCGTACACACCCCCGCGAACTCCTTGCCTTCTTTCTCCGCCACACCCGCGGCGTCGAGCCAACCGACGCCTTCGAAGTAGAAGGTGTCGGCCGGGTGACTGTCAGATCCGGCGACGATCTCGGCCGTCCGAGCGGTCGCGGGATACCCCCCGGGTGTGGACTGCACATTGAGGAACAAATATTCTTCTGTGCGCCAATCGAAGTCAGGCGGCGGCGCTTCCGTCACGGTCAGACCCGGATAGGGTCCGCCGACGGTGAACCGGTCGAGAGTCGCCGTACCGGAGGGATCGGTCAACACGAGCTTCGGGCCGAATCCGAACCCGACCTCCGCCGACCGCACCCCGGCGCAGCCCGGCGGCATCCAGATCTCCAGCTTGCCGTCGGTGACCCGGGCACCGAACGCCGGTCGCATCGGGGCGGCGAACGGGGCATCCGACCACGGGCGGTCCCCGGTCCGGCAAGCGGTGAGCCCCGCCGCCACCAGCAGCGTCAACAGCACGGCCAGCCAGGACCTCACGAATAACCCCCGTCGGACAAGCCGGCATCGCGTTCCAGCGGGTTGATGCCGGTCTTCTGTTCGATGATCGCACCCAGCCCGTAATCCCGTGCCATCCAGGCGAATCCCTTCTGGGCCCACTGTTCGGAATGGCGCTCCTCGTGGTGCAACAGGCGGTCGAGGTCGAGGGTGCTCTGGAACGGCACACCGCTGTCATCCTGTCCCCAGTTGGCCCCCGATTGGATGATCTGGCTCAGCTGAGCAGCCGGATCCTTGGATCCGTCGATGTTCATCACGAACACGTCGCCGTAGGTTGTACCGCCGTGGACGCCGATCTTGTCCATCACCGGCCCGCCCAACCCCATCAGCATGCCGTTGGGTGTCGTGGCCAACGATCCCCCGCCGCCCTTGTCGAAAATCTGGTCATAGCTCCAGGAGTTCGCGTTCTGTCGGTCGATGATGCGCTGCACCTCGGAAGCCGAGTAGGGCGTTTCCTCGAAATCGTTGTGAACGTCGTCGGCGGTGCCCACTTTCCCGTCCGCACCGGCCTCGGCGGCGTCGTAGTCGGTGCCGGCGTTGAGGATGTAGGTCATCACCACGGCCTTCTTCGCGTCCTCCTTGCTGGTACCGGGCGGCAGGATGAAGAACGACTTGCCGTCCTTGTCCTTGACCTCCTGCAGTCCGTTGAGCACGTCGAACGACTGCGGGGTGATGTTCTGTGCCCGGGCGATGTCGACCATGGTCTGCGGGTCGACCCCGTGCTTGGACGCATTCTCCAGCCACTGAGCGTATTTGGATCCTGGCACCACCGGGCCGGTGAGAAGCCCGGCATCACGCAACGCTTTCTCGTAATCAGTGACCGGCGGATGCTCACCGGCGTCGGGCAGCTCGGCCGTCCCGGTGAAGTCGATGCGTTCGGCCGCCTCGTCATCCCCGCGCTCGTAACGGTCGGCGGCCACCCGGAGCTTCTGCGCGTACACCGTCACATCGCCGCCCAGCATCTTGGCCTGCTCGGTGAGTGCGGATCCCACCGTCCCGCATGCCGCCCCGACCGCCAGCGAGGGCATCGCCCCGGCGGCACCGGAGATGACCGGACCGGCGCGATTGCCGCTGACGCCATGGCCCGCGGTGTCGAAGGTGGACGCCGTCTCCCGCATCGTCTGTTCATCGACGTAGAGCGTGGCGTCACTCATGTCACGCAGCCGACGGCCCGAGGCTTCATTTCACGAGCCCCTTGTTGATCCGGTCCATCTTGCTGGCCGTCGACTTGTCCGCCGCGTCGAATTCGGCCAACGCGGTCTGAATGGACGTCTGCAACGCCAGCCGACGCATCCCCCACTTCAGGGCCAGTACCGGATAGACCGCCACCAGGGCCTTCAGCCGCCATCCCAGCGAGACCCGGCCCTCGTCGGAGATGTCGAACAGGTCCGCCTCCGGACTCGACACCAGATCCGACACCCGGGTGCGGATGCTGCCGAGCTCCGCACCACCGGAGGACATCGCGGTGTGCAGCAACTTGAGCCTGTCGCGGTAGAGCTCCTGATCGCCGAACATCTCGGTGGCGTGGCCCTGCGCGGTGTCGGACGCGGTGCCGCGCCAGTCCGACGCCAACCGGGTCAACTGCAGGCGCTCGCGGGCGATCTGATTGTCGATGTCACCCGCTGCCGAGGCCACATCACCGGCGGCCGACACCAGTTGCTCGGGATGGCTGCCCAGCACTTGCGAAATCGTCACCGCCACCAGCGACTCCCCACCGCCAACCGCCCACCGAGTACTGGTCCATTGTCACCCACCGGAGCGGCCCGGTGATGCACCAATATTCGGCGCGGCAACTACCACGAGAAGACGCGTAGGTACCCGAAATCCCGAGATCTGCGGTACCTACGCGTCTTTTCGCGTGCGTTAGGGCTACTTGGCGGTATTGAACTTGTTCATCGCATCGTTCAAGCGCTGCAACGCCTGCCCGTACTTACCGAAGTCGCCACTGCGCTGTGCATCCTGTGCCTCCGACAGCGCCGACTCGACGTCCTTGAGCGCCGCGGACTTGGCCGGCGACAGCTGCACCGGCTCACCTGGCGGCACTGCGGCGGCCGGCGGTGGGACCGCCTGGGGCGCCTGGCCGTCGGCATTGGCCGGTGGCGGCGCCGCCGGTGCCGCTTCCGGCGTCGCGGCAGACTGCGGCTTGCCGTCGGTGGGGGCCACATTGGTGGCGGTGGCGCCGGCACCCGGCCCGAACAGCTCGGTCAGCGCGGCACCGACGGTCGGGCCGTAACCCACCTTGTCGCCGTAGAGCATGGCCACCCGGATCAACCGCGGATAGGTCGAGGCTGCGTCACTGGTTCCCGGTGACGCGTAAACCGGTGCCACATAAAGCAATCCACCGTCGGCCACCGGCAGGGTCAACAGGTTGCCCCACCGGATCCGGTTCAGGTTGTCGCGTCCGATCACACCGAGGTCCTGCGTCACCGCGGTGTCGGTACTGATCGCGTTGAACGCCTGCTTGGGACCCTTGACCTCGCCCGGGATCGTCAGCACGGTGATCTTGCCGTAGGTCGCCGGGTCCGAGCTGGCGCTGACATAGGCCGCCAAGAACTCGCGCTGCAGCCAGTTCAATGCACTGGTCAACTGGAACGACGCCGAACCATTGTTGTTCACCAGGTCTTTGGCGACGATGTAGAACGGCGGCTGATAGCTGCTTGCCGTCGGGTTGGGATCGAGCGGCACATTCCAGAAGTCGGCGTTGGTGAAGAACTTCACCGGGTCGTCGACGTGGTACTTGGTCAGCAGCGACCGCTGAACCTTGAACAGATCCTCGGGATAACGCAGGTGCGCCTGCAGTTCCGGAGAGATGTCCGCCTTCGGCTTGACCGTGCCGGGGAACACGCTCATCCAGGCCTTGAGCACCGGATCCTGCTCGTCCTGGGCGTACAGCGTGACCGTGCCGTCGTACGCATCGACGGTGGCCTTGACCGAGTTGCGGATGTAGGACACCTGCTTGTCCGGTGCCAGTCGGTTGACCGCCACCTCGTTCGAATCGGCCGTCGCACTCGACAACGTCGTCAACTCCGAATACGGATAGTTGTCCAGCGTGGTGTAGCCGTCGACGATCCAGACCATTCGCTTGTTGACGATCGCCGGGTACACGGATGTGTCGGTGGTCAGCCACGGCGCCACCGCCTCCACCCGCTCGGCCGGATCCCGGTTGAACAGGATCTTGCTGTTCTCACCGATCACGTTGGACAGCAGGAAGTTCCGCTCGGCGAACTTGGCGGCGAACACCGACCGGGCCAGCCAGTTACCGATCGGCACACCGCCGGTGCCCGAGTAAGTGTAGTTCTTGGTGTCGGTGTTGGTCTCGTAGTCGTATTCGCGGTCGACGTCACCGTTCTTGCCGACGATGGCATAGTCGGCCGCGGTATCGGCGATCACCGGCCCGAAGTACACCCGGGGCTGGTCCAGCGGTGCCGGCCCGGGCGAGACCACCTTGCCGTTGGCACCGACGACGCTGGCGAGGAACTCCGGGTAACCACCGTTCTGGTTGGGGTCGTTGGCAATACCGCGCACCGTGTTGGCCGGCGAGGCGATGAAGCCGTTGCCGTGGGTGTAGACGGTGTGCCGGTTGATCCAGTCGCGCTGGTTCTCGATCAGCCGGTCCGGATTGAGTTCGCGTGCGGCGACGACGAAGTCACGAAGACCGCCGTCGGGGCCGGCGTAGCGGTCGATGGCCAGCTGATCCGGGAAGAAGTAGAAGTTCTTACCCTGCTGGAACTGGGTGAACGCGGGGCTGACGATCGTCGGATCGAGCAACCGGATGTTCGACGTGGTCGCCCGGTCCGCAGCGACCTGCGCAGCGGTGGTCTGACCGTTGCTCTCGTAATTGCGGTACGTCACCGTGTCGTCGGTGAGCCCGTAGGCCTGCCGGGTCGCGGTGATACTGCGGCTGATGTACTCGCTCTCCTTCTGCGCGGCGTTGGGCTTGACGCTGAACTGCTCGACGATCAGCGGCCACCCTGCACCGACCACCATCGAGCTCAGCAGCAACAGCACCACGCCGATGGCCGGAATCCGCAAATCACGCAGCACGATCGCCGAGAACACCGCCACCGCGCAGATCAGGGCGATCGCCAGCAGGATCAGCTTGGCAGGCAGCACGGCGTTGATATCGGTGTAGCCCGCACCGGTGAACGGCTTGCCGGCGCGGGTATTGCTCAGCAACTCGTAGCGGTCCAGCCAGTACGCGAATGCCTTGAGCAGGATCAGGAAGCCGACCAGGCTGATCAGCTGGATGCGCGCAGCGCGGCTCAGCGCTCCGCTGCGACCGGCGAGACGGATTCCGCCGAACACATAGTGCCCCAGCAGATTCGCGACGAACGCCAGGAAGGTCGCGACGAACAGATACGTCAGGACCAGCCGATAGAACGGCAGGTCGAACGCGTAGAAGCCCAGATCCCGACCGAACTGAGGATCGGTGATCCCGAAGTCACTGCCGTGCAGGAACAACTGCACGCGCACCCAGTAGCTCTGCGCGATGACACCGGCCAGCAGGCCGATGAAGACCGGCACCCCGATCCCGAACAAGCGCAGCCGGGCCAACACGGTGGTCCGGTAACGCGCCACCGGATCGTTCGGGCCCGCCGCCGGGACGAACACCGGACGGGTGCGATAGGCCAGGGCCAGGCCGGCGAACACCACCAGACCGATGAGCAGGCCGACCACGAGGAACACGATGAGCCGGGTGGCCAGCACTGTGGTGAACACCGAGCGGTACCCCAGCTCGCCGAACCACAACCAGTCGACATAGCCGTCGACGACCCGAGGTCCGATCAACAGCGCCAGCACTACCACCAGTGCCAGGCCGATCAGTACCCGGCTACGTCGCGTCAGCTTCGGCATCCTCGCCGCGGGCCGCATCCCCACTCGTGAACTCCCGTTTCAGCCTCGGTGGACTCGTGGCATGCCCGACGGGGCCGCCCGATTTTCTACAACTCTAGTCATCCACAGGCTGCGCGCGGGTTTCAGCAACGAGGCGGTTCGCCACCGGCAGAAATCGTGTGCAATGCATCGACGGCGTGGGTCAAGGTGTCCACCTTCACCAACTCCATGCCGTCCTGGGGCGCAGAACGTGCCTCGGTGCAGTTGTCGGCCGGCACCAGGAACACCGTGGCGCCCGCTTCCTTGGCCGCCAGCATCTTGTGCGTGATGCCACCGATGGACCCGACCTTGCCCTCACCGGTGATGGTTCCGGTGCCCGCGATGAACTTGCCGTCGTTGAGATCACCGGTGCTCAGCTTGTCGACGACGGCCAAGCTGAACATCAGCCCGGCAGACGGGCCGCCGATGTTGGCCAGGTTGAAGTCGATGGCGAACGGGGCCCACGGCGCATCGAGCACGCCCACGCCCAGGAACCCGTAGTCCCGATCGGGGTTGTCCCCGAGCGTGATCGTCGCGACCCCTGGCGGAGCGTTCTTGCGACGGAAGTCGATCACCAGCTGCTCGCCCGGCTTGGTCTTCTTCAAGATGGCCTGGAACTCGTCGAGGTTGGCCACCGGTACCCCGTTCACGCCGTCGATCGCGTCACCGTCGCGCAGCTTGCCCGCCGAGGGACCCGGATCGGTGACGCTCTGCACGGTCACCGCCACGGGGTACTTCAGGAACGACAGCGCCGCGTACTCGGCGCTGTCCTCGGACCTCTTGAAATCCGAGTTGTTGGCCTCGTCGATCTCGTTCTTGGATTTGTCCGGCGGGTACACGAGATCGCGCGGCACCAGTTGCTCACGGCCCGACATCCACAACGCCATCGCCTGGCCCAGGGTCAGGCCGTCACGCTGGGACACCGTGGTCATGTTCAGGTGCCCCGCCGTGGGGTGGACGTGTGCATCGGGGCCTTGGATGTCGACGACCTGCTTGCCCTCGACCTCGCCCAGGGTGTTGAACGTCGGACCCGGCCCCAACGAGACGAAGGGCACCGTCACCACCGACAGCAGGACGCCGAACGCCAAAATCGGCACCAGCGCAACCAGCAGCGTCAAAATCCGCCTGTTCACGCCGCCCACAGTAAAGCCTGAACCATCGTGTTCACCCACAGCGTGACCCACAGGCACACCCGGGCACCCCGTCATGAGTACCGTTGTGGGTATGGCTGACCTGCCCTTCGGCTTTTCCGCCGGGAACGACCCCGACCGAGACAAAGACAAGAAGGACCCCGATTCGGGATCCGGTTCCGGCAACTCCGGGCCAGGTCCGGGGTCGGATCCGTTCGGTTTCGGCATGGGCGGAGCCAACTTCGACATGGGCGATCTCGGGCAGATCTTCACCAAGCTCGGGGAGATGTTCAGCGGCGCAAGTGGCGCCATGGGCGGCAAACAATCCGGTCCGGTGAACTACGACCTGGCCCGGCAGTTGGCGTCCAACTCGATCGGATTCGTCGCCCCGGTGCCGGAGAAGACCGCCGGCGCGGTCGCGGACGCGGTACGCCTGGCCGAGACCTGGCTCGACGGGGTCACCCCGCTGCCCGCGGGCACCACCAGGTCGGTGGCGTGGACCCCGAGCGACTGGCTGGACAACACGCTGGACACCTGGAAGCGACTGTGTGACCCGGTGGCCGAGCAGATCTCCTCGGTGTGGGCGTCGGCGCTGCCCGAAGAGGCCAAGAGCATGGCCGGCCCGCTGCTGGCGATGATGTCGCAGATGGGCGGCATGGCGTTCGGCTCCCAACTGGGCCAGGCGCTGGGCAAGCTGTCCCGCGAGGTGCTGACCTCCACCGACGTCGGCCTGCCGCTGGGCCCCAAGGGAGTCGCGGCCCTCATGCCCGAGGCCATCGAACCTCTGGCCGAGGGGCTGGAGCGTCCGCGCAGCGAGATCCTGACCTTCCTGGCCGCCCGCGAGGCCGCCCACCACCGGCTGTTCAGCCATGTGCCGTGGCTGTCGAGCCAGCTGCTCGGCGCCGTCGAGGCCTTCGCCAAGGGCATGAAGGTCGACATGTCGGGCATCGAGGACTTCGCCCGCGGGTTCAACCCGGCCTCCCTCGGCGACCCGTCGGAGATGGAACAGCTGCTCAACCAGGGCATCTTCGAGCCCAAGGCCACACCCGAACAGGAAGCCGCGCTGGAACGGCTCGAAACCCTGCTGGCGCTCATCGAAGGCTGGGTGCAGACCGTCGTCACCGCAGCACTGGGCGATCGCATTCCCGGCACCTCCGCGCTGGCCGAAATGCTTCGCCGGCGGCGCGCCACCGGTGGACCCGCCGAGCAGACCTTCGCCACGCTCGTCGGCCTGGAATTGCGCCCCCGCAAGATGCGCGAAGCCGCGGTGTTGTGGGAACGGCTCACCGAGGCCGTCGGCACCGATGTCCGCGACAGCGTGTGGCAGCACCCCGACCTGCTGCCGAGCGCCGCCGATCTCGACGAGCCGGCCGGCTTCATCGACCGGATGGTCGGCGGCGACACCAGCGGCATCGACAGTGCCTTCGAACAGGCTCTGGCTGATCTTGAA
Organism: Mycobacterium shunyiense; assembly: GCF_058270075.1. Lineage (NCBI taxonomy): Bacteria > Bacillati > Actinomycetota > Actinomycetes > Mycobacteriales > Mycobacteriaceae > Mycobacterium > Mycobacterium shunyiense. The sequence continues at coordinate 2,487 of NZ_JBZDPU010000007.1, read as the reverse complement.
AAAGAAGCCGACCTGGAGAAAGAGCAGCGCGAGGGTGGCGACGACGACACCAAGGATGACGACACCAAGGGCGACGGCGACAGCCAGGCCTGACCCCCGCACGGCCTGTGGATAACTGAAACGGCGGTGTCGGCCGCCGTGGCAGAGTCATCGCATGACGCGCTACGTGCTCGCCGCAGGCCGTCCGATCCTGCTGCGCCCCGACGACTCTGTTCAGTTGGGCTGGGATCCGCGGCGCGCCGTATTGGTGCGGCCGCCGGCCGGAATGAGCCAGGCGCAATTGGCCGATCTGTTGCGGGAACTGCAGGCCGGCGCCACTCACAACGAATTACTCACGGCTGCAGGAATATTCGACGATGACGCCGACGGGATCGACGAGCTCATCGGCGCCTTGACCGAAGCGGGGATGCTCACGACGCTGACGGCCGCGCCGCCACAGCCGACCCGGTCGGCCTCCATCCGCGTGCACGGCCGCGGACCGCTGTCGGAACTCCTGACCAACGGCCTGCGCTGCTCAGGCGCTCGGGTCAGGCACAGCACGCACCCCCACACCAGAAACGTCGCGGCCTCCACCGACCTCGTGGTGCTGGCCGATTACCAGATGTCCGACCCGCGGCTGCTGCAAGAACTGCATCGCGGCGGGATCGCCCACCTGCCGGTGCGGGTCCGCGACGGCGCCGGTCTGGTGGGGCCGCTGGTGGTCCCCGGCCTGACCAGCTGCCTGCACTGCGCCGATCTGCACCGCGCCGATCGCGACGCGGCGTGGCCGGCCGTGGCCACCCAGCTCAGAGGTGCCGTGGGCAGCGCCAGCCGCGCGACCATCCTGGCCACCGCCGCCCTGGCAATGCGTCAGGTCGATCTGGTGATCCGTGCCGTCAGCCATTCCGGGGATACCCAGCCTGCGCCCGAGGCGCCGCCGACACTCAACACCACACTCGAACTCGACGCCGACGGGTACGCGATCGCCGCCAGGCATTGGTCCCGTCACCCCGACTGCCCGTGTTGAAAACGAATGTTGCCAGTTAGTTGCGGCGCATTCAGGAGCATCGTGGATGATGGTCTGGTGACCGACATCAAACGGGGAAGCGTCGCACGGAATGCGAAGCTGGCCGGTCTGGCCGGCGGCATGGCCGGACGGGCAGCACTGGGCTTCGGCAAGCGTCTGACCGGCAAGTCCAAGGACGAAGTCACTGCCGAACTGATGGACAAGGCCGCTCAACAATTGTTCGCCGTGCTCGGTGAACTCAAGGGCGGAGCGATGAAGGTGGGCCAGGCACTGTCGGTGCTGGAGGCGGCCATCCCCGAGCAGTACGGCAAGCCGTACCGCGAAGCACTGACCAAACTGCAGCGCGAGGCTCCCCCGCTGCCGGCCGCCAAGGTGCACCGCGTGCTCGATGCACAGTTGGGCACCAAATGGCGGGAGCGGTTCACCTCCTTCGACGACACCCCGGTGGCCTCGGCGAGCATCGGCCAGGTGCACAAGGCGGTCTGGTCCGACGGCCGCGAGGTGGCCGTCAAAATCCAGTACCCCGGTGCCGACGAGGCACTGCGCGCGGACCTCAAGACGATCCAGCGCCTGGTCGGCGTGTTCAAGCAGCTGGCCCCCGGCGTCGACATCCAGGGCATCGTCGACGAGCTGATCGAACGCACCGACATGGAGCTGGACTACCGGCTCGAGGCAGAGAATCAGCGTGCGTTCGCCAAGGCGTACCGCGACGATCCGCACTTCCGCATTCCGGCCATCGTCGCCAGCGCACCGAAGGTCGTCATCGCCGAATGGATGGACGGCATCCCGATGTCGGTGATCATCCGCGACGGCACACCCGAACAGCGCGACCTGATGGGCACCCGACTGTCCGAACTCACCTTCGACGCGCCCAAGCGCTTGCAGATGATGCACGGCGATGCCCATCCGGGGAACTTCATGCTTCTGCCCGACGGGCGGATGGGCGTCATCGACTTCGGTGCTGTCGCGCCACTGCCCGACGGCTTCCCGACGGCGCTGGGTGAGTGCATCCGGCTGGCCCGGGACAAGAACTACGACGACCTGCTGCCCACCATGGAGGAAGCCGGTTTCATCCAGAAGGGCCAACAGGTTTCGATCGAAGAAGTCGACGACATGTTGCGCCAGTACGTCGAACCGATCGAGGTCGACGTGTTCCACTACAACCGCCGCTGGATTCAGCGGATGGCGGCCGGTCAGATGGACAACTGGGTGGCCCAGATCAGGACAGCCCGCCAGCTCGATCTGCCGCCGAACCTGGCCATTCCGCTGCGGGTGATCGCCTCGACGATCGCCATGTGCTGTCAGCTGGACGCGCATGTGCCGATGAAAGCCATTGCCACCGAACTGGTTCCGGGCTTCGCGGACGAAGCAGCCTAGAACCGTCGAGCCTGCGCTCAGGGCGCGTTCTTCTCGGCTTGGATTCAGGCGGTGGCTGCAACGAATGTGGACGGGTCTGACAGTAGTCGGTCGAGTTCTTCGGC